>NZ_JBIBST010000001.1:0-712974 GCF_043077765.1 Streptomyces sp. NPDC015661 | reverse complement strand
ACGGCGCCGGCGACCCACCGGGGGCGGTTCAGCATGTGTGGGGTCCTGCCTTCCGGTGGGTGATGGGGTGGGGTCAGGAGACGTGGTTGTAGGCCGCGCCGCCGTTCAGGAGGACGTCGGTGGCGGTGCGCGTCGCGAACGGTGCGCTCCAGTTGCCCGTGCCGGCGTAGACGTACGAGGTGTTGTTCGGGCCGTAGACGTACAGGTCGTTGCGGCCGTCGCCGGTCGCGTCGCCGACGGCGACGATCTGGCTGTACTGGTTCCAGCCGGAGCCGACCTTCACGCGGGACGCGAAGGTGCCGTCGCCCTTGCCGAGGTAGAGCCAGAGGACGCCGGAGGAGTCGCGGGCGACGAGGTCTCCGGCGGCTCCGCCGGCGATGTTGCCGGTGGCGGTGAGCTGGTTGTAGATGCCCCAGCCGTAGCCGATCTTCTTGCGCGCGGCGAAGGGGGCGGTCAGGTATCCCGTGCCCTTGTAGAAGTACAGGTCGCCCGCCTTGTCGGTGGCGACCAGGTCCGCGCGGCCGTCGCCGTCGAGGTCGGAGCCGCCGGCCAGCTTGTTGTAGACCTGCCAGCCGCCGCCGACCTTGACCCGGGTGCTGAACGGCTTCGTCTCGTCGCCCGTGCCCGGGTGCACCCACAGCACGCCGGCCGAGTCGACGCCGATCACGTCGGGCGCGGTCGCGCCTCCGACGTTCCCGACGGACTCGATCTGCGGGTAGTTCCAGCCGGTGCCGACCTTGACGGGCGTGCCCGAGGCGCGGCCCTTCAGGGTGTCGGCGCGGAACAGCTCGCCCGCCGCGTTCCGCGCGAGCACGTCCGGGGTGCCGTTGTCGCTGTAGTCGTGGAGCTTGGGGGAGCGGGCGATCTTGAAGGTGCCCGTCTGCTCGACGACCGGCCCGATCCCGTTCTGCGGGGTGGCGCGGATCGACCAGGTGTAGTCGCCGTTGGGGGCGGCCTTGCCCGGCTGCGTACCGTCGAAGTCCCCCAGGACGCCGTTCCAGGAGAGCCCGAAGGTGTGGTCGTCGTAGGTGTACGCGCCGGCCGACTCGCGGCTCAGCTTCATCATGCGGGTGAAGCTCTGGCCGGACTTCTGGTTCGTCACCTTCAGGAAGACGTCGGCGTTGACCCGGCTCATCCGCCACTTCAGGTCGACCGACGGCGACTTCGCGAAGTCGATGACGTCCGGCACGTCGTCGCCGAGGTAGGTGAGCGCGGTCGGCTCGCCGGTCGTGGCGACCAGCTCGGCCGTGGGGGTGCCGTCGGCTCCGGGGGCGATCCGGTAGAGGCCCTCGCCGTGCTCGATCGTGCCGCCGCGCGCGAGCAGCGTGCCGTCGGCGGCGGGCTGCACGGACGTGGCGTACGCGAGGAGTTCGACCGGCTCGCCGACGGTCGTGCGGGACACCGCACGCAGCGGGCGCAGGGGCGCGTTCCAGCCGTCGGTGAGCGCGGTCGGCTGCCCGTAGACCAGCCAGTCGCCGGCCAGGCCGGTGAGGGTCTCCTCGGGCTTGCCCAGCGTGAAGGTCTTCCTGGCGCCGGTCGTGCGGTCGACGGTGACGACGACGCGCTCGCCGGCGTTCTCGGACCACTCCTCCCAGCCGACGTGGGTCGCGGAGAGGAAGAGCGGGTAGGTGAGGTAGCCGGACGTGGCGGAGGCGTACGTCTCCTTGACCTCGCCCGACAGCAGGTCGATGACGGCGCGGCCGCCGGTGGCCACGCCGGCCTGGGTCGTGGAGAGGGTCGATCCGTAGCCGACGAGGACCTTGCCGTCGATGACGGGCGCGGAGGTGAAGAAGTCGGCCGAGTAGGCGGGCAGTCCGGTGATCGGGCGCTCCGAGACGCGGCCGGCCTCGGAGACGACGAGGTGCAGCTCCTTGGTGTCCGCGTTCTTGGTGACCTCGACGAGGGCGGAGTTGGGGCTGACGGCCTTCACGTACGTGGCGACCTGCTGCGGGAAGACGGAGCCGAGGTCGAAGTGGACGGACTGGGCCTCCGGGTGGCCCATGTCCCGGAGCGTGAACGTGCGGAACTGGCTCGGGTAGCGCGAGTCCCCGATGGCGAGGATGTCGGTGCCGGTGACGTCGAGGCCGCCGCCCTGGGCGTAGGTCACCTCGGTCGACGTGCCGTCCGCGTAGCGGGTCCAGAACAGCTTCTGCTCGCTGTCCGTGGAGCGGGTCAGGAAGCCGGTGGTGCCGGCGCCCGCGATCTTCGCGTCGTCCGGGTACGGGACCGGCGCCGCCGCCGTGTTCGACGCGACGGCCGCGGTGTGCGCGGTGGCCGGAGCGGTGGCGAAGGCGGCGGGGCCTGCGGCCAGCGTGCCGGCGGTGACCGCGAGGACGGCGGTGACGGCTGCGGCGAGACGACGGGCCGAAGGGTGGTGCTTCACGTTGGGTTCTCCCCCCAGAGACCTGATGCGGCGCCTTCGCGGCGCCGCATCAGGTTCGACTCAAGATCGGCGCCGATGGTTGTACGCGATCTTGGAGCGGTCTCAGGAGAGGAGGTCGTACGTGAGGTCGGGGGAGGAGATGTACCAGGTGACCGCGCTCCGCGGGCCGAACGGCGCCTTCCAGGAGCCCGTGCCCTTGTAGAGCATGGCCTCGGTGCGGTTGTTCACCTTGGCGTACAGGTCGGGGCGGCCGTCCCGGTTCGCGTCGCCGATGCCGAGCAGCTGGTCGTACCCGCCCCAGCCGGCCCCGATCTTCGTGCGGGCGGCGAAGGTGCCGTCGCCGTTGCCGAGGTAGAGCCAGAGGACGCCGGCCTTGTCGCGGGCGACGAGGTCTCCGGCCGGGCCTCCGGCGATGTTGCCGGTGGCGGTGAGCTGGTTGTAGATGCCCCAGCCGTAGCCGATCTTCCTGCGGGCCGCGTACGGCGCGGTGGTCGAGCCCGTGGCCTTGTAGAGCCACAGGTCGCCGGCCTTGTCGGTGGCGACCAGGTCGGGGCGGCCGTCGCCGGTCAGGTCGCTGCCGCCGGTGAGCTGGGTGTACGTGTTCCAGCCGGCGCCGATCCGGACCCGGGTGGCCAGCGGGGTCCTGGCGAGTCCGGTGCCCTGGTAGAGCCAGAGGACGCCGGACTTGTCGCGGGCGACGACGTCGCTCACGGCCGAGCCGGCGATGTTCCCGGCCGCCTCGATCCGGTCGTAGATCCCCCAGCCCGAACCCACGAGCAGCCCGGGGTTCTGGTCCAGCCGGTCCGAGTAGGGCTTCTGCGTCAGCGGGTCGAGGGAGGGGGAGACGAGGGTGTCGTGGATCCACAGTCGGCCCGCGGTGTCCCGCATGAGCACGTCCGGCGAGCCGTCGGCGTCGTAGTCGTGCGCGCCGGGCTTGCGGGTGACCGTGAACGAGCCGGAGCTCTTCAGCTCGGGGCCGATGCCGTTCAGCGGCTTGGCCGTGATCTCCCAGGTGTACGGGCCGCTCTGCGCGCCGGTCCACAGGTCGCCGGTGTTGTTCCAGGTGAGCTGGCCGTTCCAGGTGTACGGCGCCCTGTGCGGGTCGTACTCGTAGACGTTGAGCGGGCGGACCTCGTCCGAAAAGGTCTCGCCCGTCCGGGTGTTGCGGATCCTCAGGGTCATCTCCACCTCGGTCCGGCTGAGCTGCCAGACGAGGGTGAACCTGCCGCCGCTCTTGTCGAGGTCGACGACCGGCGGGATGTCGTGCCCGAGCAGCGTGACCTTGGTCGAGACGCCGGAGGAGGCGACCTGGGTGGCGGCCGGGGCGCCGTCGGCGCCGGGGGCGATCCGGTACAGGCCCTCGCCGCCCGCGACCGTGCCGCCCTGGACGTACAGGGTCCCGTCGGGGGCCACGGCCGAGCCGGCCATGTCGTCCATGAGCTTCTTGGTCGTGCCGTTGCCCAGGTAGCGGGCGGTCACGGAGTACGCCGGGGACGGGTTCCGCTCCTCGTACCCGCCGGACTGCGCGTACGTCAGCCAGCTGCCGACCAGGCCGATGGAGGTGGTCGCGCCGGGCACGGTGATCCGCTGGGTGCCGGTGGCGGGGCCCCGCTCGGTGACGACCACGGTCGACCCGGCCGAGGTGCCGCGCTCCAGCCAGGCGACGTGCTTGCCGGTGAGCGCGACGGCGGGCGACTGCTCCGGGGTGCCCGCGATGGTCGCGGTCTCCGTGACGGCGGCGGTGGCGAGGTCCACGGTGGCCCAGTGCGTGCCCGTGGCGGAGGTGTAGGTGAGCAGGGCGGTGTCGGCCGTGGCGGCCCGGACCCACGGGTCCTTCGCGTCGCCCGGCAGCTTGGTCACGAGCCGGTCGGCGATGCGGCCGTCGTCGCCCTTGGAGAGCAGGTGCACGTCGTGCCCGCCCTGGGCGTTGGACACCTTGGCGACCACGGTCCGGCCGACGGCTCCGACGTACCTTCCTCCGGGTCCCGCGATGTCCGGTGAGAAGGAGAGGACGTCCTGGCTCGTCGTCATGTCCCGGAGCGTGACCCAGCCGGACGGCGAGACGCGCACGAGCACGTCGGAGGCGTGGGACACGCCGATGTAGTCCTGGCTCAGGGACCACGGCTCGGCCGTCGAACCGTCGGCGTACCGGGTCCAGACGGCGTGCTGCTCGTCGTTCGGGCCCGTGCTCCAGGTCAGGAACCCGGTCGTGCCGGCTCCGGCGATGTCCGTGCGGCCGGTGGTCGGGTAGGGCAGGACCGCCGAGGCGGCCGCCTCGGCGGTGACGGCGGCCGGGGCGGTGGCCGCCGTGGCGGGCACGGCGGTCGTCAGACCGCCCGCGGTGACGGCGAGCACGGCCGCCACGGCGGCGCCGAGCCGCAGGCGGGCGGTACGAGTGGGCATCAAGGTGTGTTTCTCCCCCGGGGATGCGGGCGTGGCGGTCTCGCCACGCCCGCAGGACTCCCCAAGGGGCCGAATGGTTGTACGAGCGGTCAGAGGACCGCGTTGAACTTGGTTCCCTCGCCCGCGTACAGGTTCGTCGTCTGGCGGACGAACGGGGCGGTGGAGGAGCCGGTGGAGCTGTAGACGTACGTGCCGCCCGACCCGTACGCGATCAGGTCCGGCCGTCCGTCGCCGGTGACGTCACCTCCGCCGACGAGCTGGGAGAAGGCGCCCCAGCCCGCGCCGATCCTGATCCGGCTCTCGAAGCCGGCGCCGCCCGTGCCCCGGAAGAGCCACAGGACGCCGGCGGTGTCGCGGGCGACCATGTCGCCGGCGCCGAGGTCGGTGACCGGCGAGTTCGCGATGTTGCCGACCATGGTGATCTGGTTGTAGGAGTTCCAGCCCGAGCTGACCCGGAGCCGGGGCGCGAACGGCTTCGCGTAGTTGCCGGTGCCCTTGTAGAAGAACAGGTAGCCGGCGCTGTCCGTGGCGACCAGGTCGGCGCGGCCGTCGCCGTCGAGGTCCGAACCGCCGGTGATTTTGTTGTAGATCTGCCAGCCGGTGCCGACCTTCACGCGGGGGGCGAAGGTGCCGTCGCCCTTGCCGAGGTAGAGCCACTGGTCGCCCGCGGCGTCGACCGCGACGAGGTCGCCGTGGGCGGCGCCGCCGACGCTGCCGACGGCCTCGACCTGCTTGTAGATGCCCCAGCCGTTGCCGATCTTCGTCCGCTTCGCGGTCTTCGGCTGGCCACTCACGGGCCAGTCGAAGAAGTCGTCCCGCCACAGCTCGCCGGCGGCGTTCCGCGCGAGGACGTCGGTGGAGCCGTTGTCGTTGTAGTCGTGCGGGTTGTTCAGGCGCTTGACCTGGAAGGAGCCCGACGCGGTCGCCGGGCTGCCGACGCCGTCGGTGGGGGTGGCGGTGAGCTGCCAGGAGTAGGCGCCGTTCGGGGCGCTGATGCCCTCGATGATGCCGTTCCACGTGTAGCCGAAGACGCTGCCGGTGAGCGGCTGCGAGGGCTTGTACGTGAACTTCTTGCCGGTGGCCGTGTGCGTGAGGGTCAGCTGCACGGAGGCGCTGTCACGGGACAGGGACCACTGCATCGGGACCGTCGAGCCCGGCTTCTCCAGGTCCGCGGTGGCGGGGACCTTCGACTCGACCACCTGGAGGCCGAGGGACCGGCCCGTGTCCGCCTTGAGCTCGGCGGTCGGGCGGGCGCCGCCGACGCCGCCGGAGATCCGGAACAGGCCGTCGGAGGCGGTCGTGGCGCCGCGCACGAGCAGGGAGCCGTCCTGGGCGTGGGCCACGCTGGAGAAGTGCTCCAGGACCTTGTACGGGGCGGCGGCCGGGTCCTTGATGTTCCGCGCGTACAGCGGGCTCAGCGCATCGCTCCCGGCCGTGCCCGGGACGCCGTACAGGACCACGTCACCGACGATGCCGGCGACGATCCCGCCGCTCAGCGCGCCGGTCAGCGGGATGCGCAGGGCGCCGCTGTCCACGGAGATCTCGGGGGTGCCCTCGAACTGCGACTTGATGACCACGGCCCGGTGGGTGGCCGTGAGGGCGCCGGTGGACGTCGGGTACCACTCGCGGGTGCCCGACGAGCCGCCCCAGTCGATGACCTGGTTCGCGGTGGGGGTCGTGGTCGCGGTCCACCAGGAGGGCACCATGCCCGACGTGGACTGCACCATCTCGGTGCCGAGGACGACCATGTTCGTACCGTCGGAGGCGACGACCTTGTAGTCCACGTTGCGCGTGCGGGACGACAGCTTCGCCTTCTGGCTGACGCCGTTGACCTTGGCGAGCTTCCACAGCTCGCGGTAGTTCTCGGTGCCGCTCGGAACGCTCACGAAGAGGTTGTCGCCGACGACGCCGACGAGCTGGGCGCCGGGCTTGAACTCGGAGTAGAGGTCGAAGAACGTCGTGGACCAGTTCGTACCGGCCTTCATGTCCCGGATCTGGACCGAGGCACCGCCGTTGCTCATCACGGCGAAGTCGGAGTAGCTGTCGTGGCCCTGGAGGCCGGAGCCGACCTGCACCACCGAGCCGTCGGCGTACGCGTGCCATTCCAGGACCGGGTCGCCGGCCTCGTTCTTGCGGGACGTGAGGTAGCCGGTGGTGCCGGTGCTGACGACCTCGGCGTCCAGCGGCAGGTTCGCCTCGGCGGCCGCCTGCGCCCCGGCGACGGCGGCGGGGACGGCCGCGACGGCCGGGACCGTGACGAGGGTGCCGGTCACGGCGGTGACCGTGGACAGGGTGAGCAGCGCGGCGGCCAGGCGGCCGCCGGAGATGCGGGTGTGCTTCACGTTCGCTTTCCTTAGAAGGTCGAGTTGTAGTGGGCCGCGTCCGAGTTCACCGAGGTGTAGACACCCGGCTTGAACGGGGCGGTCGTGCTGCCGCTGCCGGGGTAGAGGCGGGAGCCGGAGGCGCTGACGGCGTAGAGGTCGTTCAGGCCGTCGCGGTCGGCGTCGCCGACGCCGACGAGGTGGGTGAAGGAGCCCCAGCCGCCGCCGATCTTGACCCGGGTGGCGAAGGTGCCGTTTCCGGCGCCCTGGTAGAGCCAGAGGACGCCGGAGGTGTCGCGGGCGACGAGGTCGCCGTGGGCCGTGCCGGCGATGTTCCCGACGGCGGTGATCTGGTTGTAGGCGCCCCAGCCGCCGCCGACGCGGACGCGGCCGGCGAACGGCGCCCGGTAGTCGCCCGTGCCCTTGTAGAACCACAGGACGCCGGAGGTGTCGGTGGCGAGGAGGTCGGAGCGGCCGTCGCCGTTGACGTCGCTGCCGCCGGTGATCTTGTTGTACGCGTTCCAGCCGGAGCCGATCTTGACCCGGGTGGCGAAGGTGCCGTCGCCCTTGCCGAGGTATTCCCACAGCACGCCGGAGGAGTCCCGGGCGACGAGGTCGCCGGCCGGGGCGCCCGCGATGTTGCCGACGGCCTCCAGCTGGTTGTAGATCTGCCAGCCGGTGCCGATCTGGACCCGCTCCGGCGAGTAGACCTCGGCGGAGGACGGGACCTTGACGGTGTCGTCGCGGAAGAGGCGGCCGGAGGAGTCGCGGGAGAGCAGGTCGGGGCTGCCGTTGTTCGTGTAGTCGTGCAGGCCCGCCTTGCGGGCGACCTTGAAGGTGCCCGACTTCACCAGGTCGGGCCCGATGCCGTTGAGCGGCTTCGCCGTGAACTCCCAGACGTAGTCGCCGCTCGGCGCAAGGGAGGCGTAGCCGCCGACGGCCGGGGCGACCAGGCCGCCCCAGTTGAAGGTGACGACGCCCGTCTCGCGGACCACGCCGTCGTAGCCGCTGAAGGACACCTGGGCCCGCTTGCCGGTGGCGACGTGCCGAAGGGTCACGGTGCCCTGGGCGTTGGACCGGTTCAGGGACCAGGAGAGGGAGGCGGTGCCGCCGCTCGCGTCGAGGTCCACGGTGGCCGGGACGTTCGGGGCCTGCGCGAAGGTGAGCTCCGTCTTCTTGCCGGTGGTCGAGACGAGGGTGGCGACCGGAGTGCCGTTCTCGCCGTTCGCGATCCGGTACACGCCCTCGCCGCCGCCGGTCAGCGAGCCGCCGCGCACGATCAGCGAGCCGTCGGGGGCCGAGGCCATGGAGTCGACGTGGTCGAGGAGCCTGAAGGCGACGGACGGGTCGCTCAGGGAGCGGGCCGTCAGCGGGAACTGCCCGGAGGCATGGGTGGCGGTGCCGCCGCCCCTCTCGGCGGTCACGGCCCAGCCGTCCAGGATGCCGAGTTCGAGCGGGGAGTTGGCGTAGGTGGCGCCGAGACTCATGGAGGTCCGCTCGCCCTCGCCGCGCGGCTCGGTGACGAGCTGCGCGGCGGTGCCGGTCGGGTTGGCGATCCACGCGAACCGGGTGGCCGTCAGGTAGACGCCGCTCTTCGGCGCGGTGGTGCCGACGGAGACGGTCTTGGTGAGGGTGCCGGTGGCGAGCTCGACGGAGGCGAGGAAGTGCTCGGCCTCGCTGCCGGTGCCCCTCTGGTACTGGAGCAGCGCCGTGTCGGGGGTGGTGGCCGAGACGCGCACGTTCCGCGCGTCGACGGGCAGTGCCAGATCGCGGGTGACCGGAGAGCTCGACCAGCCGTCCGGGCGGCTCATGAGCAACGCGTCGAGTACGTTCGCGCCGTAGTCGTAGTGGGTCATGACCAGGGACTCACCGGCCACCCCGGCGAGGTAGTAGCTCTGGTCGCCGTACGACAGCGCGATCGGCCTGGCCTCCGGGTGGGCCATGTCCATCAGCTGGTAGGTGGACTCGGTCGGCTTGCGCGCCACGACGAAGTCCGAGCGGCCGCCGGTGTACACGTAGGCGGGGTCCAGGGCCCTGGTCGTGCCGTCCGCGAACCTCGTCCAGTAGTACGTGTTCGTGGAGTTGGAGCCGGTCCGGCGGGTGAGGTAGCCGGTGGTGCCCGCGCTGACGACGTGGGCGTCGTCCGCGATGGTGCCCACGGTGTCGGTGGCCTGGACCGGGGCCGCGACGGCCGCGGGGGCCGCCGTGGCCGGGGTGGCGACGGTGAGGGCCGGGCCCGCCGTGACGGCGAGGACGGCGGTCACGGCGGCGGCGAGCCGGGGCCGCGAGGTACGGGTGTGCACGTGGTCGATCCTTCGTGAGGAGGGAGAAGGACGGGGGCGCGCCGGAGGGGCGCGCCCCGGTGGCGGTGCGTCAGAAGACCCGCTGGTACGGGGTGTTGGCGCCGCTCGGGGCCGCTGGGGCTCCGGCTGCTCGCACCTGCCGCCGGCCATGGGGAGGCCGGTCTTCCGGGCAGCGTCGATCGGCCCGCGCGGGCCATCCGAGGCGGCGCGAGGTGCGTGGTGCGTTCAAGTTTTCCCCCGTGAGAACCGAACGTCGTCGCACGCGCGCATGCGTGCGACGCTCGGTCAGACATGCGAAGTGATCATGAGGTTGTACGCCGATAGGCGGAAAATTCGCCTCGGCCGCGGACGGGTGTGCGGCGGCTACCCCCTCCGCTCCACCACACCCCGTACGTACGCCGCCTGCCCCGCGTGCTGGAGGTCGTCCGCGATCACCGACACCAGGCGGACGCCGAGGGTGACCGGCGGGTCCCAGCGGGTGTCGACGATCCGGTTCAGGTCGGCGTTCGTGACCGTACGGATCAGGTCCTCGGTGCGGGCGTGCACGGCGTCGTGGTAGCCGAGCAGCAGCTCCGCGGAGGCGCGGACCGCGCCGACCTGCGCGCTCGTCATCCCGTAGCCCGTGGCGCGCTTCGGGAAGGGCAGCCCGAAGCGGTCCGCCCAGCCGTCCGAGGTCCACAGCTGGTCCGTGTCGAAGGCGTCCGCGAGGTGGTCGTCCTGGACCCGGGTGAGGTGCCAGACGAGCCAGGCGACCGTGTTGGCGTCGGGGTCGACGCGGGCGGCGAGCTCCTCGTCGGTGAGGCCCTCCACGGTTTCGTGGACGACCTCGCGGATCCGGCCGAACGAGTCGACCAGCAGACCGGCGCTGTTCATGGGGGCTCCTCAAGGTCGGGGACCCGGGGGTCTAGGAACGTTCCGCCCTCCACCGCTCCACCGCGGCCTCCACGTCGAAGGGCCTCAGGTTCAGCGGGGGACCGGCCGGCGGGCGGGCGAGGGCTTCGGCGATCCGGGTGTTGATCTCCCCGAGGATGCGGCGGACCTGGCTCTCCGAGACGGCCGCGGCGACCTCGGCCTCCGCGTCCTCGGCCGCCTTGCGCAGGGCGAGCGAGGGCGGCAGGACCGAAGCGCCCTCGCGGTGCATCTTCCCCTTGATCCACCACAGTTCGTCGTACGGGGCCGAGTCGTCGGGGAGGGGCTTGCCGAAGCCGGACAGGCTCCGGAAATCACCGCGCTCCGCGGCCTCGCGGATCTGTTTGTCGACGAACGACTCGAAGCTGACTCCGGGCGGCTTGCGTTCGGTCATGTGTCCAGACTACGTAACCGCCGCGGTACGGGTGTGGTTCTCGCGGGCTACTGCGACCCGTGATCTTCCGGCACCCTGAGGTCCGTTCAACGCGCGTCGACCCATGCCCCAGCCATGTTCCAGCCATGTCCCGGAGGACGTATGCGTGCACGGATCACCCCCCTCGGCACCCTCCTCGCGCTCGTCGCGGGCCTGCTCACCGCGCTCGTCACCGCCGGCCCCGCCCAGGCGGCGCCGCTCTTCAAGGCGCCCTTCCCCTGCGGGCAGACCTGGACCTACAGCCACCACTCGGCCGAGGTCCGCCAGGCGCTCGACTTCATCCGCTCCGACGGCGGCACCACCGCAGGCACCCCGGTCCTCGCCTCGGCGTCCGGCACCGCCTACCGCTACTCCCAGCCGACCGGCGCCGGGAACTACATCGTGATCGACCACGGAGGCGGCTGGAAGACGTACTACTTCCACCTCAACGCCTACTCCGTCGCCGACGGCGCCGCGGTCTCCCAGGGACAGCAGATCGGCACCACCGGCACCACGGGCAACAGCTCCGGCGCCCACATCCATTACGAGCAGCTCTACAACGGCGTCGGCCAGACCATCGTGATCAACGGCGTCTCCCTCGCCCCCTACCCGTCGTCCTACGGCTCCAAGTCCCTGACCAGCGACAACGGCTGCTCGGGCGGGGGAGGCGGCACGTACTGGGTGGACACCTTCGCCAACGCCACCGGCTACGCCCAGGCGAACACGAACGACCCGCAGGGCGTCCTGAACGCGGGCACGAACTACGTGTACTGCAAGGTCTGGGGCGCCGAGGTCCGCGACGGCTCCGGGAACTACAACCACTGGTGGCTGCGGACCGACCTCGACACCGTCTACGCCGGCAAGAACGGCTACGGAGCGTACGTCTCCGCGTACTACCTGTCGCGCTGGGGCAACGACGAGGCCCGCGACAACAACGGGACCGTGATCCCCAGCTGCTGAAAGGGCAGGAGCCCCGCTCGTGCCGTGCGGCACGGAGCGGGGCTCCTTGGGTACTGCTCTAGTCGTGCGCGTTCGCCGACCCGGGCAACTTAGGCCGGGGTGACGTTCTCCGCCTGCGGGCCCTTCGGGCCCTGCGTGACGTCGAAGGTCACGAGCTGGTTCTCCTCGAGCGAGCGGAAGCCGTTCGCGTTGATCGCGGAGTAGTGGACGAAGACATCCGGGCCGCCGCCGTCCTGGGCGATGAAGCCGAAGCCCTTTTCAGCGTTGAACCACTTCACGGTTCCGGTAGCCATGAGCCCTCCTATGGGCCAAAGGGTCGCCCTGCTCCAGAACCTGCAAACAAGTCTGAAAACTACAAAAGCCTGCGGGTCACATGCTCCGCAGGCTCTGTACTGCAAGGGAAACCAAACTGCAACTTGCGTTGAGCGTAGCACGCAGGACGCTCGGGGCGGTAGAGGGAAAGATCACGTCACCCGCATGTTTGATTCCGTTCCGTGCGCTGACGCGCGTGCCCCGCCGATGCCCACACTGCGAGACGGGTCTAGCCTCACGATGTGGACAAAGCAACCGACGACCAGCAGCGCAGCCGGCCCCGCGTCGGGCACATCCAGTTCCTGAACTGCCTTCCCCTCTACTGGGGCCTGGCCAGGACCGGGACGCTCCTCGATCTCGAGCTCACGAAGGACACCCCGGAGAAGCTCAGCGAGCGCCTCGTCCGGGGCGATCTCGACATCGGGCCCATCACCCTCGTCGAATACCTCCGCAACGCCGACGACCTGGTCGCGCTCCCCGACATCGCCGTCGGCTGCGACGGGCCCGTCATGTCCTGCGTGATCGTCTCCCAGCGGCCCCTGGCGGAGCTCGACCGCGCGCGCGTGGCCCTCGGCTCCACCTCCCGCACCTCGGTACGCCTCGCCCAGCTGCTCCTGGCCGAGCAGTACGGGGTCCGGCCCGACTACTACACCTGCCCGCCGGACCTGGGCCTGATGATGCAGGAGGCGGACGCCGCCGTCCTGATCGGCGACGCCGCGCTCCGGGCCTCCCTGCACGACGCGCCCCGGCTCGGCCTCCAGGTCCACGACCTGGGGCTGATGTGGAAGGAGTGGACGGGCCTGCCGTTCGTCTTCGCGGTGTGGGCGGCCCGCAAGGACTTCCTGGCCCGCGAGCCCGAGACGGTCCACGACGTCCACCGGGCGTTCCTCGCCTCGCGCGACCTCTCCCTCGAAGAGGTCGCCAAGGTCGCCGAGCAGGCCGCCCGTTGGGAGACCTTCGACGCCGAACTCCTGGAGCGGTACTTCCGTACGCTCGACTTCCGATTCGGCCCCGAGCAGCTCGCCGGCGTACGGGAGTTCGCCCGCCGCACCGGCCCCACGACCGGCTTCCCGGCGGACGTCGCGGTGGAACTCCTGCCGCCCCCCGTGCGATAGCGGCGAAGCCGCGGGGAATGAGGCGGGAAAGAAATACCGGTGGGCCCTCCCGTGCGCCGGGCGGGCCTTTCCCGGCGCCACCGGGAATGCGGGGTCGCTCTCCCGGCGGATCCGGTAAATCCGGTGGGCCCGCGGCGCCCCCGTAATTCACCGAATATTCGCCGGATTCCCGCGCGTGCCTCACCGGCCGGACCCCCTCCCCGGACTCCGGCCGCCGCCGACCCACACCCTGCGGAAGACGCGAGGACCCCTGGCGTAGGCTGGTTCGGTCGATCAGAACCCCTCCGAAAGGGACGCACCCGGTGACCGAGAAGGCCGAACTCCAGTCTGTTCTCGACCGCGCCGCCGCGGGTGGCCGGATCACCCCCGAGGAGGCGCTCGACCTCTACCGCTCGGCGCCCCTGCACGCGCTGGGCGCCGCCGCCGACGCGGTCCGCCGCCGCCGGTACGCGGGGACCGAGCACATCGCGACGTACATCATCGAGCGGAACATCAACTACACGAACGTCTGCGTGACGGCGTGCAAGTTCTGCGCGTTCTACGCCGCCCCGAAGGACACCAAGAAGGGCTGGACCCGGGACCTCGACGACATCCTGCGCCGCTGCGCGGAGACCGTGGAGCTCGGCGGCACCCAGATCATGTTCCAGGGCGGCCACCACCCGGACTTCGGCGTCGAGTACTACGAGAAGCACTTCGCCGCCATCAAGAAGGACTTCCCGCAGCTGGTCATCCACTCCCTCGGCGCCTCCGAGGTCGAGCACATGGCCCGCATCTCCGGCGTCTCCGTCGAGGAGGCGATCACCCGCATCCACGCCGCGGGGCTCGACTCCTTCGCGGGCGCCGGCGCCGAGCTGCTGCCCGAGCGGCCGCGCAAGGCGATCGCCCCGCTCAAGGAGAGCGGCGAGCGCTGGCTGGAGATCATGGAGATCGCCCACAAGCTGGGCGTCGAGTCCACCTCCACCATGCTGATGGGCACCGGCGAGACCAACGCCGAGCGGATCGAGCACCTGCGGATGATCCGTGACGTGCAGGACCGGACGGGCGGCTTCCGGGCCTTCATCCCGTACACGTACCAGCCCGAGAACAACCACCTCAAGGGCCAGACGCAGGCCACGCTCTTCGAGTACCTGCGCATGATCTCCATCGCCCGGCTCTTCCTCGACAACGTCGCCCACATCCAGGGCTCGTGGCTGACCACCGGCAAGGAGATCGGCCAGCTGACCCTGCACTACGGCGCGGACGACCTCGGCTCGATCATGCTGGAGGAGAACGTCGTCTCCTCCGCCGGAGCCAAGCACCGCTCCAACCTGCGCGAGATGATCGACATGATCCGCACGGCGGACCGCGTCCCGGCCCAGCGCAGCACCACGTACGAGCACCTCGTCGTCCACGACGACCCGGCGAACGACCCGGTCGACGAGCGCGTCGCCTCGCACATCTCGTCCGTGGCGATCGAGGGCGGCACGGCGCACCCCGAGCTGAAGCTCCTCGACGCCAACTGACGCCGGTGCTGACCCTCCACGTCGCCGAGGCGACACCCGAGAGCGCCGTCCTGGTCGACGGCGCCCTCGTCGCCGCCGTCGGCCCGTACGAGGACCTGGCCGAGCAGCTCCCCCAGGCTCTCGGCTCCGCTCGAGCAGGGGGGACCCCCCTGAACGCCCGGCTGCGGCGGTGGCCCGGCATCCTCACGCCCGGACTCCTCAACCCGTACGGGCCGGAGCTCCTGGAGGAGACGTACCACCCGGACCCCCGGGAGGCCGCCGAGTTCGGCACCGAGCCGATCACGGGGGAGCGGGCGCGGGAGATCTTCCGGGCCGACCCCGCCCGCCGTGGCGCCTCCGCGCGCCGCGGTGTGCAGCGGCTCCTCGCGCACGGCACGGTCGCCGTCGCCGGTGAACTCCGCGGCCGGGCCGCCGTGGACGCCGTGCGCCGGGCCGGTCTGGCCGTCGGCCGCCGCCCGGAGCGGCTCCCCGGCCCGCCGGCCTTCTCCCCGGCGCCGCTGGTGCTGCTGCCCGGCCTGGTGCCGGGCGGCCCCGCCCGCTTCGCCGTCTTCGACGTCCCGGACCGGGCGGCGCTCGTCCGCCTCGGCGCGTCGACCTGTGTCGCGACCGTCGTCGAAGGCCGGCTGGTCTTCCGGCGGCGCTAGGGCCCCCGGTTCAGCCGCCGCGGACCGGGGTGCTCTTCTTCTGCACCGGGTACTCGTCCGCGTACTTCAGCAGATCCGTGAAGCGCGCGTCGCGTACGACGGTCAGCAGCTGGTCCGGTGTCACGGGCGCCGAGGCGGCGTCCGAGGGGCTGACGGACAGCAGCACGCTGCTCCTGCCGTACCGCGTGACGACCATGGACGCCAGGGTCTCGGGCTTGTTCACGGCCATCGCGTACACCTGCGCGGTCCGGCCCCCGCCCAGATCGGCCTTCTCGCACGTCGTCCTCTTCGACGGGATGTCCCGGCAGTCCTGGAGGCGCGCGCCCTCCGCGGGCCGGATGGACAGCGTCACGTGGAAGGCCTGGCCGCCCGATGTGATCCGGTAGGCGGAGACCTCGTCCGCGACCGGCCGGATGTCCGTGACGGACGTCGGAAGGAGTTCGTCGAGGAGGGCCGACACCTGCTGCTGGAACTGGGCGTGCCGGGCGCTCTCGGCGTCGGAGAGCTTCTCGGGCGGAGTCTGTCCCGGAGTCGGCTGCGCCGCCACGGGCGTGTGGTACGCCGAGGGGAAGGCGGCCGGCGGCGCGGCGGGCACGGCCACGCCGGTGTCGGCGCCCGAGAACAGGGAGAGTCCAAGGGCGGCCGCGGTCACGGTCCCGAAGACGCCGCCGGCGACGGTCAGCCGGGCGCGTGCGCGGCGCCTGCGGCCCAGGCGCATCGCGGAGGGAGCGAGGTCGGGAAGGGGGGGAAGGTCCTGTGCCGTCCGGTCCATGGCACGTCGGAGCATCGTTTCGTCGTCCACTCGGGGCCTCAGCTTCCGATGGTGTGGTGAAGGTGGTGGGGATCGGCGGTGTAGAGGTGTGCCTCGCCGAGGTGGTCCCTGAGCCTGGCCAGTGAGCGTGAGCACTGGCTTTTGACCGTCGCCTCGCTGCAGCGCATCAGCGAGGCGACGGTCTCCACACTCAGGTCCTCCCAGTAGCGAAGGACGACCATGGCGCGGGCCCTGGGTGGCAGCTCGGCGAGCGCGGCGAGCAGCGTGACCCGGAGGTCCGGCTGTTCGGTGGCCCGCGCCGGGCCGAGCCCGCCGGTCTTGGTGAAGGCGAGCAGATCACGCAGTCGGCGTCGCCGTTCGGAGAGGAACGTGCGGGTGAGCACCGTCTTGGCGTAGGCATGGGGATGCTCCGCCGATCCGGCCCTCCGCCAGTGCTGGAAGAGCTTGGCGAGGGTGGTCTGTGTGAGGTCGCGGGCGGTCTCCGCGTCCCCGCACAGGAGGTACGCGGTGCGGTACAGCCGCGTCTGCGCGGATCGGGCGAACTCCTCGAACCCGGCGTCCGAGCCAAGCGGTGACGGCATCTCGCTCCCTTCGTCAGCACTGTCACCCTTCCTTGAGCGCGCTCGCCGGAAAAAGGTTGAAGGCGGATCCCGGGTTTTTTCCGGGGGGGCCGGGGCCGGTCCCCGCCCGCCCGGGGGGTGGCTGCCACAATGGCCGGGTGAGCCGAGCATCCCTGGACAAGCAGCCGCACGAAGTCGCCTCGATGTTCGACGACGTGGCGGCGAACTACGACCTGACCAACGACGTGCTCTCCCTCGGGCAGGACCGCCGCTGGCGCAAGGAGGTCGCGAAGGCGGTCGACGCCCGTCCCGCGCAGAAGGTCCTGGACCTGGCCGCCGGCACCGCCACCTCCTCGCAGCCGTTCGTGCGGGCGGGGGCGTACGTCGTGCCGTGCGACTTCTCCCTCGGAATGCTCCAGGTGGGCAAGAAGAAGCACCCGTGGATGCCGTTCACGGCGGGCGACGGCACGAAGCTGCCCTTCCGCGACGACGTGTTCGACGCGGTCACGATCTCCTTCGGGCTGCGGAACATCCAGGACACCGACCAGGCGCTGCGCGAGCTGTACCGGGTGACGAAGCCCGGCGGCCGGGTCGTCATCTGCGAGTTCTCGCACGCCACCTGGGCGCCGTTCCGCACGGTGTACGAGGAGTACCTGATGCGCGCGCTGCCGCCGGTGGCCCGTGCCGTGTCCTCCAACCCCGACGCGTACGTGTACCTGGCGGAGTCCATCCAGTCCTGGCCGGACCAGCCGACGCTGGCGGGCATGCTGCAGAAGGCCGGATGGTCGAAGGTGGCGTACCGCAACCTGACGGGCGGCATCGTCGCCCTGCACCGCGGCTTCAAGGCCTGACGCCCGGCCCCGCCGCCATAAAATTTCCCCATCCTTCCCTCGACCCCTTCGGGAGATCCGCCGTGACCGAGCAGCCCCTCTCCGAGCACACCGCAGATGTGATCGTCGTCGGGGCAGGCCCGGCCGGCTCCACCACCGCGTACTACCTGGCCAAGGCCGGTCTCGACGTCCTGCTCCTGGAGAAGACGGCGTTCCCGCGCGAGAAGGTCTGCGGCGACGGCCTCACCCCGCGCGCCACGAAGCAGCTCGTCTCCATGGGCATCGACATCTCCGAAGAGGCCGGCTGGCTGCGGAACAAGGGCCTGCGGATCATCGGGGGTGGCGTCCGGCTCGAACTGGACTGGCCGGAGCTCGCCTCGTACCCGGACTACGGGCTCGTCCGCAAGCGCGACGACTTCGACGAGCAGCTCGCCCGCCAGGCGCAGAAGTCCGGCGCCCGGCTGTACGAGCGCTGCAACGTCGGCGCGCCGATCATCGACGACCGTACGGGCCGGATCACCGGTGTCCACGCGAAGCTGGGCGAGGAGAAGCGCGAGGTCACCTTCCACGCGCCGCTCGTCGTCGCCGCCGACGGCAACTCCACCCGGCTCTCCCTCGCCATGGGCCTGCACCGGCGCGAGGACCGGCCGATGGGCGTCGCCGTCCGGACGTACTTCAAGACCCCCCGGCACGAGGACGACTACCTGGAGTCCTGGCTGGAGCTGTGGGACCGGCGCGGTCCGCAGGACCGGCTGCTCCCCGGCTACGGCTGGATCTTCGGCATGGGCGACGGCACGTCCAACGTCGGCCTGGGCATCCTCGACTCCTCCTCGGCGTTCCGGGAGCTGGACTGGCGCGAGGTCCTCAAGGCCTGGTGCGCCTCGATGCCGGAGGACTGGGGCTTCACCCCGGACAACATGACGACGACGATCCGCGGCGCGGCCCTGCCGATGGCCTTCAACCGCCAGCCGCACTACACCAAGGGCCTGCTGCTCGTCGGTGACGCGGGCGGCCTGGTCAACCCGTTCAACGGCGAGGGCATCGCGTACGCCATGGAGTCGGGCCAGATCGCGGCCGACGTCATCGTCCAGGCGCACGCGCGCGCGACCCCCGCCCAGCGTGAGCTGGCGCTGCGGAACTACCCGCAGATCCTCAAGGACACCTACGGCGGGTACTACACGCTGGGCCGTGCCTTCGTGAAGCTCATCGGAAACCCGAAGATCATGAAGATCGCGACCCAGCGTGGTCTGACGCACCCGCTGCTGATGAAGTTCACGCTGAAGATGCTGGCCAACCTCACCGACCCGACGGGCGGCGACGCGATGGACCGCATCATCAACGGTCTGTCGAAGGTGGCGCCGAAGGCGTGAGCGCCGTCAGGCGCAGTGCCTGACGACTCCGGCGAACTGCCGGGTCTTCAGGGGCCGGGGCACGCGGGCGCGCAGCTCGGTGCTCCGGCCGGGCACGTCGTGGTGACAGTGACGGTGTGGCAGGACCGCCTCGGCGAGCAGGGCGAGCAGATGGAGCTGGGCGCGCGAGAGGCCGCCCAGCTTCTCGCGCATGTTGGTGACGTGGAACTTGACGGTGCGCTCGGTGATGCCGAGGTACTCGGCCAGATCCGTGTTGGACTCCCCGCCGGGCATCGCCCAGAGGACCTCGACCTCGCGGTCGGTCAGGGCGTCCAGGTGGCGTAACGCGGTGGTGACCGGGTTGATCCTGGCGGCTCGGGTGGCGTCGCCCCCGACCTGTTCGGGTCGGCAGTACGGGCACTGACGATGCATGAGTCTCCCCCCAGAGAATGCATTCGTTGGGCACGGTGCGACGGAAGCGCAGCACTCGTTCCCGAGGGGAACGGTAACCGGATCGCGTCAAGAAACCATGCCCGCGCGGCCGGAACGGGACGTCCCTGGGACGTCCCGTCGGCCGGAAAACGACCAAGCGGCCGGCCTGTGCTTCCCGGCCCGCGGCTCAGCCGACCAGCGTGGCCGCCAGCTTCAAACGGTCGTTGAGCTCGCTCTTCGCCTGGTTCAGGGTCTCGGCGTTCTGCTCGATGTTCCGCTTCTGGTAGGCGGTTTCGACGGTGTACCAGATGCCGACGAGGTTGGCCTTTTCCTTGCAGGCGACGTCCTGCCGGGCGGCGGCGATCGCCTTCGGACCCCCGTAGGTGTTCGGGTTGAGCCCCAGGTCGCTCTGCGGGCTGACGGGCTCGTCCGTCTTGTAGCCCTTCTCGGCCATGCAGGCGGACCAGGCCTTCACGGCGGCCATGACCCGGGAGTCCTCGCGGGAGCGGGCGTTGGCGTCCATGCCCAGGTTGGTGACGAACAGGGCGTCCACCGCGCCCTTCTTCGGCGCGTAGACCGTCAGGAAGCTCTCCCGGATGCAGCCGCCGATGGGCACCTTCTGCCCGTTGAGGGTCTTGCCGCTGTCCTTGGCCCTGGCCTCTTCCAGACTGGCCGGCTGGGGGCCCTTGTAGTCGGTGGGGCCGTTGAGCGCGAGCTTGCCGCTCGCGCTGAGGGTCTGGGCGGCGGGCTTCGTCGGCGGCTCGGCGCCCCGGTTCGGGATGTAGCCGTAGCGGGCCGCGACAGCAGGGTCGGTGAGACCGTAGCGACGGGACTCCCCGGAGCGGCTGCTCGGGGCGGGAGACACGGGCAGTTCGTACGTGAAGCCGAAGCGCGTCATGCAGTCGCCGACCACCCGTGACTGGGCCCGCTCCAGCTTGCGGCGCTGGTCCTCGGTGGTCGCGTAACCGTCCAGGGGGAAGGCGAGGCCCGTCGTCGACAGCATCCGGGGAACCGTGCCGATCTCCGGTTCCTTCGCGGAACCTCCGTCACCGCCTCCGGACTCGGAGGAACAGGCGGTGAGGAGCGCGGCGCTCAGGAGGAGAACGGTCGCGCGGGCGGCGAGTGGACGCATGGGGCTGCTCCAGAGACGTGTGCGTGTCTACCATGGGAGCAGCCGTTGCTCTGCCCGCCTCATTCGGGCGGAGCAACGGCTGCCACGGTCGTGCGTGTGCCGGGGTCTGGAAGCTACTCCGGCGGTTCAGCTGGTGGTGCGGACCTCAGGATCAACGGGCCTTGTAGTAGTAGGCCGAGGAGATCTGGTTCTTGAAGGTCGTGGACGCGTTGCCGGAGTAACCGACCGGCAGGCTGCCCTCGACGCCACCGGCGTACGCGTCGGTGTAGACCCACCAGGTGTTCGAGTCCGCGTTGCGGTACGAGGCGGTGTTGTCGTTCACCTTCTGGCCGGCGCCGTTGCCCGGACCCGGGAACCAGTCGTCGTCGAAGTTGTCGTCGGAGACGTAGAGGTCGAAGACCGCGCCGCCCTGGTACGAGTTGTAGTACAGGCCGAACTCGCCGCTCTCCAGGTAGCCGTTCTTGCCGGTGGCCGCGGAGGCCGAGCCGGCCGTGGCGAGCGCGCCGGCGCCGAGGGCGGCGAGCGCGATGGCCGTGGCGGCGACGCGACGGAGTGCAGTGCGCTGCATGTCGTTGCCTTTCACGTAGCTGTGGTTGATGGCCCGGACTGGGCCGGGGTCCATACGAACATCACCAACTCGCCTGAGTCCACTGTCCCTTGAGACAGTTACCGGTCGGGCCGGCCCCGGTTATGCTCGTCGTGTCGAGGTGCCCGCCGGGCGCCGGCGACCTACCGCGCAGGGGCCTTGTACGTGGCGGAGCGCACCGCCGCGTCGGCCCCCTCCTGCGCGTTCCCGTGACGCCCCGTAGACGGGGAGATCCCCGTCGGAAGGACCGTTTCTGATGAGACGCCTCATGGCTCTGCCCGTACTCATCCTCGCCCTCGGGCTCGGGGGGTGTTCGAGTGACGGGGACGGCGCGACCCGGTCGGAACCGAGCACCGGAGCCTCGTCCGCCCCCGCCTCCTCCCCGTCCGCCACCCCCTCCGCGGGAGCCTCGCGGGGCACCGCCGACTGGGCCGCCTACTACGACTGCCTCGGCGCCCAGGGGCTCAAGCTCCAGGACACCGCGGGCGGGGAGAAGCGCGTCGACAAGGACGCCAACAAGCCCGACGCGATCGTCGCGGCGGAGAAGGCGTGTGTCGCGAAGCTGCCCGCGAGGGGCCCGGTCGACCCGGCCCGCCTCGAGGCCGCCAAGAAGCTGTCCGCCTGCATGCGCGAGGAAGGCATCGCCGACTACCCGGACCCCGACCCGGCGACCGGCGAGGTGGCGCTCGACGGCGACCTCGGCGCGCGGATGAAGGGGGACCCCAAGGTGATCGAGGCACTGAAGGCCTGCGGCCCCAAGGCCGCCGGCGGAGACGGCGGGACGGTCGTCGGTGGCTGACGACACCCCGCCCGGCACGACACCCCCGGACGAGATCGCGCAGGACTCCAGGACCCCCGGCGGCGACGCCGGGGGCGCCCGGATGAACCGGCGCCGGTTCTGGGTCGCCGCCCTCGTCGCGGGGGCGGTGGCCCTGACCGGCGCCGGCGTCGCGGCCACCTCCCTGATCCGCTCGCCCGCACAGGTCGCGGCCGACGCCGAGCCGCCGCCGCAGGACGTGCTGATCGCCCGGGTCGAGAACCGGGTCCTCGCGGAGACGGTCGTCCTGCGCGGCACCGTCGCGGCCGGCCAGAGCATCCAGGTCGCGCCCGTCTCGGCGGGCGGCGAGGGCGGCGCCGCCCCGGTGATCACCAAGGTGTCCGTGAAGAGCGGGGACGCGGTGCGCTCGGGGAAGGTGCTCCTGGAGATATCCGGCCGGCCCGTCTTCGTGCTGCGCGGCAGCCTGCCCGTCTACCGGGACCTCAAGCCCGGCGCCACCGGCGACGACGTGAAGCAGCTCCAGGACGCGCTCGCCGCGCTCGGCCACGGCCGCGGCGGCGACGAGAGGGGCACCTTCGGGCCCGGCACGAAGGACGCGGTCGAGGAGTTCTACTCCTCCATCGGCTACGACCCCAAGCCCGCCGTCGACGACGACGGCGCGGCCGTGGACGGCGCCGAGGCCGCCGTCACCGGTGCCGAGCGCGCCCTCGTGGACGCCCGCGACGCGCTCGCGGCCAACAAGGACGACGCCCAGACGAAGACGCTGAAGAAGGCGCGCGACCGGGCCGCCGAGGACCTGGACACCGCGCGCGAGACCCTCGCGAAGGCGGAGGCGGCGGCCGGCCCGATGGTCCCGGCGGCCGAGGTCGTGTTCGTACGGGCCTTCCCCGCCCGGGTCGCCACCGTCACGGCCCGGCCGGGGGCGCAGGTCTCCGGCACCGCGCTGACCCTCTCCTCCGGCAAGCTGATGGCCCAGGGCTATCTCCAGGAGCACCAGAAGGGGATGGTCCGCGCCGGGCAGAAGGTACGGATCCTCGCCGAGACGACGGGGCAGGAGACGGCCGGCAAGGTGGTCTCGGTGGCGGACGCCCCGTCCCAGATCCAGGACCAGCAGTCCGGCTCGCAGGACTCGGGCTCCGGCGGGAACAGCGGCAACGGCGGGGGAGGGGACGGCACCCAGGGCAACGGAGCCGTCGGCTACCTCTTCACCGTCGACCCCGGCCGCGAACTCCCCTCCGGCCTCGCCGGTCAGGAGGTGCGCCTCACCATCGAGGCCGCCTCCACCGACGGCAAGGCCCTCGTCGTCCCGGTCACCGCCGTCTCCGCGGGCGTGGACGGCAAGACCGTCGTCACCACCGTCGACGGCACCGGCCGGCAGGAGCGGATCGAGGTGCGGACCGGCACGACCGGCGACGGCTTCGTGGAGGTCGTCCCGATCACCGCCGGCGCGCTCAAGGAAGGCGACGAGGTGGTCACCGGGGTCAACCCGGGCGCCGCGTCGGGCAGCACCGAGGGGTCGCCGTGAGCGAGGAGGACGTCCCGGTCATCGAGTTCCGCGGGGTGGCCCTGACCTACCCCGGACCGCCGCCCGTCGCTGCCCTGAGGCCCTGCGAACTCACCGTACGCAAAGGTGAGTTCATCACCGTCGTCGGCCCGTCCGGATCCGGCAAGTCGACCTTCCTGAACGTCGCGGGACTGCTCGACGCGCCCACCGGCGGCACGTACCTCCTGGACGGCATCGACACGGCGGCGCTGCGCGACGGAGAGCGCACGGCCCTGCGCGGGCGGCGGATCGGCTTCGTCTTCCAGTCCTTCCACCTCCTGCCGCACCGCAGCGCCACGGAGAACGTCATGCTCTCGATGGTGTACTCGGCGGTGCCCCGTGCCGAGCGCCGCACCCGGGCCCGTACCGCCCTCGAACGGGTGGGACTCGCCCACCGGGCCGAGGCGCTGCCCGGCCGGCTCTCCGGCGGCGAACGCCAGCGGGTGGCCATCGCCCGGGCCCTGGCCGGCCGCCCGTCGCTGCTCCTCTGCGACGAACCGACCGGCAACCTCGACTCGGACAACGCCGCGTCCGTCCTCGACCTCCTGGGCGAACTGCACGCGTCCGGGATGACGATCGTCGTCATCACCCACGACGCGGAGGTGGCGGAGCGCGGCGAACGCACGGTGACGATCCGCGACGGGGTGCTCAGCGAGCCGACGAGGGGAAGGCGGGCGGCGTGAGTCGATCCCCGGAAGACTCCCTGAAGGACTCCCCGAACCACTCCCCGGAGGATTCTCCGGAGGAACCCCGGCACGACTCACCGGAGGATTCGCCGAAGGCCTCCCCGAAAAAACCGCGCAAGAGGCGGGTGGTCGAACCCTCCCGGCTCGCCGCCCGTGACGTCCTCGCCGAGGCCGTCGCCGGAATGCTCCAGCGCCCCGGACGCTCGGTCCTCACCGCGCTCGGCACCGTCCTCGGCGTCGGGACGTTCGTGGCGATCCTCGGGCTGACCGCGACCACGTCCTCGCAGATCGACTCGCGGTTCAACATCCTCACGGCCACCGAGGTGACCGTCGAGGACGTCGCCCGCGACCAGAACGAGTTCGCCGACCCCGCCTTCCCGGCCGACGCGGACGCCCGGATCGAACGCCTCGGCGGGGTCGAGGAAGCCGGTGTCTACTGGTCCGTCCGGCTGGCGCCCGGCACCGCCGTCCGCTCCGCGCCGGTCGGCGACGCCACGGGCAGCGAGCGGATCGACGTCGTCGCCGCGTCCCCCGGGGCGCTCCGGGCGGCGGCGCCGACCCTCCGGCAGGGCCGCCTGTACGACGAGTTCACCTCCAGGTCCGGGCAGTCGGTCGCGGTGCTCGGCAAGTCGGTCGCGGACCGGCTCGGCATCACGACCCTGGAGACCCGGCCGGCGGTGTTCATCGGCGACGAGCCGTTCACCGTCGCCGGGATCATCGACGACGTGAAGCGCAGGGCCGACGTCCTGATGTCGGTCACCGTGCCCCGGACGACCGCCGAGAAGCTCTGGGGGCCGCCGCAGCAGGGCGACGCGAAGATGCTCATCACGACCGCGACGGGCGCGGCCCGGCAGATCGCGCGGGAGGCGCCGGTCGCGCTGCGCCCGGACCACCCGGAGTACCTGAGGGCGATCCCGCCGCCGGACCCCAGGACCCTGCGCGCGGGCGTGACCGACGACCTGGACCAGCTCTTCCTGCTCCTGGCCGGGGTCTCCCTGGTGATCGGCGCGGTCGGGATCGCCAACACCACCCTCGTCGCGGTCCTGGAGCGGACCGGTGAGATCGGCCTGAGACGCGCCCTCGGGGCCCGCGGTCGGCACATCACCGTCCAGTTCCTCACGGAATCGGGCGCTTTAGGCGCGATGGGCGGCCTCGTCGGTACGGCGCTGGGCGTCTCCACGGTGATCGTGGTGGCGCTCGTACGGGACTGGACGCCGGTGATGCACACGGCGACGGTCGTCGCGGCCCCGGCCGTCGGCCTGGTCACGGGCGTCGTCGCCGGTCTCTACCCGGCCTGGCGGGCCTCCCGGATCGAGCCGGCCGAGGCGCTGCGCCGCTGAGCCCGCTGCGCCGAAGGGCCGTCGCTCCCCCGAGGAGTGACGGCCCTTCGGCACAGGTGCGGGTGGATCAGAGGATGCGGACCGCGCCCGAGGGGGTGTCCCAGTCCATGGTGTGCTCGACGACGCCGCTGGACGGGTTCTGCGCGCCGACGTACTTGCCGCCGCCGACGTAGATGGCGACGTGGTACGAGCCGCTGCGGCTGCCCCAGTACAGGATGTCGCCCGGCTGGAGGTTGCTCAGGGAGACGGAGGTGCCCATGCTCGACTGCTCGTACGAGATGCGGGGCAGGTCGATGCCGGCCGCGCGGTAGGCGGCCTGGACGAGGCCGGAGCAGTCCCAGGAGTTGGGGCCGGTGCCGCCGGAGACGTACGCGTCGCCGATCTGGGCGCGGGCGAAGGCCACGATCGCGGCGGCGGAGCCGGTGGGGGCCTGCGTCTGGCTGCCGCTGTCCGAGGCGGTGGAGCCGCTGTCGTTCGACGCGCTCGTGCTGGAGAGCTGGGTGCGCGCGCTGTCGCGGGAGGCACGCGCGGCGGCTTCCTTGCGCTCCTGCTCGGCCTTGAGGCGGGCCTTCTCGGCGCGCTCGGCCGCGGCCTTGCGGTCGGCCTCGGACTTGGCCTTCTTGGCCTCCTTGGCGGCCTTCTGCAGCGCCGCGTCCTCCTGCGTCTGCAGGTTCTGGTCGAGGGCCTCCTGCTGGGAGGCCTCGGCGGAGGCGGCGACGGCACTGGCGAGGCCGGTGCCGGCGTCGAGGGAGCCCAGGGTGGGCATTTCGATGGTCTCGGTCACCGGCTCGGCATTCGCCGGCCCGGCAGCACCGGCCACCGCGATGGTGCCGAGGACGCCACCGGCAACTCCGGCGCGGAGCGCGAGCTTCGAGGCGCTGCGGCGGGGCTTCCGGTGGCTGGGTATGTGAGCGGTGTGGGACATGGGTACAACCGCTATCAGGGCTTCACGGTTCCCTTCAAGAAACGTGGGTTGCGCCACAGTTGCGTTTGGAATCTGTGAATCCGCCACGGTGCCAGCCTTATTGACGCCGTAACGGGCAAATCGGGCAGGGCTCATCCGGCCCTTGATCACGGGTTTTCAATGAAACGTCCGAATTGCCCGACGCTTACCACCTCTTGACGCCGATGGCCAAGCCCCCTTCTTTCCGGGGCTCTTGTGACGTGACGCAGGTCACACCGGGGCCCGGTGTGCGCTCGTGAACGCGTGCACGCGTCCACCTCCGTACGCCCGACCCCCCGACCGGGCGACGGCCGGTTCCTTTATCACCCGGAGGCGTCCATCGCCAATTTGCCTGTAGTGACCACCACTTGATAGTGCGGCACCCCTTCCGAGCAGCGATTTCCGGTACGGATGTCACATCTGGTGATCACCTGGGCGCTTCGCGCAACAAGATCACCGCTCATCCGACTTCATGATCCTTCGTCAGGTGGTGGAGATCACAAAGTCCTTGCTGTACCCCGTGTCGCAGATCACAGAGGGGCGGGCATAAGATGCGGGGCAGCCGGGCTTGTGAACTGCCTCACATGGGGGCGATCTTTCACGGCCGGCGGTGCGGTCCAACGGTCAAGGACGACTGGAAGGAGCGAGGAGCGTGAATGCGTACGCGCCCGTCCTCGTGCTCGGTGCCCTGGGTGCGGGGTTTGCGATCTTCTCCGTGGTCATGGCCACGCTTATCGGGCCAAAGCGATACAACAGGGCCAAACTGGAGGCGTACGAGTGCGGCATCGAGCCGACGCCCACTCCGGCCGGAGGCGGCCGCTTCCCGATCAAGTACTACCTGACGGCGATGCTCTTCATCGTCTTCGACATCGAGATCGTCTTCCTCTACCCCTGGGCCGTCACCTTCGACGCCCTGGGGCTTTTCGGGCTCGTGGAGATGCTGCTCTTCGTGCTCACCGTCTTCGTCGCCTACGCGTACGTGTGGCGGCGCGGCGGCCTGGAATGGGACTGAGGGGCTGAGGGGCACCTATGGGACTCGAAGAGAAACTCCCGAGCGGCTTTCTTCTGACGACGGTCGAACAGGCCGCGGGCTGGGTGCGCAAGGCGTCCGTGTTCCCCGCGACCTTCGGCCTCGCCTGCTGCGCCATCGAGATGATGACCACCGGAGCCGGCCGGTACGACCTGGCCCGCTTCGGCATGGAGGTCTTCCGCGGCTCGCCGCGCCAGGCCGACCTGATGATCGTCGCCGGCCGGGTCAGCCAGAAGATGGCGCCCGTCCTGAGGCAGGTCTACGACCAGATGCCCAACCCCAAGTGGGTCATCTCCATGGGCGTCTGCGCCTCCTCGGGCGGCATGTTCAACAACTACGCGATCGTGCAGGGCGTCGACCACATCGTGCCGGTCGACATCTACCTGCCCGGTTGCCCGCCGCGTCCGGAGATGCTCCTGGACGCGATCCTCAAGCTCCACCAGAAGATCCAGACCTCCAAGCTCGGCGTGAACGCCGAGGAGGCGGCCCGCGAGGCGGAGGAGGCGGCGCTCAAGGCGCTGCCGACGATCGAGTTGAAGGGTCTGCTCCGGTGAGCGACGAAACCCCTAACCCCGAGAAGGACCTCAGCGCGCAGAACCTGCCGGGCCAGCGCGGGGACCACGGCGAGGAGGTCCGCGTCCAGCGCGGCATGTTCGGCGCCAACAACGGCGGCGACACCTCCGGCTACGGCGGCCTCGTCCGCTCCGTCCGGCTCCCCGGCCCGGCCGTCCGCCCGTACGGCGGCTGGTTCGACGAGGTCGCCGACGAACTCGAGGGCGCCCTGGAGGAGCAAGGGCTGCTCCCCGGGAACGCCATCGAGAAGACGGTCGTCGACCGCGGTGAGCTCACCTTCCACATCGAGCGCGAGCACCTCGTCCGCGTGGCCCGCACCCTGCGCGACGACCCGGCGCTCCGCTTCGAGCTCTGCACCGGCGTCTCCGGCGTCCACTACCCGGGCGACAAGGGCCGCGAGCTGCACGCCGTCTACCACCTGCGCTCGATCACCCACGGCCGGCTGATCCGCCTGGAGGTCTCGGCCCCGGACAGCGAGCCGCGGATCCCGTCCCTCGTCGCGGTCTACCCGACGAACGACTGGCACGAGCGCGAGACGTACGACTTCTTCGGCATCGTCTTCGAAGGCCACCCCGCCCTCACCCGGATCATGATGCCGGACGACTGGCAGGGCCACCCGCAGCGCAAGGACTACCCCCTCGGCGGCATCGCCATCGAATACAAGGGCGCCCAGATCCCGGCTCCGGACCAGCGGAGGTCGTACAGCTGATGTCCACCGAACACGCGTCTCCCCGCGAGACCACGGAAGGCGCCGTCTACACGGTGACCGGCGGCGACTGGGAAGAGGTCGTCCAGTCCGCCGCGAAGGCCGACGACGAGCGCATCATCGTCAACATGGGGCCCCAGCACCCGTCCACCCATGGCGTGCTCCGCCTCATCCTGGAGATCGACGGCGAGACCGTCACCGAGGCCCGCTGCGGCATCGGCTACCTCCACACCGGCATCGAGAAGAACCTCGAGTACCGGACCTGGACGCAGGGCACCACCTTCGTCACGCGCATGGACTACCTCACCTCGTTCTACAACGAGACGGCGTACTGCCTCGGCGTGGAGAAGCTCCTCGGCATCACCGAGCAGATCCCGGACCGCGCCAGCGTCATCCGCGTCCTGCTGATGGAGCTCAACCGGCTCTCCTCGCACCTGGTGTGCATCGCCACCGGCGGCATGGAGCTCGGCGCCACCACGATCATGATCTACGGCTTCCGGGACCGCGAGATGATCCTGGACCTGTACGAGCTGATCACCGGCCTGCGCATGAACCACGCGTTCATCCGTCCCGGCGGCCTCGCCCAGGACCTTCCGCCCGGCGCCGTCGACGCCGTCCGCGAGTTCGTGAAGACCATGAAGAAGAACCTGCCGGAGTACGACAAGCTCGCCACCGGCAACCCCATCTTCAAGGCCCGCATGCAGGACGTCGGCTACCTCGACCTCACCGGCTGCATGGCCCTCGGCGCCACCGGACCGATCCTCCGGTCGGCGGGCCTCCCGCACGACCTGCGGAAGACCGACCCGTACTGCGGCTACGAGGACTACGACTTCGACATCCCGACCGCCGACACCTGCGACTCCTACGGACGCTTCCTCGTCCGCCTGGAGGAGATGCGGCAGTCCCTGCGGATCGTCGAGCAGTGCCTCGACCGCCTGGAGCCCGGCCCGGTCATGGTCGGCGACAAGAAGATCGCCTGGCCGGCGCAGCTCGCGCTCGGCGTGGACGGCCTCGGCAACTCCACCGACCACATCGCGAAGATCATGGGTACCTCCATGGAGGCCCTGATCCACCACTTCAAGCTGGTCACCGAGGGCTTCCGGGTCCCCGCCGGGCAGGCCTACGCGGCCGTCGAGTCGCCCAAGGGCGAGCTCGGCGTCCACGTGGTCTCCGACGGCGGCACGCGTCCCTACCGGGTCCACTTCCGCGACCCGTCCTTCACCAACCTGCAGGCGATGGCCGCGATGTGCGAGGGCGGCCAGGTCGCCGACGTCATCGTCGCCGTCGCCTCCATCGACCCCGTGATGGGAGGCGTCGACCGATGACGGAGAACATCAGCCTGGGGATGCCCCAGCTCCCCGCGCCCTCCTACCCGGCGGACGTCCACGCCCGCCTGGAGGAGGACGCCCGGGCGATCATCGACCGCTACCCGGACTCCCGCTCCGCGCTCCTGCCGATGCTGCACCTCGTGCAATCGGAGGAGGGCCATGTGACCCGGACCGGCATGCGGTTCTGCGCCGAGCTCCTCGGCCTGACCACCGCCGAGGTCACCGCCGTCGCCACCTTCTACACGATGTACCGGCGCAAGCCCTCCGGCGACTACCAGGTCGGCGTCTGTACGAACACGCTCTGCGCGGTCATGGGCGGCGACGCCATCTTCGAGGAGCTCAAGGCCCACCTCGGCGTCGGGAACGACGAGACGACCGAGGACGGCAAGATCACCCTTGAGCACATCGAGTGCAACGCGGCCTGCGACTTCGCGCCCGTCGTGATGGTCAACTGGGAGTTCTTCGACAACCAGACGCCCGAGTCCGCCAAGAAGATGGTCGACGACCTGCGGGCCGGACGCACCGTCGAACCCACCCGCGGCGCCCCGCTCTGCACCTTCAAGGAGACCGCGCGCATCCTCGCCGGCTTCCCCGACGAGCGCCCGGGCGCCGTCGAGGCCACCGGCGGCGCCGGACCCGCCTCCCTCGTCGGCCTGCGTCTGGCCAAGGGCGAGACCCCGCACCACCGAATCGTCCACCCGCGCGGTGAGGCAGCCAGTCAGGAGGGGGAGTGATGACCTTGGCCGCCGAGATCAACAACAGCAGCCCCGAGAAGCTGCTCGCACCCGTCCTGTCGGCCTTCTGGGACCAGCCCGACTCCTGGACCCTGGAGACCTACGAGCGCCACGAGGGCTACCAGGGCCTCAGGCGGGCCCTCGCGATGAGCCCCGACGACCTCATCGCCTACGTCAAGGAATCCGGCCTCCGCGGACGCGGCGGCGCCGGCTTCCCCACCGGCATGAAGTGGCAGTTCATCCCGCAGGGCGACGGCAAGCCGCACTACCTCGTCGTCAACGCCGACGAGTCCGAGCCCGGCACCTGCAAGGACATCCCCCTCCTCTTCGCCAACCCGCACTCCCTCATCGAGGGCATCGTGATCGCCTGCTACGCGATCCGCTCGAACCACGCCTTCATCTATCTGCGCGGCGAGGTCGTCCCCGTCCTGCGCCGACTCCACGAGGCCGTCCGCGAGGCCTACGCCGCCGGCTACCTCGGCACGAACATCCTCGGCAGCGGACTCGACCTCGAACTCACCGTGCACGCCGGCGCCGGCGCGTACATCTGCGGTGAGGAGACCGCGCTGCTCGACTCGCTCGAAGGGCGCCGCGGCCAGCCCCGGCTGCGACCCCCCTTCCCCGCGGTCGCCGGTCTGTACGCCTGCCCCACTGTGGTGAACAACGTCGAGTCCATCGCCTCGGTTCCCGCGATCCTGCACAAGGGCAAGGACTGGTTCACATCCATGGGGACGGAGAAGTCCCCCGGCTTCACCCTCTACTCGCTCAGCGGGCACGTCGCCTCGCCCGGACAGTACGAGGCCCCCCTCGGCATCACCCTGCGCCAGCTCCTCGACATGAGCGGCGGCATGCGGCCCGGGCACCGGCTCAAGTTCTGGACGCCCGGCGGCTCCTCCACCCCCATGTTCACCGACGAGCACCTCGACGTGCCCCTCGACTACGAGGGCGTCGGCGCCGCCGGCTCCATGCTCGGCACCAAGGCGCTCCAGTGCTTCGACGAGACCACCTGCGTCGTCCGGGCCGTCACCCGCTGGACCGAGTTCTACGCCCACGAGTCCTGCGGCAAGTGCACGCCCTGCCGCGAGGGCACGTACTGGCTCGTCCAGCTGCTCCGCGACATCGAGGCCGGCAAGGGGAAGACGTCCGACCTCGACAAGCTCAACGACATCGCCGACAACATCAACGGCAAGTCGTTCTGCGCCCTCGGCGACGGCGCCGCCTCGCCGATCTTCTCCTCCCTGAAGTACTTCCGCGAGGAGTACGAGCAGCACATCACGGGCAAGGGCTGCCCCTTCGACCCGGCCAAGTCGACCGCCTGGGCGGACAACCACAAGGAGGTGACCGCATGACCGTCACCACGTCAGGCCCGGCGGGCGGCACCAGCCCGGCCGTACCGCCGGAGGACCTCGTCACGCTGACCATCGACGGCGCCGAGATCTCCGTCCCCAAGGGGACCCTGGTCATCCGCGCCGCCGAACAGCTCGGCATCGAGATCCCGCGCTTCTGCGACCACCCGCTCCTCGACCCCGCCGGCGCCTGCCGCCAGTGCATCGTCGAGGTCGAGGGCCAGCGCAAGCCCATGGCCTCCTGCACCATCACCTGCACCGACGGCATGGTGGTGAAGTCCCAGCTGACCTCGCCGGTCGCCGAGAAGGCCCAGCACGGCGTGATGGAGCTGCTGCTCATCAACCACCCGCTGGACTGCCCGGTCTGCGACAAGGGCGGCGAGTGCCCGCTGCAGAACCAGGCCATGTCCCACGGGCAGGCGGAGTCCCGCTTCGAGGGCCACAAGCGCACCTACGAGAAGCCGATCCCGCTCTCCACGCAGGTGCTGCTCGACCGCGAGCGGTGCGTGCTCTGCGCGCGCTGCACCCGCTTCTCCAACCAGGTCGCCGGCGACCCGATGATCGAACTGATCGAGCGCGGCGCGCTCCAGCAGGTCGGCCTCGGCAACAGCGACCCCTTCGAGTCGTACTTCTCCGGCAACACCATCCAGATCTGCCCGGTCGGCGCCCTCACCTCGGCCGCCTACCGCTTCCGCTCCCGCCCCTTCGACCTGGTCTCCTCGCCGTCCGTCTGCGAGCACTGCGCCGGCGGCTGCGCCACCCGCACCGACCACCGGCGCGGCAAGGTCATGCGGCGGCTCGCCGCCGAGGACCCGGAGGTCAACGAGGAGTGGATCTGCGACAAGGGCCGCTTCGGCTTCCGGTACGCCCAGCAGCGCGACCGGCTCACCACGCCGCTCGTCCGGAACGCCGACACCGGTGAGCTGGAGCCGGCCTCCTGGCCCGAGGCCCTGGAGGCCGCCGCCCGCGGGCTCGTCCGCGGCCGGACCGGCGTCCTGACCGGCGGCCGGCTGACCGTCGAGGACTCCTACGCGTACGCCAAGTTCGCCCGGGTCGCCCTCGACACCAACGACATCGACTTCCGGGCCCGGATCCACTCCGGCGAGGAGGCCGACTTCCTGGCCTCCGCCGTGGCCGGACGGGGCCGTGACCTGGACGGGTCGGGCGTCACGTACACCTCGCTGGAAGCCGCACCGGCGGTGCTCCTCGTCGGTCTGGAGTCCGAGGAGGAGGCCCCCGGCGTCTTCCTGCGGCTGCGCAAGGCCTGGCGCAAGCACGGCCAGAAGACCTTCGCCGTCGCCCCGTTCGCGACCCGGGGCCTGGAGAAGACGGGCGGCACCCTGCTGCCCGCCGCCCCCGGCACCGAGACCGAGTGGCTCGACGCCCTCACCTCCCGGGTCGGGCTCTCCGAGGACGGCGCCGTCGCCGCCGAGGCCCTCCGCCAGGAGGGCGCCGTCCTCGCCGTCGGCGAGCGGCTCGCGGGCGTGCCCGGCGCGCTCACCGCCGCCCTGCGCGCCTCGGCCGCCACCGGCGCCCGCCTCGTGTGGATCCCGCGCCGCGCCGGCGAGCGCGGCGCCGTCGAGGCCGGCGCGCTCCCGGCGCTGCTGCCCGGCGGCCGGCCCGCGACCGATCCCCGCGCGCGTGAGGAGGTCGCCGCCGCCTGGGGCGTCCGGGAACTCCCGCACCGCTACGGCCGCGACACCGGCCAGATCGTGGAGGCCGCCGCCGGCGGGGAACTCGTCGCGCTGCTCGTCGCCGGCGTCGAGGTCGCCGACCTGCCGGACCCGGCACGCGCGCGCGAGGCCCTCGACACGGCCTTCGTGGTCTCCCTGGAGCTGCGGCCCAGCGAGGTCACCGAGCGCGCCGACGTGATCCTGCCGGTCGCGGCCGTCGCCGAGAAGCCCGGCACCTTCCTCAACTGGGAGGGCAGGGCCCGGCTCTTCGAGGCCGCGCTCAAGCCCGAGCAGATGACGAGGCCGCTCGCGCCGACCGACGCCCGCGTCCTCCACATGCTCGCCGACGCCCTCGACGCCCACCTGGGCCTGCCCGACCTGCGGTCGGCCCGCCGGGAGCTGGACCGGCTCGGCGGCTGGACCGAGGAGCGGGCCACCGAGCCCAGCTCGCCCGGACAGCCGGCGGCCCGGCCCGGCGACGGCGAGGCCGTCCTCGCCGGACACCGGCTCCTCCTCGACCTCGGCAGGCTCCAGGAGGGCGACACCGCCCTGGCCGGCACCCGTCACGCCGCGGTCGCCCGGCTCTCCGCCGCCACCGCCGCCGACACCGGCGTCAAGGACGGCGACGTCCTGGAGGTGACCGGCCCCGCGGGCTCCGTCACCTTCCCGCTCCAGGTCACCGAGATGCCCGACCGGGTCGTCTGGCTCCCGCTGAACTCGGCCGGCCGCGGCGTCCTCTCCGACACCGGCGCCCACCCCGGCGACCTGGTCCGCATCGGCCCGGCGACCCCGCAGGAGGTGCAGGCATGACCCCGAACGTCCTGGCTGCCGAAGACCTGTCCATGTTCGGCACGGACCCCTGGTGGCTCGTGCTGATCAAGGCCGTCTTCTGCTTCGCCTTCCTGATGATCACCGTGCTCTTCTCCATCGTGTGGGAGCGCAAGGTCGTCGCCTGGATGCAGCTGCGCATCGGCCCCAACCGGCACGGCCCCTGGGGTCTCCTCCAGTCCCTCGCGGACGGCATCAAGCTGATGCTCAAGGAGGACGTGGTCGTCAGGAAGGCCGACAAGGTCGTCTACATCCTGGCTCCGATCATCGCCGCGATCCCCGCGTTCATGGCGATCGCCGTGATCCCCTTCGGCCCGGCCGACGACGAGGTCTCGATCTTCGGCCAGCGGACCGCGATGCAGCTCACCGACCTGCCGATCGCGATGCTGTACGTCCTCGCGGTCGCCTCCGTCGGCATCTACGGCATCGTCCTCGCCGGCTGGTCCTCCGGCTCCACGTACCCGCTCCTCGGCGGCCTGCGGTCCTGCGCGCAGATGATCTCGTACGAGATCGCCATGGGCGCGGCCTTCGCCTCGGTCTTCCTCTACTCCGGGTCGATGTCGACCTCGAAGATCGTCGAGGCGCAGGCGGACCGCTGGTTCGTGATCCTGCTGCCGGTGTCGTTCATCATCTACATCGTCACGATGGTCGGTGAGACGAACCGCGCCCCCTTCGACATGCCGGAGTCCGAGGGCGACCTCGTCGGAGGCTTCAACACCGAGTACTCGTCCATCAAGTTCGCGATGTTCATGCTCGCCGAGTACGTGAACATGGTGACGGTCTCGGCCGTGGCGGTGACCCTCTTCCTGGGCGGCTGGCGGGCCCCGTACCCGATCTCCACCTTCTGGGAGGGCGCGAACCACGGCTGGTGGCCGATGCTCTGGTTCGTCATCAAGGTGCAGCTGCTGCTGTTCTTCTTCATCTGGCTCCGCGGCACCCTGCCCCGCGTCCGCTACGACCAGCTGATGAAGCTCGGCTGGAAGGTCCTCATCCCGGTCGCCGTGGTCTGGCTGATGCTCGTCGCCACCGTCCGCGCGCTGCGGAACGAGAACATCGCCTTCTCCAACATCGTGCTGTATGTGGCCGGCGCCGTCCTCGCCCTGCTCCTCCTCTCCTTCCTCTTCGACGCGTTCCGCGACCGGAAGGCGAAGGAGGCCGCGGCCGGGCCCGCCGAGGAGCCGTCCTTCGACCCGATGGCCGGCGGCTTCCCCGTACCGCCCAAGCCCGGACAGTCCCTGCCGCCCGTGCCGCGGCGCAGGCCCCGGCACGACCGGGACCTCGTTGTCAGTGGTGGCCCCGATACTGCTACTGCGAGTGATGGAAAGGAGACGGACGGTGTCTGATTTCCAGAATCCGGTGGCCGGCTTCGGCGTGACCTTCAAGGCCATGTTCAAGAAGCGGCTGACCGAGCAGTACCCGGAGCAGCAGAAGACGACGGCGCCCCGCTTCCACGGCCGGCACCAGCTCAACCGTCACCCCGACGGTCTGGAGAAGTGCGTCGGCTGCGAGCTGTGCGCCTGGGCCTGCCCCGCCGACGCCATCTACGTCGAGGGCGCGGACAACACCGACGAGGAGCGCTACTCGCCGGGCGAGCGGTACGGCCGCGTCTACCAGATCAACTACGCCCGTTGCATCCTCTGCGGACTGTGCATCGAGGCGTGCCCCACGCGCGCGCTGACGATGACCAACGAGTTCGAACTGGCCGACTCCTCCCGCGAGGCCCTGATCTACACCAAGGAGCAGCTCCTCGCGGGCCTGGAGGAGGAGATGGTCGACACCCCGCACGCGATCTTCCCGGGGATGACCGAGCAGGACTACTACCAGGGCCTGGTCACCCGGGCCGCGCCCGGCACCGTCCGTCAGGTCGCCGTGTCCAAGGGGGAGAAGGGCGAGCCGGAGGGGGCGGACGCATGAGCGCGAACCTCGCGGCCTACACGACCTCCTCCGGTGAGGCCTTCCAGTTCTGGGTCCTCGGCACCGTCGCCGTCGTCGGCGCGCTGTCCACGATCCTGATGAAGAAGGCCGTGCACTCGGCGCTCTCCCTCGCCGGGACCATGATCGTCCTGGCGGTCTTCTACCTCGCCAACGGCGCGTACTTCCTCGGCATCGTCCAGATCGTCGTCTACACCGGCGCGATCATGATGCTCTTCCTCTTCGTCGTCATGCTGGTCGGTGTCACGGCCGCGGACTCGCTGAAGGAGACCATCAAGGGCCAGCGCCTGCTGGCCGTCGCCTGCGGCCTCGGCTTCGGCATCCTCCTCGCCGCCGGCATCGGGAACGCCTCGCTGAAGGACTTCGCCGGACTCGGCACGGCCAACAGCGCGCACGGCGGGAACGTCGAGGGCCTCGCCGCCCTCATCTTCACCAAGTACGTCTTCGCCTTCGAGATCACCGGCGCGCTGCTGATCACGGCGGCCGTCGGCGCGATGGTGCTCACCCACCGCGAGCGCACCGAGCGGGCCCGCACCCAGCGCGAGCTCTCCGAGCAGCGCGTCCGCGAGGGCAAGCACGTGCCGCCGCTGCCCGCGCCCGGTGTGTACGCCCGGCACAACGCCGTCGACATCGCCGGTCTGCTGCCCGACGGCACCCCGGCGGAGCTCACCGTCATGCAGACCCTGCGCAAGCGGGGCCAGATCCGGGACGTGTCGAACGAGGCGCTCTCGGACCTCAAGGCCCTGGAGCAGCGGTCGGCGGAGCGCCTGGGCCGCGAAGAGGAGGCTTCCCGGTGAATCCCGTCAACTACCTGTATCTCGCCGCGCTGCTGTTCACCATCGGTGCGGTCGGGGTGCTGATCCGGCGCAACGCGATCGTCGTGTTCATGTGCGTCGAGCTCATGCTCAACGCCTGCAACCTCGCGTTCGTCACGTTCTCCCGCATGCACGGCAACCTCGACGGCCAGATCATCGCCTTCTTCACGATGGTCGTCGCCGCCGCGGAGGTCGTCGTCGGGCTCGCGATCATCGTGTCCGTCTTCCGTGCCCGCCACTCGGCCTCGGTCGACGACGCCAGCCTGATGAAGCTGTGAGGGGCTGACCGTGGAAAATCTCATTGCGCTGCTCATCGGGGCGCCCCTGCTCGGTGCGGCCGTGCTGCTCCTCGGTGGGCGGCGGCTCGACAAGTCCGGGCACTGGATCGGCACGCTCCTCGCGGCCGTGTCCTTCGTGATCGGCCTGGCGCTCTTCGCCGACATGCTCGGCAAGAGCGCGGACGACCGGGCGCTGCACCAGACGCTCTACACCTGGATCCCCGTCGAGGGCTTCCAGGCGGACATGGCCTTCCAGCTCGACCAGCTGTCGATGACCTTCGTCCTGCTGATCACCGGGGTCGGCACGCTCATCCACGTGTACTCCATCGGCTACATGGAGCACGACGAGCGCCGCCGCCGGTTCTTCGGCTACCTCAACCTGTTCGTCGCGGCGATGCTCCTGCTCGTCCTCGCCGACAACTACCTGCTCCTGTACTTCGGCTGGGAGGGCGTCGGCCTCGCCTCGTACCTCCTGATCGGCTTCTGGCAGCACAAGCCCACGGCGGCGACGGCCGCGAAGAAGGCGTTCATCGTCAACCGGGTCGGCGACATGGGCCTGTCGATCGCCATCATGATCATGTTCACCACCTTCGGGACCTTCACCTTCGGTCCGGTGCTCGCGAGCACCGGCGAGGCCTCCGAGGGCAAGCTGACCGCGATCGGCCTGATGCTGCTCCTCGCCGCCTGCGGCAAGTCGGCCCAGGTGCCGCTGCAGTCCTGGCTCGGGGACGCGATGGAGGGCCCGACCCCGGTCTCGGCCCTCATCCACGCGGCCACGATGGTGACCGCCGGTGTCTATCTGATCGTCCGCTCGGCGAACATCTTCAACGGCGCGCCGGACGCCCAGCTCGTCGTCACCGTGGTCGGCGCCGTCACGCTCCTCTTCGGTGCGATCGTCGGTTGCGCGAAGGACGACATCAAGAAGGCGCTCGCCGGTTCGACGATGTCGCAGATCGGCTACATGATCCTGGCGGCCGGCCTCGGCCCCATCGGCTACGTCTTCGCGATCATGCACCTGGTGACGCACGGCTTCTTCAAGGCCGGTCTGTTCCTCGGCGCCGGTTCCGTCATGCACGGCATGAACGACGAGGTAGACATGCGGAGGTACGGCGGCCTGCGGAAGTACATGCCGGTCACCTTCATCACCTTCGGTCTCGGCTACCTCGCGATCATCGGCTTCCCCGGCCTGTCCGGCTTCTTCTCCAAGGACAAGATCATCGAGGCGGCCTTCGCCAAGGGCGGCACCGAGGGCTGGATCCTCGGCGCGGTCACCCTGCTCGGCGCGGCCATCACCGCCTACTACATGACCCGCGTGATGCTGATGACCTTCTTCGGCGAGAAGCGCTGGCAGAACGACGAGAACGGCGAGCCGCCGCACCCGCACGAGTCGCCGAAGTCCATGGTGGTCCCGATGGTGCTCCTCGCCGTCGGCTCGGTCGCCGCGGGCGCCCTCTTCGAGTTCTCCGGCTTCGTCGAGTGGCTGGAGCCGGTCACCGGCTTCGCCCACGGCCATTCGCCGATCAGCGCCGGAGCGGTCACCGCCGCCACCGTCGCCGTCATGGTGATCGGCGTCGGCCTCGCGTACGTCCAGTACGGCCGCAGGCCCGTCCCGGTGGTCGCCCCGCGCGGCTCGCTGCTCACCCGGGCCGCCCGCCGCGACCTGCTCCAGGACGACTTCAACCACGCGGTCTTCGTCACCGGCGGCACGCACCTGACGCGCTCGCTCGTGTACGTCGACCACAGCCTGGTGGACGGCGTCGTCAACGGCACCGCGGCCGCGGTCGGCGGACTCTCCGGCCGGCTGCGCAAGCTCCAGAACGGCTACGCCCGCTCGTACGCGGTCTCCATGTTCGGAGGTACGGCGGTGCTGATCGCCGCGACCCTGCTGATGAGGGCGGTGTGACTCCCATGTCCCAAGTGGTCAACGCGGGCTTCCCGCTCCTCACGGCGACGGCAGCGGTCCCGGCGGTCGGTGCGATCCTCACCGCCGCCGTCCCCGCCGCCCGCCGCACCGCCGCCAAGTGGCTGGCGCTGGCCGTCTCGCTCGCCACGCTCGTGCTGGCCGGGGTGATCTTCGCCGGCTTCGAACCGGGCGGCGACCGTTACCAGTTCGTCGAGTCGTACTCCTGGATCAAGGACTTCGGCGTCCGGTACGAGCTCGGCGTCGACGGCATCGGGGTGGCGCTCATCGGCCTCACCGCCCTGCTGATCCCGTTCATCGTCCTGGCCGGCTGGCACGACGCCGACCCGCTGGAGACCTCCTCGAAGAGGTGGCGGCCGACGCAGGGCTTCTTCGCCCTGATCCTGATGGTCGAGGCGATGGTGATCCTCTCCTTCGAGGCCACCGACGTCTTCCTCTTCTACATCCTGTTCGAAGCCATGCTCATCCCGATGTACTTCCTCATCGGCGGCTTCGGCGACCGCGCCCACAGCGGCTCGGACGAGAACGCGGCGGCCCAGCGCTCGTACGCGGCCGTCAAGTTCCTGCTCTACAACCTCGTCGGCGGCCTGATCATGCTGGCCGCGGTCATCGGGCTCTACGTGGTCGCGGGGAACTTCTCGCTCACCGAGATCGCCGCGGCCCGGGCCAACGGCTCCCTGGAGATGGCGACCAGCACCGAGCGGTGGCTGTTCCTCGGCTTCTTCTTCGCCTTCGCGGTGAAGGCGCCGCTGTGGCCGCTGCACACCTGGCTGCCGAACGCGATGGGGGAGGCCACCGCCCCGGTCGCCGTCCTCATCACCGCCGTCGTCGACAAGGTCGGCACCTTCGCGATGCTCCGCTACTGCCTCGGCCTCTTCCCCGAGGCGAGCAAGTGGGCCACTCCGGCGATCGTCGTCCTGGCGCTGATCAGCATCGTGTACGGCGCGCTGGTCGCCGTCGGCCAGCGGGACATCAAGCGCCTGGTCGCCTACGCGTCGATCTCGCACTTCGGCTTCATCATCCTGGGCATCTTCGCGATGACCAGCCAGGGCCAGTCCGGCGCCACGCTCTACATGGTCAACCACGGCGTCTCGACGGCCGCCCTGATGCTCGTCGCCGGCTTCCTGATCTCCCGGCGCGGCTCGCGGCTCATCGCCGACTACGGCGGTGTGCAGAAGGTCGCCCCGGTGCTCGCCGGCACCTTCCTGATCGGCGGCCTCGCGACCCTGTCGCTGCCCGGACTCGCCCCGTTCGTCAGCGAGTTCCTGGTCCTGGTCGGCGCGTACGAGCGCTACCCGGTGGCCGGCGTCATCGCCACCACCGGCATCGTCCTCGCCGCGCTCTACACCCTCGTCCTGTACCAGCGGACGATGACCGGGCCGGTGAAGGAGGAGGTGCGGGCGCTGCCCGACCTGCGGGCGCGCGAGCTGGCCGTGGTCGCCCCGCTGATCGCCGTCCTGATCTTCCTCGGCGTCTTCCCGCAGCCGCTGACGGACGTCGTCAACCCGGCCGTGCAGTACACCATGTCGGACGTCCAGCAGACGGACCCCCAGCCCCAGATTCAGAACGTGGAGGCGGCCAAGTGAGTGCCATGGCTGTCCACAGCTTGTGGACGACAGCTGCCGCGCCGCTGGACAAGATCCCGGCGCCCCACATCGAGTACACGCAGCTCTCGCCCGTGCTCATCGTGCTCGGCGCCGCGGTCGTCAGCGTCCTCGTCGAGGCCTTCGTGCCCCGAAAGGCCCGCTACCACAGCCAGGTGTTCCTCTCCGTCGCGGCGCTCGCCGCCGCCTTCGCCGCCATCGTCGGCCTGGCGGCGGGCGGTTACGGCTCCACCAAGGCCCACATCGCGGCCATGGGCGCCATCGCCGTGGACGGGCCCGCCCTCTTCCTCCAGGGCACCATTCTCCTCGCCTCGATCGTCGCGGTGTTCACCTTCGCCGAGCGCCGGCTCGACCCGGCCGACCACGGCCACAAGGTCGACTCCTTCGCCGCCGAGGCCGCCGCCGTCCCCGGCAGCGAGCAGGAGAGGGCCGCCGTCAAGGCCGGGTTCACCACCACCGAGGTCTTCCCGCTCGCGCTCTTCGCGATCTCCGGCATGCTGGTCTTCCCGGCGGCCAACGACCTCCTGACGCTCTTCGTCGCCCTGGAGGTCTTCTCCCTCCCGCTGTACCTGCTCTGCGCCGTCGCCCGCCGCAAGCGGCTGATGTCGCAGGAGGCGGCCGTCAAGTACTTCCTGCTCGGCGCCTTCTCCTCGGCCTTCCTGCTCTTCGGGATCGCCCTGCTCTACGGCTACGCGGGCTCCGTCTCGTACGCCACCATCGCCCGCGTCGTCGACGGCTCGATCGGCTCCGTCGACCCGGCGCTCGCCGACACCATGGGCAACGACGCGCTGCTGCTCATCGGCTTCGCGATGGTCCTCATGGGGCTGCTCTTCAAGGTCGGCGCCGTGCCGTTCCACATGTGGACCCCGGACGTCTACCAGGGCGCCCCGACCCCGGTCACCGGCTTCATGGCCGCCGCCACCAAGGTCGCCGCCTTCGGCGCGCTGCTCCGCCTGCTGTACGTGGTGCTCCCGGGCCTCACCTGGGACTGGCGGCCGGTCATGTGGGGCGTCGCCATCGTCACCATGCTGGGCGGTGCGATCGTCGCCATCACCCAGACCGACATCAAGCGGCTCCTGGCGTACTCGTCGATCGCGCACGCGGGCTTCCTGCTCGCGGGCGTCATCGCGGCGACGCCGAGCGGGATCTCGTCCGTCCTCTTCTACCTGGGGGCGTACTCCTTCGTGACGATCGGCGCCTTCGCCGTCGTCACCCTGGTCCGGGACGCGGGCGGCGAGGCCACCCACCTGTCCAAGTGGGCCGGGCTCGGCCGCCGTTCGCCGCTCGTCGCGGCGGTCTTCGCCGTCTTCCTGCTCGCCTTCGCCGGCATTCCGCTGACCTCCGGCTTCTCCGGGAAGTTCGCGGTCTTCAAGGCGGCGGCGGACGGCGGCGCGGGTGCCCTCGTCGTGGTCGGTGTGATCTCCTCGGCGATCGCCGCGTTCTTCTACATCCGGGTCATCGTGCTCATGTTCTTCAGCGAGCCGAAGGCGGACGGCCCCACGGTCGCCGTGCCCTCGGCCCTGACGAGCATCACGATCACGGCGGGCGTCGCGGTCACCCTGGTCCTCGGCCTCGCCCCGCAGTACTTCCTGGACCTGGCGAACCAGGCGAGCGTGTTCGTCCGGTAGTACGGGCGGTACGGCGAAGGGCCCGGCTCGGGGGCGAGCCGGGCCCTTCGCCGTGCCGGTCAGGCCATCCAGAAGAAGACGGCGGTCATCCGCTTGTCCTCCAGGGTGGTGCCCCAGTAACCCGTCGCGCTGTGCATCAGGTTCGCGGAGTAGAGCAGCAGCCGGTTGTACCGGTGGGGGACGCGGATGTCCTCGGTGAAGGAGTCCGGCGGGACGAAGCGGGTGCCCAGGGCGTCGACCAGGTTGTCGTGGGGGGCCAGGACCTGGTTGCCGCCGAGCCGGCCGCCCGGGAGGCTCTGGCGGTAGAAGCTCGTGCCGCAGTCCTTGGGGGCGTCCGGGCTGAGGTAGAGCACGGCGGCGTAGCGGCACAGGCTGCGGGAGTCGGTGTGCGGGCGGGGCTCGCACTCGTCCTTGCCGACGACCTGGACGCAGTTGTGGTTGAAGGTGCCGGCCCGGTCCGGGTCCACGGACCAGAGCCGCGGGGCGCCGGTGGCCTTGCGCACCAGCCGTTCCACATGGGCGAGTTCGTCCGGTTCCAGGCCCGGCATGGCCCGCAGGCCGGGCCAGGGCTCGGGGTTGACCGGGGCGCCCTGGACCCAGTCGTCCTTCGCGAGGCACCGGGCGCGGACCGCGTCGATGTCGGGCAGGACGTCGTCCAGGACCCAGTAGTCGCGGCCCCGGGTCGGCTTCCGGTACGGGAGGACCGGCAGTCCGGCGGGTCTGGCGGGGGGACGGATGGGGGAATGTGGGGGGTTGAAGGACATGCCGGGAACGCTAGTTCGGCACCGGAATGCGGGCGCCAAAGCTCAGGCCAAGGCTCCGACAAGAGATGGTGTGCGCGAACCCATGGAAAGGAAAGGGCGCCCCATGGGGCGCCCCTCACTTCATCGGCAAGGATCAGGCGGAGGGAACGATCCGGCCCCGGACCTCGCCGAGGGCCACCCGGGTGCCGTCCGCGCCCGGCGCCCAGGCCGTGAGGACGACCTCGTCGCCGTCCTCCAGGAACGTCCGCTTGCCGCCCGGCAGTTCGATGGCGTCTCGGCCGTTCCAGGTGAGCTCCAGGAGCGAGCCGCGCTGGTTCACCTCGGGCCCGGACACCGTGCCGGAGCCGTACAGGTCACCCGTACGGAGCGAGGCGCCGTTCACCGTCATGTGCGCGAGCTGCTGGGCCGCCGTCCAGTACATGGAGGAGAACGGCGGCTCGGCCACCACCTCGCCGTTGATCGCCACCGAGATCCGCAGGTCGAAGCCGCCCGGCTCCTCCTCCGCCGCGTCGTCCAGGTACGGCAGCAGCGGGAAGTCCCGCGCGGGCGGCGCGGTCCGGGCCGCGTCCAGGGCCTCCAGGGGCGTCACCCACGCCGAGACGGAGGTCTGGAACGACTTGCCGAGGAACGGGCCGAGCGGCACGTACTCCCAGGCCTGCACATCCCGCGCCGACCAGTCGTTGAGCAGCGTCAGACCGAAGACGTGCTCCCGGAAGTCGGCCAGCGGGACCGGCTTCCCGAGCGCGGACGGGGTGCCGACGAGGAAGCCGACCTCCGCCTCGATGTCCAGCTTCACCGAGGGGCCGAAGACCGGCGCCGGGTCGGACGGGGCCTTGCGCTGCCCGGAGGGACGGACGACATCGGTGCCGGAGACCACGACCGTGCCCGCGCGACCGTGGTAACCGATCGGCAGGTGCTTCCAGTTGGGGGTGAGCGCGTCGCCGTCCGGGCGGAAGATCTTCCCCACGTTCGTCGCGTGGTGCTCGCTCGCGTAGAAGTCGACGTAGTCCGCGACCTCGTACGGCAGGTGCAGCGTCACCGCGTCCAGCGGGTGCAGCAGCGGCTCGATGTCCGCCCGGTGCGCGGGCACCGTCACCCAGGCCGTCAGCGCCCGGCGGACGTCGCGCCAGGCGGTCCGCCCGGCCGCGAGCAGCGGGTTGAGGCCGGGCTGCGCGAGCAGCGCCGCGTACGGGGAGCCGAGCGCGTGCGCCGCGGCACCCGCGTCCAGGACGTACCCGCCGATGCGGACGCCGAGCCGGCGCCGCCCGGGCTCGTCGGCGGTGGAGAAGACGCCGTACGGGAGGTTGTGCGGGCCGAAGGGATCGCCCTCGGCCAGATCGAGCGGGCTGTGCTCGGACATCGGTGCGTGCCTCGCTTTCCACGTGTGTGGGGGACACGTTACGGGGCGGGCCGCCGGGCGCGGATGACATGGATCACAGAGAAACTGCGGCCTCCGTGGGCAACTGTCCCCCTTCATGCGGTTTGTGTCGCCAGTGGGCCCGGAACACCCCTGCGAGCTGCGGAAAGAGGGCTCCCGAAGGACCCCTTTCAGCCCTACGATCAAGCTGGCGTCGTGCCGCGTGACGTAGCCGCAGGCGCGCGCCCACCACCATTCTTCGCTGTCTTTCTCTCTGACCAGGAAAAGGTCCGCAACGTGAAGATCCGCCGCATTCTGGCGACCGCCGTGGCCGCCGCCGTGACCACCCCGGCCGTCTTCCTCTCGGCCGCGCCGGCGTTCGCCGACACCAAGCCGTCGGCCCCGTCGACGCAGAAGCCCGCGACGCACGGGGACGACTCCGACGAGGACATGCCGTCGCTCGAGGAGCTGAAGGCCGCCGTCGCGCTGGCGCAGAAGGCGTATGACGACGCCGTCGCCGAGGTCGCCAAGGCCAAGGCGGACATCGAGGCCCTCGACAAGGCCGACCACCCGCTGAAGGCCGCCGCCGACGCGGCGAAGAAGACCGCCGACGAGGCCGCCGCCAAGAAGTCCGCCGCCGACGAGGAGCTCGCCAAGGCCGAGGAGGCCAAGCGGGTCGTCGACGCCGACACCTCGGCCACCGAGGAGCAGAAGACGGCCGCCGCCGCTGCCGTCACCGCCGCGAAGACGGCCGCCGACGAGGCCGCCACCGCCAAGACCGCCGCCGACACGAAGGCCAAGGAGGCCTCCAAGGCCCTGGCCGACGCCAGCGTCGAGGCGTTCCGGGTGCTCGGCCTTGCCCAGAAGGTCGAGAAGGCCGCCAAGAAGGACCTCGACGAGGCCAAGGAGGAGCTGGCCTTCTACGAGGAGATCGGGGAGGAGTGCAAGGAGGGCCCCGACGTGAAGGTCGCGGTCAGCGGTCCGAAGACGGTCACCGCCGGTGTGCCCACGGTCTTCTCGCTGCGCGTCACCAACACCTCCGGCCACACCCTGGACACCGTCAACGCCTTCATCGACGCCGTGCGGCTCCCCGCGCCCGGCACGGAGATCGACGAGGAGACGGACTTCTCCCAGTACGTCATCCCCGTCGAGTGGTCCTCCGCCGACGTCCTGGAGTGGACGAAGGTCACCGACGAGTTCGAGTCCATCGAGGTCGGCAAGCTCGCCAAGGGCGCCTCGTACGACGTGAAGCTGCGCCTCACGGTCGACGCCAAGGCCCCCGCCGGCAAGGGCATGCTCTTCGGCTACGGCGAGTACGAGAACAACGACGGCTCCTGCGGCATCGGCGAGGACTACGCCAGCCTGAACTTCGGCATCCTCGCCGCCAAGGGCGACAAGCCGACGCCGAAGCCGTCGGAGACGACGCCGACCCCGGCCCCGTCCGCCACGACCGGCGGCAACACGAACACCACCCAGCAGGGCGGCTCGTCCAACACGCCCGTGAACGGCAGCCTCGCCGCCACTGGTGCGAACAACACCCTGCCGCTCGGCCTCGCCGCCGCCGGGGCCGTGGCCCTCGGCGCCGGCGCGCTGGTCGTCGCCCGTCGCCGCAAGGCCGGCGCGAACGCGTAACCAGGCCTGCGATCCCCCGTACGCGCGCGTTCAGCCCGCCGTGCGGGGGATCCGCCGTTCCCAGGTGCGGTGGAAGACGACCTCGCCGCCCTCCTTGCACACCACCTCGTTCTCGGTGCGGAAGGTGTCCGCGTCGCAGGAGATCTCCGAGCGGGTGTCGACGGTGACGTCCCAGGCCAGTTCGGGCCGGTGCAGCCGGATCGTCCACTCCGAGCGGGTCCGGGCGGACAGCGGGCCGCTCTCCTCGATCGTGTAGGTCTCCACGGCGTCCTCGGTGTACTCCAGGCCGTCCGGGTACACGCGCGTGCCGCCGTACTTGGGGTCGACCTCCAGCCTCCACTCGCCCTTCGCCACGTCCCGGACCACCACCCGCTCCGGGCGCGGCTCCTCCAGGGTGGCCGGGTACGCGACCCCGAGGGGCGCGGACTGCTCCGGCTCCTCCCACTCGACGGCGTCCTGGGTGTGCGCGCGGACCGGGAGGGTGAGCGAGGAGCCGGCCGGGTCGAGGGTGAAGCCGGCGGCGTCGGGCTGGGGCCAGATCCACGGCCAGTAGGTGGAGGAGACGGCGAGCCGGACCCGGTGGCCGGGCGGGAAGGTGTGCCCGATGCCGTTCAGCTCGAAGACGAAGCTCTCCGTCTCGCCGATCTGCGCCTCCACGGCCCGGTCCCGGCCGTAGCGGGCGGAGAAGTTCAGGGCGCCCCGGGTGACGAGCGTGGAGGAGCCGTCCGGTGCGATGTCGCAGAGCCGGGCGATGACCTGCCCGGTGGGGGCGGCGGAGCGCAGGGCGAGGCTCACGGAGGGCCGGCCCAGGATCTCGATGGGGACTCCGCCCTCGGAGGACTCGGGGACGGGGAAGTCGAAGCAGGCCGAGTGGGCGTCCTCGTCGCGCTGGTCGGGCGGCAGGTCGGCGTCGTTGCCGAAGGGGAAGAAGCGGCCGGCGTCGATGCCGGTCTGCTGGGGCGAGTCGACGACGACCGGGGCGCCCTGGAAGCCGTACGTGACGGGGGTGACGTGCGGGGAGGGCCAGGCGGGGTCGGCGACCCAGCGGCCGGGCAGCTCCTCGTAGACGGTGGCCGGCGGGTGGGAGTCGCTGATCCAGGAGCGCAGCAGCGGCTCGGCCATCACGTCGTTCTCGGCGCCCTTGAGGTGGTGGTCCCACCAGCGCAGGGTCTCCTGGAGGAAGCCGATCGCCGGGCCGGGCGGCAGGCCGCGGTCGGGGTACTGGTGGGACCAGGGGCCGATGATGCCGCGCACCCGGTCCTGGGGGAGGTGCTGGGCGAGCCGCAGGACGGTGTCGCGGTACGGGTCGTGCCAGCCGCCGACGGCGAGGACGGCGGCCCGGACGGCCCCGTAGTCCTCGCAGACGCTGCCGTGCCTCCAGTACGCGTCCCGGGTCTGGTGGGCGAGCCAGGTGTGGATGAGCGGCTCGACGGCCTCCAGGCGCTTCAGCCACAGCTCGCGCCACTCCTCGCCCACGTGCCGGGGGTCCGGGGGGCGGGAGGCGAAGGCGAGCATGGTGGCGGCCCAGGCGTGCATGTCGACGCCGAGGACCGAGCCGCCCATGTAGTGGACGTCGTTGTCGTAGCGGTCGTCGGTGGAGCAGACGGTGACGATCGCTTTGAGCGGTTCGGGGGCGAGGGCGGCGACCTGGAGCGCGTTGAAGCCGCCCCAGGAGATGCCGAACATGCCGACCTTCCCGGTGCACCAGGGCTGCTCGGCGAGCCAGTTCACGACGGCGACGCCGTCGGCGAGCTCGACGGCGTCGTACTCGTCGCCGGGCAGGCCCTCGCTGTTGCCGTGGCCGCGGACGTCCACCCGTACGGAGGCGTAGCCGTGGCCCGCGTACCAGGGGTGGCGCTGCCAGTCGCGGGGGGCCGTCCAGTCGGTGAGGCGGTACGGCAGGTACTCCAGGAGGGCCGGTACGGGTTCGTCGGTGAGGGGGCGCCACACGCGCGCGTACAGCCGGGTGCCGTCGGGCAGCGGGATGCGGATGTCCTCGTGGCGGGTCTCGTACGGGAAGTCGGTACGGATCTTCATCGCGGCTCCCTAGTGGACGGGGTGCATCGTGCGGCGCAGCCGGGGCGCCGTCAGCAGGCCGCCGAACCGGTCCGTGGTGAGCCGGCCGGCGAGGGCGGGGGCCGTGGCGACGAGGGCCGTGGCGGCCGCGCCGACCACCATCCGGCGTATCGCCCGGCGCATCGCCTCGGGCGCGAGGGCGAACTCGGCGGAGTGCGTGCGTCCGGCCAGGTGACGGCGGCCGGCGACGTACCGGACCGGTCCGAGGGTCGGGCCGGAGAGGCTCAGCAGACCCCGTGGATGTCCGAGGAAGGCGCGGTCGTCCCCCGGGGGAGGCAACTCGCCGTTCGTATCGGTGTCGATCGCTGTTCGGGACAAAGCGCCTACTCCTGGTCGTATGAGCTGATCCCGAACATACCGGGGGTGACGGGAAGGCGCCCACGGTGATCGAAAGGTGACCGGATACGCTGGCTTGAGTGAATCGAGCGACACATCGACAATCCGTGTGATCGTCAACAGTCCATGTGAACAATCCGTGTGATCGTCAGTAGGCGTCAGCAGACAGGAGACCCCCTCGTGACCGTCGTCGGGCCGTTCGGTCTTAGCGTGCGGGACCAGGCTCTTGAGGCCGATGTCCAGACGGGTTTGGCGGCTGTGGAGGCGGGCCTCCTGGACGCCACCAAGAGCGATGTCCCCTTCATCACGGAGGCCGCTCAGCACCTCGTCCTGGCCGGCGGTAAGCGGTTCCGTCCCCTGCTCGTGATGCTCGCCGCCCAGTTCGGCGACCCCTACGCGCCGGGCGTCGTGCCCTCCGCCGTGGTCGTCGAGCTCACCCACCTGGCCACGCTCTACCACGACGACGTCATGGACGAGGCCGACGTCCGGCGCGGCGTCGACAGCGCCAACACCCGCTGGGGCAACTCGATCGCCGTCCTCACGGGTGACTTCCTCTTCGCCCGCGCCTCGCACACGCTCGCGGACCTCGGTCCCGAGGCCGTACGCATCCAGTCCGAGGCGTTCGAACGGCTCGTCACCGGTCAGATCCTGGAGACGGCCGGCCCGATGGACGGCCGTGACCCCGTCGACCACTACCTCGACGTCCTCGGTGGCAAGACCGGCTCCCTCGTCGCCGTCTCCTGCCGCTTCGGCGCCATGATGTCCGGCGCCGACGAGAGCGTCGTCGACATCCTCACCCAGTACGGCGAGCGCCTCGGCGTCGCCTTCCAGCTCGCCGACGACGTCCTCGACATCGCCTCCGACTCCCACGAGTCCGGCAAGACCCCCGGCACCGACCTCCGCGAGGGCATCCCCACCCTCCCCGTCCTCCACCTGCGGGCCGCCGCGGCCGCCCACGGGCGCCCGGAGGACCTGGAGCTCGTCGCCCTGATCGACGGCGACCTCGGCGACGACGAGCGGCACGCCGAGGCCCTGCGCCTGCTGCGCGCCCACCCCGCCCTCGAGCAGGCCCGCCGGGACACCGTGCGGTACGCCGAGGAGGCCCGCGCGATGCTGGCGCCGCTGCCCGACGGCTACGCGAAGGCGGCGCTCGCGGAGATGTGCGACGCGGTCGTCCATCGGGCGGGCTGAGGCCCGTCCGGCGCCTCACGGCCCGAAGACGACGAAGGGGCTCCCCGCCACGGGCGGGGAGCCCCTTCGGGCGTTCAGCGGCGCTTCGGGCGCCGCGGCACGGGGATCACGGGTCGATGACCACGGTGCAGGTGTACGTACCCGGCGTCAGGTCGTTGAACGACGCCGAGGTCGGGGTGGTGGAGGAAGGCGTCAGCTGCGAGCTGTTGGTGCAGGTGAACGTGGACTGGGTGGCCCCCGGGTCCTGCGGAGTGGCGGTGAGCGTCAGGTTGGTCAGCGGCGTGTTCCGGAACGTGACGGTGCTGCCGTGGAAGGACGGGTCCTGGCAGGTCGCCCCCTCGGTCACGGGGACGCTCTTGTCCGCCTCGCCGCGGTAGCCGACGGGGACGACCTCGTGCACGGTGTAGCTGCTGCCGACGGGCAGGCCGTCGAAGCAGACCGTGGCGTTGCCCATGTCGTCGATCGCGGTCTCGCCGGACTTGGTGGTGCCCAGGATCGTGAACGTGACCCCGGCGTGCGGGCGGGTGGAGTTGTTCCCCTGGCCCGCGATCTTGCGGACCTTGGTGACCTTGATCGCGCCCGTCTTCCGGGTGTCGGTCAGCGGGCCGACCTCCACCGTGCCGCTGGCCTCGACGTGGACGGGCTCGTCGGGCGCCGGGTCGAAGCCGTTGGGGGTCTTGGTCTCGTGGGCGACGTAGTCCCCGGCCGGCACGTTGTTGATGGTGCAGCTGCCGTCGGCCAGGGTCGTGCACTTGAAGGTGGTCGGCTGGCCGTTCTGGTAGAGCGTGAACTCGGCTCCCCCGAGCGGGGCGCCGTCGTCGTCCTCCTTGAGGATCTTCACGCTGCCGCAGTTGCTCACCCGGATCGACTGCGGCGCGATGAAGTCCTTCAGCGTCGCGTTGAACGACTGCGACGCCCGGCTCTTCAGGTACGCCGACCCGAAGGTCGTACAGGTCGACCCGGAGCCGAGGATCTCGTCCAGGTCGAGCTGGGCCTCACCGAAGGTGCGCACGCTGAGCGAGCCCAGGCCGTCGGCGTTGGCGGCGGCGATCGCGGAGGTGTTGATCCCGCCGGTGGCGTCGCCCTGCGTCGACAGGACCTGCGCCGGACCCCACCCGCTCCCCGTCCACCTGCGCAGGGACAGGTCCAGGGTCGGGTCGGGGTTGTTCACGGTCGCCTGGGGCAGGTCGTACTGGATCAGCAGGTCGCCCGCCGTACGGACCTTGGTGACGCCGTTCGAGGAGGTGGTCGAGCTCTGGTTGAACTCGAAGTCCATGTTCGTGGAGCCCGAGGGGTCCTGCACACGGGTCCAGTACAGGTTCAGGAAATTCCGGCCCGCGGCGGTCTTCTCGGTGTAGATGCCGAACGTCTTGAGATCGCTCTTGTTGTTCGGGATCGAGCCGGTTCCGACCGTCGGCGGCGACGTGTCGTTCTCCTTGGTGCCCTCGACGAACGAGTTGTCGCTCTGACCCGACGGCAGGTCGTCCTTGCGGTGCTCCTGGTTGTCGCCGGTGCCCTGCGGAATGCTGGCCCAGTCGTCGCCGCCGTGGTCCACGATCAGGTTGGCGTTCTTCTCGATCTCGAAATTGCTGCCGTCCAGGCTGATCGTGCCGGGCAGCGGCGCGCCCGATGCCTGCAGCGCCGGGGCCAGCGTGGCCGCCAGGACGGCCGCCGTCGCCATCGCGCGGACGACGGTCTTGCGCGTGCGGCGCCCTGGGGGATTCCAGGACCGTACTGATCCGATCACTTCGGATTCTCCTCGATTAACGGTGGTGTGCACCCGGCTCACGACAAGGGAATGCCACCGGATCTCTCGCCGGTGGCCGAGGTGGGCCTCGATCAAGGTAGATCTGAGAGCGATCGGAGATGTTCAGCGACGCCTGCGACGATTAGGTGAATCCGGCGGATTCGGCGGCCGCGCTTTTCAGCTGGAAATTTCCTCGGAATAATTGGCCGACAGTCTCGGCGGGATGGATGAAAGGGAGGGTGAAAGAGCCCGGCCGGTCGGGCGGCGGTCCGCCGTGCGGGCCACGGAACCCAGGGGTGGGTCATCCCGTAGGAGTACGCCAGGTTGATCCCGCGGGCTGACGATTCCGGGCCTCCGAGTTGGTGAGATGGAGTCATCATCCACAGGGGCAGCACGGTACGGAGGTAGCGGAGACCATGGCAGAGACCCGTAAGGCGAGCCGGTTCATCGTCCCGGTCGCGGTGGCCGGAGTGGCCGCGGCGACCATCGGGCTCGTCCCGGCGCTGGCGGCGTCGGGCGACCCGGACCTGCCGGAGATCACGGCCCAGCAGCTCATCGAGAAGATCGCCGCCTCGGACACCCAGACCCTGTCCGGCACCTTCAAGATCTCCACCGACCTGGGTCTGCCGGCCCTCGACGGCCTGGCGTCCGGCCTCGGGGGCCTGGGCGGCGGCGACGGCGGCCCCTCCTCGGCGGACCCGTCCGAGAAGCTCACGGAGCTCGTCTCGGGCAGCCACACGCTGCGCGTGGCGGCGGACGGCCCCGAGCGCCAGAAGCTCACCCTGCTCGACGGCTCCGACGAGTACAGCCTCATCCACAACGGCGACGACGTCTGGGCCTACGACAGCAAGTCGAACGAGGTCTTCCACGAGAAGGGCGCGGCGGGCGAGGGCGAGAAGGCCGACGCCGGGAAGAAGCTCCCGGGCTCGCCCAAGGAGCTCGCCGACGAGGTCCTGAAGGCCGCGGGCGACACGACGTCGATCACGGTCGACGGGACGGCGAAGGTGGCCGGCCGGGACGCGTACCAGCTGGTGATCAAGCCGAAGCAGTCCGGTTCCACGGTCGAGTCGGTGAAGATCGCGGTGGACGCGGCCAACGGCACCCCGCTGAAGTTCACCCTCTCCTCGGTCGAGGGCGGCAAGCCGGTCGTCGACGCGGGCTTCACGAAGGTCGACTTCGGGAAGCCGGCCGCCTCGGAGTTCGCCTTCACCGCGCCGAAGGGCGCGAAGGTGACGGAGGGTGCGGCGGAGAAGGCGACGGACTCCGCGGAGGACCTGCCGAAGGGCTTCGAGGAGGGCCTCGGCCTCCCCGGCCTCGGAGCGGGCTTCGGGAAGGACGGCGGCATGAACGTCATCGGCGAGGGCTGGACGGCGATCGCGAAGCTCGACACGGGCGCTCCGGCACCGAAGACCGACGAGGCGCCGAAGGAGGTCCAGGGCTTCCTGGACTCGTTCGGCGACAAGGTCAGCGGCGGGTTCGGCTCCGGCACCGTCTTCAAGACGAAGCTGGTGAACGCGCTCCTCACCGACGACGGCAGGGTCTACGTCGGCGCGGTGACGAAGGACGCGCTGGTGGACGCGGCCAACGCCGGTAAGTAGCAGGGAAGTTGGGACCCCGGGCGGGTCGGGGGCGATGTCACCGGCCCGCCCGGGAGTTCTGTGTGCCTACGGGAAGGTCAGCTTGAAGCCGCTGATGTAACCCGTGTCGATCGAGGCCTTGTCCTGGACGCGGAGCTTCCAGGCGCCGTTGGCGACCTCGGAGGAGGCGTTCACGGTGTACGTGGTGTTGATGTTGTCCGCGCTGCCGCCGGCCCGGTTGGACAGGTTGTAGACCGAGCCGTCGGGGGCGATCAGGTCGACGACGAGGTCACCGATGTAGGTGTGGACGATGTCCACTCCGACCTTGAGGGTGCTCGGCGCGTTCCCGGTGATGCCCGTGACGTTCACGGTGGAGGTCACCGCGGCGCCGTTGTCCGGGATGGAGACGTCGGCGGTGTTCTCGAAGACCGTGCCCGTCGGCGGGGTCGTCGTCCCGGTGGACAGGTTCCAGATCGCGTACGCGATGGCGTCCGCGTTCCGGTCCAGGGCGGTGTCGTTGATGTTCGCCGTGGTGTCGCAGGACGAGTGGTAGCAGCGGTCGAAGGCCTGCCCGGCCGTGCCGCCCCACTTCTGCGCCTGCGCCGAGGTCTTCGTGTAGTCGGCGCCGGAGAAGAGGCCGCCGACCGGGATGCCCACGTTCTTGAAGGGCGCGTGGTCCGAGCGGCCGTCGCCCTCGGTCTCGATCTCGGTGGGGATGCCGAGCCCGGCGTAGTAGTCCTTGAAGGTCTGCTCGATCGTCGGGTCGTCGTCGTAGACGAAGTAGCCCGGGTTCGGCGAGCCGATCATGTCGAAGTTCAGATAGCCGCTGATCTTCGAACGCTCGGTGCTGGGAAGGTTGTTGACGTAGTACTTGGAGCCGACCAGCCCCAGCTCCTCGGCGCCCCACCAGCCGAAGCGCAGGTGCTTCGTCGGCTGGAGCTGGGCGCGGGAGACGGCGAGCGCGGTCTCCAGGATCGCGGCGGACCCGGAGCCGTTGTCGTTGATGCCGGGCCCCGCGGTGACCGAGTCCAGGTGCGAGCCGGACATGATCACCTGGTTCGGGTCGCCGCCCGGCCAGTCGGCTATCAGGTTGTAGCCGGTGGCGCCGTTGTAGCTGAACTGCTGGAGCGTGGTGGTGTATCCGGCGGCGTCCAGCTTCGCCTTCACGAAGTCGATCGAGGCCTTGTAGCCGGTACGGCCGTGGGCGCGGTTGCCGCCGTTGGCGGTGGCGATCGACTGGAGGTCCGTCAAGTGCTGCTTGACGTTGGCGAGCGGGATGTCGGGCGCGGCGGCTGCCGCGGCCGGGTCGGCGGAGGCGCTGGTGCCGCTGAGTCCGGCGAGGGCGAGCGCCGCGAGGGCGGCGACCGCGGTGACGCGTCTGGGCACGGAGAGGTTCATGTGGGGGCTCCGGATTCCGAACGGGGATGGGACGGAACGTGCGAGACGCCTCGGGCGTGGGTGCCACGAGGCGGCTGGAGCTGTGCGGGTGCGCGCTTGTTCGGTTGTGCGATTGTTCGGTCGTGCGTGCTGAATGTTCAGCGAGAGTTTGACTCCGCGTCAAGAGCGGAAACCGGTCAGGTGCGTTCGCTCACCGGACAGTGGTTTCCCCGCCGTCGCGGCGGGTCATGGCCGGACGGTCGAGGATCTCGACGTACACGATCCGGCCGTGGACGATGTCGAGGTTGAGCATCCCCGTGTCGGCGAGCAGCGGCAGACAGCGATGGCCCTCGCCGTACGGGGTGCCGGGCCGGTGCTCCGAGGTGCGGATGCTCTGGCAGAAGTCGTCGGAGCAGCCGCATTCTCCGTGCAGCCGTATGTCCCGCACGACGATGGACAGTTCCCGTTCGCCCTCCTCTTCGAGGAGCCGGACGAGCTCGGTGACGAGTTCGGGGTACACCTCGCGGACCAGGGGCGGTTCCGGAGGCTGGGGTGCGGTGTTCACCCGGGGGAGTCTGGCGGTCCGCAGGTGCCGGGGCATCCCGTTTTCCGGACGGTCGGGACGCGGGGGCGCGTGGGACGGAATGGGACGGTCGGCGACGGGGTTCAGGCGCTAGGGTCGGGGGTTTCCGCGACTCGCAGCCGCCTCGAAGGAGCCCGCACATGAAGATCGCCGTACTGGGAACGGGTGAGGTCGGGCGTCGGCTCGCCACGAAGCTGGTCTCGCTCGGACACGAGGTGGCCCTGGGGTCCCGTACCGCCGACAACGCCGACGCCGCCAAGTGGGCCGCGGAGCACGGCGGTACGCACGGGACCTTCGCCGACGCCGCCGGCCCCGCCGAACTGGTCGTCAACGCGACCGGCGGGTTCGTCTCCCTCGCCGCCCTGGAGGCCGCGGGCGCCGAGAACCTGCGCGGCAAGGTCCTGGTCGACGTGTCCAACGCGCTGGACTTCTCGGAGGGCTTCCCGCCCAAGGTCGGCCTCCCCGACGGCCGGAGCGTCGCCGAGCACCTCCAGAGCGCCTTCCCGGAGACGCGCGTCGTCAAGACGCTCAACACCATGACCAACACCGTCATGGTCGAGCCCGGCCGGGTCCCGGGGCACCACAACGTCTTCCTCAGCGGTGACGACACGGACGCGAAGGCCGTGGTCGCGGAGCTGCTCGCCTCCTTCGGCTGGGCCGCCGACCGGATCATCGACCTCGGCGACCTGTCGAGCGCCCGCGCCGCCGAGCAGCTCCTCCCCCTGTGGCTGCGGCTCTACGGGCTGCTCGGCACGGGCGACTTCAACTTCGGCGTCGCGGGAGCCTGAACCCGCAGGTGGTCCAGGAGGCCCTCCGGCTCCGGGTAGGGCGTTTCCCGGGGCAGGAGCCCGGCGGCCGCCTCCAGGTCGCCGGACCTGACCAGGCCGTGGACCTCGTGGGCGAGCGCGGTCACGTCGGTGATCGAGACCGTCCACTCGTCCGCGTACCGGCGGGACGCCTCGCCCGACAGGCCGAGCTGGAGCGAGCGGTACGGGAGGGGCCGGAGGTGTGGATCGCGCTCCGGGTCCCACTGGACCCGGGCCGGCGCCTGCCTCAACTCCCGCTTCCAGGAAGCCTGGTCGGTGTGGAAACCGCGCTCGTAGTGGGAGAGGCAGGCGTTCCGCAGGGCCCACTCGAAGCCCTCGCGGCTGATCTCCACGGCGAGGACCGTCTCCTGGCCCTCCTTCGTCCCCCAGCCGCAGCGGTACATCATCCACAGGAACGACGGCTTGATCCACGTCATCCGGTCCCGCTTCCAGACGTCCGGGAAACGGCCGTCGCGGGCCGCGGGCAGCCCGATCTCGGGCCGGTACGCCTGGTAGACGGTGACCGTGCGCCCGGTGTGGAGCGCGCGGATCCGGTACTTCGGTTCTTCCATGCGCCCCAGGGTGCGGGGAGGCGGCGGGGCGCGGCCACCGGATTTCTCGCTGCGAGCAAGCTCACGGTCTTTACGCCCCGGTACGACCCTAATGTGGAGGGATGAATGATTCGCCCGGCTGCCCGCTGACCGACGTCGCCGCCACGTACATGCCCCGGCTCTCGGAGTTCTGCTTCGAACCCGGGCTCGTGGCCGCCGTCGACCAGCACGCGGCGGCCGTGTGCGACGCGCTGCTCCCGGCCCGCCGGGGCCCGGAGGGCCGGACCGTCCGCCGGGAGGAGCTCGCCGACTACGTCCTCGGGTTCACCGACCGGCTCTCCGAGGCCGAGTGGACCGAGCCCGTCGGCCACGACTTCGCGACCCTTCGCCTGACGGCGGTCTGCTGGCTGATCCGGGAGCACGACCTCCTGGACGCGTGACCCTCGTCAGGACGCGGAGGTCACGGCGGCCGCGGGAGCGGTCTCCGTACGGGACGCGGCGGCCGCCGCCTCCATCTCCGCGCGGCTCTTCCGGGCCGTCCGCAGCGCGTCCCAGGTGAGGAGCGTCAGGGCCAGCCAGACGAGGGAGAAGCCCGCCCAGCGCTCGGCCGGCATCTCCTCGTGGAAGTAGACGACCCCGAGCAGGAACTGGAAGGTCGGCGCGAGGTACTGGAGGAGGCCCAGCGTCGACAGCGGCACGCGGATCGCCGCCGCCCCGAAGCAGACCAGCGGCGCGGCCGTGACGATGCCGGTGGCGGCGAGCAGCGCCGTGTGGCCGGCGCCGTGCTGCCCGAAGGCCAGGCTCCCCTGCGTCCCGAGCCAGACGAGGTAGGCGAGGGCGGGCAGGAACTGGACGGCGGTCTCGGCGGCGAGCGACTCCAGGCCGCCGATGTTGACCTTCTTCTTCACCAGGCCGTAGAGGGCGAAGGAGAAGGCGAGGGTGAGCGAGATCCACGGCGGCCGCCCGTACCCGATCGCCAGGACGAGCACGGCCGAGAGGCCGACGCCGACCGCCGCCCACTGCGCGGGGCGCAGCCGCTCCTTCAGCACGAGCACGCCGAGGGCGATGGTGACGAGCGGGTTGATGAAGTAGCCGAGGGAGGCCTCGACGACGTGGCCGGTGTTCACGGACCAGATGTAGAGGCCCCAGTTCACGGTGATCACGGCGGCGGCGAGGGTGATCAGACCGAGCTTGCGCGGGCTGCGCACGAGCTCGGGTATCCAGCTCCAGCGGCGCAGCGCGAGCAGCGCGATGCCGACGAAGGCCAGGGACCACACCATCCGGTGGGCGAGGATCTCGATCGCGCCGGCGGGCTTGAGGAGGGGCCAGAAGAGCGGGACCAGTCCCCACATGCCGTAGGCGCCGATCCCGTAGAGCAGTCCTGCTCGTCCCTCGTTCTTCTCCGTCTTCACCGGACCTCCCGCCCTGTGCGCCGCGCCTGTCCTGTCGAAGGTAGCGCCGCACGGGGCGGGTTGTCATGCCCGTATCGCCATACGGTCATGACAGTGTCACGAGGCCGCCAGCGCCTCCTTGATCGACTCGGCGATCGGGGTGGTCGGGCGGCCGATCAGCCGGGCCAGGTCGCCCGTCCGCAGGGCGAGCGCGCCGAGCGCGACGGCCCGGTCGACGTCGACGAGGATCTCGGCGAAGGGTGCCGGGACCCCGGCGCCGGTGAGGATCTCCAGGTGGGTGGCGGCGGGGACGTCGCTGTACGCGATCTCCCGGCCGGTCCGGGCCGCGACCTCGGCCGCGTACTCGGCGAGGGACCAGGCGGTGTCGCCGCTCAGCTCGTACGCCTTGTTCAGGTGCTCCTCGGCCGGGCCGGTGAGGACGGCGGCCGCGGCGGCCGCGTAGTCGGCACGGGCGGCGGAGGCGATCCGGCCCTCGCCGGCGTTGGCGACGACGGCGCCGTGGGCCAGGACCGGGGCGAGGTTCGCGGTGTAGTTCTCGGAGTACCAGCCGTTGCGGAGGAAGGTGTACGGCAGGCCGGACGCGAGGATCAGCTCCTCGGTCGCCTTGTGCTCGTCGGCGAGCGTGAAGTCGGCCTCCGGGCCGCCGAGGATGCCGGTGTACGCGAGCTGGGCCACGCCCGCCGCCTTGGCGGCGTCGATCACGGCGCGGTGCTGGGCGACGCGCTGCCCGACCTCGCTGCCCGAGATCAGGAGCACCCGGTCGCCGGCCTCGAAGGCCTCCGCCAGGGTCTCCGGGCGGCTGTAGTCGGCGATCCGCAGCTCGACCCCGCGCTCGGCGAGGTCGGCGGCCTTCGCCTTGTCGCGGACGACGGCGACGACGGACTCGGCGGGGACGGCGGACGCGCCGGAGAGGAGGGCGTCGACGACGAGACGGCCGAGCTGTCCGGTGGCTCCGGTGACGACGATGCTCATGATGCTTCCTTCTTCCCGTGGGGTGCGGTGGGGCGATGCGCTCACCCGATGCACTCACCGTACGGTGGGCGCTAACCTTTCGTAAGTACCCACTTTGAAGTAAGGTACTGGTATGGGAGTAAGTAAGCCGCCGAACGTGAACGAGCCGATGTGCCCCTCGCGCCTCGTCCTGGAGCACGTCACCAGCCGCTGGGGCGTCCTCGTCCTCGCGGCCCTCCTGGAGCGGTCGTACCGCTTCAGTGAACTGCGCCGCGAGATCGGCGGCGTCAGCGAGAAGATGCTGGCCCAGACCCTCCAGACCCTGGAACGCGACGGCTTCGTCCACCGCGACGCCAAGCCCGTCATCCCGCCCCGCGTCGACTACAGCCTCACCCCCCTCGGCGAAGGGGCCGCCCGCCAGGTCTGGGAGCTCGCCCGCTGGACCGAACAGCAGGTCGGCGCGGTCGAGGCGGCGCGTGAGCGCTACGACGGGGCGCGTCGCGAGAGTGCCACCGCTTCGTCCCAATGATGTTGTGGTCCAGGTGAGTTGGGTCGCCAGGCCGTACGATCTGCTCACCGATCGGGGGAATCCGTGAAGACCGTGGGGGAGCTGTGGCGTACGGGGACCGAAGACTGCTGCGTGCCTGCTGTGCCGTGATGGTGGGCGGGCTGATCGCGACCGGATGCAGTAGCGGCGGCGAGGGGAGGAAACCCGACGGCAAGAGCGGTACGAGCGCGACGGCGGCCCCGACCGAGGCCCCCGCCCCGACCCCGACCCCCACGCCGACCGCCCTCGACTTCACTCCGGACCCGAAGCGCGCGCCGAAGACCGAGGCCGAGGCCAGGCGTCTCGCCCTCGCCGTCGTCGCAGGTCCCGACGCCTGGGGCCCCGAGTACGTCAAGCGCAGCCCGTACCTCAGCGACCCGGAGTACTGGCCCGTGCTCGACGAGACCTGCTCCTGGGAGACCGGCAGCCGTCCCTCGACGGTGCTCTACAGCGTCACCGCCTACAGCGAGATCCCGGCCGCCGGCGGCAAGGGCAACCTGCGGGTCGCCTCCACCGTCACCGTGCACCGCACCGAAACCGACGCCGACTGGGAGATGGCCTCCACGCTCGAAGAGGCGCTGCGCTGCCCCGACCAGAGGCTGCGCGCCGGCGAGCGCATCTCCGGGCTCATCTCGGTCGGCAACGCGTTCGGCCGCGACGGCATGTACACCGCCGACGACTCCCTCGGCGAACGCGGCTTCTACGAGCGCGACGACGTGAAGGGGAAGCAGCAGTACGGCTGGACCCAGTCCCGCATCGGCCAGGTCACCGTCGCCACCGTCGTCAAGGCCGCCCCCGGCTATGCCGAGCAGGCCACGCCCACGACCACGGGCACGGTCCAGCCCCAGGCCAATGCCCTCATCACCATGCTGCAGCGCGTCAAGGAGCAGTTGGAGGTCCAGTCGTGAGCACTGCCGCCCCCCAGCCGGGACCCCAGCCCGGCGACCTCCAGCCCCTGCTGCCCTCCGACCCGTCCACGATCGCCGGATACCGGCTCCTCGGCCGCCTCGGCGCCGGCGGCATGGGCGTCGTCTACCTCGGCCGCACCGCCGCCGGCGAGCTCGCCGCCGTCAAGGTCACCCACGCCGACCAGGCCGACCAGCCCGACTTCCGCGCCCGCTTCCGCCGCGAGGTCGAAGCCGCACGGCGGGTCTCCAGCCCCTGGGCCGTGCCCGTCACCGGCGCCGACCCGGACGCCCCCGAACCCTGGATGGCCACCGCCTTCGTCGCGGGACCCTCCCTCGGCGAGGCCGTCACCGCGCACGGCCCGCTGCCCGAGCGGTCCGCCCGCCTCCTCGGCTGGTCCGTCGCCCGCGCCCTCGCCGCCGTGCACGCGGCCGGGCTCGTCCACCGGGACGTCAAGCCCGGCAACGTCCTCCTCGCCGTCGACGGCCCCCGCCTCATCGACTTCGGCATCGCCCGCAGCACCGGAGAGACCGCGCTCACCGCCACCGACATGGTCGTCGGCACGCCCGGCTTCCTCGCCCCCGAGCAGGCCGAGGCCCGCACCGACGCCATCGGCCCGCCCGCCGACGTCTTCGCCCTCGGCTGCCTCCTCGCCTACGCGGCGACCGGCCGCCCGCCCTTCGGCACCGGCGCCGTGGACGCCCTCATGTACCGCACCGTCCACGACGAGCCCGACCTCACCGGCGTACCCGAAGGGCTGCTCGACCTCGTCCGGGCCTGCCTCGCCAAGGACCCGGCCGCCCGGCCCACGGCGGCCGAGGCCTGCGTACGGCTCGTCGAGGACACCCCGCGCGACGGCGCCGAGTGGCTGCCCGCGCCCGTCGTCCGGACCATCGCCGAACGCTCCGCCCGGATGCTCGCCCTCCCCGAGATCGACACCACCGAGCCCGGCACGCCACCCGCCCCGCCCGCGAAGAGCCGGCGCGGCTTCCTGCTCGCCGCCGGCGGCGCCGTGCTCGCGGTGGGCGGCGGCAGCATCTGGGCGGGTCTCGGGGACGGCCGGGAGAGCGCGGGCGACGGCAAGAAGACCCCGCCGCCCCGCACGAGCTGGACCATCGGTGTCCTCGCCGACCTCTCCGGACCCGCCAAGGCGATCGGCCAGGCCCAGGAGCGCGGCGCGCGCCTGGCCGTCGAGCAGTTCAACGCCCGCAAGGACAAGCCCTTCACGCTCGAACTCAAGGTGGTCGACGACCGGAGCGACGCGGCCCGGGCCATGGAACGCGCCAGGGTACTGACCACCGACCCGGGGGTCATCGCCGTCCTCGGTGCCACCACCGACGCCGTCGGCCTGGCCGTCCTCCCCGCCTTCGAGGAGGCCGGAATCCCGCTGATCACGGTCTCGGCCGGATACAACCTGCTCACCCTGCGGCCCGACGGGAACCTGCCGAACGAGACGGTCCTGCGGGCCATCCCGAGCCACATCTTCGCCGGCGCCCACCTCGCCTTCGCCGCCACCCTGCTGCCGAAGATCAGCCGTCCCGGCGTCCTGGAGGACCGGATCGAGGACTCGTACAGCTGGCAGCTCACCGGCGGCGTGCGCTTCGGCTTCGGACAGGCCGGGATCACCCCGCACTACCGGGTCGTCCCGGCCCAGGCCCGGGCGCGCGACTACCGCCGGGTCCTCGGCGAGATGATCGACGCCGGCATCGACGCGTACATCCACTGCGGAATCACCGAGACCGCCGTCCTCGCGGCCCGCGCGCTCACCGAACTCGGCTTCACCGGGCCGAGGTTCACCGGCCAGCACGTCTTCGACCAGGACTTCGTCGAGCAGGGCGGGGCGGACGCCGAGGGCTGGTTCGTGTGCGCCCCCGTCGCCGACCCCGCCACGCTGAAGACGGCCGCCGCCTTCACCGCCGCCCACCGCAAGCGGTACGGCACGGCCCCCGCGTACTACGCGGGCGAGTCGTACGACGTGGTCACGATGACGCTCCAGCAGCTCGCGGCCGACACGAAGGCCGGCCGCAAGCCCGCCCGGAAGGGGCTGTGGGCCGCGCTGCGCAAGCAGAAGTACACCGGCGCGATGGGGTCCTACACCTTCAACGAGACGGGCGAGCTGAGCCCCGGCGGCACCTACGTCTACGCCGTGCAGAACGGCGCGTACAAGCCGGTCGGCGCCGCACCCCTGATGCCGAACAAGCCCGCGCGGAACAAGAAGAAGGCCTGAGCCCGTGCAGCCACTGCGCAAGGCCGATCCTTCGGCGATCGCCGGGTACCGCCTCCTCGGCCGCCTCGGCGCCGGCGGCATGGGCGTCGTCTACCTCGCCCGCTCGACCGGCGGTGCGCTCGCCGCGCTCAAGCTCATCCGCGCCGAGCACGCCGCCGACCCCGGCTTCCGGGAACGGTTCCGCCGCGAGGCGCGGGCCGCCGAACGCATCACCGGCCGCTGGGTCGTCCGCGTCCTCGGCGCCGACCCGGAGGCCCGCGAGCCCTGGCTGGCGACCGAGTACGTGCCCGGGCCCTCGCTCGCCGAGGCCGTCGCCCTGCACGGCGCCCTGCCCGAGCCGACCGTACGGGCCCTCGGCGCCCGTCTCGCGGCCGCGCTCGCCGACATGCACGAGGCAGGGCTCGTCCACCGGGACGTCAAGCCGGGAAACGTCCTCCTCGCCCTCGACGGGCCCCGGCTGATCGACTTCGGCATCGCCAGGACCGCCGGGGCGACCGCCCTGACCGCCACTGACGCGATGATCGGCACCCCCGGCTTCCTCGCCCCCGAACAGGCCCGCGTCGCCGGCTCGGGGGAGGTCGGACCGGCCGCCGACGTCTTCTCGCTCGGCTGCGTCCTCGCCTACGCGCTCACCGGCGAACGCCCCTTCGGTACGGGCGCGGTGGCGGCCGTCGTCTACCGCACGGTCCACGAGGAGCCCGCACTCGACGACGTACCGGACACGATCCTTCCCCTGGTCACGGCCTGTCTCGCGAAGGACCCGGAGGACCGGCCCACGGCGGCCGAGGTGCGGGCCGCCCTGGGGGAGGCCGGGGGCCCGGCGGGGGACTGGCTGCCGGACGGCCTGCCCGCCCTGATCGGCCGGCGCTCCTCCCGGGTCCTCGACCTGCCGGTGCCGGAGCCCACGATGCTCGTGGCAGACGAGCCCCCGCAGGGCCCTTCGCGCCGCCGGTTCCTGATCGGCGCCTCGGCGGCGGCCGTCGTCGGCGCCGGCGGCCTGACCGCCTACCTGCTGAGCCGTACGCCCTCCGGAAGCGGCGGCGGTACGGGCACGGGCGCGCAGCTCGCCACGTACACGATCGGCGTCGTCACCGACCTGAGCGGAGCGACGAAGGCCGACGGACGGGCGCAGGAACGCGGGGCGCGGCTCGCCGTGGAGACCCACAACGCCCGCGCCGACCGCACCTTCGACATGGCCCTGAAGGTCATCGACGACGGGGGAGACCCGAAGCGCGCCAAGGCGGCCGCCCGGGCCCTGGTCGGCATCGGGAACCTGGCCGTCGTGACCGGCCCGACGGTCACCGGGACGGACACCGCCGTCTACGACGAACTCCTCCTCCACAAGGTCCCGTTGGTGAGTGCGGTCGCCTCGGCCCAGGAATCGGACCTCGCCGGAACGGGCAACGCCCAGTACTACCTCGAGGCCCGGGCCTCGCCCGATGTGATGGTCGTGGCCTTCAGCCGGTGGCTGAACGAGCACGACCGCCGCAGAACCGCCGTCATAGAGGACCGGGCGGCCGGACGGTCCGCCTGGTTCGCCGCCAGGATCCTGAAGGAGAACGCCCCTTCGTCCGAAAAAGGGGGCATCACCACCTCCCACCCGGTGGAGGCGGGCAGCGAGGACTTCGAGTCCGTCGTCCGGCGGGCCCTCGCGGCGCGTCCCGACGGCGTGTACTACGCGGGGACGTCGCCCCGTCGGGCCGCGCTGTGCGCCAAGGCCCTGGCCCGTCAGGGGTACAAGGGGCCGTGCGGCAGCACGGAGCAGGTGCTCCAGCCCGAGTTCCTGAGCCTGGCGGGCCCGGCGGCGGAGGGCTGGTACTTCGGCACCGGCTACGTCGACCCCGGCCGCATGCCGGCCGGAAAACGGTTTGCCGCCGCCTATCGCGAGCGCTGGAAGCTGCCTGCGACAGCACCGTTCGAGCGGTACGCGACGGAGGCGTACGACATCGTTCACTGGATCGCGCAGGCGCTGCGCACGGCGCTCGCGAACAAGGTGGAGAACGTGGATTCCGCCGTCATGAACGGTCTGCGCCAGGGCCCGTACGAGGGGATCGCGAAGACGTACCGGCCCGACCTGAAGAACAGCAAGGACGCGGAGCTGAACGCGGTCTTCCTCTGGCAGGTGCGCGGCGGGGTCCCCACCTACCGGGGCCACTTCGCGACCGCCGCGAAGGAGGACTGACGAGGGGCCCGGCCCGCGCCGCGGACCGGGCCCCTCGGACGGGCGTCAGCCGACGACCGTCCAGGTGTCGTTGCCGGTCAGCAGCTGGGCGAGGTCGCCCTTGCCCCGCTGTTCGACGGCCTTGTCGAGCTGGTCCGCCATCAGCGTGTCGTACACCGGGCGGTCCACCGAGCGGAAGACGCCGATGGGGGTCTGGTGCAGGGTGTCCGGGTCCGCGAGGCGGGAGAGCGCGAAGGCCGTGGTGGGGGTGGCCGCGTGGGCGTCGTGGACGAGGATCCGCGCCTCGTTCTCCGGGGTGACCGTCACGACCTGGAGGTCGCCGGTGGACGGGTCGCGGACGACGCCCTTCTCGTTCTCGGCGCCGAAGCGGATCGGCTGCCCGTGTTCGAGGCGGATGACCGCCTCCTTGGCCTGGTCCTTGTCCTTGAGGACCTCGAAGGCGCCGTCGTTGAAGATGTTGCAGTTCTGGTAGATCTCGACGAGCGCCGTGCCGTTGTGCTCGGAGGCCTGGCGGAGCACCTCCGTGAGGTGCTTGCGGTCGGAGTCGACCGTACGGGCCACGAAGGAGGCCTCCGCGCCGAGCGCCAGCGACACCGGGTTGAAGGGCGCGTCGAGCGAGCCCATCGGGGTCGACTTGGTGATCTTGCCGAGCTCCGAGGTGGGGGAGTACTGGCCCTTGGTGAGGCCGTAGATCCGGTTGTTGAAGAGCAGGATCTTCAGGTTCACGTTGCGGCGCAGGGCGTGGATCAGGTGGTTTCCGCCGATGGACAGCGCGTCGCCGTCGCCCGTGACGACCCAGACGGAGAGGTCGCGGCGCGAGGTGGCGAGGCCCGTCGCGATGGCGGGCGCGCGGCCGTGGATGGAGTGCATCCCGTAGGTGTTCATGTAGTACGGGAAGCGGGAGGAGCAGCCGATGCCGGAGACGAAGACGATGTTCTCCTTCGCCAGCCCGAGCTCGGGCATGAAGCCCTGCACGGCGGCGAGGACCGCGTAGTCACCGCAGCCGGGACACCAGCGGACCTCCTGGTCCGACTTGAAGTCCTTCATGGACTGGGCGGCCTCGGCCTTCGGCACCAGATGCAGCAGGGGCTCAGGCATCGATGACCTCCTTGAGAGCGGCGGCGAGCTGCTCGGCCTTGAACGGCATGCCGTTGACCTGGGTGTGGCTGCGGGCGTCGACGAGGTACTTCGCCCGGACGAGGGTGGCGAGCTGGCCGAGGTTCATCTCGGGGACCACGACTTTCCCGTACCGCTTCAGGACCTCGCCGAGGTTCTTCGGGAAGGGGTTGAGGTGGCGCAGATGGGCCTGGGCGATGTGGCCGCCCTCGCGGCGGATGCGGCGGACGGCCGCCGTGATCGGGCCGTAGGTGGAGCCCCAGCCGAGGACCAGGGTGCGCGCGCCGTCCGGGTCGTCGACCTCGATGTCCGGGACCTCGATGCCGTCGATCTTGGCCTGGCGGGTGCGGACCATGAGCTCGTGGTTGGCGGGGTCGTACGAGATGTTGCCCGTGCCGTCCTGCTTCTCGATGCCGCCGATGCGGTGTTCGAGACCGGGGGTGCCGGGCACGGCCCAGGGGCGGGCGAGGGTCTCGGGGTCGCGCTTGTACGGCCAGAAGACCTCGGTGCCGTCGGCGAGGGTGTGGTTCGGCCCCATGGCGAACGGGGTCGTGAGGTCGGGCAGGTCCTCGACCTCCGGGATCCGCCACGGCTCCGACCCGTTGGCCAGATAGCCGTCCGACAGCAGGAAGACGGGCGTGCGGTAGGTCAGCGCGATCCGCGCCGCCTCCAGGGCCGCGTCGAAGCAGTCGGCGGGCGTCCTCGGGGCCACGACCGGGACCGGCGCCTCGCCGTTGCGGCCGTACATGGCCTGGAGGAGGTCGGCCTGCTCGGTCTTGGTGGGCAGACCCGTGGAGGGTCCGCCGCGCTGGATGTCGACGACGAGGAGCGGCAGCTCCAGGGAGACGGCGAGTCCGATGGTCTCGGACTTCAGCGCCACACCGGGGCCGCTCGTGGTGGTCACGGCGAGGGAGCCGCCGAAGGCCGCGCCGAGCGCGGCGCCGATCCCGGCGATCTCGTCCTCGGCCTGGAACGTCCGCACGCCGAAGTTCTTGTGCTTGCTGAGCTCGTGCAGGATGTCCGAGGCCGGGGTGATCGGGTACGAGCCGAGGTAGAGCGGCAGGTCGGCCTGGCGGGCGGCGGCGATCAGACCGTACGAGAGGGCCAGGTTCCCGGAGATGTTCCGGTACGTGCCGGTCGGGAAGGCCCGGGTCGCGGGGGCGACCTCGTAGGAGACGGCGAAGTCCTCGGTGGTCTCGCCGAAGTTCCAGCCGGCCCGGAAGGCGGCCACGTTGGCCTCGGCGATCTCCGGCTTCTTCGCGAACTTCTGGCGCAGGAAGGTCTCGGTGCCCTCGGTCGGCCGGTGGTACATCCAGGACAGCAGCCCGAGCGCGAACATGTTCTTGCTCCGCTCGGCCTCCTTCCGGGACAGGCCGAACTCCTTGAGGGCCTCCAGGGTGAGCGTCGTCAGGGGTACGGGGTGGACCCGGTACCCGTCGAGCGACCCGTCTTCGAGGGGCGAGGTCGCGTACCCGACCTTGGCCATGGCGCGCTTGGCGAACTCGTCGGTGTTGACGATGATCTCGCCGCCGCGCGGCACGTCCCCGATGTTCGCCTTGAGGGCGGCGGGGTTCATCGCGACCAGCACGTTCGGGGCGTCGCCCGGGGTCAGGATGTCGTGGTCGGCGAAGTGGAGCTGGAAGGACGAGACACCCGGCAGGGTTCCGGCAGGCGCCCGGATCTCGGCCGGGAAGTTCGGCAGCGTGGAGAGGTCGTTCCCGAAGGACGCCGTCTCCGAGGTGAAGCGGTCACCCGTCAGCTGCATGCCGTCACCGGAGTCACCCGCGAAGCGGATGATCACCCGGTCGAGCCGGCGCACTTCCTTCTCGGTGCCGTTGTGGGGCGTCGCCGGGGCACTGCGCTGCTCCCCGACCAGGGCCTCACCGGCCTCGCTACTGACCTGGCTGGTCACTGAACTGGACCTCCCTCGCGGCAAGGGGACTCTCCGCCGGAGGCGGGGAGAAGGCTCGGGGCGCGGCAGGCGGCCCCTGTGCGGAGATCACCTTCCGTCCCGAGGCCCACCCTACGACGGTAAGGGGGGCCTTCCCGGGACTTCTCACATCATGGACCTCTTTTTGAGACGCCCTCTTGCCCTGAATCGTCACGTTCTGTCGCCACCCGGAGTGTTCCGGAAAGTCGGATTCCGCCTCATCCTTTGGAACTAGGACCAGGATATCTGACAGGGTGTCAGATGATCAGGACTTCAGGTACGTCAATACCGCGAGCACCCGGCGGTGATCACCGTCGCTCGGGGAGAGACCCAGCTTCAGGAAGATGTTGCTGATGTGCTTCTCCACCGCGCCGTCGCTCACCACCAGGGCTTTCGCGATGGCGGAGTTCGTCCGGCCCTCGGCCATCAGACCCAGGACCTCCCGCTCGCGAGGAGTCAGATTCGCCAGCACGTCCTGCTGCCGGCTCCGGCCCAGCAGCTGCTGCACCACCTCGGGGTCCAGGGCCGTACCGCCCCCGGCCACCCGGACGACCGCGTCCACGAACTCACGGACCTCCGCGACCCGGTCCTTCAGGAGATAGCCCACGCCACGGGTGGAACCGGCCAGGAGTTCGGTGGCGTACTGCTCCTCCACGTACTGCGACAGGACCAGCACGCCGAGCCCCGGGTGCTCCTTCCGCAGCCGCACCGCCGCCCGCACGCCCTCGTCGGTGTGCGTCGGCGGCATGCGCACGTCGGCCACGACCACGTCCGGCAGCGCGCCCTCGCCCGCGAGGCCCGCGACGGTCTCCACCAGGGCCTCCCCGTCGCCGACACCGGCGACGACCTCGTGCCCCAGATCCGTCAGGAGCCGGGTGAGCCCCTCCCTGAGCAGTACGGAATCCTCGGCGATGACCACCCGTACGCGCCCCGCCACACCTTGCCCACTCACGCCCTGCAGCCCCCTGCCTCGGTCCTTCACCAGAACCCTCAGCATGTCAGCTCAACCCCACCCGCGGGCGCCTCCGCCCCCGCCCCGTGTGGCCAATTGCCCCGCTGCGCGGCGCCCACCCGCCGTGTGGGCATGCGTTCCGCTGGGGCGGCACCCCCACCCGGGGCTCCGCCCCGCCCCGCGCGGGCGGCGCCCGTACGGTGCGGTGCCCCGGCCCACCCGCCGTGTGGGCAATCGCCCCTTGCGGAACGCCTGCCCACAACGGGGGCGGGGGGCGGCGCCCATGCGGGCGTGGGCCCGCGGGGCTCGGCACGTGGGCGCGGGACCCTGGGGATCGGGTGTGCTCGGGGCGCGGCGTCGGCAGGGGGCTACGCGCGCCAGGGGAGTTCTACCGTCACCGTCGTCGGGCCGCCCGCCGGCGAGTCCACCGCCAGGACCCCGTCCACCGCACCCACCCGCTCCGCGAGCCCCGCCAGCCCCGTACCGCCGCCGCCCGAGGCCACCGCGCCCCCCACCCCGTCGTCCCGTACCTGGAGCATCAGCCGGTTCTCCGTGCGCCACACGTCCACCCAGGCCCGCCGCGCCCCCGAGTGCCGGGTGACGTTCTGGAGGAGCTCCGAGACCGTGAAGTAGGCGATGCCCTCGATCGCCGGCACCGGCCGCGCCGGCAGGTCCACGTCCACGGAGACCGGGACCGAGCACCGGGAGGCCACGGCGGAGAGCGCCGCGTCCAGGCCCCGGTCCGTGAGGACGGCCGGGTGGATGCCCCGGGCGAGGTCCCGCAGCTCCTGGAGGGCGAGCTTCACCTCGCCGTGCGCCTCGTCGACGAGTACCGCCGCCGCATGCGGGTCCCGCGCCAGCTTCTCCTTCGCGAGCCCCAGGTCCATGGCGAGCGCGGCGAGCCGCGCCTGCGCGCCGTCGTGCAGGTCGCGCTCGATGCGCCGCAGATCGGCCGCCGCGGTGTCGACGACCACGCCCCGGTCGGACTCCAGCTCCGTGACGCGCGAGGCCAGCCGGGACGGGCCGAGGAGCCCGGAGACGAGGAGCCGGTCGACGGAGAGGAGCCCCCGCAGCACCCACGGCCCGATGAGCACGAACACGAGCCCGATCGCGCTGGTCACGGCGATCTCGAAGGGCGCGTCGAGGTAGAGGGCGTGGGTGGCGTCGCCGTACAGCTGGATCCCGTCCTGCCCCACCCACGCGGGGAAGACCCACTGCCACAGCGGATACGTGAAGAGGCTCCAGCCCCAGGCCCACAGCGCCACGGTCACCGAGAACGAGAACACCGCCCACGGCATGTGCAGGACCGCGTACAGCAGGTGCCGCCACGACGCACCGCTCTTCAGCATGGCCCCCATCCACGAGAACGCCCCGCCGGTCCGCCCGCGCACCGGCTCCGGCGCGGCGACGTCGAGGCCGAGCAGCCCGCGCGCCCGGGCCCGCTCCACCGCTCCGAAGCCCCGGCACATCCCGAGCGCCCCGGCCAGGATCGGCACGCCGAGGAAGGTGATGAGCAGCCCGGCGCCGGCCGACACGAGGGCGACGGAGAGCGCGAACCAGCAGATGCTCAGCGGGAGCCCGATCAGCACGTACAGGACGGCCCGCCAGGTACGCGCCTCGAACGGCGCGCGGATCGCGGCGGGCAGGGGGAGGGAGGCCATCGCGGTGTTCCTTCTCTGCTGGAAGCGGTCGGGGCGGGCGGTACGTGTTCCAGGGTTCCGTCCCGAGCCCCGCCGGACCATGAGGCGAGTGGGCGTCCGGAGGCGGGGGTTTTCCCTACCTGCGGGAGGTGGCCGCCGGCCGCGACCGCCACGGCAGCTCCGCCGTGACCGTCGTCGGACCGCCCTCGGGGGAGTCCAGGACCAGCAGCCCGTCGACCGCGCCGAGCCGCTCCGCGAGCCCCGCAAGACCCGTACCGCCGTCGAAGCGCGCCCCGCCGGCCCCGTCGTCCCGCACCTGGAGCATCAGCCGCTCGCCGGCCCGCCAGACCTCCACGGACGCGGACCGGGCGCGCGCGTGCTTGGAGACGTTCTGGAGGAGTTCCGAGACCGTGAAGTAGGCGATGCCCTCGATCGCCTCCGCCGGCCGCTCCGCCAGGTCCACGTTCACCGCCACCGTCACCGTGCAGCGCGCGGACACGGCGGAGAGCGCCGCGCTCAGGCCCCGGTCGGTGAGGACGGCCGGGTGGATGCCCCGGGCGAGGTCCCGCAGCTCCTGGAGGGCGAGCTTCACCTCGCCGTGCGCCTCGTCGACCATCGCCGCGGCGGCCTCCGGGTCCTCGAGCAGCTTCTCCTTGGCGAGGCCGAGCCCCATCGCGAGGGCCACGAGCCGGGCCTGGGCGCCGTCGTGCAGGTCGCGTTCGATGCGCCGCAGGTCGGCGGCGGCGGTGTCGACGACCACGCCCCGGTCCGACTCCAGCTCGGCGATCCGCCGCTCCAGCTCGTCGGAGGGCGAGAGCAGCCCCCGGACCATGCCCCGGTCGCCGTTGGTGAGGCCGCGGGCCAGGAACGGCAGGACGGGCCAGAGGACGAGGAGCGAGACCAGGCCGACGGTGAACGTCACGATGCCCCAGGGCAGCCGGATCAGCCCGTACAGCTGGGTCCGCCAGGCCACCGGGTCCTTCAGCGAGCCCCACAGCCAGCCGAAGAAACCGCGGTGCCGGGGCAGCGGGGAGGGCTCCACGATCTTCACCCCCAGCAGCCCGCGGGCCCGCGCCCGCTCCGACCGGCCGATCAGACGGGCGCCGCCGAGGCCGAGGGCGAGCAGCGGCAGCCCGATCACCGTGACCGAGAGGCCCACGCCGAGGGCGACGCTGACGATCGCGTAGACGAAACCGGCCAGCGAGGTGAAGAGGTTGGAGAGGAGGAAGGCGACCTCCTTCCAGGTCTCCTTCCCATAGGCGAACCGCAGCGGCGGGCGCGGCCTTTCGGCGGAGTCGGCGGAGCCGGACGGCTCGGTGGACTCGACGGGATCAAGATCGGCGGTCATGCTCCCCAGACTGCCGGTCGGGGAGGGCGCGGCGCCATGGGGGAGGTCGGTGAGCGGGAGGGGGGCTATCCCCACTTGCCGGAGCGCTCACGAAGGCACCCGCGACTGCTTACGGTCCCTTTAGCAGGGCCTAGACTCGCGTGCGTACAGAAGTGACTCATGAGACACCGAGACCGAGGGGCGGACGTGCGGGAACCGACCGTTGTCGCGGCCGACGCGGCGGACTACTTCCAGACGTACTCCGTCGTCGGCCTGCTCGCCGTCGTCGGCGTGCTGTTCGTCGCCGTGGCGTTCGGCGCCGGGCGGCTGCTCAGGCCCGTCGTGCCGACGCCCGAGAAGCTCCTCACCTACGAGTGCGGTGTCGACCCCGTCGGGGAGGGCTGGGCCCACACCCAGGTCCGCTACTACGTGTACGCCTTCCTCTACGTCATCTTCGCCGTCGACTCGATCTTCCTCTTCCCCTGGGCGACGGTCTTCGCCGCGCCCGGCTACGGCGCCACGACCCTGGTCGAGATGTTCGTCTTCCTCGGCTTCCTGGCCGTGGGGCTGCTCTACGCGTACAAGAAGGGCGTCCTGGCATGGACGTAACACCCCTGCCCGCTCCGAAGCTGGGGCCGCTCGCCCGCCTGGCCCCCGAGCCGATGAAGGTGGTCCTGAACTGGGGCCGCCGCTACAGCCTGTGGGTCTTCAACTTCGGCCTCGCCTGCTGCGCGATCGAGTTCATCGCCGCGTCGATGGCCCGGCACGACTTCATCCGGCTCGGCGTGATCCCCTTCGCGCCGGGACCGCGCCAGGCCGACCTGATGATCGTCTCGGGCACGGTGACGGACAAGATGGCGCCGGCCGTGAAGCGTCTGTACGAGCAGATGCCCGAGCCGAAGTACGTCATCTCCTTCGGCGCCTGCTCGAACTGCGGCGGCCCGTACTGGGACTCGTACTCGGTCACCAAGGGCGTCGACCAGATCATCCCGGTCGACGTCTACGTCCCCGGCTGCCCGCCGCGCCCGGAGGCGCTGCTCCAGGGCATCCTCAAGCTCCAGGAGAAGATCGCCCGGGAGAGCCTGGCGGAGCGGTACGCGACCGCCGCCACGGTCTCCCAGCTGACGAGCCCCCTGGTCGAGCGGCCCGGAGGCACCGCATGACCGGCTACGACTCCCTCCCCGAGTCCGTGACGGAGATCTTCGGCGAGGAGGCGACGGCGGAACAGGCGTACGACCTCCTGACCGTCGACGTGCCGCCGGCGGCCTGGATCACGGCGCTCGAGACCGCCCGCGACGTCCTCGGCTGCACCTACTTCGACTGGCTGAGCGCGGTGGACGAGCCCGGTGCGGGCTTCCGCGTCTGCGCGCACGTGGTGGCGCTGGGGGAGGGCGCCCCGAAGCGCCTCCTGCTGCGCACGACGGTCCCGCACGAGGCCCCCGCCCTCCCGACGGCGATCGGGGTCTACGCGGGCGCGGGCTGGCACGAGCGCGAGACCCACGAGATGTTCGGCGTCGCCTTCGAGGGCCACCCGCACCTCGTCCCCCTCCTGCTCCCCGAGAACTTCGAGGGCCATCCGCTGCGCAAGGACTTCGTCCTCGCGGCCCGGGTCGCCAAGGCGTGGCCGGGCGCGAAGGAACCGGGCGAGTCGCACGACGGCGGCGGCCCGAAGCGTCGCCAGATGCTCCCGCCCGGCGTCCCCGACCCCAACGAATGGGGCCCCCTGAAGGGCCAGCTCCCCCCGGCACCCACCCGCCCCGCCCGCGCGGCAGCGGGCGACCGCCCGGCCCGCGCCGCGGCCGGCGAGCGCCCGGTCCGCCGCGCCCGCACGGCCACGGAGGGCTCCGCGAGCCAGGCGGCCCCGGAGGCGGGCGCCCCGGTGCGCCGCTCCCGCTCGGCGTCCGAGGGCTCGGCGAGCCAGGTGACTCCGGAGCCGGGAGCGACCACGGAGGACCCCAGCGCCACGGCCCGCCCGCCCCGCCGTACCCGCACGACCGCGGACGGCTCGGCGAGCCAGGCGGCCCCGGAGCCGGGTGCCCCGGTGCGCCGCTCCCGCTCGGCGGCCGACGGTTCCGCGAGCCAGACGGCCCCGGAGCCGGGCACGTCCGCGGAGACCCCGGCCGCCACGGCCCGCCCCCCGCGCCGTACCCGCTCGGCCGCCGACGGCTCGGCTAGCCAGGCGGCGCCGGAGGCACCGGCCGCGGCGGACGAGGCCCCGGACACGGCCGGCCCCGCCCCCCGTGCGGCGGGCGCCACTCCGCGTACCCGCAGCTCGGACGCCCCCTGGCACCACGCGCGCCCGGCCTTCGACGAGGAGCCGGCGACGCCGAAGCCCCCGACCGAGCCGTCCCCACCGGAGGCACCCGCCCCCGAGACCCCGGGCCCGGACGCCAAGACACCCGCCCCTGACGCAGCGGGTCCGGACGCCGGGGCACCCGCCCCCGAGACCCCGGGCCCGGACGCCAAGACACCCGCCCCTGACGCAGCGGGTCCGGACGCCGGGGCACCCGCCCCCGACGCCCCGGGCCCGGACGCATCGCCGGAGGCACCGGCCCCCGAGGCCCCCACCGCCCCCGCCCCGCCGGAGGCACCCGCCCCCGAGACCCCGGGCCCGGACGCATCGCCGGAGGCACCGGCCCCCGAGGCCCCCACCGCCCCCGCCCCGCCGGAGGCACCCGCCACCGAGACCGACGTGGTCCGCCCCGATCAGCAGGGCGAGTCCACCCCCGAGCCCACCGACAAGCCCACCGACCCCGCCGGAGGCGATCCCGCGTGAACGACGCACTCGACGTCGCCCTCAGGCTGCTCATCGTCTTCGGGGTCTTCCTCGTGCTGCCGCTCGTCGTCGGGCAGACCGAGCACAAGGTCATGGCCCACATGCAGGGCCGCCTCGGCCCCATGTACGCCGGTGGCTTCCACGGCTGGGCCCAGCTCGTCGCCGACGGCGTGAAGTTCGCGCAGAAGGAGGACGTGGTCCCGAAGGAGGCGGACCGGAGGATCTTCCAGCTCGCGCCGGCCGTCGCCCTCCTCCCGTACCTCCTCGTGCTCGTCGCCATCCCGATCGGCCCGAGCGAAGGGGCCGTCGGGCAGCTCGTCGACGCCGGCATCTTCTTCGTGCTCGCCGTGATGGGCGTCGGCGTCCTCGGCAGCCTCATGGCCGGCTGGGCCTCGGCGAACAAGTTCTCGCTGCTCGGCGCGCTGCGTACGGCCGCCCAGCTCCTCGCGTACGAGCTCCCGATGCTGCTCGCCGCCGCCTCCGTCGCGATGGCCGCCGGCACCGTCTCCCTCCCCGGCATCCTGAACGCCTTCGAGTGGTGGTGGCTGCCCTGGCAGATCATCGGCGCGCTCGTGTTCTTCGTCGCCGGCCTCGCCGAGCTCCAGCGGCCCCCGTTCGACATGCCGGTCGCCGACTCGGAGATCATCTTCGGCGCGTACACCGAGTACACCGGTCTCCGCTTCGCGCTCTTCCTGCTCGCCGAGTACGCGGGCATCGTCGTCCTCTGCGGTCTCACCACCGTCCTCTTCCTCGGCGGCTGGCACGGCCCCTTCGGCGCCGACGGCCTCGGCTGGGTCTGGACGCTCCTCAAGACGGCCGTCCTCGCGTTCGTCGTCATCTGGCTGCGGGTGAGCTACCCGCGCCTGCGTGAGGACCAGCTCCAGAAGCTCGCCTGGACGACGCTCGTCCCGCTCGCGCTCGCGCAGATCGCGCTCACCGGCATCGTGAAGGTGGCGATCCAGTAATGCCCACCGCGTCTCCCGACCGTCCCCAAGCTCTCGGCTCCGCTCCAGCAGGGGAGACCCCATCCCCCTCCTCGACGTCCTCCGGGCGGCCCCGTTCCTTCCCCGGCTCCGGCCTCGCCAACGGCCTCGCCGTCACCCTCCGCACGATGACCCGCAAGACGGTCACCGCGCAGTACCCCGACGTGCAGCCCGAGCTGCCGCCCCGCACCCGCGGGGTCATCGGCCTGTTCGAGGAGAACTGCACGGTCTGCATGCTCTGCGCCCGTGAGTGCCCCGACTGGTGCATCTACATCGACTCCCACAAGGAGACGGTGCCGCCCGCCGCCCCCGGCGGCCGCGAGCGCAGCCGGAACGTCCTCGACCGCTTCGCCATCGACTTCTCGCTCTGCATGTACTGCGGTATCTGCATCGAGGTCTGCCCCTTCGACGCGCTGTTCTGGTCGCCCGAGTTCGAGTACGCGGAGACCGACATCCACGAGCTCACCCACGAGCGCGACAAGCTCCGCGAGTGGATGTGGACGGTCCCCGAGCCGCCCGCGCTCGACCCGCACGCGGAGGAGCCGAAGGAGATCGCCGCGGCCCGCAAGGCGGCGGAGAAGGCCGCGGCCCAGGCCGCCGCCGAGGCCGAGGCCGCCGCCCAGGCCGAGGCCCAGGAGGACCAGCAGTGAATCTCGCAGCGCAGGCCGCGCACGGCTTCCTCTCGCCCACCGGCGTCGAGATCGCCTTCGTCCTCGTCGGCCTCGTCACCCTCGGCGCCGCCCTCGTCACCGTCACCACCCGCCAGCTGGTGCACGCCGCCCTCTGGCTGGTCGTGGCGCTCGGCGGGCTCGCCGTCGAGTACCTCCTCCTGACCGCCGAGTTCATCGCCTGGGTCCAGGTCCTGATCTACGTCGGTTCCGTCGTCGTCCTCCTCCTCTTCGGTCTCATGCTCACCAAAGCCCCCATCGGCCGCTCCCCGGACGCCGACTCCGGCAACCGGCCGGTCGCCCTCGCCGTCGCCCTGGCCGCCGCGGCCGCCCTCGTCTGGGTCGTCGTCGACGCGTTCCGCACGACCTGGATCGACCTGGACGGCCCCGCCCAGGGCTCCACGGGCGTGACCGGCGAGATCCTCTTCCAGCACTGGGTGCTGCCCTTCGAGGCGCTGTCCGTGCTGCTCCTCGCCGCCCTGGTCGGCGCGATCGTCCTCTCCCGGAAGAAGAAGGAGGACGAGAGCTGATGCACCTCGCCTACCCGGCCGTCCTCGCCGCCCTCCTCTTCGCCGTCGGTCTCTACGGTGTCCTCGCCCGCCGCAACGCGATCCTGGTCCTGATGTCCGTCGAGCTCATGCTCAACGCCGTCAACCTCAACCTGGTCGCCTTCGACGTCTGGCTCCGCGACACCCTCCACGCCGGCCAGGCCCTCACCCTCTTCACCATCGCCATCGCCGCCGCGGAGATCGGCATCGGTCTCGCCATCGTCCTGATGGTCCACCGCAACCGCGGCACCTCGGACGTCGACCGTCTGCGCGACACCAAGGAACAGCCGTCCGCCGAGGAGAAGGCCGAGGCCGCCGCGTGACCACGACCACCCTCGCCGTCCTCGTCCCCCTCCTCCCCTTCCTCGGCTCCGCCGCCGGACTCCTGCTCGGCCGCACCGCGCCCGGCTTCGTCCGCCCGCTGGCCGTGCTGCCGACGCTCGCCGCCGCGGTCCTCGCCGCCGTCGTCGCCGCCCGCCAGGGCGGGGGGAAGGCGATCAACGCCGCCACCGAGCTCACGCCGACGGGCTCCGTCCCCATCGACCTGAGCCTCCACATCGACGGCTTCGCGGCCCTCGTCGCCGTCCTCGTCGGCGTCGTCGCCACCTGTGTGCAGATCTACTCGACCGGCTACCTCCGCGAGGACCCCCGCTACCCCTCGTACGCCGCGCTCGTCTCCCTCTTCACCTCCGCGATGCTGGTCGTCGTCTACTCCGGCGACCTGATGGTGCTCCTGGTCGGCTGGGAGGTCATGGGCATCTGCTCGTACTTCCTGGTCGGCCACTACTGGGAGACCCCCGAGGCGCGGTCCGCCTCCCTCAAGGCCTTCCTCGTCACCAAGCTCGGTGACGTCCCCTTCCTCATCGGTCTCTTCGCGCTCGCCACCGACGCGGGCACGTTCCAGATCACCGGCGTCCTCGGCGCCGTCGCGAGCGGCGGCCTCGACCACCCCACCCTGATCGCGCTGCTGCTGCTCGCCGGCGTCGCCGGCAAGTCCGCGCAGTTCCCGCTCCACACCTGGCTCCCCGACGCCATGGCCGGCCCCACCCCCGTCTCCGCGCTCATCCACGCGGCGACGATGGTCGCCGCCGGCATCTACTTCGTCGCCCGGCTCCTCCCGGTCTTCGCCGCCTCCGCCGCCGCGATGACCGTGCTCGCCGTGATGGCCGCGATCACGATGGTCGGCTCGGCGCTCGCCGCGCTCGCCCAGGACGACATCAAGCGGGTCCTCGCCTACTCGACGATCGGACAGCTCGGCTACATGGCCGGCGCCCTCGCCGTCGGCGACCGCGGGGCCGCCATCTTCCACCTCCTCTCGCACGCCGCGTTCAAGGCGCTCCTCTTCCTCGCCGCCGGCGCCGTCATCCACGCCGCCGGTACGAACTCGCTCACCGCCATGTCCCGCATGAGCGGCCTCGCGAAGCGCATCCCCGACGCGTACTGGACGATGACCGTCGCCCTCCTCGCGCTCGCCGCGGTCCCGCCCTTCGCCGGCTTCTTCTCCAAGGAAGCCGTCCTGGTGGCCGCCGAGCACACCGCCCTCGGCGAGCGGCACGTCGCCCCCGCCGGGGCCGGCTGGATCGTCCTCGTCGCCGGACTGATCACGGCCCTGCTGACCGCCGCGTACGCGCTCCGCCTCTGGCTGCGGACCTTCCGCGGCCGCGGCCCCGAGGCGCCCGACCACGGCCGTCAGCCGATCGCCATGACGAGCGTCCTGTGGGTCCTCGCGATCCCCACCCTCGGCTTCGGTCTGACCGCCGGCTACCTCGACGACTGGTTCGACGGGAACCCCCTCACCCCGACCCTCACCACGGCCGTCCTCGGCACGGGCCTCGCCGCCGCCGGAGCCGTCATCACCTACGCGGTCTGGCGCACCCTCGCAGCCCGCACCCCGGCCGCGGCCCCCGTCCCGCACGTCGCCCACCCGGACGCCGAGGCGGGTCAGGTGGAGGCCGAGGCGCTGCACCTGCCGCACCCCGCCGAGGACCCGGCCGACCCCGGCCGCGCCCTCCTGGGGCCGCTGCACGGACCGGCCGCCGACGGCTTCCACCTGGACGCCGTCTACCGGACCGCCTTCGTCCGCCCCGTACTCGCCGCCGCCTCCCTCGTCCGCTTCCTGGACCGCGAGGTCGTCGACACCTACGTACAGGCGGCGGGGAACAGTGCCAAGGGCCTCGGCTGGCTCGTCCGCCGCGCCCAGACCGGCAACGTCCAGACCTATCTGAGCGCCCTGCTCGCCGGCTCCGTCGTCCTGGCGATCGTCGCCGTCGCCCTCGCCAACGTCGTCGCCGGAGCGTGAGCCGTGATCGATATCAGCGAATCCGTGATGCAGTTCCTTCTGGCGTTGATCGTCGCCGGCCCGCTCGTCGGCGCCGCCGCCGCTCTCCTCCCGGCCCCGCCCGGACTGAAGGGGAAGTCACCCGACCAGGCCGTGCTCCGCCACGGCGTCACCGTCACCGGCGTCATCCTGCTCGCCGCGATCGTCCTCGCCCTCGGCTTCGACCACGACCAGCCGTCGACGATGCAGGCCACGACGGACATCAGCTGGATCAGCGCACTCGACGTGCGCATCCACCTCGGTGTCGACGGCATCTCCCTCCCCCTCCTCGTCCTGACCGCGCTGCTGACCTTCCTCTGCGCGCTGTACAGCTACTTCAAGATGCCCGCGGGCCCGTCCCCGAAGGCCTTCGTCGCGCTCCTCCTCGTCCTGGAGTCCGGCACCCTCGCCACCTTCGCCGTCCTCGACCTCGTCCTGTTCTTCCTGGCCTTCGAGATGGTCCTCATCCCGATGTACTTCCTCATCGCCCGCTGGGGCGGCGAGGGCAGGCAGGCCGCCGCCTGGAAGTTCATCCTCTACACGCTGCTCGGCTCGGTCGTCATGCTGCTCGGCCTGCTCCTCATCGGCGTGAAGGCGGGCACGTTCGACATGGTGGCACTCGCCGCTGACAACGGCCGCGGACTGACCACGTCCGTGCAGGTCATCGCCGTTCTCGCGATCGGTCTCGGGCTCGCCGTGAAGACCCCGATGTGGCCGCTGCACAGCTGGCTCCCGGACGCCCACACCGCCGCCCCGACCGTCGGCTCCGTCCTCCTCGCCGGCGTCCTGCTGAAGATGGGCACGTACGGCTTCGTCCGGATCGTCCTGCCGATCACCCCCGACGGCATGCGGACCTTCGCCCCGTACCTCGCGGCCTTCGCCGTCGCCGGGATCATCTACGGATCGCTCGCCTGCCTCGCCCTCGCGAAGCCCGGCAACAAGGGCGACCTCAAGCGCCTCATCGCGTACTCCTCCGTCGGCCACATGGGCTTCGTCCTCCTCGGCATCGCCACCATGACCCCCACCGGAGTCAACGGCGCCCTCTTCGCCAACATCGCCCACGGCCTCATCACCGGCCTCCTCTTCTTCCTGGTCGGCGCGCTCAAGAACCGGTACGGCACCGCCGACCTCGACACCCTCGCCGGCGCCACCGGCGCCGCCCTCTACGGCCGCGCCCCCCGCCTCGGCGCCCTCCTCGCCTTCTCCGCCGTCGCCTCCCTCGGACTGCCCGGTCTCGCCGGCTTCTGGGGCGAGATGCTCGCCCTCTTCGGCGCCTTCGAGCCCGCCGAGGGCCTCAGCCGGCCCGCCTTCCTCACCTTCATGGCGATCGGCGCCTTCGGCACCCTCCTCACCGCCGCCTACCTCCTCGTCGTCGTCCGCCGCGTCTGCATGGGCGGCCCGCGACCAGCGGGGGAGACGGCGATCGCCGACGTCCAGGGGTACGAGTTCGCCGCCTGGACCCCGCTCGTCGCCCTCACCGTCCTCGCCGGACTCTGGCCCGCCGTCCTCCTCGGCCTCACCGACCCGGCCGTCCAGCAGCTCCTCGCCGGAGGCACCCGATGACCCCAGTGACGACGCTCGCCGGCGAGTCGCTCGTCCAGTCCGTCGACTGGCTCACGATCGCGCCCCCCACCCTCACGGCCGTGGTCGCCCTCGCCGTCCTCGTCGCCGACCTCTTCGTGCCGCAGGAGCGCAAGCAGCTCCTCGGCTGGACCGCGATCGGCGGCCTCCTCGCCTCCCTCGCGCTCCTCCTGCCGCTGCGGTCCGGCGACCGCGCCACCTTCTGCCTGACCGCCAAGGCCCAGGCCGAGGGCCACGCGCCCGCGTGCAGCTACACCGCGGACCACTTCACCCTGGTCATCCAGCTGCTGGTGCTCGCCGGCGCGCTGGTCACCGCGTTCCTCTCCCTGGACGAGACCCGCGAGAGGCTCCCGGCCGGCGAGTACTGGTTCCTGCTGCTGTCCTCGGCCGCCGGCGCCGCCCTGCTGCCCGCCTCCCGCGACCTCGCCACCCTCGTCGTCGCCCTCGAAGTGGCCTCGCTGCCCGCGTTCGCGCTCGTCGGCCTCAGGCACGGCGACCGCATGTCCGGCGAGGCCGCGCTCAAGTTCTTCCTCTCCTCCGTCACCGCGACCGCCGTCACCCTGCTCGGCGTCAGCTTCGTGTACGCGGCGACCGGCACCCTCCACCTCGCGGAGATCGCCCAGCGCCTCGACGACGTCCCCGGGCAGCTCCAGACGCTCGCCGAGGCCGGTGTCGCCCTCACCCTCGTCGGCTTCGCCTTCAAGACGGCCGCCGTGCCCTTCCACTTCTGGGTGCCCGACACCTACGTCGGCGCCCCGCTGCCCGTCGCCGCCTACCTCTCCGTCGTCGGCAAGGCCGTCGGCTTCACCGGCCTGATCCTGGTGACGGTCGTCGGCTTCCCGTCGTACGCGGACGTGTGGGGCCCGGCGCTCGCCGCCCTCGCCGCCCTCACCATGACCGTCGGCAACGTCGCGGCCCTCCGCCAGGTCTCCACGCGCGCGTGGAGCGCGGTCCGCCTCCTCGCCTGGTCCTCCGTCGCCCAGGCCGGCTACCTCCTGGTGCCGATCGCCGCCGCCGCGTACTCCAGCGACGACCAGATCGGCGCCACCGTCGCGTACGCCCTCATGTACGCCGTCGTGAACCTCGGCGCCTTCGCGATCGTCGCGCTCGTCGCACGGACGCACCCCGAGGCACGGATCTCCGACTTCCGCGGTCTGTACGCCACGAGCCCCGCGGCGGCCCTCGCGCTCGGGTTCTTCCTCCTGAATCTGGCCGGTTTGCCCCCGGGTATCATCGGCCTCTTCGCCAAGGTGACCGTCTTCTCGTCGGCCGTCGACGCGGGCCTCGGGTGGCTGGCCGTGATCATGGGTGTCAACGTCGTGATCGCGCTGTACTACTACCTGCGCTGGACGGCCCTGCTCTTCCGCGCGCCGGAGGGCGCGCCGGAGGGCGCGCCGGAGGGTGCTCCCGTCCCGCACAGGGCGCCCGCGCCGGTCACCCTGGCGATCGTGCTGACCGCCGTCGTCGGAGTCGTCCTGTCGGGCTACCCGCAGTTCGCCCTCCGCTTCGCGACGGGCAGCCTCTTCTGATCCCCCCACAGAGAGAACCGAGGAGCAACACCCCGTGCTGAACGGATTCAAGGACTTCATACTTCGCGGGAACGTCGTCTCGATGGCCATCGGTCTGGCCGTCGGCTCCGCGTTCACGGCCGTCGTCACCGGCTTCAGCAAGGCGTTCATCACCCCGCTCATCGGTCTGGCCACCGGCTCGGTCGGCGACTTCAGCGAGGCCAAGTTCACGATCGGCAAGACCGACTTCCCCTACGGTCTCGCGATCGCCGCCGCCATAGCGTTCGTCATCACCGCCGCCGTCCTCTACTTCCTCATCGTCGTCCCCATGACGAAGATCCAGGAGAAGTTCGCCAAGGAGGAGGCGAAGGACCCGAAGTCGGAGAAGCGCGACTGCCCCCGCTGCTTCACCGAGATCCCGGCCATCGCCTCCCGCTGCGCCCACTGCACCAGCGAGGTCGAGCCCACGGCCGCCTCCGCCGCCGGCCTGGAGAAGATCCCCGCGGCCCGCTAGAGACCGGCCGCTCACCCGTACGGCCCACACGGCACCCCGTGCGAGCTGGGGAACCCGAACCTCCCGCCTGGCGTTGACCAGTACGGGAGGGTCCACTGGAACGAGGAAATAGGGTTCCCCTGCCGCACCACTTGGAGGGCGTACCGTGCACCGCCGGCACAACGGGCTGAGGACCGCCGTCCTCCTCGGAGGGCTCTCGGCCCTCATCATCGTCATCGGCAGCTTCTTCGGGCGTACGGGGCTGATCGTCGCGTTCCTCGTGGCGCTCGGCACCAACGCGTACGCGTACTGGAACAGCGACAAGCTGGCGCTGCGGGCCATGCGGGCCCGCCCGGTGAGCGAGTTCGAGGCCCCCGCGCTCTACCGGATGGTGCGCGAGCTCTCCACGCAGGCGCGGCAGCCCATGCCCCGGCTCTACATCTCGCCGACGCAGGCGCCCAACGCCTTCGCGACCGGCCGCAACCCGCGCAACGCCGCCGTCTGCTGCACCGAGGGCATCCTCGCGATCCTCGACGAGCGCGAGCTGCGCGGGGTCATCGGCCATGAGCTGAGCCACGTCTACAACCGGGACATCCTCATCTCCTCGGTCGCCGGAGCGCTCGCCTCCGTGATCATGTTCCTGGTCAACTTCGCCTGGCTGATCCCGGTCGGCCGCTCCAACGACGACGACGGCCCCGGGATCCTCGGCTACCTGCTGATCCTCATCCTCGGCCCGATCGCCGCCTCGGTGATCCAGCTCGCCATCTCCCGCTCCCGGGAGTACGAGGCCGACGCCTCGGGCGCCCAGCTCACCGGGGACCCGCTCGCCCTCGCCAGCGCCCTGCGGAAGCTGGAGGCCGGCACCAAGCAGCTGCCGCTGCCGCCCGAGCCGAGGATCGAGACCGCGAGCCACATGATGATCGCGAACCCCTTCCGGCCCGGGCAGGGCCTCTCCAAGATGTTCTCCACCCATCCGCCGATGGCCGAGCGGATCGCCCGGCTCGAACAGATGGCAGGTCGACGCCCGTGAAGACGATCCTCAACGTCATTTGGCTGATCCTGTGCGGATTCTGGATGTTCCTGGGCTACATGCTCGCGGGCATCCTGCTCTGCATCACGATCATCGGCATCCCCTTCGGACTCGCCGCGTTCCGCATCGGCGTCTACGCGCTCTGGCCCTTCGGCCACACGGTCGTCGACCGGCGTGACGCGGGAGCGGCGTCCTGCATCGGCAACGTGCTGTGGCTGATCCTCGCGGGCTGGTGGCTCGCGCTCGGCCACATCGCGACCGGGATCGCCCTCTGCATCACGATCATCGGGATCCCGCTGGGCATCGCGAACTTCAAGATGATCCCGGTGTCGCTGCTGCCCCTGGGCAAGGAGATCGTGCCGACGAACCAGGCGTACGGGTACGGGGTGCGCTGACGCGCCCCTGGCCGCCTCAGGTCCGGGGCGGTACCGCCCGGCCCCGGCTTATCGCCCAGGCGACCACGCCGGCCGCCATCACTCCCGAGCCCGCCAGGACCGAGCCGAGCGGGAGGGCGAAGGCCAGGGCCGCGCAGCCGGCGAGGCCGAGGGCGGCGAGCGGGCGGTTCCGGCCGCCGAGGGTCCAGGCGGAGGCGTTCGCGATGCCGTAGTAGACGAGCACGCCGAAGGACGAGAAGCCGATCGCGCCCCGCACGTCCACGGTCGCCGCCACCACGGCCACGACCGCGCCCACGGCGAGCTCCGCCCGGTGCGGCACCTGGAAGCGCGGGTGGACGGCCGCGAGGGCCGTCGGCAGGTACGCGTCCCGGGCCATCGCCAGGGTCGTACGGGACACGCCGAGGATCAGCGAGAGGAGCGAGCCGAGCGCCGCGACGGCCGCGCCCACCGCGACCAGCGGCACGAGCCAGTCGGCGTCCGCCGCGCGGGCCGCGTCGGCGAGCGGCGCGGGGGAGTCGGCGAGGGCCGCCGGGCCGAGGACGGTGAGCACGCTCACCGCGACGAGCGTGTAGACGGCGAGGGTGAGGCCGAGCGCGAGCGGTACCGCCCGGGGGATGGTGCGGGCCGGATCGCGGACCTCCTCGCCGAGCGTGGCGATCCGCGCGTACCCCGCGAATGCGAAGAAGAGCAAACCCGCGGCCTGGAGCACACCGCCCGTGGTGAGCTCCGTGCCGACCGTCGGGACACCGCCGCCCCCCGCCCCGAAGGAGACCGCGACGACGCACGCCAGCACCGCGAGGACCACCGCCACGATCACCCGTGTGAGCAGCGCCGACTTCTGAACTCCCCCGTAGTTGACGGCCGTCAGGGCCACCACGGCGGCGACCGCCACCGCGTGTGCCTGCTCCGGCCACACGTACGTTCCGACGGTCAGCGCCATGGCCGCGCAGGAGGCCGTCTTGCCGGCGACGAACGCCCAGCCGGCCAGGTAGCCCCAGAAGGAGCCGAGGCGTTCGCGACCGTACACGTAGGTGCCGCCGGAGGCCGGATAGAGGGCGGCGAGCCGCGCCGAGGCCATGGCGTTGCAGTACGCGACGACGGCGGCGAGCCCGAGCGCCCAGAGCAGCCCCGCCCCGGAACCGGCCGCGTCCGTGGCGGGCCCGAGCGCGACGAAGATCCCCGCCCCGATCATCGAGGCGAGGCCGATCACGACCGCGTCGAAGAGGCCCAGGGAGCGGCGGAGTTCCGGTGTCATGCTCCGCACATTAGACGCTGAGGCCGGTCTCCCTGAGCGTGATGTTCAGGCGCCCGGCCAGGCCGAGCGCGGGTTCGGCCGTCCCCGGGAAAACCTTGGGAACCCCGTGGTGAACCCACCGCGAAGCCCCGCCGAAGACGAAGAGGTCGCCGGAGACGAGGTCGACGTCCTGGTACGGCCGGCCGCGGTTCTCCTCGTTCCCGAAGCGGAACACGCACCGGTCCCCGAGGCTCAGCGACACCACCGGCGCACCGGAACGTTCCTCCCGGTCCTGGTGCATCCCCATCCGCGCCCCGGGCGCGTAGAAGTTCACCAGCGCGGTGTCGGGCGTGAAGCCCCCGTCGTCGCCGTACGCCTCGACGAGCGCCTCCCGGCCGAGCGCGACCAGCCAGTCCGGCAGTGCGATCCCGACCGTGTCGAGGTAGCGGTACGGCACCCACTGCCGGCCCAGGGCCAGCGAGCGCACCGACATCACGCCGCCGCCCGGCAGCACGGTCTGCCGGTACGGGAAGGGGCCGCGCCCCCACTCCCGGCAGGCGTCCACCAGCTCCCGCTGGCGCGCGAACGGGAGCCACGCGGGCACGTGCACCGCCCCGGGTGCCACCGTGAGCCGCTCGCGGGGAAAGAGCCCCTCGCTCACACGCGGGCCCCTTCGAGGGCCCCTTCGAGGGCCCCTTCGAGCCCGAGGAGCCGCTCTTTACGCTCAAGGCCGGCGGCGTACCCGCGCAGGTTCCCGTCGGCCCCGATCACCCGGTGGCAGGGCCGCACCACGAGCAGCGGATTGCGCCCGATCGCGGTGCCCACGGCCCGTACCCCGGCACCGGCCGAACCGACGCGCCGGGCGATCTCCCCGTACGAGACGGTCGTCCCGTACGGGATCTCCTCCAGGGCCCGCCAGACCCGCCGCTGGAACTCCGTCCCGGCGTCGCCCGCGAGCGGCAGCTCGAACCGGTCGCGGCGCCCGGCGAAGTACTCGCCCAGCTGCCGGGCGGCCTCGGCGAACGCCGCGGGCGCGCACGTCCAGCCGTCCTCGACCTCGACGGCGCCCTTCTGCCCCGGCAGGGACAGCGAGCGCAGCACGGCCCGGCCCCCTTCGGCGAGCTCTCCGACGAGGAGCATCTCGCCCAGGGGGCCGTCGACGTACGCGTACACGGTCATGGCTGGTTCCTCTCCCCGCACGGGTCTTTCCGAGACCCAGTGTGCGGGGACCGCCGAGCCCGGGGCCGGCGGTATTCGGACACGACCCTCACGACCTCACGACAGGGTCAGCGGTAGTTCACGAACTGGATCGCGAAGTCGAAGTCCTTGCCCTTGAGCAGCGCCTGCACGGCCTGCAGGTCGTCCCGGCTCTTCGAGCTGACCCGCAGCTCGTCGCCCTGGACCTGGGCCTTGACGCCCTTGGGGCCCTCGTCGCGGATGGCCTTCGCGACCTTCTTGGCGTTCTCCTGGGAGATGCCCTCCTGGACGGAGGCGAAGAGCTTGTACTCCTTGCCGGAGAGCTGCGGCTCGCCCTCGACGTCCAGCGACTTGAGCGAGATCCCGCGCTTGATCAGCTTGGACTGGAAGATGTCGAGGATCGCCATGACGCGCTCCTCGCCGTTCGCCTGCATCAGGATCTTCTCGCCCGACCAGGAGATCGAGGCGTTGGTTCCCTTGAAGTCGTAGCGCTGGGAGATCTCCTTCACGGCCTGGTTGAGGGCGTTGTCGACCTCCTGCCGCTCGACCTTGGACACGATGTCGAAACTGGAGTCGGCCATGACTCGTGGCTCCTTGCTCGGATGCTGTGGGGTACCCCCAAAGCCTAGGGGGTGAGCCGTGGCCCGAACCGCTGATCGGCCGTCGATCAATCCGGTGGCGAAGCACCCCCCGGGATCAGGTATTGTTTACGTCGTTGCCGGGGAACACCGCAGAAAAGCGGTGAACCAAGGCAGCGAACCCATGGCGATGTGCCCGAGTGGCCAATGGGAGCGGACTGTAAATCCGTCGGCTTAGCCTACCCAGGTTCGAATCCTGGCGTCGCCACGTGAAGAAGGTCCCCGGTGCTTGCACCGGGGACCTTCACTCGTTTCCGGGGGCGGTCGGTGGGATCAATTGCCGGCCACGTCCTTCACCGCGACCGAGAGCGGGACCGAGCCGGCGATCAGTTCCAGGGTGAGTCCCGCGGTCGCCGGGGTGTCGAGGAGTTCGGCGAGCACCGCGGCCACGTCGTCCCGGGGGACCGGACCACGGCCCGTACGGGCCTCCAGGCGGACCATGCCCGTGCCCGCGTCGTCCGTCAGGGAGCCGGGGCGCAGGATCGTCCACTCCAGGGCCGTACGGGCGCGGATGTCGTCGTCGGCCGCCCCCTTCGCGCGGAGGTAGGCGTCGAAGATCCCGTCACCCGGATGGGAGGCGTCCGCGCCCATCGACGAGACGACGACGTAGCGGCGCACGCCCGCGCGTTCCGCCGCGTCGGCGAAGAGCACCGCCGCCGCGCGGTCCACCGTGTCCTTGCGGGCCGAGCCGCTGCCGGGGCCCGCGCCCGCCGCGAAGACGGCCGCGTCGGCGCCCTGCAGCACCGCGGCGACCATCTCGACCGACGCCGACTCAAGGTCCAGGACGACGGGCTCGGCGCCCGCCTCCCGCAGGTCGTCGTCCTGTTCCGGGTTGCGGATGACCCCCGCGACCTCGTGCCCCGCCGCCGAGAGCAGCCTCTCCAGCCGCAGGGCGATCTGTCCGTGTCCTCCAGCGATGACGATGCGCATACTCACGACCGTACGTCGGGTCCGGCCGGAGGGCTTCCCGGCTCGGGCGGCCGCTCCGGGCGCGCCTGACGCGGCAGGTCCAGGGCCGCCGCCGAGTCGCAGTACTCCCGCACCGCGCTCGTCCGCGCCACCACCCGCCCCCGGTGCACCACGATCCGGCTGTACGCGAGGGACAGCACGCCCGCCAGGCGCTCGCCGCGCACCGCGAGCAGCTCCGCCGGGAAACCGGCCTCCACCCGCACCTTCGGGAGGCCCATGACCGCCCGCGCCTCCGTGCTCACCGCCCCGTACGCCTTCTGGGGCGCCATGCCCCCGAGCGAGGCCAGCAGGTACGCCGCCTCCAGCGGGTCCCCGCGCCCCACCGGGTTGGCCACGTCCCGCAGCGCCCCGCCGCCCGCCGCGACCCGCACCCCGGCCGCCCGCAGCAGCCGCACCGGCGCCGCCCCGCGCAGCTCCGTGCCCCCGCAGCCGCCCTGCGGCAGGCACACCACCGTCACCCCGGCCGCCGCCAGCCGGTCCGCCGCCCGGTGCGCCGCCTCGGAGGGGAGCCGGGAGAGGCCCGCGCACGGCCCGATCGTCACCCCCGGCCGCAGCCCGCCCGCCATCGCCGCGAGCCGGGCCAGGCGCGCCGGATCGTCCCCGTCGGTGTGCAGGTCGACCGGGACGCCGTTCTCGGCCGCGACCTCCAGGACCGCCTCCACGTAGCCCGCGGGGTCCGGGTCGAGGTCCGGGCAGCCGCCGACCACGCCGGCGCCCATCTTCACCGCGTCCCGCAGCATCGATAGCCCGTCCGCGCCCGCGACGCCGGTGAGCAGCCGGGGCACGGCGACGGCCGTCAGGTCGGCGAGGCCGCGCAGCGAGCGCCGGGCCTGCAGGACGGCCTGCAGCGGGCCGAGCCCCTGGACGTCGCCGATGCGCACGTGCGCGCGGAGCGCCGTGGCGCCGTGGCCGAGCTGGAGCAGGGCGGCCTCGGTGGCCCGCCGCTGCACTTCCTCGGGGGCGTACGAGACGGGCCCCGGGGTGTCGGCGGAGAGCGCGGTGTCGGCGTGGGCGTGCGGCTCGGCGGCGGCGGGCAGCAGCAGATAGCCGGTGAGGTCGACCCGGGCGCCCGCGGCGGTGAGGCTGCCCGCGGTGCCGACGGCCTCGATGCGGCCGCCGACGAGCCGTACGTCCACGGTCCGTCCGTCGGTGAGCCGTGCGTGGGTGAGCAGGAGCGAGGTCGAGTCGGCGGTGGTGGCGGCCCCGTCCTCGGGCGGCTGGGGCTGCTTGCTGTCGGCTGACATCGGGCTCCTCAAGGCTCCTCAAGGTCAAGATCACGAAGCGTGGGGCCGAGCCTAGGGGCGCTCGGAGCGACCTTCGAGGAGGAGCGCAATAGTCGTACCGATGAGGCCACGTGTGGCGTACGGGACGCCTGATGAGGGCCGCCGAGAGGCCGCGGGGAAACGGATTTGGGTGATGGGCCGCAGACCGTGTAATGTCTTCCTCGCTCGCCCCAATAGCTCAGTCGGTAGAGCGTCTCCATGGTAAGGAGAAGGTCTACGGTTCGATTCCGTATTGGGGCTCTGGTGAGAGGGATCCCGCCTTCGGGCGGGGTCCGGATCATCAAAGCGGTGTAGCTCAGTCGGTAGAGCAAGCGGCTCATAATCGCTGTGTCACCGGTTCAAGTCCGGTCACCGCTACAGACAGTAGCCGATTGTGGGGTCGGTCCTTCGATCGGCTACTCTTCTATGCGTTCATCCGTCCATCCGTCCGTCAAGGAGCACTCACGTGGCTGCCACCGACGTCCGCCCGAAGATCACGCTGGCCTGCGTGGAGTGCAAGGAGCGGAACTACATCACCAAGAAGAACCGGCGTAACAACCCGGACCGTCTTGAGATGAAGAAGCACTGCCCTCGCTGCAACTCGCACACTGCGCACCGCGAGACGCGCTAATCAGGCTCGTACACGAGGCCGTCCCCACTCGGGGGCGGCCTCGTGTCGTTTGTCGGCACCATCGGCAAGTCGGCAACATCGGCAACAAATTCAGCAGGAGGTATCGAGTCCATGGCGCTCGACCAGTCCTTCGTGGGCCGGACCTATCCGCCCACCGCGCCCTACGAGGTCGGCCGCGAGAAGATCCGCGAGTTCGCCGAGGCGATCGGTGACGCCAATCCCGCGTACACCGACACCGAGGCGGCCAAGGCGCTCGGACATTCCGATGTGATCGCTCCGCCCACTTTCGTGTTCGCCATCACATTCAAGGCGGCCGGCGCCGTCATCGAGGACCCGCAGCTGGGCCTCGACTACAGCCGCGTCGTCCACGGCGACCAGAAGTTCGCCTACACCCGGCCCGTCCGCGCCGGGGACCGGCTCTCGGTCACCTCCACCATCGAGGCGATCAAGTCCCTCGCCGGCAACGACATCCTCGACATCCGCGGCGAGGTCCACGACGCCTCCGGCGAGCACGTCGTCACCGCCTGGACCAAGCTCGTCTCCCGCGCGCCCGAGGGGGCCTGACCATGACCGCGAAGATCGCCTACGACGAGGTCGAGGCCGGCACCGAGCTGCCCGCGCAGACCTTCCCCGTGACCCGCGCCACGCTCGTGCAGTACGCCGGCGCCTCCGGGGACTTCAACCCGATCCACTGGAACGAGAAGTTCGCGGTCGAGGTCGGCCTCCCGGACGTCATCGCCCACGGCATGTTCACCATGGCCGAGGCGATCCGCGTCGTCACCGACTGGGCCGGCGACCCCGCCGCCGTCGTCGAGTACGGCGTCCGCTTCACCAAGCCGGTCGTCGTCCCCAACGACGGGACCGGCGCCCTGATCGAGGTCTCCGCCAAGGTCGCCGCGAAGCTGGACGACAAGCAGGTGCGGGTCGACATCACGGCCATGAGCGCCGGGCAGAAGGTCCTGGGCATGTCCCGGGCCGTCGTCCGCCTCGCCTGAAGCCCCCGACGGGCCCCGCTCTCCGCCGCCGCGGAAGGTGGGGCCCGTACCCTTGAGCCCGTGCAGCAGATCGCAGACGCCCCCCTCGCGCCCCTGACCACCTTCCGGCTCGGCGGACCCGCCACCCGGCTCGTCACCGCCACCACCGACGACGAGGTGGTCGCGGCCGTCCGCGAGGCCGACGCCGCCGGAACCCCGCTGCTGATCATCGGCGGCGGATCCAACCTGGTCATCGGGGACAAGGGCTTCGACGGCACGGCGCTGCGCATCGCCACCACCGGCTTCCACCTGGACGGCACGCGCCTGGAGCTCGCCGCCGGCGAGGTCTGGACGGACGCCGTGGCACGGACCGTCGAGGCCGGGCTCGCCGGGATCGAGTGCCTCGCCGGCATCCCCGGCTCGGCCGGCGCGACCCCCATCCAGAACGTCGGCGCCTACGGGCAGGACGTCTCCGCCACCGTCACCGAGGTCGTCGCCTACGACCGGCGCGCCGAGGAGACCGTCACCCTCACGAACGCCGCGTGCGCCTTCTCGTACCGGCACAGCCTCTTCAAGGACCAGCCCGACCGGTACGTCGTGCTGCGGGTCCGCTTCGAGCTCGAGGACGCCGACGGGCTGTCCGCGCCGATCAAGTACCCGGAGACCGCCCGCGCCCTCGGCGTCGAGGCCGGGGACCGGGTGCCCCTCGCCACCGCCCGCGAGACCGTGCTGCGGCTGCGCGCCGGCAAGGGCATGGTCCTGGACCCGGAGGACCACGACACCTGGTCCGCGGGCTCCTTCTTCACCAACCCGATCCTCACGGCGGGGGAGTACGAGACCTTCCTCGCGCGCGCGGCGGAGCGGCTCGGGCCCGACGTGGCCCCGCCGGCCTTCCCGGCGGGCGAGGACGGCGCCGTGAAGACCTCGGCGGCCTGGCTGATCGACAAGGCCGGCTTCACCAAGGGGTACGGCTCCGGGCCCGCCCGGATCTCCACCAAGCACACGCTGGCCCTGACCAACCGCGGCGAGGCGACCACCGAGGACCTGCTGGCCCTCGCCCGTGAGGTCGTCGCCGGGGTACGGGACGCCTTCGGGATCACCCTCGTCAACGAGCCGGTGACCGTGGGAGTCCAGCTCTAGTAAGCGACGCCTCTGGTACGCGACGCCGACTAGTACGCGACGCCGACGCCCTGCTTGACCGTCGTGGGGTCGTCGATCATCGACAGCATCGCGTGCGCCACGTCCGCGCGGGCCAGGGAACGGCCCCGGGGCGGGGTGCCGCCGACGACCCGGCGGTACTGCCCGGTGCCCGGCTGGTTCGTCAGCTTGGGCGGCCGGACGGAGGTCCAGTCAGCGCCGCTCGCGGCGAGGTCGGACTCCATGACCCGCAGGTCGGCGTAGACGTCCTTCAGGACGTTGTTGATGATCGCCAGGACCGCCTTGTCGACGAAGGCCTGGCCGTCCGGGACCGGGCCCAGCGGGGCCGCGCTGACCACCAGGAGCCGGCGCGTCTTCTCCGCCTCCATCGCCGTGAGCACCGAGCGGGTCAGCCGGGCCGCCACGCCCGCGTCCGCCCGGGTGCGGGCGCCGAGGCCCGAGAGCACCGCGTCCCGGCCCGCGACGGCCCCGCGCAGGGCCTCGGGGTCGGCCAGGTCGGCCCGCCGGACGGTCAGGCGCGTGCCGGTCACGGTGAGCCGCGCCGGGTCCCTTACCACCGCCGTCACCTCGTGGCCCGAGGCCAGTGCCTGCCGGACGATCTCCTGGCCGATGCCGCCGGTCGCACCGAAGACTGTGAGCTTCATGTCGCACCCTCCCGGGGTGGGTAAGTGTTCACTCACCCCCAGGGTGAGTGGATACTCACTCGTACGTCAAGCGTGGCTGGAGGATGCATGGAACAGAGGCCGACCCGGACCCGGATCGTCGACGCCGCCCGTGACCTCATGCGGACGGCGGGGCTCGCCCGCACCACCACCAAGGAGATCGCCAAGGCGGCCGGCTGCTCGGAAGCCGCGCTCTACAAGTACTTCAGCAGCAAGGAAGAGCTCTTCCTGACCGTCCTGAACGAGCGCCTGCCCCAGCTCGGCGGGCTCCTCGGCACACTCGCCGCCGACCCCGGCGGCCGCACCGTCGAGGAGAACCTCACCGAGGTCGCCCGGCAGGCCGCGCTCTTCTACGAGCAGACCTTCCCCGTCGTCGCCTCCCTCTACGCCGAACCGCAGCTCAAGCGGCGCCACGAAGAGGCCATGCGCACCTACGGCAGCGGCCCCCACAAGCCCATCGAGGGCCTCGCCGCCTATCTCCGCGCCGAGCAGCGGCACGGCCGCATCAGCCCCGACGCCGACCCGGTGGCCGCCGCCTCCCTGCTCCTCGGGGCCTGTGTGCAGCGCTCCTTCGCCTGGGAGATGAGCCCGGACCGCAGGCCCCCGGACTCCCTCGACGACTTCGCCCGCGCGCTCGCCCGCACCCTGCTCCGGGGGATCGGCTAGGCGATCCAGTCGTCGATCCCCGCCAGGAGCTTCGCCTTCACGTCCTCCGGCGCCGCCGAGCCCCGCACCGACTGGCGGGCCAGCTCGGCCAGCTCCGTGTCCGTGAACCCGTGGTGCCGGCGGGCGATCTCGTACTGGGCCGCGAGCCGCGAGCCGAAGAGCAGCGGATCGTCCGCGCCGAGCGCCATCGGCACCCCGGCCTCGAAGAGGGTCCGCAGCGGGACGTCCTCGTGCTTCTCGTACACCCCGAGCGCCACGTTCGACGCCGGGCAGACCTCGCAGGTCACGCCCCTCTCGGCGAGCTTCCGCAGCAGCCGCGGGTCCTCCGCCGAACGCACCCCGTGGCCGACCCGCGCCGCCCGCAGATCGTCCAGGCAGTCCCGTACGGAGGAGGGCCCCGTCAGCTCGCCGCCGTGCGGGGCGGCCAGGAGGCCGCCCTCCCGCGCGATCGCGAAGGCCCGGTCGAAGTCCCGGGCCATGCCCCGCCGCTCGTCGTTGGAGAGCCCGAAGCCGACCACGCCCCGGTCCGCGAACCGCACCGCGAGCCGGGCCAGGGTCCGCGCCTCCAGCGGGTGCTTCATCCGGTTCGCCGCGACCAGCACCCGCATCCCGAGCCCGGTCTCCCGCGAGGCCGCGTCGACCGCGTCCAGGATGATCTCCAGGGCCGGGATCAGACCGCCGAGATGCGGGGCGTACGAGGTGGGGTCGACCTGGATCTCCAGCCACCCCGAGCCGTCCCTGACGTCCTCCTGGGCCGCCTCCCGGACGAGCCGCTGGATGTCCTCCGGCGCGCGCAGGCAGGAACGCGCGATGTCGTACAGACGCTGGAAACGGAACCAGCCGCGCTCGTCGGTCGCCCGCAGCCTGGGCGGCGTACCGCTGCTCAGCGCCTCCGGGAGATGCACGCCGTACTTGTCGGCCAGCTCGATGAGCGTCGTGGGCCGCATCGAACCGGTGAAGTGCAGGTGCAGATGGGCCTTGGGCAGCAGGGTGATGTCGCGGTGAACGTGCTCCATTGGCCGATCCTGCCGCACTCGAATGGACGAATGAAGTCCATTTCCCCGATCGGGACCTCGCTAGAACGCAAAAACGGGCCCCCGGTTCCGGAGAACCGGGGGCCCGCACCGCAAGAGGATCAGTCGCGCGCCTCGGCGAGCAGCTTCTGGATCCGGGACACGCCCTCCACCAGGTCCTCGTCACCGAGCGCGTACGACAGACGCAGGTAGCCCGGGGTGCCGAAGGCCTCGCCCGGGACGACCGCGACCTCGGCCTCGTCCAGGATCAGGGCCGCGAGCTCGACCGAGGTCTCCGGGCGCTTGCCGCGGATCTCCTTGCCGAGCAGCCCCTTCACCGACGGGTACACGTAGAACGCGCCCTCCGGCGTCGGGCAGACGACACCCTCGATCTCGTTGAGCATCCGCACGATCGTCTGGCGGCGGCGGTCGAAGGCACGCCCCATCTCCTCGACCGCGTCCAGGTTGCCGGAGACGGCGGCGAGCGCGGCGACCTGCGCCACGTTGCTCACGTTGGACGTGGCGTGCGACTGCAGGTTGGTCGCGGCCTTCACGACGTCCTTCGGGCCGATGATCCAGCCCACGCGCCAGCCCGTCATCGCGTACGTCTTCGCCACGCCGTTGACGACGATGCACTTGTCGCGCAGCTCCGGCAGGACGGCCGGGAGCGAGACGGCGGAGGCGTCGCCGTAGACCAGGTGCTCGTAGATCTCGTCCGTGAGGACCCACAGGCCGTGCTCGACGGCCCAGCGGCCGATCGCCTCGGTCTCGGCCTCGCTGTAGACGGCGCCGGTCGGGTTCGAGGGGGACACGAAGAGGACGACCTTGGTCTTCTCCGTGCGCGCCGCCTCCAGCTGCTCCACCGAGACCCGGTAGCCGGTGGTCTCGTCGGCGACGACGTCCACCGGGACACCGCCCGCGAGGCGGATCGACTCGGGGTACGTCGTCCAGTACGGCGCCGGGACGATGACCTCGTCGCCCGGGTCGAGGATCGCGGCGAAGGCCTCGTAGATCGCCTGCTTGCCGCCGTTGGTCACCAGGACCTGGGAGGCGTCGACCTCGTAACCGGAGTCGCGCAGCGTCTTGGCGGCGATCGCGGCCTTCAGCTCGGGCAGACCGCCGGCCGGCGTGTAGCGGTGGTACTTCGGGTTCTTGCAGGCCTCGACGGCCGCGTCGACGATGTAGTCCGGGGTCGGGAAGTCGGGCTCACCCGCGCCGAAACCGATCACCGGGCGCCCGGCGGCCTTGAGGGCCTTGGCCTTGGCGTCGACGGCGAGGGTGGCGGACTCGGAGATCGCACCGATCCGGGCGGAGACCCGACGCTCGGTGGGAGGGGTAGCAGCGCTCATACGGGCCATGGTCCCAGACCGCGTCGAGGCCCGGCACACAGGTTTCACGGACCGGACAGGACCGGTCATTACCGGTCGTACGAGCGTCCGACGGCAGGTCGGCGCGCTTTCTGTTCGACGTAGGGGCCCATGACCACGTATGCTCACTCCTCGTTGGCCCGCACCGACCACATCTCACGATGCGGTACGTTTGGGGGGCACCGACAAAGGGTCGTAGCTCAATTGGTAGAGCACCGGTCTCCAAAACCGGCGGTTGGGGGTTCAAGTCCCTCCGGCCCTGCTACACACACCGCCAGGTGTTGTGCGCATGTACGTACTTCATTGCACCGCCGTGCGGCTCCACCCGGGCGCGGCACGGCCGACCCGGAATCAGGTGAGAGATCGTGACGGACGCCGTAGGCTCCATCGACATGCCTGATGCCGACGACGAGACCACAGAGTCGAAGAAGAAGTCCCGCAAGGGCGGGAAGCGCGGAAAGAAGGGCCCCCTGGGCCGTCTCGCGCTCTTCTACCGCCAGATCATCGCCGAGCTCCGCAAGGTCGTCTGGCCCACGCGCAGCCAGCTGTCGACGTACACCACCGTGGTGATTGTCTTCGTCGTCATCATGATCGGCCTTGTCACCGTGATTGACTATGGCTTCCAGGAAGCAGTCAAGTACGTCTTCGGCTGACTTTTTGTTCCACCCCATCTGTATCGCAGGAAGAAGCAGCCACCGTGTCTGACGCGAACCTGAACGACGCCTTCGAGTCCGAGTCCGTCGAGGACGAGCTGGACATCGTCGAGGCCGCCGACGAGGACGTCGAGGACGTCGAGGTCGACGCTGCAGAGGACGCTGCGGACGAGGACGTCGAGATCGACGAGGCCGACGAGGTCGAGGAGTCCGACGAGGACGAGACCGCCGAGGCCGAAGAGGTCGAGGACGCCGAGGAAGAGACCGAGGAGGAGGCCGAGCCGGCCGCCCCGGTCGACCCGGTCGCCGCGCTCCGCGAGGAGCTCCGCACCCTCCCCGGCGAGTGGTACGTCATCCACACCTACGCGGGCTACGAGAAGCGCGTGAAGGCCAACCTCGAGCAGCGTGCCGTCTCGCTCAACGTCGAGGACTTCATCTACCAGGCCGAGGTCCCCGAGGAAGAGATCGTCCAGATCAAGGGCGGCGAGCGGAAGAACGTCAAGCAGAACAAGCTTCCCGGCTACGTTCTCGTCCGCATGGACCTGACGAACGAGTCCTGGGGCGTCGTCCGCAACACCCCCGGTGTCACCGGCTTCGTGGGCAACGCCTACGACCCGTACCCGCTGACCCTGGACGAGATCGTCAAGATGCTCGCCCCGGAGGCCGAGGAGAAGGCCGCCCGCGAGGCCGCCGAGGCCGAGGGCAAGCCGGCTCCGGCCCGCAAGCTGGAGGTCCAGGTCCTGGACTTCGAGGTCGGCGACTCGGTCACCGTCACCGACGGCCCGTTCGCGACCCTCCAGGCCACGATCAACGAGATCAACCCGGACTCCAAGAAGGTCAAGGGCCTCGTCGAGATCTTCGGTCGCGAGACCCCGGTCGAGCTCAGCTTCGACCAGATTCAGAAGAACTGATCTCACCGTCTTCCGACCAGGTCAGAGTGGCTCTCGAAGCCGCTCTGACCTGCTCGGTTTTTGGCCGCACGTCTATACCCGTTATCGTTGTGCGGTATGCCTGCATCCGGATGACCGGAAGGCGGGCTGAACACTCTCACTAGGACCCGGAGAGAGCAATGCCTCCCAAGAAGAAGAAGGTCACGGGGCTTATCAAGCTCCAGATCAACGCTGGTGCGGCCAACCCGGCCCCGCCGGTCGGCCCCGCGCTCGGTCAGCACGGCGTCAACATCATGGAGTTCTGCAAGGCCTACAACGCCGCGACCGAGTCGCAGCGTGGCATGGTCGTGCCGGTGGAGATCACGGTCTACGAGGACCGCACCTTCACCTTCATCACCAAGACTCCGCCGGCCGCCAAGCTGATCCTCAAGGCCGCGGGTGTGGAGAAGGGCTCCGGCGAGCCGCACAAGACCAAGGTCGCCAAGCTCACGGCCGCCCAGGTCCGCGAGATCGCCACGGTCAAGCTCCCCGACCTCAACGCCAACGACCTGGACGCCGCGTCCAAGATCATCGCTGGCACCGCCCGTTCCATGGGCATCACGGTCGAGGGCTGATCACCCCCCGTTTGACCCTTCAGTGGTAGGGCCTGCGCGGCCCGCACCACGACTCCACCCCTGAACCACAGGAGAAGCAGTGAAGCGCAGCAAGGCTCTCCGCTCCGCGGACGCCAAGATCGACCGCGAGCGGCTCTACGCCCCCCTCGAGGCCGTCCGTCTCGCCAAGGAGACGGCCACCACCAAGTTCGACGGCACCGTCGAGGTCGCCTTCCGCCTGGGCGTCGACCCGCGCAAGGCCGACCAGATGGTCCGTGGCACCGTGAACCTCCCGCACGGCACCGGCAAGACCGCCCGGGTCCTGGTCTTCGCGACCGGTGAGCGTGCCGAGGCCGCGATCGCCGCGGGCGCCGACATCGTCGGCTCCGACGAGCTCATCGACGAGATCTCCAAGGGCAACCGCCTGAACGAGTTCGACGCCGTTGTGGCCACCCCGGACCTCATGGGCAAGGTCGGCCGCCTCGGCCGCGTCCTCGGCCCGCGTGGTCTCATGCCGAACCCCAAGGTCGGCACCGTCACCCCCGATGTCGCGAAGGCTGTCAACGACATCAAGGGCGGCAAGATCGAGTTCCGCGTCGACAAGCACTCGAACCTCCACTTCATCATCGGCAAGGTCTCCTTCGATGACACGAAGCTGGTCGAGAACTACGCCGCGGCCCTGGAGGAGATCCTCCGTCTGAAGCCGTCCGCCGCGAAGGGTCGCTACATCAAGAAGGCGGCCCTCACGACGACGATGGGCCCCGGCATCCCGCTGGACTCCAACCGCACCCGCAACCTCCTCGTCGAGGAGGACCCGGCCGCGGTCTGAACCTCATCGGTTCACTGAGTGGTCAGCCGGCCCCGCACCTCTCCGGAGGTGCGGGGCCGGCTCTTTGTTACGGTTCAAGGAACCGTAAAGACCTTGGATCAAGGGGTGGGGAACGCTCATGAACAAGTCCGCATGGAAGCGCGCGGGCGTCGCCCTCACGGCCGTGGTGGCCGTGAGCGGCGTCGCGGGCTGTCAGGACGGCGGGGACGCCAAGGGGGCCGCTCCGGTCGCTCCCGAGGTGCAGGACCACGGGGACGCCACGCAGGTCATCCAGGCCGCGTACGCGAAGACCTCGGCGGCCAAGGCCGCCAAGGTCAAGATGACGATGACCATGGAGGGGCTCGGCGCCGAGTCCGGCACGATCGAGATGACCGGTGTGCAGGGCTGGAACCCGGCGGTCATGGACATCACCATGAAGAGCTCCATGCTCTCCGCCGGCAGCCCGGACGGCCCCGAGCAGATGCACATGATCATGCTCGACCAGGTCATGTACATGGACATGGGTGCCAAGCAGGCCGCCGAGATGGACGGCAAGCGCTGGATGAAGCTCGACATGAGGGACGCGGCCGACGCCTCCGGCGACAAGGCGCTGCAGAAGCAGATGACCGGCGGCCTGGACAACATGAACCAGGACCCGGCCCAGCAGCTCGCCCTGCTCCTGGACTCCCCGGACCTGAGGCACATGGGTGCCGAGAAGATCAACGGCATGGAGACCCAGCACTACAAGGGCACGCTCACCTTCGAGCAGATGCTCAAGGCCAACGAGTCGTCGAAGGTCCTCTCCAAGGAGGACCACGACAAGCTCATCGCCAGCGTGAAGCAGGCGGGTCTCAAGGGCTACGACACCGAGCTCTGGGTCACCGAGGACGGCTACCCGGCGCGCATGGACATCGGCATGACCATGGCCAAGGGCACGATGCAGATGCGGGCCGACTACACCGACTACGGCACCAAGGCCGCCGTCCAGGCCCCGCCGGCCAAGGACACCGTGGACCTCTTCGAGATGATGAAGGACTTCGGCAAGAACACCGACCAGGGCTGATTTGCCCGAAGCCGAACCCGTCACGTACTCTTCCACAGAAGCCAAAGACCGCTGGTCGTTGCTGTGCCCCTCTCGGGTGCGGTGGCCGAAGGATCCGCTGACAACGGACGACCCGCGCAGGTGACTGTGGAAAGTTCCCGGACTTCGTGTCCGGTCGAGCTCAGCCCCGTGCGCCTGCGCCCGGGGCGTTTTGTTTTGTTCAGCCTCCTTCTGAGCGGTCCTCATCACCCGGAAGGAGGCCGAAGCACTATGCCGACGCCCAACAAGGCTGCATCGGTGGCCGAGCTCAAGGACGCGTTCCAGAGCTCCAACGCCGCCGTGCTGACCGAGTACCGGGGTCTCACCGTGGCGCAGCTCAAGACGCTGCGTCGTTCGCTCGGTGAGAACGCCCAGTACGCCGTGGTGAAGAACACGCTGACCAAGATTGCGGCCAACGAGGCCGGGATCACCGCACTGGACGAGCACTTCGCTGGTCCGACCGCGGTCGCCTTCGTCACCGGTGACCCGGTGGAGTCGGCGAAGGCCCTGCGTGACTTCGCCAAGGAGAACCCGAACCTCATCATCAAGGCCGGTGTCCTTGACGGTAAGGCTCTCTCCGCCGACGACATCAAGAAGCTTGCGGACCTCGAGTCCCGCGAGGTTCTGCTCAGCAAGCTGGCCGGTGCCTTCAAGGGCAAGCAGTCTCAGGCTGCCTCGCTCTTCCAGGCGCTGCCGTCGAAGTTCGTCCGCACCGCGGAAGCGCTTCGCGTCAAGCTCGCCGAGCAGGGCGGTGCCGAGTAATTCGGCTCGCGCATTGATCCGCGCCGCCTAGTGCGCGGGTCGTAGCGGGCCGTTACGCCCGCCTCTAAAGACACATCGGCACCTGCCGAGATTAGTGGAAGGATCGCCCATCATGGCGAAGCTCTCTCAGGACGACCTCCTCGCCCAGTTCGAGGAGATGACCCTCATCGAGCTCTCCGAGTTCGTGAAGGCCTTCGAGGAGAAGTTCGACGTCACCGCCGCCGCGGCCGTCGCCGTTGCCGGCCCCGCCGTCGGTGGCGCTGCCCCCGAGGCCGCCGAGGAGCAGGACGAGTTCGACGTCATCCTCGAGGGTGCCGGCGACAAGAAGATCCAGGTCATCAAGGTCGTGCGTGAGCTCACCTCCCTCGGCCTGAAGGAGGCCAAGGACCTCGTCGACGGCACCCCGAAGCCGGTCCTCGAGAAGGTCGCGAAGGAGGCCGCCGAGAAGGCTGCCGAGTCCCTCAAGGCCGCCGGCGCCTCCGTCACGGTCAAGTAAGACCGTTTCGGCTCGCTGAGCTGACTCCTGCCCCCGTGTAACGCGGAGGCACCGAGAGGCGATCACCCAACTGGGTGGTCGCCTTTCGGCGTTCCCGGGAAACGGGCGTGGCGGGGGTCCTGCGGGCCGCCGGAAGCGGAGTATGGTGATCTTCGCCGTGCGCCCCGCAGACCGGCGGGTCTTGACGAACCGCACGCAGCGCGCAATTCTCAGGACGCGTCGTCACAACGATCCGTTTCCGAGGCATGGATCGACGGCTGAACGGGCAGTATCGAGGTGCGCCGCACGGCGCGAGGTACCGCGGAGTTGAGAGCAACGAGGGTCGCGAAGAAGTCGCCCTGGACATCAGTGAGCCAAGTGGCTACACTGACCCTTTGCGCTGCCTGTTAGCTGCCCCCTGCCCGTCACCAGGGGCATACCTTCGCATCAGCTTCGTGGACCGACCCCGTCTGACCTGGCCTTTTGGTCATCTCAGGAAAAGTCTGCCGTGAAGCGTTGCTGGGGACCGGTACGCGCGTAGTGAGTCCGAGCCCTCGGAAGGACCCCCTCTTGGCCGCCTCGCGCAACGCCTCGACCAATACGAACAACGGCGCAAGCACCGCCCCGCTGCGCATCTCCTTTGCAAAGATCAAGGAGCCCCTCGAGGTTCCGAACCTCCTCGCGCTGCAGACCGAGAGCTTTGACTGGCTGCTCGGCAATGCCGCCTGGAAGGCTCGCGTCGAGGCTGCCCTTGAGTCGGGACAGGACGTCCCCACGAAGTCCGGTCTGGAGGAGATCTTCGAGGAGATCTCCCCGATCGAGGACTTCTCCGGGTCGATGTCGCTGACCTTCCGCGACCACCGCTTCGAGCCGCCGAAGAACTCGATCGACGAGTGCAAGGACCGTGACTTCACGTACGGCGCCCCGCTCTTCGTCACCGCCGAGTTCACCAACAACGAGACCGGCGAGATCAAGTCCCAGACGGTCTTCATGGGCGACTTCCCGCTCATGACGAACAAGGGCACCTTCGTCATCAACGGCACCGAGCGTGTCGTGGTGTCGCAGCTGGTCCGTTCCCCCGGTGTCTACTTCGACTCCTCCATCGACAAGACGTCCGACAAGGACATCTTCTCCGCCAAGATCATCCCGTCCCGGGGTGCCTGGCTGGAGATGGAGATCGACAAGCGCGACCTGGTCGGTGTCCGCATCGACCGCAAGCGCAAGCAGTCCGTCACCGTCCTCCTGAAGGCTCTCGGCTGGACCACCGAGCAGATCCTGCAGGAGTTCGGCGAGTACGAGTCGATGCGCGCCACCCTGGAGAAGGACCACACCCAGGGCCAGGACGACGCGCTGCTGGACATCTACCGCAAGCTCCGTCCGGGCGAGCCGCCGACCCGTGAGGCCGCTCAGACGCTGCTCGAGAACCTCTACTTCAACCCGAAGCGCTACGACCTCGCGAAGGTCGGCCGCTACAAGGTGAACAAGAAGCTCGGCGCCGACGAGCCGCTGGACGCCGGTGTCCTCACCACCGACGACGTCATCGCCACGATCAAGTACCTGGTCAAGCTCCACGCGGGCGAGACCGAGACGATCGGCGAGAACGGCAACGAGATCGTCGTCGAGACCGACGACATCGACCACTTCGGCAACCGTCGTCTGCGCAACGTCGGCGAGCTCATCCAGAACCAGGTCCGCACGGGTCTGGCTCGTATGGAGCGCGTCGTCCGCGAGCGGATGACCACCCAGGACGTCGAGGCGATCACGCCGCAGACCCTGATCAACATCCGGCCGGTCGTCGCCTCCATCAAGGAGTTCTTCGGCACCAGCCAGCTGTCCCAGTTCATGGACCAGAACAACCCGCTGTCGGGTCTGACGCACAAGCGTCGTCTCTCGGCTCTGGGCCCTGGTGGTCTCTCCCGTGAGCGGGCCGGCTTCGAGGTCCGAGACGTGCACCCGTCCCACTACGGACGCATGTGCCCGATCGAGACCCCCGAAGGCCCGAACATCGGTCTGATCGGTTCGCTCGCCTCGTACGGCCGCGTCAACGCGTTCGGCTTCATCGAGACGCCGTACCGCAAGGTCGTCGACGGCCAGGTCACCGACGAGGTCGACTACGTCACCGCCGACGAGGAGGACCGGTTCGTCATCGCGCAGGCCAACGCCGCGCTCAACGACGAGCTCCGCTTCTCCGAGCCGCGCGTCCTCGTCCGCAAGCGTGGCGGCGAGGTCGACTACGTCGAGCCGTCGGACGTGGACTACATGGACGTCTCGCCGCGCCAGATGGTGTCGGTCGCGACCGCCATGATCCCGTTCCTCGAGCACGACGACGCCAACCGTGCCCTCATGGGCGCGAACATGATGCGTCAGGCCGTCCCGCTCATTAAGTCGGAGGCCCCGCTCGTCGGCACCGGCATGGAGTACCGCTGCGCCACCGACGCCGGCGACGTGCTCAAGGCCGAGAAGGACGGTGTCGTCCAGGAGCTGTCGGCCGACTACATCACGGTCGCCAACGACGACGGCACGTACATCACGTACCGCCTGCACAAGTTCTCCCGCTCCAACCAGGGCACCTCTGTGAACCAGAAGGTCGTCGTGGACGAGGGGCAGCGCGTCATCGAGGGCCAGGTCCTCGCCGACGGTCCCGCCACCGAAGACGGCGAGATGGCGCTCGGCAAGAACCTCCTCGTGGCGTTCATGCCGTGGGAGGGCCACAACTACGAGGACGCGATCATCCTGTCGCAGCGCCTCGTGCAGGACGACGTCCTCTCCTCGATCCACATCGAGGAGCACGAGGTCGACGCCCGTGACACCAAGCTCGGCCCCGAGGAGATCACCCGGGACATCCCGAACGTCTCCGAGGAGGTCCTCGCGGACCTCGACGAGCGCGGCATCATCCGCATCGGTGCCGAGGTCGTCGCCGGCGACATCCTGGTCGGCAAGGTCACGCCCAAGGGTGAGACCGAGCTGACCCCGGAGGAGCGCCTGCTCCGCGCGATCTTCGGTGAGAAGGCCCGTGAGGTCCGTGACACCTCGCTGAAGGTCCCGCACGGCGAGATCGGCAAGATCATCGGCGTCCGCGTCTTCGACCGCGAGGAGGGCGACGAGCTTCCCCCGGGCGTGAACCAGCTGGTCCGCGTCTACGTCGCCCAGAAGCGCAAGATCACCGACGGTGACAAGCTCGCCGGCCGTCACGGCAACAAGGGTGTCATCTCGAAGATCCTTCCGATCGAGGACATGCCGTTCCTCGAGGACGGAACTCCGGTCGACATCATCCTCAACCCGCTGGGTGTCCCGTCCCGAATGAACCCGGGACAGGTCCTGGAGATCCACCTCGGCTGGCTCGCCAGCCGCGGCTGGGACGTCTCCGGTCTCGCGGACGAGTGGGCGCAGCGCCTCCAGGCGATCGGCGCCGACCAGGTCGCCCCCGGCACCAACGTCGCGACCCCGGTCTTCGACGGTGCGCGTGAGGACGAGCTCGCGGGTCTGCTCCAGCACACCATCCCGAACCGCGACGGCGAGCGCATGGTGCTCCCGACCGGTAAGGCGAGGCTGTTCGACGGCCGCTCCGGCGAGCCGTTCCCGGACCCGATCTCCGTCGGGTACATGTACATCCTCAAGCTCCACCACCTGGTCGACGACAAGCTGCACGCGCGTTCGACCGGTCCGTACTCGATGATCACCCAGCAGCCGCTGGGTGGTAAGGCCCAGTTCGGTGGCCAGCGCTTCGGTGAGATGGAGGTGTGGGCGCTGGAGGCTTACGGCGCCGCGTACGCCCTCCAGGAGCTGCTGACGATCAAGTCCGACGACGTGACCGGCCGCGTGAAGGTCTACGAGGCCATCGTCAAGGGCGAGAACATCCCTGAGCCCGGCATCCCCGAGTCCTTCAAGGTGCTCATCAAGGAGATGCAGTCCCTGTGCCTCAACGTGGAGGTGCTGTCCTCGGACGGCATGTCCATCGAGATGCGTGACACCGACGAGGACGTCTTCCGCGCAGCGGAGGAGCTCGGCATCGACCTGTCCCGGCGCGAGCCGAGCAGCGTCGAAGAGGTCTGACGGGAGTCCGGCAGGGGGACTAGTGATGGTCCCCCCGCCGGCCCCAGGACCCCCGTATCAGACCCCACAGCCTTACAACCCTGAGAGGGATTGACGCATAGTGCTCGACGTCAACTTCTTCGACGAGCTCCGGATCGGTCTGGCCACCGCTGACGACATCCGTCAGTGGAGCCACGGCGAGGTCAAGAAGCCGGAGACCATCAACTACCGCACCCTGAAGCCCGAAAAGGACGGACTCTTCTGCGAGAAGATCTTCGGTCCGACCCGGGACTGGGAGTGCTACTGCGGCAAGTACAAGCGTGTCCGCTTCAAGGGCATCATCTGTGAGCGGTGTGGCGTCGAGGTCACCCGCGCGAAGGTGCGCCGTGAGCGGATGGGCCACATCGAGCTCGCCGCCCCCGTCACCCACATCTGGTACTTCAAGGGCGTCCCGTCGCGCCTTGGCTACCTGCTCGACCTCGCCCCGAAGGACCTGGAGAAGGTCATCTACTTCGCGGCGTACATGATCACGTACGTCGACGACGAGCGTCGTACGCGTGACCTGCCCTCCCTGGAGGCGCACGTCTCCGTCGAGCGTCAGCAGATCGAGAACCGTCGCGACTCCGACCTGGAGGCCCGCGCCAAGAAGCTCGAGAACGACCTCGCCGAGCTGGAGGCCGAGGGCGCCAAGGCCGACGTGCGCCGCAAGGTGCGCGAGGGTGCCGAGCGCGAGATGAAGCAGCTGCGCGACCGCGCGCAGCGCGAGATCGACCGTCTGGACGAGGTCTGGTCGCGCTTCAAGAACCTCAAGGTCCAGGACCTGGAGGGCGACGAGCTCCTCTACCGCGAGCTGCGTGACCGCTTCGGCACGTACTTCGACGGTTCGATGGGTGCCGCGGCGCTGCAGAAGCGCCTGGAGTCCTTCGACCTGGAGGAGGAGGCCGAGCGCCTCCGCGAGATCATCCGCACCGGCAAGGGCCAGAAGAAGACCCGTGCGCTCAAGCGCCTCAAGGTCGTCTCCGCGTTCCTGCAGACCGCGAACAGCCCCAAGGGCATGGTTCTCGACTGCGTGCCGGTCATCCCGCCGGACCTGCGTCCGATGGTGCAGCTCGACGGTGGCCGCTTCGCGACCTCCGACCTGAACGACCTGTACCGCCGCGTGATCAACCGCAACAACCGTCTGAAGCGGCTTCTCGACCTCGGCGCGCCCGAGATCATCGTGAACAACGAGAAGCGCATGCTCCAGGAGGCGGTCGACGCCCTCTTCGACAACGGCCGTCGTGGTCGCCCGGTCACGGGCCCCGGCAACCGTCCGCTGAAGTCCCTCAGCGACATGCTGAAGGGTAAGCAGGGTCGATTCCGTCAGAACCTGCTCGGCAAGCGTGTCGACTACTCGGCGCGTTCCGTCATCGTCGTCGGCCCGCAGCTCAAGCTGCACCAGTGCGGTCTGCCGAAGGCCATGGCGCTTGAGCTCTTCAAGCCGTTCGTGATGAAGCGCCTGGTCGACCTGAACCACGCGCAGAACATCAAGTCGGCGAAGCGGATGGTCGAGCGCGGCCGCACGGTCGTGTACGACGTCCTCGAAGAGGTCATCGCCGAGCACCCGGTTCTGCTGAACCGTGCGCCCACGCTGCACCGCCTCGGCATCCAGGCCTTCGAGCCGCAGCTGGTCGAGGGCAAGGCCATCCAGATCCACCCGCTCGTCTGCACCGCGTTCAACGCGGACTTCGACGGTGACCAGATGGCCGTCCACCTGCCGCTCTCCGCGGAGGCGCAGGCCGAGGCCCGCATCCTGATGCTGTCCTCGAACAACATCCTCAAGCCCGCCGACGGCCGTCCGGTGACGATGCCGACCCAGGACATGGTCCTCGGTCTGTTCTTCCTCACCACCGACGGTGAGCTCCGTGACACCAAGGGCGAGGGCCGCGCGTTCGGCTCGACGGCCGAGGCGATCATGGCGTTCGACGCCGGCGAGCTCGCGCTGCAGTCGCAGATCGAGATCCGCTTCCCGGTCGGCACCGTCGCTCCCCGTGGCTGGGTTCCCCCGGTCGCCGAGGAGGGCGAGCCGGAGTGGCAGCAGGGTGACTCGTTCCGTCTGAAGACCTCGCTGGGCCGCGCGCTCTTCAACGAGCTGCTGCCCGAGGACTACCCGTTCGTCGACTACTCCGTCGGCAAGAAGCAGCTCTCCGAGATCGTCAACGACCTCGCCGAGCGCTACCCCAAGGTCATCGTGGCGGCGACGCTCGACAACCTGAAGGCGGCGGGCTTCTACTGGGCGACCCGTTCCGGTGTCACCGTGGCCATCTCCGACGTCGTCGTTCCCGAGGCGAAGAAGGAGATCGTCAAGGGCTACGAGGCGCAGGACGAGAAGGTCCAGAAGCAGTACGAGCGCGGTCTGATCACCAAGGAAGAGCGCACGCAGGAACTCATCGCGATCTGGACCAAGGCGACCAACGAGGTCGCCGAGGCGATGAACGCGAACTTCCCCAAGACGAACCCCATCTTCATGATGGTTGACTCGGGTGCCCGAGGAAACATGATGCAGATGCGGCAGATCGCCGGTATGCGTGGTCTGGTGTCGAACGCCAAGAACGAGACCATCCCGCGTCCCATCAAGGCGTCCTTCCGTGAGGGCCTCTCCGTCCTCGAGTACTTCATCTCGACGCACGGTGCCCGTAAGGGTCTCGCCGACACCGCCCTGCGTACCGCCGACTCGGGTTACCTGACCCGTCGTCTGGTGGACGTCTCGCAGGACGTCATCATCCGCGAGGAGGACTGTGGCACCGAGCGCGGTCTGAAGCTGCGGATCGCGGCCAAGGACGAGGCCGGTGTCCTGCGGAAGACGGACGACGTCGAGACCTCCGTGTACGCGCGGATGCTCGCCGAGGACGTCGTCGTCGACGGCAAGGTCATCGCGCCGGCCAACGTCGACCTGGGTGACGTGCTCATCGACGCCCTGGTCAACGCGGGCGTCGAGGAGGTCAAGACCCGTTCGGTCCTGACCTGTGAGTCCGCCGTCGGTACCTGTGCGTTCTGCTACGGCCGTTCGCTCGCCACCGGCAAGCTGGTCGACATCGGTGAGGCGGTCGGCATCATCGCCGCCCAGTCCATCGGTGAGCCCGGTACCCAGCTGACGATGCGTACCTTCCACACCGGTGGTGTGGCCGGTGACGACATCACCCAGGGTCTGCCCCGTGTCGTCGAGCTCTTCGAGGCGCGGCAGCCGAAGGGTGTCGCCCCGATCTCCGAGGCGGCCGGTCGCGTCCGCATCGAGGAGACCGAGAAGACCAAGAAGATCGTCGTCACCCCGGACGACGGCACCGACGAGACGGCGTTCCCGATCTCGAAGCGTGCCCGTCTGCTCGTGGGCGAGGGCGACCACGTCGAGGTGGGCCAGAAGCTCACCGTGGGTGCCACCAACCCGCACGACGTGCTCCGGATCCTCGGTCAGCGCGCGGTCCAGGTCCACCTGGTCGGCGAGGTCCAGAAGGTCTACAACTCGCAGGGCGTGTCGATCCACGACAAGCACATCGAGATCATCATCCGGCAGATGCTGCGCCGCGTGACGATCATCGAGTCCGGCGACGCGGAGCTCCTGCCGGGCGAGCTGGTCGAGCGGTCGAAGTTCGAGACCGAGAACCGTCGTGTGGTCACCGAGGGCGGTCACCCCGCCTCCGGCCGTCCGCAGCTGATGGGTATCACCAAGGCCTCGCTGGCGACGGAGTCCTGGCTGTCGGCCGCCTCCTTCCAGGAGACGACCCGAGTCCTGACGGATGCGGCGATCAACGCCAAGTCCGACAGCCTCATCGGCCTCAAGGAGAACGTCATCATCGGTAAGCTCATCCCGGCCGGTACGGGTCTGTCCCGCTACCGCAACATCCGGGTCGAGCCGACCGAGGAGGCCAAGGCCGCGATGTACTCGGCCGTCGGCTACGACGACATCGACTACTCGCCGTTCGGCTCGGGCTCCGGCCAGGCCGTTCCGCTGGAGGACTACGACTACGGTCCGTACAACCAGTAAGCGAGTCGCTTGACCGAAGGGCGGTCACCCCGTGCGGGGTGGCCGCCCTTCGGCGTGTGCGCGGCCTTCGGCTAGCCGAGGAGCGCGCGGTGCACGCGCAGGAGTGCCCGGGTGCCGACGGCGAGGACGGCGGGGACGTCTTCGGTGGGGACCCGGCGGGCGAGCGCGAGGGCGTCGACCACGATGGCGTAGTCGTCCACGATCGCCCGGGGTGCTTCGGGATGGGTCGCGGCGGCGGCGTACTCGGCGGCCACCGCGCCGTACTCGATGAGGGTGAGGTGGACGTCGGTGTGGACGCCGGCGTCGTGACCGATGGACGGGGCGTGCGGGGATACGGGCGGATCGTGGTCGTCCGTCGCCATGACGGTCCCCCTTCGTCGGCTGGTCGGGCCTCTGTGCAGTGTCCGCCCGTACGGCCCCGGGGGACAGGGCCACGGGCCGGTCGTGTGGGGAGGTGCTTCCTGCCGGGGCCCGGCAAGGGGCGGGAGGCGGGGCCGCCCGGCGCTGGGTCCGGGTGGCCCCGCCTCCCCGGTCGGGTGCCTCAGCGGGCCGCCAGCTCCCAGGCCGTGACGGCCACCGTCGCCACCGCGGCGAGGGCGCCGATGCTGGCCAGTGGCCAGCGGGACCGTTCCAGGGCGTCCAGGCGGGCCTCGTGGTCGGCGAGCTGCTTGTCGGTCTGGTCGCTGCGCTGCACGAGCAGCGCGAGCGAGCCGTCGACGCGGGCGAAGCCGGCCTCCAGGGTGCCGCGGAGCCGCTCCAGTTCGAGGGCGACGGCGACGGGGTCGTTCGGGTCAGGCTCGGTCATCGGCACCGCCCGGGGTGGGGCGCAGCCAGGACGGCAGCAGGTTCTGCACCAGGTCGAGGGCCATCACCCGGGCCAGCCCGCCGGCGACGGCGAGGGCCCCGGCGACCCAGGGGAGGGTCGCGGGGATGCCGGAGGCGTCGACGATCGCGGGGAGCACGACGGCGATGCCCACGGCGGACTGGAGGACGGTACGGGCCGTGCGCTTGGCGGCATCGGACATCGGTCTGCTCCTCTGGGTCACTTCGTGTACGGGACTTTCAGCGCGTTCCATGAGGCGGCGCCCGGGATGCCGTCGGCGTCGGAGCCGCGGAAGCCGAGCTTGTGCTGCCACTTCGCGTAGCTGAGCCGGTCGGCCTCGCCCCAGCGGGGGCTGGGGCCGACGGTGTACGCGGAGCAGCCCTCGGCGACGAGGCGGCGGCCCATGGCGGTGATGATCGGGGAGCTCGTCTCCCGGCGGAAGAACGAGGTGCCCGGGAAGGGCTGGAGGCGGGGGGCGGCCGGCTTGCCGGCGTCGGGGGCGGGCCTGGCGGGGGCCTTGTTCAGCCGGGCCTGGACCCGGTCGCGCATCGTCGGCATGGCGAAGCCCCGGGGGTCGTCCTTCCAGTCCGACCACTCCTTGTGGCCGATGACGGAGCGGGCGCCCCAGCCGTGGGCCCGGCACAGGGCGGCGGAGACCCGTTCGATGGCGTCGAGCTGGGCGGGCGGCCAGGGGTCGGTGCCGTTGCCGAGGTTGACGCATTCGAAGCCGTAGAAGCGGGAGTTGCCGTCGACGGCGCCTGCGCTGCCCTGGTGTGCGCGCGGGGCGGGCGGGCGGTCGCCGTACGTCTCGCTGATCACGGCCTGGAGGACGGAGGGGTCGCCGCCGCCGGCGTGGTTGGCGCGGCCGTTGGCGACGAGGTGGACGCTGCCGTCCTTGGCGATGACGCCGTGGCAGAGCGGGCCCGGCAGCCCTTCGTAGCCGTTGAAGCACATCTCGACCGTGTTGGCGGTGCCGGCGGAGACGGTGTGGTGGATGATCACGCCGGTGACCGGGCCCCAGGCGCCGACGTGGTTGCGGTTGTGGGTGCGCCAGCCGGGGTGCTCGACGACGGTGACGCCTTCGGCGCGGAGCGCGGCGACGAACCGGTCCGCGGTGAGGGGAGTGGCCATCTGGTGTCCTCCGGACATGAGAAAGGCCCGCACCGGGGAAGCCGGCCGGGCGTGCGTACGGGTGGGGGCCCGGGTTACGGGGTGGGGGCGGGGGCCGTCGGGGCCCAGGCCGCGCACAGCGCGGCGCTCGCGGCCCGGCGGGTCTCGAAGTCGGCGAGCGCGGCCGTCACGGCCCGCTGGGCGGCGGTCTGGTCGGGGACGGCCGGGACGCCGTCCTCGGCGGCGACGACGACCAGGCCCGAACCGCGCAGGACGGCGTCGCCGGTGCCCTTCTCCGTGACCTCGGCGGTGACGTACACCGAGGGGTACTGGCCGGTGACCGGGTCGCGCTGGAGGGTGTAGCCCATGGTGTTGTCGTAGACGCGGACGACGAGGGTGTGGCCGTCCTCGGTGACGGTGGCGCGGCCCGCGTAGTCGATGGCGACGCCCCAGGGCTGGGTGGGGTCGATGTTCATGGGGTGCTCCTTGTGGTCTGCCGCGGGCGGTTCAGGTCTGGGCGCCGTGGATGAGCAGGGGCTGGGCGTAGACCGTGCCGGCGGTGGCCAGGGCCTGGATCTCGACGGTCATCGTCTGGCCGAAGCGGGTCTTCATGTCGCCGGGCAGCAGGCCGAGGTAGTCGTAGGTGGTGCCGGCGGTGACGGTGGGGCCGAAGGGGGTGCCGTCGACGAGGACCCGCACCTGGCCGGTGCCGCCGCTGGACGCCGCCGTGCCGATGGAGAGGCGCATCTTCGGCTGCCAGATGGGGTTGAGGCAGCGGGCGATCGTGGTGAACGTGGCGGCGGTGGTGGAGGGCCACTTGGCCGTGTCGCTGGCCAGCGGCGGCATGAGCTGCAGCCAGGGCCGGGCGAGACCGCCGGTCATGATGTCGTCGGCGAAGATCTCGTGGTTGTAGCCGTCGAAGATCCGGAACAGCGGCCGGGTGATGGTGACGCTGCCGGTCGTCTGCGGGGGACGGAACTCGTTGACGGCGGGACGGGTGTTCACGGCCGTGGACAGGGCCTTGAGCCGGCGTTCCATCTGGTTGAGCCGGTCGATGATGTCCTCGGGCAGCTGGGGCATCAGGCCTCCTCGAGGTAGAGCTCGGCGGTGTCGGGGCGGCCGCGTTCCGGCGGGGTGACCTTGGCGCCGATGATGCGGTAGCGGGCGTCGAGGCCCTGGGAGTACCACTCGTCGGTGATCCGGATGCGGGCGACGCGGCCGAGGAGCTGCGGCGGGACGATCCCGCCGAGGTGGATGGAGACCGAGGGGATCACGACGGCGCCGCGGGCCTGCCTGAGCTCGGTGGCGGCCACCGAGTCGAGCGCGAGCGGGTCGGTGATCTCGTTGTGGTCCGAGGACAGGTCGATCAGCGGCCAGCCGTCCACGAGCAGGTCGCTCGCGTACTGCTGGGTGGAGTAGATCGGCCGGGACTCGGCGGCGGCGTTGGCGTTGGTGGAGGCGCCGCGGGCCAGGGCGGTGGTGCCGCCGCGGGTCGCGTCGTACGGGAAGGAGTACGACAGGATGACGCCGGGCCGGTCGAAGATCAGGTCGGTCGCACCGGTGACGATCTTGGGTTCGCCGATGCGGAGCTGCCGGATCCGCGAGCCGGTGACCGGGTCGCGGTAGACCAGGATCTGGTACTCGAAGCCGTTCTCGGTGGCGGCGAGCTGGTCGAGGGCCTCCAGGTAGACGGTCTCGTCGCCCTTGCGCCACGAGGCCGTCTTCTGGAACTTGGGCAGCTCGTCGCCGAAGGTGATCCCGAGGCGGCGGGGGTCCTCGCCCGCGGGGGCGTCGGGGTAGGCCTGGACGTCGAGCTCGCGCCACAGCCGGCGCACGATCTCCACCTGGTCGGTGGGGGTGTCGTACGTGATGTCGGTGCGGATGCGGCGGCGTCCGGCGTACGAGTCGAAGGTGGCGGCCTGGATGCCGAGGGTCAGCACCCCGCGGCCGCTGGACTGCAGGGTGCTGGTCCAGACGATGCCGCCCCACCACAGGTCGCCGCCGCGCTCCAGGTAGACCGCGGTGCGGCCCTCGCGGACCTTCTTGACCCGGTCGGCGATGGCCTTGTCGGGGATGGGGATCGTGCCGGAGAGCGAGCCCGCCTTGCCGATGTAGTCGTCGAAGGAGACGTCCCGCAGGGGGAGGATGTCCAGCGTCTGGTCGGTGAGCAGGTCGCAGAAGATCGCCCGGTAGGGCGTGTCGATTGCCATCGAGGGCCCCCTTACAGGACGTAGGTGGCGGTGATGCGGATGTTCCGGCCGGCGGTCAGGACGCCGTTGGCGGACCAGGTGCGCACATGGACGCTGCCGTCCGTGGAGAAGGTGAAGGAGCCCTGGCCGTAGAAGTCGGTGCCGGTGGCCTCGTAGGCGAACGAGGGGCGCCAGCCCACCGGGATGGTGGCCACCAGCTCGTCGGGGCTGAGGTTGCCCGCGGAGGTGGCGGTGAGGTCGGCGCCGCTGCGGGTCACCGTCACGGACACGGTGGCCACGCCCCGGGTCCTGCGGCCCGCGAAGCCGTTCAGCGTCCATCCGGCGGCCGGGGTCGCCGCCGAGGTGCTGACGGTCTCGACCTCGACCGGCGGCTGGTAGGCCGCCCAGGCGGTGCCGTTCCAGCGCTGGAGCTGGCCGCCGTTGTAGTCGCGGTACTGGCCGGCGTAGCTGCCGGTGGTGATCGTGCCGCTGGGCGCGATGCCGCCGATCTCCTTGGGGTAGGCGATCCAGGCGGTGCCGTCCCAGCGCTGGAGGAAGTGGGCGTTGTCGTTGTCCTGGTACTGGCCCGGGTAGGCGCCGGCCACGCCCGCGTTGTTGTAGACGGGCAGGATGCCGCCGGCGGAGACGGTCGTGGTGCGCAGGTCGGTGGCGGCGCCGCCCACCCAGTCGATGCCGCCGGTGCCGGCGGAGGCGCCCTTCTTCACCTTCACCGAGAACAGGGTGAGGGAGCGGGCGGGCGCGGCCGGGGCGACGGGGGCGGCCGCCGGGGTGCCCTTGACGATCTCGATGCCGGCGTCGTACTTGCCGAGGGCGTCCACGTCGTTGTCGTAGACGCGGATCACGACGAGGTCGATGCGGTCGTTGAGCGGGTCGCCGTCGGCGAAGGTGATGGTGATGTCCTCGTCGAGGGCGACGGGGTAGGCGCCGTCGGTGGTGGCGCCCTGGATGACGGCCCTGCCGTGGTAGACGGTGGCCGTCATCGGGCCGGTGGAGCTCATCCACAGGCCGCCGACCCGGTACTTGCCGTCGTACGTGCCGGGCAGGATGCCGGACCGGACGCCGAGGGGGTTGACGGGGGTGGTGGCGCCGATGTTGGTGACGCGGGTGTTCTGGCGGGTCTGCCCGGTGGGCATCAGCCATCCGGAACGTACGGGCATGGTGGACTCCTGTGGTGGGGCGGCGGGCGGGGGCTGGGCTCAGTGCTGCGGGGTGACCTGGAGGAAGGTGTTGTTGAACCAGGTCTGCAGAGCGGTGTTCGTCCCCCGGTAGTAGGCGGTGACCGTGTACGTGGCGCCCGCCGTGAGGTTCTGGAGGCGCTGGGTGGTGGCCACGGAGAGGTTTCCGGGGGCGGCGGCGACCACCGCGTTCGAGTCGTTCACGTCCGAGTGGACGGCCGCGCCCTGGGTGACCTTCACGCCCATGAAGCCGACGCCGGCCCCCGTGCCGACCAGCTGGATCCGCGAGCCGAAGGTGAGGACGGCCTGCCGCGAGGCGGGGGCGACGAAGCTGAGGGACACCACGCCCCGGTTGGTCAGCGTGTTCACCCAGGTCGTCGAGGTGGTGTAGCTGGAGTCCAGCGAGTCGGTGAAGTACGGCCCCGGGACGGCGGGCGCCCACGCCGAACCGTTCCAGCGCTCGATCCGGCCGCCCGCGCCGTCCCGGTACTGGCCGGTGTAGCTGCCCTGGAGGGTGGACGCGGAGGACGGGACGATGCCGCCGACGGCCTCCGGGTAGGCGACCCACTTGCCGCCGTCCCAGCGCTGGAACTGGTTGTTGGCGGTGTCCTGGTACTGGCCCGGGTGGGCACCCGGCTGGACCGGGCCCTCGACCGGGAGGATGCCGCCGAGGGAGACGACCGGCGTGCGCAGGTCCTTCAGGGAGGTGGCCCACGGGATGCCGCCGTTGCCCGCGCTGGCGCCGGCCGGGACCGTCACCTCGTACAGCGCGAGGCTGCGCGGCGGGGCCACCGGCGCCTGGGGGGCCTGGCCGGGCACGCCCTGGATGATCTCGACCTTCGCCTCGTTGCGGTTGCTGCCGTCGTAGAGGTTGTCGTAGACCTTCAGGACGACCAGGTCGATCCGGCCGTACTGGGCGTCGCCCGCGGCGAAGGTGACCTGCTCGGCGGCCGGCAGGGCCACCGGGTAGACGCCCTGGGAGATGTCGCCCTGGATGACGGCCCGGCCCTCGGCGACGGTCGCCGTCATCGCGGAGGCCTTGTCCATCCAGAAGCCGGACAGCCGCCACTTGCCGTCGTAGGAGCCCGGCAGGATGCCGGAGCGGACCTGGACGGGGTTGACCATGGTGGTCGCGCCGACCTGGTTGAGGCGGGTGTCCTCGCGGGTCTGGCCGGTCTCGGCGACCCAGCTGCTGCGCAGTGCCATGGGGGTTCTCCAATCGGGGAGGTGCGGTGGGAGGGGGCGGTCAGGACCTGATCCACTGGGCGGTCAGGGTGCTGTAGTAGCCCGAGCCGCCGAGGGTGCGGACGGCGGCGGTGTGGTTGTGGTAGCCGGCGAGCTGCAGGACGTTGCCAGCGGTGAGCTTGATGAGGCCCTCGCCGCCGACGGTGACGGCGCCGGTCGACGCCTGGGTCAGCCACGTCATCCGGGGGACACCGACGCCGCCGAGGTGGATGCGGGCGCCGCGCACGCCGGTGGTGGAGTCGCCGTTCCAGGCGATGTGGGCGGAGACCCGCCACCAGCCGGTGCGCGGGACGACGAAGCTGTCGGTGCCGTTCCAGCCGGTGAAGTCGTCGATGTCGACGTTGTTCAGGGTGATCGGCGTCCAGGTGCCGGCCGGCACGCTCTGCATCGACGTCTGCGAGACGCTGAACAGGACGGTCGCCTTGCCCTCGGCGTACTGCCAGGCCGCGCCGTCCCAGCGCTGCAGGATGCCGGCGTTGTCGCGGTACTGGCCGGTGTAGCCGCCGGTCGTCATCGTGCCGTTGGGCGCGATGCCGCCGATCGCCTTCGGGTACCCGGCCCAGAGGCTGCCGTCCCAGCGCTGGAGCTGGCCCGCGACGTCGCGGTACTGGCCGGCGTACACGCCGTTGAAGCCGCTGGTCGGCATGATGCCGCCGAGCGCCGTCATCGGGTAGTGCTTGGTGGTGACGGCGCTGGAGGTCCAGCCGATGCCGCCGGTGCCGGCCGAGGTGCCGGCCGGCACGGAGATCGTGTAGAGCGGGAAGGCACTGCCGGGGCCGGAGGACGGGGCCACCGGGGTGGCCGCGGGCGTGCCCTTGATCAGCCGGATCACGGCGTCGGTGGAGCCCGCATTGTCGTAGGCGTCGTCGAGCACGGCCAGTTCGATCAGGTCGATCCGGCCGTACTGCGGGTCGCCGTCGGCGATGGTGAGCGTCTCGGGCGCGGTCACCGCGATCATGTACGCGCCCTGGGCGGTGTCGTTGCCCTGGAGGACGGCCCGGCCGGTGCCGATGGTGCACTGCATCGCGGAGCTGCCGGTCAGCACGAAGCCGCCCGGCACGATGCCGGGCCGCGAACGCAGGGCGGGCGCGGAGGCGTTCGCGCCGCTGGGGGTGAGCAGCGCGGACAGCGCGATCCGGGTGTCCTCTCGGGTCTGGCCCGTGGACTGGAGCCAGGCGGCTCGTACGGTCATGGGGTGTTCACCTCTTCCGGGAGGGGCGGTCGGGGGCTTCGGTCACCACTCGGCGCTGCGCCAGCGGACCGTCATCAGCGCGTCGGAGGTGGCCGCGTCCGGACGGAACGACAGCTCCGTACGGCCCGGTTCGAGGAGGAACAGCTCCTCGGGGCTGGAGTCGGCCATCGCGGTGTGGCGGCGGGAAGCGGTGTTGTTGAGCATCACCGTGCCGTTGGCGGTGTCGACGACGAGCTCGTCGCCGGCGGCGAGGTCGATCGCGTACCGCAGGCGGCGCTTGGAGACCCGCTCGGTGACGGTCGGCATGGAGCAGGGGCCGCGGAAGACGATCACCGGGTGGGTGGCGGCGGAGCCGGTGTTCTCGGCGACGGCGTCACCGGTGGACTTGGCCTGGCCCCAGTTGAGCGGCCAGGTCAGCGGCCAGGTCAGGCCGGACTCCGGCTGCGGGGGAGTGGTGGAGGCGGACTGCTCGTTGACGCTGTAGCGGCGCGGGTCGGAGGCCAGCCACTGGATCGACATCTTGGAGCTGCCCTGGGTGGCGAAGCCCTGGTCGGCGGGGACCACGCGCTGGGCGATCCGGGCGCGCACGGCGAGGAGTTCGCCGTGCAGCCGGACGGTGAGCCAGCGCTCCTCGTCGAGCAGGGCGAGCGACTGGCGCAGGGCGCGGATGGCCTCGGCCGCGCCGGAGTACTCCGGCATCAGCACGATCGTGCCGCCGATCTTGCGCGGCTTGGCGTAGCGGGAGCCGGGCCAGGCGCCGTGCGAGGTGGGCCGGTCGGCGTCGGAGGAGTCGTACTCGGGCAGGTCCTCCCAGCCCTGGAGACCGGAACGGTCGACGTTGAACGGCGTGCCGGGGCCGATGAGAAGCCCGGCCCACTGGATCTGCCCGTCCTGGGTGATCAGTGAGCCGGGCGCGAGGTCGGCGGTGAGGGTGCTTCCGGCGTATGTGGTTGTGGTCTCGGCCATGGGGCCGTCACCTCACTTCTGAGGGGCTGGGGGGCTTCTGACGGTCTGTCGGGCTGACGGACTTCTGTCTGGCGCGCTGTCAGGCCTGCGGTGCCTGCGGCGCCTGCGGGGCCTGCGTGCCTTCGGGCGGGCGGGGCCTGCGGCGCCTGCCGTGCCTTCGGGCCTTCGGGCGGGCGGGGCCTGCGGCGCCGTCGGGCCTGCGGGCGGGCGGGGCTTCAGCCGTGGGCGGCGAGGAGGAAGAGCAGGTCCTCGGCGGTCGACCGCGGGCCGGCGCCCGGATCCTCGTGGAACTCCGTGATGCGGTGGGGCTGCCGGGGAGCCTCGGTGAGGGCCGGGACGCGCCGCTGTTCGAGGACGGTGAGCGGGTCGATGCGCGGCGCGCTGTCGGCACCGGGGAAGACGACACCGCCCTCGGCGAGCATCGGGATCTTGTCGATGTCGACGCCGAAGTGTTTGCCGAGGAAGTCGAAGCTCAGCTTGTTGAGCCCGTCGATGATCCAGTTGGCGAAGGCGATGAGCCCGTTGATCGGGCCCTTGACGACACCGAGCACGGCGGTCAGGGCGCCCTTGATCAGCTCGCCCATGCCGTGCAGGGCCTTGCCGACGGCGTCCTTGGCGTGCCGGAAGAAGCCCGGGATCTTGTCGGTGAAGAAGGACAGGAACGGGTGGATCGCGCCCTTGATGCCGCCGATGGTGCTCGAAGCGATGCCGCACAGGGCGTTGGTGGCGGAGGTGACGGAGGAGCGGACGTGGGAGAAGCCGTTGACGGCGTCCCCGATGATCTTCAGAGCGGTCGTGAAGAGGGTGAGGTAGGCCTTGAAGTAGACCGAGACCGCCTGGCCGATCGCCTTCAGGACCGGCTGCAGGAACTTCCAGACCGCCTGGAAGCCCTTGAGGGCCGCCTGGAAGACCTGCTTCATGATCCGCTGCCCGGTCTCGGTCTGCATCGCGTACTCGATGAGCCACGCGGCGACCGGGACGAGGATGCCGGCGAGGAAGCCGAGCGGGTTGCCGCGCATGGCGAGGTTGACGCCGGTCATGGCCACGGAGGCGATCTCCATCACCGTGCCGTAGGTGTCCATCAGCTTCGTGAGCGTGTCGACGAAGGGCAGCAGCGGGAGGATCATCTCCAGCAGCATGCCGACGGCGGGGCCGGCGAAGAGCCCGGCCACGGTCCCCGCCTTGCCCGCCGCGACGCCGATGCGCCGGAATCCGTTCGCCGCCCTGGACCGCTGGATGCGGCGTACGGAGCCGACGGCGCCGGACGCGTTCCTGCCGACGGCGCGTACGGAGGTGCCGGCCGTACGGAACCCGGTGGCGAACCGGTCCAGGCCGCCGGACGCCCGCTGCGCGTCCTGCCGGAGCCGCTTCAGTCCGTCGCTCGCCTGGCCGAGGCCCCGCCTGAGGGAGGTCATCGCCGGCAGGGCCCGGCGGAACGGGTTCGGGAAGGCCGCGACGGCACTCATCCGCGTGCCTTCGCCAGGTACATCAGCGCGTCGGCCGTGGACTGCGGGTCACTGTTGCGGGCCGCGTGGTAGTGCTCGATGTGCAGCCCGGCACCGCCGCCACCGTTGCCCGCCTGGAGCTGCGCCGTCATCCGGGCGCGCCGGGCCGTCATGGCGAGCAGCCGGTCCAGCTTGGAGAGCGGCAGGACGGCCTCGGCCTCGCCCGCCTCGGCGAGGATCGCCGGGACACCGCCGCTGCGGGGCATGACGACACCACCCGTGGCGAGCATGGGGATGGTGGGGATGTTGACGCCGAAGGTCTTGCCGCCGACGATCGGCACCCAGCCGGGGACGCTGACCTTGACGCCGTTGACGGCCCTGATCATGCGGTTGATCAGGCCGATCACGGCGTTGACCGGGCCGGACACGCCGCTCTTGATGCCCTCGAACGCCCGGGACGCGATGTCCTTGAGGCCGTTCCAGATGGAGGACATCTTGTCCTTGACGGCGGTGAAGGCGTTGGGGATCGCGGACTTGATCCAGTTCACCACCGGCGTGATGACGGCCTTGATGCCGTTCCAGACGGCGCCGATGACCGTCTTGATCGCCTTCATGACGGTCGTGATGACCGTCTTCCAGATGTTGACGTAGGTCTTGATGACGGTGGCGACGGCCTTGACCACGACGGAGACGGCCTTCTTGATGCCGTCCCAGACCTTCTTGATCAGCTGCCCGGCCTGCTTCATGATCGGGCCGATGGCCTTCATGACGGCGCTGATCACGACCTTGATGGCGTCGAAGGCCTTCTTGATGATCTTCTGCATCGTCTTCGATTGCATCGCCATCTCGACGACCTTCTCGATGAGAGGCATGAAGAGCTCGACGAGGCGGGCGAGGAGATTGCCCTTCATCGACTTGTTGAGCTTGTCCTGACCCTTGGACGCCTTGCCCGCGCCGGACTCGTACTTGCCGAGCTTGGTCCCGGCGGTCTCGCCGGTCTTGCCGGCCTTCGCCATGGCCTTCTCGGCGTTGTCCGAGGCGGTCTTGAGGTTCTTGAGCTGACCGCCGGCGCCGTCGGCGCCCGCCTTGAGGTTCTTCAGCTGGCCGGACGCGCCGTTGCCGGCGTCCCCGACCTTCTTGATGTCGCCGGCGGCGCCGGACGCCTGCGTCTTGAGGGTGCGCAGGGTGTCGGCGGCCTTCTTCGAGGCACTGAAGAGAGACATGGGTTACCTCCTTCCGAGGGGGTGGGGATCAGGTGGTGGGGGCGATTTCCTGGGCGGCGCGGTGAGCGGCCAGCTTGAGGTCGTTGAACGCCTGGGCGACGTTCCTGCCCGCGTCGGCGAGGGCGCTGGCGGCGCCGGCGGTGGTCCGCAGGGTCGTGGCGTCGGGGAGGCTCCGCGGCTGGAAGTGCCGCTGGGCGCCGGAGAGCTTGCCGACCGCCTTGGCGAGCTCGGTCATCTTGGTGGGGTTGGACTTGCCGACGGTCTTGTTGATCTTGTCGAGCTCGCGGTGGTCCGGCGTCTTCGCGGGGTCGAACTTCTCCAGGGCGTCGGCGAGTTGCCCCATCTTGGTGGGGTTGGAGGCCGTGACGGCCGCGTTGATCTTGTCGACGGCGCCGGCGGTCTTGGTGATGGCGCGGGCGCTCGGCAGCTTGTCGATGTTGGTGAGGAACGAGGGGGCGTGCTGGTTGAACGTGTCCAGGTGCGGGTTCAGCAGCTGGAGCTGGTAGCGCAGGGGGGCGAAGTTCGCGTTCCGCGGGATCGCGGCCAGGTTGCCGCCGGCGGCGTCCTCCCGGTTCTCGACGTCGGTCCGGTTCTGGAGGCGGATGCCGCGGCCGGTGTTGGAGGTGGCCAGCACCCGGCCGTTGGTGTTGCCCATCATGCGGGCCGGCAGCTGCTGGATGTCCCGCTGGAGTTTGACCACCCAGGCGGTGAGGATGACGCCCATCGCGGGGATCATGAGGCCCACGATGGCCGACCCGAGGTACCAGCCCCACTTGGTGTCGGCCCCGCTCCTGCTCTCGTAGTACTTCTCGAGCGCGGCGCCGAAGCCGTCCAGGCCCATGGCCTCCAGGAACTCGGACTTCTTCGCCTTGGTGAGCTCGTCGTACATCGACTGGAAGTGTTCGGTCCACTTCTCGGGCAGCTGCTTCTGGAAGTACTGCTCCGTGACCAGCGGGGTGCCGTCCGACTTCGTGAGGTAGGTCCTCAGGTCCTGGATCTCCTTGGAGATCTCCATGTTCGTTTTTTCGTCTGCCATGGTTTGCTCCGCTTCCGGCCGGTGACGGCCAAGCGCCGAAAAGCCCCCGCCGGTTCCGGCAGGGGCTCGTTCGTGTGGGGGCAGCCGGCGCGGCTACACGGCGCCCTCGTCATGGCGGGAGCCGCGGCGCACCGTCGCGAGGGCGTCGTTCCAGCCCGCCGTGTACGCGAGGGTCTCGTAGCGGCTGACCTCGGCGTACAGCGTGCCGAGCAGCGCTCTCTTGTCGAGGGCGACGGGTCCGTCGAGGAGCTGGCGGAGGCGGTCCTGGAGCGGGATGTGCGGTCGCGATGCCTCGGCCTGCTGAGTCATGGACGCCTGCCTTCCGGTTGCTTGCCCGTGCGTGTGTGGCGGCGCCGCGGAGTCAGGAGCGGGGGCACCACGTGTTCGAACTGCTGTGCGAACAGAGTGTGGAACATCTGTTCGATGTTTGTCGAGCGGGAAACACCTGACGGTGTGTCTTCCTGCGGGTTCCCCATGGGTCTTGTGCCTAGAACAGAGCTTCTGTTCGACCGGGTACCCTGGAAGGCGCGTTCCCTGGACCTGACTTATTCGGGGAGCCGGGGGGCGCGAGGGGCGCGTGGGGACCCCAGGGGGTTGGAAGGCAGTGCTGACGCATGGACACCGAGCCGGGCGCCAACCGGCGCGAGCAGGTCATCGACTGGCTCGAATCCCATCCTGATCTGCCCCACCTGTTCGCCCGGCTCGCCGAACTCGTCCATGTCGCCGGGTACGCCCCGGAGGACCTCGTCGTGCTGCCCCGCGCCGAGGTGGACCGTCGCGAGACCGCCGCGTTCACCGCCGGCTGGGCCGAGGCCGTCTCCGACGAACTCCCCCGTATCCGCAGGGAGTACGAGCGGCGCGTCGCCGACGCCTACGCGCAGGGCCAGGGTGACGCGCGTGGAATACGGCGCCCGCAGCGGCGCACGGACTCCGCCCACCAGGACGGCGCCCGCGTGATCGAGCTGCCCTTCGCCCGGCTCCTGGAACCCCCGGCCGCGGTGGTCAAGGCCGAGGAGCGCGTCCGCCGGGAGCGCGAGCTGTTCGAACAGCGCCCCGAGCCGGAGCGTGTGGAGTACGAGGAGCACGAGGAGTACGAGCCGGAGCCCGCGCCCGTACCCGTGCCCGCTCCGCTGGACGAACCCGAGCCGGAGCACGCCGCCGAACCCGCGCCCGAACCGGAGCCCGAGGCGGAGGTGCGGGTGACCGCCCAGGAGAGCCGCCCCCGCAGAAACCCCCAGCCGGTGCGGAAGGTCGTCCGCGGCAAAGGCGGCCGCCCGATCGTGCCTCCGCTCAGCGGCGTACCCGGTCAGGCCGGGGGGACCCCCGAGCGGCGCGGACGCCGGCTCTCCGAACGGGCCAGGAGCCTGGAGGAGGAACTGGCCGCCGAGCGAGCACAGGAAGCGCCCCCGGAGCCCGCTTCCTGACGGGAGCGGGAACCGGGGGCGAAGGGGGGAGTGCTAGCCGAAGAAGCGGGCCAGGGCCGACGGGGAGACTGCCGGTCCGGCACTCACCTCCGCCGACTCCCCGTCCCGCTCCTCGCCGTCCTCGTCCGTGACACCCGGACGCGGAACGGGCTTCGGCGGATCGGGTGCCTCGTCGTCCTCGCCGGTGTTGACGCACTGGAACATCCAGTTCGCGACGGCCAGATGGTCCACGGCCGCGGCGAGGAGATGGTCGGAGAGCGACCACTCCGCCGACTCGCCGTGGAGCTCGCGCTGCACCGCGCCGTCCGCCGGAAGGTGCTTGATCAGCACCATCAGACGCCGGCTGGAGAGCTCGCCCCGGTGCCAGTCGAGGAGATCGGTGGCGTAGTAGCGGAGCAGGTCCGCTTCGAGGGCCTCGGCGTGTTCGTCGACGAACTCGACGAGGCTCAGTCTTCCCCCAGGCCGAGCCCGGTCTCCTTGCCGTAGGCCTCCAGGATCGCGGCGATGTCCTGCATCGTGAGGTCGTGCTCCTCGAAGCGGGCGAACTGCTCCTCACCCATCAGGAGCGCGAGCAGGCCGTCCACGTCGTTGTCGTCGAGCTTCCGCAGCGCCTTCGCGGTCTTGCGGGAGAGCTCGGTGGGAAGCGTGTAGGCCTCGCCGTCCAGCTCGAAGGACCAGGTGCGGCCGTGGGCCTCCAGGCGCTGGGCGCGGGCGGCGTTGACGTCGAAACGGGCCATGGTGATGCGTACTCCTTGTTCGAGTGAGTGAGGAGGAGAGGGGGTGGGGCGGGACGGCGGTGCGCCGTCCCGCCCCGGGTGGAGAAGGATCAGACGGTCGCGGAGTACTGGCTGTCCTTCATGAGGAAGGTCGCCAGCGGCTTGCCGTCGCCCTTCGACATGGCGGTGAAGGTGACGCCCAGCTGGGAGGCCGCCTTGCGGGCCAGCTTGATGTCGTCGGTCGCGGTGACCTGGCCGCGCGGGATGATGAAGCGGTACTTCACCGCGGTCGTGCCACCGGCCTTGACGTCGGTGAACTCCAGGCCGAGGGCGCGGACGTCCGAGAACGGACGCTCGGCGATCTCGTACCGGTAGGTGTCGACCGCCGGGGTCGGCTCGGCCTTCACCGCGTCACCGCCCATGAAGAACGGCAGCGTGTCCTCGTTGAACTGGAGCAGCGAGAACTTCAGCGACAGGTCACGGCTCGAGTAGATGTAGTGGACCGGGGAGACCGACTGCCACGAGTCGATGGCCTCCAGCTTGTCCTTCTTCGAGAACGTGACGCCGTCGCCGGAGGTGAAGCCGAGGTCCTTCCAGCCCGCGCCGGACCAGTCGGCGGCGGAGTCCGTGCCGAAGGTGGCGGGGAGGGAGGTGCCGGCGTCGGCGACGTAGAGCTTGCCGATGCCTGCGACGCGGATCTCGGCGGAGTTGTTTCCTGCCATGGTGGGTTTCTCCTTGTTTTGTGAGGGCTGCCGGTGCCCGGACGTCGGGTCCGGGTACGGCAAAGGCCCCGCCGAACGGCGAGGCCTGGTCTGTGGGTCGCTGGGTCTTGAGGACGTGGGTGTCTAGAAGACGTTCAGCGAGAGCTGGATGACGCAGAGGTAGCGATTGGCGCCCCGGTAGAGGTAGTCGGGCATCCAGCGCGGCCCGTCCTGCTCCTCGACGTCGCTGACGAAGTTGGCGCCGAGCTGCTTGCCGATGGTGGCGAGCAGGGCCCGCCGGGCGGCGTTGGCGAGGACGTGGGCCGCGTTCTTCGTCGGTCCGTACACCTCGAACTCGATCAGCGGCTTGTCGACGTGCAGGTCGCCGATCCAGGCGCCGCCGCGGCGGTTCACCAGGACGGCGTTCTGCGTGCCGTCGAAGCCGGCCGGCGCCTGGACGGCGACCGTGATGCCGGCCATCGCCGGGTCGGCCTTGAGGACGTCGACGACCAGCTTCTCGACGTCCGGGAACGCACTCGGGGGAGTGGTCATGACGGTTCTCCTCGGGAGAAGGGGAGGCGGGACGGGCGGTGCGGGGGCCGTCCGGGGCGCTCGACGCGGGGGAGGGGCGGGGGCGCGGAGCGCTCCCGGACGGCGTACGGCGGAGGCTGCGGCCCGTCTCGCGGGCACAGCTCCGCCGCTGCACCAACTGTGACAGGGAGCGTGCGCGCACGCAACTAGTTCTGAACCCGATCCCCGCACGGCCCTCCGGGAGTCCCGCCGCAGCACGGCCTCCCCACGGCGAAATCCACCCGGCCCGGGCCCCACGCCCGCCCCGGTGTCCGGGCCCCGTGTCCGGGCCCCGTGCCCGCCCCGGTGTCCGGGCCCCGTGCCCGCCCCGGTGTCCGGGCCCCGTGCCCGGCTCCGTGTCCGGGCCCCGTGTCCGGGCCCCGTGCCCGGCTCCGTGTCCGGGCCGTACGCCCGGGCCGGTCCGCCCCGCGGCTGCGGCGCGGGCCGCGCCCCGCACGGGCGGGGCCCGTCCGCCCCGCGCGGCACGGCCTCCCCGCGGCGGAATCCGCCCGGGCCGCGCCCCACGCCCGCGCCCTCCGCCCGGGCCGGTCTGCCCCGCGGCTAGGGCCCGGCCGTCCGTCCCGCGCGGCTTCGGCCCGGCCGTCCGTCCCGCGCGGCTTCGGCCCGGCCTCCCCGCGGCGGAATCCGCCCGGGTCGCGCCCCACGCCCGCGCCCTCCGCCCGGGCCGCGCCCCACGCCCGCGCCCTCCGCCCGGGCGGGTCTGCCCCGCGGCTAGGGCCCGGCCGTCCGTCCCGCGCGGCTTCGGCCCGGCCTCCCCGCGGCGGAATCCGCCCGGGTCGCGCCCCACGCCCGCGCCCTCCGCCCGGGCGGGTCTGCCCCGCGGCTTCGGCCCGGGCCGCGTCCCGCGTGGCTGCCGCCCGCCCGTCCAGCCGCGCGGCTTCGGCCCATCCGTCCGCCCCGCGCGGCCGTGGCCGCTCCGGGCGGCCGGGCGTGCGGTTCCCGGGTGGGTGCCCGGTAGGTTGAGCGGCCCCGACCCAGGAGCCGCCCCCGTGTCCGCCCGCCACCGCCTGCTCTACGTGACCGACCTCGCCTACCCGGCCCGGGGCCGGCGCTACGGCGACGAGGACGTCCACCTCACCGCCCGGCTCCGCGAGAGCTTCGACCTGGCGCTCTGTCACCCGCTCGACGCCGCCGCCCTCATGGACGGCTTCGACGCCGTCGTCGTCCGCAACAGCGGCCCGGTCCTCGGCTACCAGCAGGAGTACGAGGCCTTCCGCGCGCAGGCCCTGGCCCGCGGCACCCGCGTCTACAACCCCCTCCACGGCCGCGGCGACATGGCCGGCAAGCAGTACCTCCTCGACCTCACCGCCGCCGGATTCCCCGTCATCCCCACCGTCGACCGGCCCGAGGACCTCCACCGCCTGCCCGAAGCCGCCCAGTACGCGGTCAAGCCCAAGGCCGGCGCCGACTCGATAGGGCTTCGCTTCCTCCCGTACGAGGACCTCGCCGGCCTCGCCTACGGCGACGTCCTCGTCCAGCCGCGCGTCGACTTCCGGTACGAGGTCTCCTTCTACTTCGTCGACGACCTCTTCCAGTACGCCCTGTACGCCCCCGACCCCGAGCGCCGCTGGGTCCTGGAGCCGTACGAACCGACCGCCGAGGACCTCGCCCTCGCCCGCCGCTTCATCGACTGGAACACCCTCGACCACGGCATCCAGCGCGTCGACGCCTGTCGCGCCCCCGACGGCGAGCTGCTCCTCGTCGAGCTGGAGGACCTCAACCCGTACCTCTCCCTCGACCGCGTCCCCGAGGACACCCGCGAGCGCTTCGCCACCGCCTTCGCCGACTCGCTCCGCCGCTTCCTGGCGGCATGACGAAGCGCCCCGCGTCCGGGAAGGACGCGGGGCGCTTCGTCATACGAGTCGTACGAGAACGGGGGGGCAGCAGTCAGGCGGTACGGGGTCGGCGGCGGGCCAGTCGCTCCGCCGCGAAGACGTCCTCCAGGCGGAAGAGCTGCGCCCGGCCCGCCCGGCCCGCGGCCCGCAGATGGCCCAGCTGGACCCACTTGCGGATCGTCGCGGGCGCCACCCCCGCCTCCTCGGCGGCCAGTGGGCCGGGGACCAGGGTGGGCAGTGCGGGCGAGCTCAGCACGAGGTCTCCTTCGGGTCGTCCATCGCCGCCTCGATCTCCTCGGTACGGGTCCCCGACGCCTCCGACAGCTCCTCCCACCGTTCCTCCGGCCACAGGTGCCGGTAGGACGGGTCGTCCTGGCAGCCGCAGACCTCGTCCGTGCAGACACAGGCCGGGTTCACGCACAGCACCGCGCGCCGGTCCGGGAACGCCCGCAGCGACACCGAGTCGCACCAGGGGCAGCGGCCCGAGACCCGCACGACCGTCTCCGAGTCGCCGAGCGTCCGCGCGCAGCGCCGGGCCATCCGGCGGATCTCGTCCCGTACGTGCCGGGCCAGGTCCGGGTGGGCCGCGATCGGGTCGAGCAGTCCCACGAGGCGCCGGAGCCGGTCGATCACGCCGGCGCGGGGCGGGCGGGGCAGCGTGAGGCGGGCGCACACCGCCTCCTCCAGCTCCACCACGCCGTCGGTGATGTCCCGGATGGCGTCGGAGACGTGCAGCCGGATCGGGGCGGCCCCGTGGCCGGGGACGGAGAGCCCGTGCCGCTGCTGGAGCAGCAGCGCCTCCCGGCGCTCCTCGCGGATCAGCTCGTCACGGCCGGCGGGGGAGGGCGCGGGCGCCGTCCCGGCGGGACCGCGCCGCCCGGGCGCGAGCTCCTCCGCGAGCTCGGGGAACTGCCGTACGAGGGAGGCGGTCCAGAGCGCGATGTCCCGCAGGACGAGCGCGACGGCGGGGTCGGACGCGGCGGTGCGGTCAGTCACGGTGGGCGCTTCCCGTCTTCGCCAGGGCCTTCGCCACGCGGTGGGCGTCCGCCGGGCGGCCGTTGCGCCAGAGGCGGCCCGCGCAGACGCCGTCGAAGTAGCTCTCGGCCGGGGCCACCGCCGTCTCGCACTCGCCCCGCACGGGGCAGGAGGCGCAGGCCCGCAGGGCCGGGGCCGCCTCCTTGGCGCGGCGGGCGAAGACGACGGACGGGGAGAGGCCGGCGCACGCGGCGGAGGCCTGCCAGGGGGACGGGTCGGGATGGAACAAGGGGTTCTCCACGGTCCGGGGCCCGCCCGGGCCGCCACGGGGCCGGTGGGGCGCCTGGGGCTCAGGGGGCCGACGAGTGCGGCGGCGAGCCAGACTTACACGTTGCGTGCGAGCGCGCAACAAGATTCGGGAGCGGTGTGGGCTCACCTTCACCGATTCGACACGGTTGCGTGCCCGAAAGCACGTAATTCCGTGCGCGCAAGCACGCTAAGGTGTGGGATCCGGAGGGTGGGGAAAGAGGAGCGGTACACATGAGCACTCAAGGGCTCGACGAGTTCGCAGGCTGGGTCGAAGGCCTGATGAGACAGCGCGGCTACGACATCGACAGCCCGCGCGGCGGCGGCAAGTCCCGGATCGCGGACGAGGCCGGGGTCCACCGCGCGGCCGTCACGCGCCTGCTGCAGCGGCAGAGCATGCCCGACCTGGAGACCATGCGCCGGATCGCCCCGCTGCTCGGCGTCTCCGTCCGCGACATGCTCATCCGGTCCGGGCGCGTGACCCCCGAGGAGCTCCCGATGGCGGCGGATCTGCTGCCGCCGAGCGACTGGCAGCCGTCGATGGAGGACTTCGCCCGCTGGCTGGGCGTGCCGGACGAGCGCATGGGCGTCTTCGTCAAGGTCGTGAACCAGTTCCTGGAGCCCGACGCCGAAGCGGCGGGTACCGGCGAGTCCGCAGAGCCCCGCCGCACGGCCCGCGACTGACCCGCCGCCACCTGGCGGGGGCGGCTTGGCCGGCCCGGCCCGGGAGGCCCCGCAGGGGCCTGGGCGACCCCTGCGGGACCGCCCGGCCTGGACCGCCCCTGCGGGGCCGCCCGGCCTGGACCGCCCCTGCGGGGCCGCCGGGCCTGGACGACCCCTGCGGGGCCGCCGGGCCTGGACGACCCCTGCGGGGCCGCCGGGCCTGGACGACCCCTGCGGGACTGCCGGGCCTGGACGACCCCTGCGGGACCGCCGGGCCTGGACGACCCCTGCGGGACCGCCGGGCCTGGACGACCCCTGCGGGACCGCCCGGTCTGGACCGCCCCTGCGGGAAGGCCCTCCGGGACCGGCGCTCCGGGCCGCCCCGGCCCGGGGTCCCGGGGCGGAGGCCTGTTCCCGGCCGGGCCCCGCCCGTTCCCGCCCGGGCCCGGGCGGAGCCGCCCCGCTCCCGTCCGGGGCCCCGCCGGGAGCGGACCGTTCCCGGTCGTCGGCCCTGGTGGAACCGGTCTCCTTCGGCCCGGCCCCGGTCGGGGTCCCGCGCGTGGGCATTTGTTTTGACCGGAGTCCATGCGATAGGTACGCTCATGCCTTGTGCCTGGGGTGTGCCTGGGCTCCCGTGCGTGTCCTCAACCGCACGGCGAGTCATATACCGGCCACCGTGATCCGCGCTTTTTCCGCCCCTGGCGGAGGTCCGCGAGATTCGACACACCCGACCGCGTGGGTCGGCGAATGTTCCAGGTTAGTTTTACAGACGGCACACAGAAACCGGAGAAGTAGTGCCTACGATCCAGCAGCTGGTCCGTAAGGGCCGGCAGGACAAGGTCGAGAAGAACAAGACGCCCGCACTCGAGGGTTCCCCTCAGCGTCGCGGCGTCTGCACGCGTGTGTTCACGACCACCCCGAAGAAGCCGAACTCGGCCCTCCGTAAGGTCGCGCGTGTGCGTCTGACCTCGGGCATCGAGGTCACGGCCTACATCCCGGGTGAGGGTCACAACCTGCAGGAGCACTCCATCGTGCTCGTGCGTGGTGGCCGTGTGAAGGACCTGCCGGGTGTTCGCTACAAGATCATCCGCGGTTCCCTCGACACGCAGGGCGTCAAGAACCGTAAGCAGGCTCGCAGCCGCTACGGCGCCAAGAAGGAGAAGTAAGAATGCCTCGTAAGGGCCCCGCCCCGAAGCGCCCGGTCATCATCGACCCGGTCTACAGCTCTCCTCTTGTCACCTCGCTGATCAACAAGATCCTGCTGGACGGCAAGCGTTCCACCGCCGAGCGCATCGTGTACGGCGCCATGGAGGGTCTTCGTGAGAAGACCGGCCAGGACCCGGTCATCACGCTGAAGCGCGCTCTCGAGAACGTCAAGCCGGCCCTCGAGGTCAAGTCCCGCCGTGTCGGTGGCGCCACCTACCAGGTGCCGATCGAGGTCAAGCCGGGCCGCGCGTCCACGCTCGCCCTCCGCTGGCTCGTCGGTTACTCCCGCGCCCGTCGCGAGAAGACCATGACCGAGCGCCTCATGAACGAGCTCCTCGACGCCTCCAACGGCCTCGGTGCTGCCGTCAAGAAGCGTGAGGACACGCACAAGATGGCCGAGTCCAACAAGGCCTTCGCGCACTACCGCTGGTAGTCGCAACCCACATCGAGACCGAGAGAAGACTGAGCCGATATGGCTACCACTTCGCTTGACCTGGCCAAGGTGCGCAACATCGGCATCATGGCCCACATCGACGCGGGCAAGACGACCACCACCGAGCGGATCCTGTTCTACACCGGTGTCTCGTACAAGATCGGTGAAGTCCACGACGGCGCTGCCACGATGGACTGGATGGAGCAGGAGCAGGAGCGCGGCATCACGATCACGTCTGCCGCGACGACCTGCCACTGGCCGCTCGAGAATGTCGATCACACGATCAACATCATCGACACGCCGGGTCACGTCGACTTCACCGTCGAGGTGGAGCGTTCGCTGCGCGTGCTCGACGGTGCTGTCACCGTGTTCGACGGTGTGGCCGGTGTCGAGCCCCAGTCCGAGACTGTCTGGCGTCAGGCGGACCGCTACGGCGTCCCGCGCATCTGCTTCGTCAACAAGCTCGACCGTACGGGCGCCGAGTTCCTCCGCTGCGTCGACATGATCGTGGACCGCCTCGGCGCCGTCCCGATCGTCATGCAGCTCCCGATCGGCGCCGAGATGGACTTCCAGGGCGTCATCGACCTGGTCCGCATGAAGGCGCTTGTCTGGTCCGCCGAGGCCAGCAAGGGTGAGATGTACGACGTCGTCGACATCCCGGCGGACAAGCTCGAGCAGGCCGAGGAGTACCGCGCCAAGCTCGTCGAGACCGTCGCGGAGAACGACGAGGAGCTCATGGAGCTCTTCCTCGAGGGCGTCGAGCCCACCGAGGAGCAGCTGTACGCGGCTGTCCGTCGTATCACCATCGCGTCCGGCAAGGGCAACGGCGAGAAGACGGTCACCCCCGTCTTCTGTGGCACCGCGTTCAAGAACAAGGGCGTTCAGCCCCTGCTCGACGCTGTCGTCCGCTACCTCCCGTCGCCCCTGGACGTCGAGGCCATCGAGGGCCACGACGTCAAGGACGCCGAGGTCGTCGTGAAGCGCAAGCCGTCCGACGACGAGCCGCTGTCGGCCCTCGCGTTCAAGATCGCGAGCGACCCGCACCTCGGCAAGCTCACCTTCGTCCGGATCTACTCCGGTCGCCTGGAGGCCGGCACCGCGGTGCTGAACTCCGTCAAGGGCAAGAAGGAGCGCATCGGCAAGATCTACCGCATGCACGCGAACAAGCGTGAGGAGATCGACTCGGTGGGCGCCGGCGACATCGTCGCCGTCATGGGCCTCAAGCAGACCACCACCGGTGAGACGCTGTGCGACGAGAAGAACCCGGTCATCCTGGAGTCCATGGACTTCCCGGCGCCGGTCATCCAGGTCGCCATCGAGCCCAAGTCCAAGGGTGACCAGGAGAAGCTGGGTGTCGCCATCCAGCGTCTCGCGGAGGAGGACCCCTCCTTCCAGGTCCACTCGGACGAGGAGACCGGCCAGACCATCATCGGTGGTATGGGCGAGCTTCACCTCGACATCCTCGTCGACCGTATGCGTCGCGAGTTCAAGGTCGAGGCGAACGTCGGCAAGCCGCAGGTCGCGTACCGCGAGACGATCCGCAAGGCCGTCGAGCGCGTGGACTTCACCCACAAGAAGCAGACCGGTGGTACCGGTCAGTTCGCCAAGGTGCAGATCGCGATCGAGCCCATCGAGGGTGGCGACGCCTCCTACGAGTTCGTGAACAAGGTCACCGGTGGCCGCATCCCGAAGGAGTACATCCCTTCGGTCGACGCGGGTGCGCAGGAGGCCATGCAGTTCGGCATCCTGGCCGGCTACGAGATGACTGGCGTCCGCGTCATCCTTCTCGACGGTGCCTACCACGAGGTCGACTCCTCCGAGCTCGCGTTCAAGATCGCCGGTTCGCAGGCCTTCAAGGAGGCCGCGCGCAAGGCTTCTCCCGTCATCCTTGAGCCGATGATGGCCGTTGAGGTCGTCACGCCCGAGGACTACATGGGCGAGGTCATCGGTGACATCAACTCCCGCCGTGGCCAGATCCAGGCCATGGAGGAGCGCAGCGGCGCCCGCGTCGTGAAGGGCCTCGTGCCGCTCTCGGAGATGTTCGGCTACGTCGGAGACCTCCGCAGCAAGACCTCGGGTCGCGCAAGCTACTCGATGCAGTTCGACTCCTACGCCGAGGTTCCGCGGAACGTCGCCGAGGAGATCATCGCGAAGGCCAAGGGCGAGTAACTCTCCCGAGTTCACGCTTTAGGCTTGACACCAGTTGCCGGGGCTCAGCCCCCCGAAACCCGAGGGATCGGGCCCCGGTTTACTGGCATCCCAGCAAAGATCACCTGGCGCCGATGAAGCAAGGCGTTCAGAACCACTCCAGGAGGACCCCAGTGGCGAAGGCGAAGTTCGAGCGGACTAAGCCGCACGTCAACATCGGCACCATCGGTCACATTGACCACGGTAAGACGACCCTCACGGCCGCCATTACCAAGGTGCTGCACGACGCGTACCCGGACCTGAACGAGGCCTCGGCCTTCGACCAGATCGACAAGGCTCCCGAGGAGCGCCAGCGCGGTATCACCATCTCGATCGCGCACGTCGAGTACCAGACGGAGTCGCGTCACTACGCGCACGTCGACTGCCCCGGTCACGCTGACTACATCAAGAACATGATCACGGGTGCCGCGCAGATGGACGGCGCCATCCTCGTGGTCGCCGCCACCGACGGCCCGATGCCGCAGACCAAGGAGCACGTCCTCCTTGCTCGCCAGGTCGGCGTTCCGTACATCGTCGTCGCCCTGAACAAGGCCGACATGGTGGACGACGAGGAGATCCTCGAGCTCGTCGAGCTCGAGGTCCGTGAGCTCCTCTCCGAGTACGAGTTCCCGGGCGACGACCTGCCGGTCGTCCGCGTCTCGGCGCTCAAGGCGCTCGAGGGCGACAAGGAGTGGGGCGAGAAGCTTCTCGGCCTCATGCACGCCGTCGACGAGTCCATCCCGCAGCCCGAGCGTGACGTCGACAAGCCGTTCCTGATGCCGATCGAGGACGTCTTCACGATCACCGGTCGTGGCACCGTCGTCACCGGTCGTATCGAGCGTGGTGTCCTCAAGGTCAACGAGACCGTCGACATCATCGGCATCAAGACCGAGAAGACCACCACCACGGTCACCGGCATCGAGATGTTCCGCAAGCTGCTCGACGAGGGCCAGGCCGGTGAGAACGTCGGTCTGCTCCTCCGTGGCATCAAGCGCGAGGACGTCGAGCGCGGCCAGGTCATCATCAAGCCGGGTTCGGTCACGCCGCACACCCAGTTCGAGGCCCAGGCCTACATCCTGTCGAAGGACGAGGGTGGCCGTCACACCCCGTTCTTCAACAACTACCGTCCGCAGTTCTACTTCCGTACCACGGACGTGACCGGCGTCGTGACCCTCCCCGAGGGCACCGAGATGGTCATGCCGGGCGACAACACCGCCATGTCCGTCGAGCTGATCCAGCCCGTCGCCATGGAGGAGGGCCTCAAGTTCGCCATCCGTGAGGGTGGCCGGACCGTCGGCGCCGGCCAGGTCGTCAAGATCACTGCCTGATCTTGAACTGACCTGGTAGCTCGCAAGAGCTGCTGAGCAGTGAGGGAAGGCCCCGCACCGAAAGGTGCGGGGCCTTCTCGCGTTCCCGGCTCCTACGGGCGCCGGCTCCAGGGGTGGCCGTCGGCGCCGAGGCCCACCACGGTCGCCCCCCGGGCGTCCACGTGGAGCGCGGCCGAGACCGCCGCCTTCTCCTGTCCACGGAGCCGGCCGCCGGACCTGAGTATCGTCCGGCCCTTCTGGTCCGTGCCGAGCAGGACCGTCCCGAGCTTCGGGGACCGGGCGGCGACCACACCCCCGTACCCGTCGAGACCGGCGTCGCCGGCCGGGCCGGTCAACCGCGCCGCCGCGGGCGCCCGGAAGTAGAGCTCGCCGCCCGCGCTCGCCACCGTGGACCCGGAGAGCGGCAGCGGGGCGGACTGCGGGACCCCGTCCACCCAGTGCCGTACGGACGCACGCCCCGCCGCGTACACATGCACCCGGCCGGCCGGGTCCGTCGAGACGGCCAGGCCGTCCTGGACCTCCGCGTCGCCGGGGAGCGGTCGCCACGGGGACCAGGAGCCGTCCGCCGCCCGCACCCGCGTCGACACGCCCCTGTCCGCGTTCCGTACGAAGAGGTGGACCCGGCCGTCGGGGGCCGTCACCGCCACCGGGGCGCCGATCCGGCGGCCCCGGTCGTCGATGCGCTCCGGATTCCCCAGGCCCCGCCAGGCCAGGAAGGCGCCGCCGGGGGAGCGCTGCTCCAGGAGCACCACCTCGCGCCGGTTGGCCCCGCCGTGCCCGTCGAGCGCGGCGAACCGCACCCCGAGGAGCAGCACCCGGCCGTCCGGGAGGACCGCCGAGCCGAGCGCCGGCGCGAGCGGGCCGCCGCCCAGGTCCACCGGTTCGTCCCAGACGCCGGGCGCGGACTCCCGCCAGCGGACCGCGCGCAGCCCGAGCACCCCGTACGCGGCGAGCCGGCCGTCCGGCTCCACGGCGAGCGCGGGGGCCGCGCCGGGCCAGCGGTGGTGCGTGGAGCGCACCCAGCCCTTGCGGTTGGTCAGCGGCCGCTCGCCGCCGACGCCGTAGTCGCCGCAGCCCGAGGGGTTCCCGCACCGCCAGGAGGGGTCCCCGCCGTACGGGACGAGCCGGTTCGCCTTCTCCTCGAGCACTGCCGGGGGGAGGTTCTTGGGCCAGTGCCGGTTGTAGTAGCCGCGGAAGGCGGTGGTGGTGAAGGCCGGTATCGGCTCCCCGTCCCGTACCGCGTCCGTGACCCAGCGGCACAGGGCGGCCCAGGTGAAGGAGGCGACCGCCGTGTGGTCCCCGTGGTCCGAGTAGCCGGGCTGCTCGGAGTCCCGCTTCCGGACGGCCTCCTCGCTCAGCTGGATGTCGGGGTCCGGGTCCAGGGTGTGCACGACCGTCGGCCGGTAGCGGCGGAGCAGCCCGACGAGGACGTCGATCAGCCGGTCGTAGTCGTAGGTGTCGGCGCGGGTGACGGGGGAGCCGGCCGACAGATGGGTGCGCAGCTCAAGGGCCCGGTCCTGCCAGAGCGCGGGCAGGGCCATGTAGCGGCGGCCGGCGTGCATCGGCAGGTTGAGGAAGACCAGTTCGATCCTGCGGGCGCCGTGCGCGAGGGTGTCGATCTCGGCCCGCCGGCCGCCGGGGAGCGTGAGGACCTCCCGCTGCCAGGAGGTGAAGGCCGGGAGGCCGAGCGCCACCGCGTACGACTGGCGCAGGCCCTGGTGGCGGGCGGAGGAGTAGGCCGCCGGGTCCGGGGGAGTCTCGGGCATCCCCGCGATCCGGTTCCGGCCGGTGTGCTCGCCCGCGGTCACGTACACGGAGACGAGCGGGACGCCCGCGTCGAGCAGCCGCTGGGTGTCCGGGTTCATGAAGTACAGGTCGTCGTCCGGATGCGCGGAGAACTGCAGGAGCAGCGCCCGCCGGTCCCGCGCGGAGTCGATCGGCTTGCCGGGCGCCGGGTCGGCGGTCGGCGCGGTCCGGCGCGGCTCCGGTACGGAACACGCGGCGACGGCCGAGGTGACCGCGAGGGCGGCGGCGAGGACCGCCCGCCGACGGGGTGGAGTGTGCACGACAGGGCCTTTCGCTCAATCGGTCCACTGGAAGACGGATGTGCGAGTGAGCCGGTTGTGCGCCGGGCGTGGGACGTCGGGGAAGATCCCCGAAAAAAGGTCTCAGGAATGTGCGGACGGATGTCGAGGGGACGATCCTGGTTCCGACCGAGGGGTGACAGCGCGCCACCGGGGCGGGCGGGACGGGGAGGACACCCGAGATGAAGTACGTCGCGATGATCTACGGCAACCAGGCCAAGTGGGACTCCTTCCCGGCCGAGGCCTGGCCCGAGGCGATCGCCCGGCAGGAGGCCTTCAACCGCAGGTACCGGGAGAGCGGCGAGCTGCTCGGCGCGTACGGCCTGGCCGACGCGGCCGCGGCCCAGCTCGTACGGCGCGAGGGCGGGGTCCCCGCGGTCACCGACGGCCCGTACCTGGAGACCAAGGAGTACCTGGCCAGCTTCTACCTGCTCGACTGCGACAGCCTGGAGCGGGCCCAGGAGATCGCCGCGGACATGCCCTTCGCGGACGTCGAGCCCGTCGAGCTCTGGCCGATCCTGCACGAGTCCGCGGCGGACGTGTGACCCGCGCGCACGAGATCGAGGACCTGCTGCGCGCCTGTGCGCCGCAGGTCCTCGGCACGCTGGTCCGCCGGTACGGCGACTTCGACCTCTGCGAGGACGCCGTCCAGGAGGCCCTGATCGCCGCGGCCCGGCAGTGGCCGGACGAAGGGGTCCCCGAGCACGCGCGCGCGTGGCTGCTGACCGTCGCCCACCGCAAGTACGTGGACCATGTGCGCAGCGAGGCCGCGCGCCGGCGCCGCGAGGACGCCGTGGCGCTCGCCACCCCGGACTCCGCGCTCCTCTCGCGCGCCGCCGACGACGCTCCGGACACCGACCGGGACGACTCCCTGTCGCTGCTGTTCCTCTGCTGCCACCCCGACCTGTCGCCGCCCAGCCGGATCGCGCTCACCCTGCGCGCCGTCGGCGGCCTCACCACCGCGCAGATCGCCGCCGCCTTCCTCGTGCCCGAGCCGACGATGGCGCAGCGGATCAGCCGCGCCAAGCAGGCGATCAGGGAAGGCGGCCTGTCCCTCGCGCCGCCCGAGGGCGAGGACCGCACCGCCCGCCTCTCCGAGGTGCGGCACGTGCTGTACCTCGTCTTCAACGAGGGCTACACGGCCAGCGGCGGCGACGAGCTCACCGCGCCCGAGCTGTCCACGGAGGCGATCCGGCTCGCCCGGATGCTGCACCGGCTCGTCCCCGACGACACCGAGACGGCGGGCCTGCTCGCGCTGATGCTGCTCACCGACGCCCGCCGCCCGGCCCGCACGGGCCCGCACGGGGAACTCGTACCGCTCGCGGAGCAGGACCGGGGGAGCTGGGACGGCGCCCTGATCGCCGAGGGCGTGGAGCTGATCAGCCGCACCCTGCCGCAGGGCCGGGTCGGCCCGTACCAGCTCCAGGCGGCGATCGCGGCCGTGCACGACGAGGCCGGCTCCGCCGAGGCCACGGACTGGCCGCAGATCCTCGCCCTGTACGAGCTCCTGGAGCACACCGGGCCGAACCCGATGGTCACCCTCAACCGCGCGGTGGCCCTCGCGATGGTCCGGGGCCCGGAGGCGGGTCTGGAACTCCTCGACGGGCTGGCGGCGGACAAGCGGCTCGCCCGGAGCCACCGCCTCCTCGCGACCCGCGCACATCTGCTCGAACTCCTCGGCGAGAAGGAGGGTGCGGCCGCGGCCTACCGCGAGGCGGCCCGCCACACCACCAGCGCGCCCGAGCGGCGCCATCTGACGGAGCGGGCCCGGCGCCTGGGGTGAGGGCCTCGGAGGACGGCCTCGAAGGACGGGGAGGGGGCGCGCGGGACCGGCGCATGCGCCCCGGCGCATGGGTGTACGTGACGTGGGGTACAGTCTTCGCCCCCGATTGGCGGCCGGAAGGCCCCGTATGGCAGACTGTCCAAGTTGCTCGGTTGAGTGCCGATGCTGCGCGCCTCCCGTCGGGAGGACCGGAAGCGAGTCCCACAGTACTCGTCGCTCCTTTTCAGGAGCGGACGTACGGGAATCTTCTGGGAAGCGTCAGCGGGGTGCCGGCCAGGCGCCCGGTGGGTGTTCGCCCCCGGCCTGCGGTCATGGCGACCGTGCCCCCTTGGTTGGGAGATCCCTAGGGATTTCTGCGTAGAGGGAGCGCGACACGCCCGACCGCGTGGGTCGGAGGAGGACGCGAACCGACCGGGTTCCAGAGCGTTAACGAGACAAAGGACTACTAGTAGCCATGGCGGGACAGAAGATCCGCATCCGGCTCAAGGCCTACGACCACGAGGTCATCGACTCCTCGGCGAAGAAGATCGTCGAGACGGTGACCCGCACTGGTGCGTCGGTCGCGGGCCCGGTGCCGCTGCCCACTGAGAAGAACGTGTACTGCGTCATCAAGTCGCCGCACAAGTACAAGGACTCGCGCGAGCACTTCGAGATGCGCACGCACAAGCGCCTCATCGACATCCTCGACCCCACGCCGAAGACGGTTGACTCGCTCATGCGTCTCGACCTGCCGGCGGGCGTCGACATCGAGATCAAGCTCTGAGGTGACGCGCGAGATGGCTAAGAACATCAAGGGCATCCTGGGCGAGAAGCTCGGCATGACGCAGGTCTGGGACGAGAACAACCGGGTCGTCCCGGTGACCGTCGTCAAGGCCGGCCCGAATGTCGTGACCCAGGTCCGTACGAACGACGTCGACGGCTACGAGTCGGTCCAGATCGCCTTCGGCGAGATCGACCCGCGCAAGGTGAACAAGCCCCTCAAGGGCCACTTCGCCAAGGCCGACGTCACCCCGCGCCGCCACCTGGTGGAGCTCCGCACCGCTGACGCCTCCGAGTACACGCTCGGCCAGGAGATCACCGCCGAGGTCTTCGAGGCCGGCGTGAAGGTCGACGTCACCGGTAAGAGCAAGGGCAAGGGCTTCGCCGGTGCGATGAAGCGCCACAACTTCCGTGGTGGCAAGGCCTCGCACGGTGCCCACCGCGTGCACCGCAAGCCCGGTTCGATCGGTGGCTGCGCCACCCCGGGCCGTGTCTTCAAGGGCATGCGCATGGCCGGTCGCATGGGCAACGAGCGTGTGACCACCCAGAACCTGACCGTCCACGCCGTTGACGCCGAGAAGGGTCTGCTGCTCATCAAGGGCGCCGTCCCCGGCCCCAACGGTGGCCTCGTCCTGGTCCGCACCGCGGCCAAGGGGGTTTGAGGAACCGATGAGCACCATTGACATCCTTTCGCCGTCTGGCGACAAGGCCGGGACCGTCGAGCTCCCCGAGGAGATCTTCGGCGCCAAGGTCAGCGTCCCGCTGATCCACCAGGTCGTCGTCGCGCAGCTGGCCGCGGCCCGTCAGGGCACGCACAAGACCAAGACCCGTGGCGAAGTCCGCGGTGGTGGCAAGAAGCCTTACCGCCAGAAGGGCACCGGCCGCGCCCGTCAGGGTTCGACCCGCGCCCCGCAGTTCGCCGGTGGTGGCGTCGTGCACGGTCCCGTGCCGCGTGACTACTCGCAGCGGACCCCGAAGAAGATGAAGGCCGCCGCCCTCCGCGGTGCCCTGTCGGACCGGGCGAACCACTCCCGCATCCACGTCGTCACCGGCGTGGTCGAGGGTGGCATCTCCACCAAGGCCGCCAAGACGCTGCTCGGCAAGATCTCGGAGCGCAAGAACCTGCTCCTGGTCGTCGAGCGCTCCGACGAGGCCGCGTGGCTGTCCGCCCGCAACCTGCCCCAGGTGCACATCCTGGAGCCGGGCCAGCTCAACACGTACGACGTGATCGTCTCCGACGACGTGGTCTTCACCCAGGCCGCCCTCGAGTCCTTCGTGTCTGGCCCCCAGACCGCTGAGACCGAAGGGAGCGACGCCTGATGACTGAGGCCGTCGTCACCAGCAAGACCTTCTCGGACCCGCGCGACATTCTCGTCAAGCCGGTTGTCTCGGAGAAGAGCTACGCCCTGCTGGACGAGAACAAGTACACGTTCATCGTCGCGCCTGGCTCCAACAAGACCCAGATCAAGCAGGCCGTCGAGGCGGTCTTCTCGGTCAAGGTCACCGGGGTCAACACGATCAACCGTCAGGGCAAGCGCAAGCGCACCCGCACCGGTTTCGGCAAGCGCGCCAACACCAAGCGCGCCATCGTGACCCTTGCTGAGGGCAACCGTATCGACATCTTCGGCGGTCCGACCGCCTAACGGCGGTCTGGATCGTCCGGAATCGGACGAGGACTGAGAAATGGGAATCCGCAAGTACAAGCCGACTACGCCGGGCCGTCGTGGCTCCTCCGTAGCCGACTTCGTCGAGATCACGCGGTCCACGCCGGAGAAGTCGCTGGTCCGCCCCCTGCACAGCAAGGGCGGCCGTAACAACACCGGTCGTGTGACCGTCCGTCACCAGGGCGGTGGCCACAAGCGTGCCTACCGTGTGATCGACTTCCGTCGTCACGACAAGGACGGCGTGCCGGCCAAGGTCGCTCACATCGAGTACGACCCCAACCGCACCGCGCGCATCGCGCTCCTCCACTACGTGGACGGCGAGAAGCGCTACATCATCGCCCCCAAGGGTCTGACCCAGGGCGACCGCGTCGAGAACGGCCCGGGCGCGGACATCAAGCCCGGCAACAACCTGGCGCTCCGCAACATCCCGGTCGGTACCACGATCCACGCGATCGAGCTCCGTCCCGGTGGCGGCGCCAAGTTCGCCCGCTCGGCCGGTGCCTCCGTGCAGCTGCTGGCGAAGGAGGGCACGATGGCCCACCTTCGTATGCCGTCCGGTGAGATCCGTCTCGTCGACGCCCGCTGCCGCGCCACCATCGGCGAGGTCGGCAACGCCGAGCAGTCGAACATCAACTGGGGCAAGGCCGGCCGCAAGCGCTGGCTGGGCGTTCGCCCGACCGTTCGCGGTGTGGCGATGAACCCGGTCGACCACCCGCACGGTGGTGGTGAGGGCAAGACCTCCGGTGGTCGCCACCCGGTCTCCCCGTGGGGTCAGAAGGAGGGTCGTACTCGTTCGCCGAAGAAGGCTTCGAACAAGTACATCGTCCGCCGCCGCAAGACGAACAAGAAGCGCTAGGAGCGGGTTTAGATGCCGCGCAGTCTCAAGAAGGGACCCTTCGTCGACGGCCACCTCGTCAAGAAGGTGGACGCCCAGAACGAAGCCGGTACCAAGAACGTCATCAAGACCTGGTCCCGTCGCTCGATGATCATCCCGGCCATGCTCGGCCACACGATCGCGGTGCACAACGGCAAGACCCACATTCCGGTGTTTGTCACCGAGTCGATGGTCGGCCACAAGCTCGGCGAGTTCTCGCCGACGCGCACCTTCCGGGGTCACGTGAAGGACGACCGGAAGTCGAAGCGCCGCTAGTAGCGGGGTGGAATGACCATGACAGACACTGGAAGGACAACCATGGAAGCCAGGGCCCAGGCGCGGTACATCCGCGTCACGCCCATGAAGGCCCGCCGCGTGGTGGACCTTATCCGTGGCATGGACGCCACGGAGGCTCAGGCGGTCCTGCGTTTCGCCCCGCAGGCCGCGAGCGTGCCGGTTGGCAAGGTGCTTGACAGCGCCATCGCCAACGCCGCGCACAACTACGACCACACGGACGCCTCTTCGCTGTACATCAGCGAGGCGTTCGTCGATGAGGGCCCGACCCTGAAGCGGTTCCGTCCGCGTGCCCAGGGCCGTGCCTACCGGATCCGTAAGCGGACCAGCCACATCACCGTGGTCGTCAGCAGCAAGGAAGGAACCCGGTAATGGGCCAGAAGGTTAACCCGCATGGGTTCCGGCTCGGCATCACCACGGACTTCAAGTCCCGCTGGTACGCCGACAAGCTGTACAAGGACTACGTCAAGGAAGACGTCGCCATCCGTCGGATGATGACGTCCGGCATGGAGCGCGCCGGCATCTCGAAGGTTGAGATCGAGCGCACCCGTGACCGCGTGCGGGTGGACATCCACACCGCGCGTCCCGGCATCGTCATCGGCCGCCGTGGCGCCGAGGCCGACCGCATCCGCGGCGACCTCGAGAAGCTCACGGGCAAGCAGGTCCAGCTGAACATCCTCGAGGTCAAGAACCCCGAGATGGACGCCCAGCTGGTTGCTCAGGCCGTTGCCGAGCAGCTCTCCTCCCGCGTCTCCTTCCGCCGTGCCATGCGCAAGAGCATGCAGGGCACCATGAAGGCCGGCGCCAAGGGCATCAAGATCCAGTGTGGCGGTCGTCTCGGCGGCGCCGAGATGTCCCGCTCGGAGTTCTACCGCGAGGGTCGTGTGCCGCTGCACACGCTCCGCGCGAACGTGGACTACGGCTTCTTCGAGGCCAAGACGACCTTCGGTCGCATTGGCGTCAAGGTCTGGATCTACAAGGGCGACGTCAAGAACATCGCCGAGGTCCGCGCCGAGAACGCCGCGGCCCGTGCGGGTAACCGCCCGGCCCGTGGTGCCGGCGCTGGCGACCGCCCGGCCGGCCGTGGTGGCCGCGGTGGCGAGCGTGGCGGCCGCGGCCGCAAGCCGCAGCAGTCGGCTCCGGCCGCCGAGGCCCCCAAGGCCGACGCCGCCGCCGCTGCTCCGGCTGAGAGCACCGGAACGGAGGCCTGACCGACATGCTGATCCCCCGTAGGGTCAAGCACCGCAAGCAGCACCACCCGAAGCGCTCCGGCGCGAGCAAGGGTGGTACGCAGGTTGCGTTCGGCGAGTACGGCATTCAGGCCCTCACGCCGGCTTACGTGACCAACCGCCAGATCGAGGCGGCTCGTATCGCGATGACCCGCCACATCAAGCGTGGCGGCAAGGTCTGGATCAACATCTACCCGGACCGCCCGCTGACGAAGAAGCCCGCCGAGACCCGCATGGGTTCCGGTAAGGGTTCTCCGGAGTGGTGGATCGCGAACGTCAAGCCGGGTCGGGTGATGTTCGAACTGTCCTACCCGAACGAGAAGATCGCGCGCGAGGCCCTGACCCGTGCGGCCCACAAGCTGCCGATGAAGTGCAAGATCGTGAAGCGCGAAGCAGGTGAGCTGTGATGTCGGCCGGTACCAAGGCGTCCGAGCTGCGCGAGCTGGGCAACGAGGAGCTTCTCAACAAGCTCCGCGAGGCCAAGGAAGAGCTGTTCAACCTCCGCTTCCAGGCGGCGACCGGTCAGCTCGAGAACCACGGTCGGCTCAAGTCCGTCCGTAAGGACATCGCCCGGATCTACACCCTGATGCGTGAGCGTGAGCTGGGCATCGAGACGGTGGAGAACGCCTGATGAGCGAGAGCAACGTGACTGAGAAGACCGAGCGCAACGCTCGCAAGGTCCGCGAGGGCCTGGTCGTCAGCGACAAGATGGACAAGACCGTCGTCGTCGCTGTCGAGGACCGCGTCAAGCACGCGCTGTACGGCAAGGTCATCCGCCGTACGAACAAGCTCAAGGCTCACGACGAGCAGAACGCTGCCGGCATCGGCGACCGCGTCCTCCTGATGGAGACCCGGAAGCTGTCCGCCACGAAGCACTGGCGCGTCGTCGAGATCCTCGAGAAGGCCAAGTAATTACCTGAGGGGTTTCCCTCAGGTCAGTTCCGCCAGGCTCGGTGGGGTTGCGCTGATCGCTTAGCGCAACCCCGCCGGGAACCGGCAGACAAATCAGGAGATAGACGTGATCCAGCAGGAGTCGCGACTGCGTGTCGCCGACAACACTGGTGCCAAGGAGATCCTTTGCATCCGTGTTCTCGGTGGCTCGGGTCGCCGCTACGCGGGCATCGGTGACGTCATCGTCGCCACCGTCAAGGACGCGATCCCCGGTGGCAACGTGAAGAAGGGTGACGTCGTCAAGGCGGTCATCGTTCGCACCGTCAAGGAGCGCCGCCGCCAGGACGGCTCGTACATCCGCTTCGACGAGAACGCCGCTGTCATTCTCAAGAACGACGGCGACCCTCGTGGCACCCGTATCTTCGGCCCGGTCGGCCGTGAGCTGCGCGAGAAGAAGTTCATGAAGATCATCTCGCTCGCGCCGGAGGTGCTGTAAGCATGAAGATCAAGAAGGGCGACCTGGTCCAGGTCATCACCGGTAAGGACAAGGGCAAGCAGGGCAAGGTCATCACGGCCTTCCCCCGCGAGAACCGCGTCCTCGTCGAGGGTGTCAACCGGGTCAAGAAGCACACCAAGGCCGGCCCGTCGCAGGCCGGTGGCATCGTCACGACCGAGGCTCCGGTCCACGTCTCCAACGTCCAGCTGGTCGTGGAGAAGGACGGCAAGAAGGTCGTCACGCGTGTCGGTTACCGCTTCGACGACGAGGGCAACAAGATCCGCGTTGCCAAGCGGACGGGTGAGGACATCTGATGGCTACCACCACTCCGCGTCTCAAGACGAAGTACCGCGAGGAGATCGCGGGCAAGCTGCGTGAGGAGTTCTCCTACGAGAACGTCATGCAGGTTCCCGGCCTCGTGAAGATCGTGGTCAACATGGGTGTCGGCGACGCCGCCCGTGACTCGAAGCTCATGGACGGTGCCGTCCGTGACCTCACCACGATCACCGGTCAGAAGCCGGCCGTCACCAAGGCTCGCAAGTCCATCGCGCAGTTCAAGCTGCGTGAGGGCCAGCCGATCGGTGCGCACGTCACCCTCCGTGGCGACCGCATGTGGGAGTTCCTGGACCGCACCCTGTCGCTCGCGCTCCCGCGCATCCGCGACTTCCGTGGTCTGTCCCCCAAGCAGTTCGACGGGCGTGGCAACTACACCTTCGGTCTCACGGAGCAGGTCATGTTCCACGAGATCGACCAGGACAAGATCGACCGTGTCCGGGGTATGGACATCACCGTGGTGACCACGGCGACCAACGACGACGAGGGCCGTGCCCTTCTGCGTCACCTCGGCTTCCCGTTCAAGGAGGCGTAAGCGAGATGGCGAAGAAGGCTCTCATCGCGAAGGCTGCCCGCAAGCCCAAGTTCGGCGTGCGTGGCTACACGCGCTGCCAGCGCTGTGGTCGTCCCCACTCCGTGTACCGCAAGTTCGGCCTGTGCCGCGTGTGCCTCCGTGAGATGGCTCACCGTGGCGAGCTGCCGGGCGTGACCAAGAGCTCCTGGTAACTCCCTTCCGTCCTTTGGACGTTAGGGATGCCCAGGGACTCTCGGTAAGCATTGGGTCGGCGGAGGCCCACCCTCGCATGCCTTAGGCTTGTGGGGTTGGGCGTCCGCCGCCCGTACGACTTACTACGCCGTAGGTCCCCGCGCCGCACCCGTCCCGCCCCTGTGTGGGGAGAGGGATGGCGCACTGGAAACCCCGGCGAGAGAGGCCGAAGGCCAATTCATGACCATGACTGATCCGATCGCGGACATGCTGACTCGTCTGCGTAACGCGAACTCGGCATACCACGACTCCGTGACGATGCCGCACAGCAAGATCAAGTCTCACATCGCGGAAATCCTCCAGCAGGAGGGCTTCATCACGGGCTGGAAGGTCGAGGACGCCGAGGTCGGCAAGAACCTCGTCCTCGAGCTCAAGTTCGGTCCGAACCGTGAGCGCTCCATCGCGGGCATCAAGCGGATCTCGAAGCCCGGTCTCCGGGTTTACGCGAAGTCCACCAACCTGCCGAAGGTCCTCGGCGGCCTGGGCGTGGCGATCATCTCCACGTCCCACGGTCTCCTGACCGGCCAGCAGGCAGGCAAGAAGGGCGTAGGTGGGGAAGTCCTCGCCTACGTCTGGTAGTCGGGAACGGAGGAATAGCTAATGTCGCGTATTGGCAAGCTGCCTATCCAGGTTCCCGCCGGCGTGGACGTCACCATCGATGGCCGCACGGTCACGGTGAAGGGTTCCAAGGGCACCCTGAGCCACACCGTCGCCGCGCCGATCGAGATCGTTAAGGGCGAGGAGGGCGTTCTCAACGTCACCCGTCCGAACGACGAGCGTCAGAACAAGGCCCTTCACGGCCTGTCCCGCACGCTGGTGGCCAACATGATCACCGGTGTGACCCAGGGTTACGTGAAGGCGCTCGAGATCAGCGGTGTCGGTTACCGCGTGGCCGCGAAGGGCTCCGCTCTGGAGTTCCAGCTCGGCTACAGCCACCCGATCCTGATCGAGGCGCCCGAGGGCATCTCGTTCAAGGTCGAGTCGCCGACCAAGTTCTCGGTCGAGGGCATCGACAAGCAGAAGGTCGGCGAGGTCGCGGCGAACATCCGCAAGCTGCGGAAGCCCGACCCGTACAAGGCCAAGGGCGTCAAGTACGCCGGCGAGGTCATCCGCCGCAAGGTCGGAAAGGCTGGTAAGTAAGCCATGGCATACGGTGTGAAGATCGCCAAGGGCGACGCTTACAAGCGTGCCGCCAAGGCCCGCCGCCACATCCGCATCCGCAAGAACGTGTCGGGTACGGCGGAGCGTCCGCGCCTCGTCGTGACGCGTTCGAACCGCGGTATCACCGCTCAGGTCATCGACGACCTCAAGGGTCACACCCTTGCGTCGGCGTCGAACCTGGACGCGTCGATCCGCGGCGGCGAGGGTGACAAGTCCGCGCAGGCCAAGCAGGTCGGCGCCCTGGTCGCCGAGCGCGCCAAGGCCGCTGGTGTCGAGGCTGTCGTGTTCGACCGTGGTGGCAACAGGTACGCCGGGCGCATTGCCGCTCTGGCTGACGCCGCCCGCGAAGCCGGGCTGAAGTTCTAAGCCCCGGTTCCGGGACTAACGGACGTAACAGAGAGAGGTAATCCAATGGCTGGACCCCAGCGCCGCGGCAGCGGTGCCGGTGGCGGCGAGCGGCGGGACCGGAAGGGTCGCGACGGTGGCGCTGCCGCCGAGAAGACCGCGTACGTTGAGCGCGTTGTCGCGATCAACCGCGTCGCCAAGGTTGTCAAGGGTGGTCGTCGCTTCAGCTTCACCGCGCTCGTCGTGGTGGGTGACGGTGACGGCACCGTAGGTGTCGGTTACGGCAAGGCCAAGGAAGTTCCCGCGGCCATCGCCAAGGGCGTCGAGGAAGCCAAGAAGAACTTCTTCAAGGTTCCCCGCATCCAGGGCACCATCCCTCACCCGATCCAGGGCGAGAAGGCCGCGGGCGTCGTCCTGCTCAAGCCGGCTTCCCCCGGTACCGGTGTTATCGCCGGTGGCCCGGTGCGCGCCGTGCTCGAGTGCGCCGGCGTTCACGACATCCTGTCGAAGTCGCTCGGCTCCGACAACGCGATCAACATCGTGCACGCGACCGTGGAGGCCCTGAAGGGCCTGCAGCGTCCCGAGGAGATCGCGGCCCGCCGCGGTCTGCCGCTCGAGGACGTCGCTCCCGCGGCTCTGCTCCGTGCGCGTGCTGGGGCGGGTGCGTAATGGCTCGCCTCAAGGTCACGCAGACGAAGTCGTACATCGGCAGCAAGCAGAACCACCGCGACACCCTGCGCTCGCTCGGCCTCAAGAAGGTCAACGACGTGGTTGTCAAGGAGGACCGCCCCGAGTTCCGCGGCATGGTGCACACCGTCCGCCACCTCGTGACGGTCGAGGAGGTTGACTGACATGGCGGAGAACAACCCGCTGAAGGCCCACAACCTCCGTCCCGCCCCGGGCGCCAAGACCGCCAAGACCCGTGTGGGTCGTGGTGAGGCGTCGAAGGGTAAGACGGCCGGTCGTGGTACGAAGGGTACGAAGGCCCGTTACCAGGTTCCGGAGCGCTTCGAGGGTGGCCAGATGCCCCTCCACATGCGTCTTCCGAAGCTGAAGGGCTTCAAGAACCCCTTCCGCACCGAGTACCAGGTCGTGAACCTGGACAAGCTCACCGCGCTCTACCCGCAGGGTGGCGAGGTCACGGTGGCCGACCTGGTCGCCAAGGGTGCCGTTCGCAAGAACCAGCTCGTCAAGGTCCTGGGCCAGGGCGAGGTCTCCGTGGCGCTGCAGGTGACGGTCGACGCCGTCTCCGGCTCCGCCAAGGAGAAGATCGCCGCCGCCGGCGGCACCGTCACCGAGCTCGTCTGAGCTTCGGTCGACAGCTGAAAGAGCCCGGCCGGTTCCCCCGTGGGGGAGCCGGCCGGGCTTCTTCGTGCGCGCGGCAGGAGCCCATGGAGGCCGACGGGCACGCCGGACGGCGTGCCGTGGGTCCGCGGTGCCGCGTCACCCCGTGACGACCCCCTGGGCGAGCACGACTGCACGCAGAACGATCCAGGTGGACAGCCAGTACGCCAGTACCCTCCGCCGGCCGCCCTTCGAACGGGATCGCTACTCATGGGTGTTCCCCCGGAAGGGGCGAGGTGGGGTGTCGAACCGTTCCTCCGGTCGGTCCGGAACGGCTCGATCGCGACCGGGGACGCCTCTCAAAAGGGGCATCCCCGGTTGGTCGTTCCTAGGGGGGCATGGTCGCCGGTAAGGTGGCGTGCACTGTCTACACTCCGTGCGGTATGCCCGCACGGGATTGAAGACCGATAACCAATCGTCGAACCTCAAGACCGTCACCCTTGACGCATAGCGCGGGGGTCGCAGGAGGCACCGTGCTCACCGCGTTCGCCCGGGCGTTCAAGACGCCCGACCTGCGCAAGAAGCTGCTCTTCACGCTCGCCATCATCGTGCTGTACCGCCTCGGGGCCCACATCCCGGTACCCGGCGTCAGCTACGAGGCCGTCCAGCAGTGTGTCAAGCAGGCCAGCGAGGGCAACAACAGCCTGTTCGGCCTGGTCAACATGTTCAGTGGCGGAGCGCTGCTGCAGATCACCATCTTCGCGCTCGGCATCATGCCGTACATCACGGCGAGCATCATCCTGCAGCTGCTGACCGTCGTGATCCCGCGCCTCGAAGCCCTCAAGAAGGAGGGTCAGGCCGGTACTGCCAAGATCACGCAGTACACCCGGTACCTGACCGTGGCGCTCGCCATCCTTCAGGGCACCGGTCTCGTCGCGACCGCCAAGAGCGGTGCGCTCTTCAGCGGCTGCATCGTCGCCGACCAGGTCGTGCCCGACCAGTCGATCTTCACCATCGCCACGATGGTCATCACGATGACCGCGGGCACGGGCGTGGTCATGTGGCTCGGTGAGCTCATCACCGACCGCGGCATCGGCAACGGCATGTCGATCCTGATGTTCATCTCGATCGCGGCCGGCTTCCCGGGCGCCCTCTGGGCCATCAAGAAGAGCGGCAAGCTCGCCCAGGGCTGGATCGAGTTCGGTGTCGTCATCCTCATCGGCTTCGTGATGGTGGCCCTCGTGGTCTTCGTCGAGCAGGCCCAGCGACGCATCCCCGTGCAGTACGCGAAGCGCATGATCGGCCGGCGCTCCTACGGCGGTACGTCCACTTACATCCCTTTGAAGGTGAACCAGGCCGGTGTGATTCCTGTCATCTTCGCGTCGTCGCTGCTCTACATCCCGGCCTTGATCGCGCAGTTCTCGAACTCCACCGCAGGGTGGAAGACCTGGATCGAAGCCCACTTCGTCAAGGGTGACCACCCGTATTACATCGCCGCGTACTTCCTCCTGATCGTGTTCTTCGCCTTCTTCTACGTGGCGATCTCGTTCAACCCCGAGGAAGTTGCGGACAACATGAAGAAGTATGGTGGCTTCATCCCGGGTATCCGGGCTGGTCGACCTACTGCCGAGTATCTGAGCTACGTGCTCAACCGGATCACTTGGCCGGGCTCGCTGTACTTGGGTCTGATCGCTCTTGTGCCGACGATGGCGTTGGCAGGCTTCGGTGGCGCCAATGCCAACTTCCCCTTCGGTGGGACGAGCATCCTCATCATCGTGGGTGTGGGGCTGGAGACCGTGAAGCAGATCGAGAGCCAGCTCCAGCAGCGCAATTACGAAGGGTTCCTCCGCTGATGCGAATCGTCCTCGTCGGACCGCCCGGTGCGGGCAAGGGCACGCAGGCCGCGTACCTCGCCAAGAACCTGGGCATCCCGCACATCTCTACGGGCGACCTGTTCCGTGCCAACATCTCGCAGGGCACGCCGCTGGGCGTAGAGGCGCAGTCGTACATGAAGGCCGGCCAGCTCGTGCCGGACTCCGTGACGATCGGGATGGCCGAGGACCGGATGCGCCAGGCGGACGCCGAGGGCGGCTTCCTGCTCGACGGGTTCCCGCGGAACGTGGCCCAGGCCCAGGCTCTGGACGCCTTCCTCAAGGCCGACGGCATCGAGCTGGACGCGGTCCTGGACCTTGAGGTCCCCGAGGACGAGGTCGTGAAGCGGATCGCGGGTCGCCGCATCTGCCGCAAGGACTCCGCGCACGTCTTCCACGTGACGTACAACGCTCCGAAGACCGAGGGCGTCTGCGACGCCTGCGGCGGCGAGCTGTACCAGCGCGACGACGACACGGAGGAGACCGTCCGCAAGCGCCTGTCGGTCTACCACACGGAGACCGAGCCGATCATCGACTACTACCGGGCGCAGAACCTGGTCGAGACGATCTCGGCGCTCGGCAAGGTGGACGAGGTCACCGCCAAGGCGATGGCCGCGCTCAAGAAGTAACCCCTGGTTCGTTCGATACGGCCGCGGTGCCCCTCGGGGGTGCCGCGGCCGTATCGTTGTTCTGTTCCCCGTACTCGATGGAAAGGCCGCGGCCACGATGGTGCAGATCAAGACCCCCGAGCAGATCGCGAAGATGCGCGAGGCGGGGCTGGTCGTCGCCGCCATCCACGCGGCGACCCGCGAGGCGGCCGTGCCGGGCGCCACGACGAAGGACCTCGACGAGGTCGCGCGGAAGGTCATCGCCGACCACGGGGCGAAGTCGAACTTCCTCGGGTACGGCGGTTTCCCCGCGACGATCTGCACCTCGGTGAACGAGGTCGTCGTCCACGGCATCCCCGACGAGAAGACCGTCCTCAAGGACGGCGACATCATCTCGATCGACTGCGGCGCGATCGTGGACGGCTGGCACGGCGACGCGGCGTACACCGCCTTCGTCGGCACCGGGCACGCCCCGGAGCTCGTGGAGCTCTCCCGGGTGACCGAGGAGTCGATGTGGGCCGGTATCGCGGCCATGAAGCTGGGCAACCGGCTGGTGGACATCTCGAAGGCGATCGAGACGTACATCAAGCGGCAGCCGCGGCCGGCCGTGGGCGACCACAGCCTGGGCCGGTACGGGATCATCGAGGACTACGGCGGCCACGGCATCGGCACCGAGATGCACATGGACCCGCACCTGCTGAACTACGTCTCCCGCAAGCGCGGCAAGGGCCCGAAGCTGGTCCCCGGCTTCTGCCTGGCGATCGAGCCCATGGTCTCCCTCGGCACCCCCCACACGGAGGTCCTGAAGGACGACTGGACGGTCATCACGACCGACGGCACCTGGTCCTCCCACTGGGAGCACTCCATCGCCCTCACCGAGGAGGGCCCCCTCGTCCTGACGGCGGTCGACGGCGGCAAGGCGAAGCTCGCCGAGCTGGGCGTGACGGCGGCGCCGGACCCGCTGGCGTAGCGCGGCTTCCGGGCGCCGTGCGCCGAGTGGGCCCGGAGCCCCGGCTCCCCGGTCCGGCGGACGGAGTCCGCCGCAGCGGCCCGAAGCCTGTGAGGCGCCCCCGGGCGCCGAGCCCGGGAGGGCTGCGGCGGGGGCCGGTGTCCCGTCGGCGTAGCGGATTCGGTTCTCGCGTAATGATCTTCTACGGTGGGCAGACTTCCCGATTCGTCTTTTCCTGGGGCCTGACGTAGACTGATGCGTCGGCTCTCGTGTACCCGTGTGTCCGCACCCGGCGGCGAGAGTCGATCAAGGTAGCCGATTCGAAAGGCGAAGCGTGGCCAAGAAGCAAGGTGCCATCGAAATCGAGGGCACCGTGATCGAGTCCCTCCCGAACGCCATGTTCAAGGTGGAGCTCCAGAACGGTCACAAGGTCCTCGCGCACATCTCCGGCAAGATGCGGATGCACTACATCCGAATCCTCCCGGACGACCGGGTCGTCGTGGAGCTCTCTCCGTACGACCTGACGCGTGGCCGGATCGTCTACCGGTACAAGTAGATCTTGCCCGCACCCGCCCTTCCGCGCGGGTGGTGGCACTGACCCGGAGAACCTCACATCCCATGAAGGTCAAGCCGAGCGTCAAGAAGATCTGCGACAAGTGCAAGGTGATCCGCCGTCACGGCCGGGTCATGGTCATCTGCGACAACCTGCGCCACAAGCAGCGCCAGGGCTGACGCACGCCGACCGACCTGCATTTCGCAGTTCTTCGCGCGACGCATAGCAATACGTACATACGCAGAGCCCGTCCGACCGTGTCCCACGGTTGACGGCACCTCCGGCGGGGGCCGGGGACCCGACCTGTACCTCATACGGCAGCCGGGAACGGTTCTGCAGCAGACCCCCGAGAACACAGGAGCCATTGAATGGCACGCGTTTCCGGTGTTGACATCCCGCGCGAAAAGCGTGTGGTGGTCGCACTCACCTACGTCTTCGGCATCGGGCGTACCCGGTCCGAGGAGATCCTCGCCGCGACCGGCGTGAACCCGTCCACCCGTGTCCGCGACCTTGCCGAGGAAGACCTCGTCAAGATCCGCGAGTACGTGGACGCCAACCTCCAGACCGAGGGTGACCTCCGCCGCGAGATCGCCGCCGACATCCGCCGCAAGGTCGAGATCGGCTGCTACCAGGGCCTCCGCCACCGTCGTGGCCTGCCCGTCCGCGGCCAGCGCACCAGCACGAACGCTCGTACCCGCAAGGGCCCGCGTCGCGCCATCGCCGGCAAGAAGAAGCCGGGCAAGAAGTAGTCCTCAGCGGACGCTTGACCAGACGGTCTTCGCTGTAGGACCGACCACCTCCCGTAGGAGATTTAGATGCCCCCCAAGGGTCGTCAGGGCGCTGCCAAGAAGGTGCGCCGCAAGGAAAAGAAGAACGTCGCTCACGGCCACGCGCACATCAAGAGCACGTTCAACAACACGATCGTCTCGATCACGGACCCCTCGGGCAACGTGATCTCCTGGGCCTCCGCCGGCCACGTCGGCTTCAAGGGCTCGCGCAAGTCCACCCCGTTCGCCGCGCAGATGGCCGCCGAGTCGGCCGCTCGCCGCGCGCAGGAGCACGGCATGCGCAAGGTCGACGTCTTCGTCAAGGGTCCCGGCTCCGGCCGTGAGACCGCGATCCGCTCCCTCCAGGCCACGGGCCTCGAGGTCGGTTCGATCCAGGACGTCACCCCCACGCCGCACAACGGCTGCCGTCCCCCCAAGCGCCGCCGCGTCTGACGCACAGGCTGCTTGAGCAGGACTTTTCGGGCGGTGCGTCCCCTTGTGGGGCGTACCGCCCGTACCCTTGCAGTACGTGCAGCAAAACCATCGGGCCGCCGCCCGGTGGCTGTCGGGCGTCAAATAGTGGGCGTCCACGACTGAAGGAAACGCAGACATGCTTATCGCTCAGCGTCCGTCGCTGACCGAAGAGGTCGTCGACGAGTTCCGCTCCCGGTTCGTCATCGAGCCGCTGGAGCCGGGCTTCGGCTACACCCTCGGCAACTCCCTCCGCCGTACCCTCCTCTCCTCGATCCCGGGTGCCGCTGTCACCAGCATCCGCATCGACGGTGTCCTGCACGAGTTCACCACCGTGCCGGGCGTCAAGGAGGACGTCACCGACCTCATCCTCAACATCAAGCAGCTGGTCGTCTCCTCGGAGCACGACGAGCCGGTCGTGATGTACCTGCGCAAGCAGGGCCCGGGTCTGGTCACCGCCGCCGACATCGCGCCCCCGGCCGGTGTCGAGGTGCACAACCCCGACCTCGTTCTGGCGACCCTGAACGCCAAGGGCAAGCTGGAGATGGAGCTGACCGTCGAGCGCGGTCGCGGCTACGTCTCCGCCGTCCAGAACAAGCAGGTCGGCCAGGAGATCGGCCGTATCCCGGTCGACTCCATCTACAGCCCCGTGCTGAAGGTCACCTACAAGGTCGAGGCGACCCGAGTCGAGCAGCGCACCGACTTCGACAAGCTCATCGTCGACGTCGAGACCAAGCAGGCCATGCGCCCGCGTGACGCCATGGCGTCCGCCGGCAAGACCCTGGTCGAGCTGTTCGGTCTGGCCCGCGAGCTCAACATCGACGCCGAGGGCATCGACATGGGCCCGTCCCCGACGGACGCCGCCCTGGCCGCCGACCTCGCGCTGCCGATCGAGGAGCTCGAGCTCACCGTTCGTTCGTACAACTGCCTCAAGCGTGAGGGCATCCACTCCGTGGGTGAGCTCGTCGCCCGCTCCGAGGCCGACCTGCTCGACATCCGCAACTTCGGTGCGAAGTCGATCGACGAGGTCAAGGCGAAGCTGGCCGGTATGGGCCTCGCGCTGAAGGACTCGCCGCCCGGATTCGACCCGACCGCCGCCGCCGACGCCTTCGGCGCCGACGACGACGCGGACGCGGGCTTCGTCGAGACCGAGCAGTACTGAGAGCTCGGACCTCACGGTCCGTACCCGGGTGCGGGAGCGCTGTGCTTGATCGCGCCGCGCGGCGGAGCCGCAGATTGACTCCGCCCCCGCGCCCCTTCCGGCCTCGCCCCTTCGGGCGCGGCCGGATCTCCGACGGGTGACCGCCCGCTCGGACACTGACATCGGTACCTCATACGGCCGGTGCAGATCACAAGGAGAAACACCATGCCGCGTCCCGCGAAGGGTGCCCGCCTCGGCGGTTCCGCCGCGCACGAGAAGCTGCTCCTCGCCAACCTGGCGAAGTCGCTCTTCGAGCACGGCCGCATCACCACGACCGAGGCCAAGGCCCGTCGCCTGCGTCCGGTCGCCGAGCGCCTGATCACCAAGGCGAAGAAGGGCGACATCCACAACCGTCGCCTGGTGCTGCAGACGATCACCGACAAGGGCGTCGTCCACACCCTCTTCACCGAGATCGCCCCGCGTTACTCGGAGCGTCCGGGTGGCTACACCCGCATCACCAAGATCGGCAACCGTCGTGGCGACAACGCCCCGATGGCCGTGATCGAGCTGGTCGAGGGCGAGATCGCCAAGAAGGCGACCGTTGCCGAGGCCGAGGCCGCCACCAAGCGCGCCGTCAAGGAGGCCGACGAGGCCGCCGCCGTCGAGGCGACCGAGGACGAGGCGAAGGACGCGTAAGCGTTTTTCGTACGTTTCTCGTGAGCGGGCCCGTACCCCTGGGGTGCGGGCCCGTTCCCGTGTGTTTGAGAGGATCTCCGCGTGAGCGATGACGTGCAGGACGGGTTCGTACGGGTTCGGCTCGACCTTTCGTACGACGGCAAGGACTTCTCCGGCTGGGCCAAGCAGGCCCAGGGGCAGCGGACCGTACAGGGAGAGATCGAGGACGCCCTGCGGACCGTGACCCGGTCCAAGGAGACGTACGAGCTGACCGTCGCCGGCCGGACCGACGCCGGGGTGCACGCGCGCGGTCAGGTCGCCCATGTCGACCTGCCCGTGGAGCTGTGGGCCGAGCACCGCGACAAGCTGCTCAGGCGGCTCGCGGGGCGGCTCTCGCACGATGTGCGGGTCTGGTCCGTGGAAGAGGCCCCCGCCGGCTTCAACGCGCGTTTCTCGGCCGTCTGGCGGCGCTACGCCTACCGCGTCACCGACAACCCCGGCGGCGTCGACCCGCTGCTCCGCGGGCATGTGCTCTGGCACGACTGGGCCCTCGACATGGACGCCATGAACGAGGCCGCCACCGCGCTCGTCGGCGAGCACGACTTCGCCGCGTACTGCAAGAAGCGCGAGGGTGCCACCACCATCCGCACGCTCCAGGTGCTGCGCTGGGAGCGGCGGGACGACGGGATCCTGGAGGCGACCGTGAAGGCGGACGCCTTCTGCCACAACATGGTCCGCTCGCTCGTCGGCGCCCTGCTCTTCGTCGGCGACGGCCACCGGCCGGTCGACTGGCCCGGCAAGGTGCTCGCCGCAGGCGTCCGGGACTCGGCCGTCCACGTCGTACGCCCGCACGGGCTCACCCTCGAAGAGGTCGGCTACCCGGAGGACGCCCTCCTTGCCGCGCGCAGCAAGGAGGCCCGCAACAAGCGGTCACTCCCCGGGAGTTCCGGCTGCTGCTGAGGCCTGGGCGCGGCCCCGGGCGTAGATCTGGTTGAAGGCGAAGGTGCCGAGGTCGTCGCTGGTCTGGAAGACGGGCTTGTCGGCCGTGGTGACCTTCTTGCCGTTGGCGAAGCCGCCCTGGGTGAAGTACGCGTACCGGCCGATCGCGTTCGAGCGGCGCAGGCAGACGGTGGCGTGGCAGAAATCACCCACGCCCGCGCCCGTCAGGGGCGCGATGCCGCCGGTGGCCTGGTCCTTCGCCTTCTGGGCCGCCGCCTCGGACGGGAAGACGGCGACGCCGACGGTGATCGCCACGCCGTCCTTCACATAGGTGGCGCGGAGCACCCGCTGGCAGCCGTTCCGCTTCAGGACCGTGCCGAGGCCGCCCTGGGTGACGGCCGCGCAGTTGGTCGTCGCGGAGGTCGCGCCCTTCTTGTAGGCGCGGCCGTTCATGCTCATCTTCTTGCCCGGGAAGAGGCCCTCGGCGGTGAGCGGGGCCTTGTCCTTCTTCGGGTCCGAGATGTAGTCCTTCGGGTTCGGCGGGGGCGCCGGCGCCACCGAGGAGAAGGTCGGCTCCGGCGTCGGCGTGCCGGTGGCGGAGACCGTGCCGGTGGGGACCGGGCCGTTCTTGGCCTCGTCGTTCTTCTGGTTGGTGCTCACGACGGCCGTCGCGACGATCGCGCCCACCGCCACCGCGGCCAGGACGCCGCCGGCGATCAGCAGGAGGCGCTTGCGGCGGCCGCGCGAGGCGCTGGCGTCGGCGAGGGCGCCCCAGTCGGGGGTGTCACCGCTGCCCTGCGCGCCCGGGAACGGGTTCGGCTGCGCCGGCTGCTGGGGGTGCGGGTATCCGTACCCCTGCTGCTGCTGCTGCCCGTGCCCTTGCTGCGGCGGGTAGCCGTACCCGGGCTGCTGTCCGTACCCCTGCTGCCCCTGCTGCTGCGGCTCCTGCGGCCACTGCGGTCCCCCAAAGCTCATGCCGCGCATCCTAATCCGGTTGGGCCGGGCCTACGCGGGCGGTGACAATGCATCCCATGGGACATGTCGAGGCCGCGCATCTGGAGTACTACCTTCCCGACGGGAGGGTCCTCCTCGGGGACGCCTCCTTCCGGGTGGGGGAGGGCGCCGTGGTCGCCCTCGTCGGGGCCAACGGCGCCGGCAAGACCACACTGCTCCGGATGATCGCCGGGGAGCTCCAGCCGCACGGCGGCACGGTCACCGTCAGTGGCGGCCTCGGTGTGATGCCGCAGTTCGTCGGCTCCGTACGGGACGAGTCCACCGTCCGTGACCTGCTGGTCTCGGTCGCGCAGCCCCGGATCCGGGAGGCCGCGAAGGCGGTCGACGAGGCCGAGCACCTGATCATGACGGTCGACGACGAGGCCGCGCAGATGAAGTACGCGCAGGCCCTCAGCGACTGGGCCGAGGTGCAGGGGTACGAGGCCGAGACCCTCTGGGACATCTGCACCATGGCCGCGCTGGGCGTCCCGTACGAGAAGGCGCAGTTCCGTGAGGTCAGGACGCTCTCCGGCGGCGAGCAGAAGCGGCTGGTCCTGGAGTCGCTGCTGCGCGGCCCCGACGAGGTGCTGCTCCTCGACGAGCCCGACAACTACCTCGACGTCCCCGGCAAGCGGTGGCTGGAGGAGCGGCTGCGGGAGACCCGCAAGACCGTGCTCTTCATCTCCCACGACCGGGAGCTGCTCTCCCGGGGCGCCCAGAAGATCATCGCGGTCGAGCCCGGTCCCGCCGGGTCGGACGTCTGGGTGCACGGCGGCGGCTTCGACACCTTCCACGAGGCCCGGCGGGAGCGGTTCGCCCGCTTCGAGGAGCTGAAGCGGCGCTGGGACGAGAAGCACGCGCAGCTGAAGAAGCTGGTGATCAACCTGCGGCAGGCGGCCGCGGTCAGCCACGAGATGGCGTCCCGGTACGCGGCGGCGCAGACCCGCCTGAGGAAGTTCGAGGAGGCGGGGCCGCCGCCGGAGCCGCCGCGCGAGCAGGACATCCGCATGCGGCTGCGCGGCGGGCGTACCGGCGTACGGGCTGTGACCTGCGAGAACCTTGAGCTGACCGGGCTGATGAAGCCGTTCTCCCTGGAGATCTTCTACGGGGAGAGGGTCGCCGTCCTCGGCTCGAACGGCTCCGGCAAGTCGCACTTCCTGCGGCTGCTCGCCGGGGACCCGACCGTCGCCCACACCGGCGTGTGGAAGCTCGGCGCGCGGGTCGTGCCGGGGCACTTCGCGCAGACCCACGCCCACCCGGAGCTGGCCGGGCGGCCGCTCGTCGACATCCTGTGGACCGAGCACGCCAAGGACCGGGGCGCGGCGATGTCGATGCTGCGGCGGTACGAGCTGGAGCGGCAGGGCGACCAGTCCTTCGACAAGCTGTCGGGCGGGCAGCAGGCCCGGTTCCAGATCCTGCTCCTGGAGCTGGCGGGCACCACCGCGCTGCTCCTGGACGAGCCCACGGACAACCTGGACCTGGAGTCGGCGGAGGCGCTCCAGGACGGCCTGGAGTCGTACGAGGGGACGGTGATGGCCGTCACGCACGACCGGTGGTTCGCGAAGTCCTTCGACCGGTACCTGGTCTTCGGCTCGGACGGCGTCGTCCGCGAGACGAGCGAGCCCGTGTGGGACGAGCGGCGGGTGGAGCGGGCGCGGTGACGCCGGCCACGACCGGCGGACGGAGTCCGGCGCAGCGGGGCGAAGCCGGAGCGGCCCCCTGGGGCCGGGCCGTGCGAGGGCGGCGTGGGGGATGGGACGAGCGGCGGGTGGAGCGGGCGCGGTGAGCCGGGCACCCCGAAGCCGGGGAGGCCCCCAGGGGCCGGGCCGTGCGAGGGCGGCGTCAAGGGTGGGGGCGCTGCGGTCCCGCGGCGTTTTGACCCGCCCGGGGTGGCGCGGGTACTGTTGCGGTTTGTTATGCGTATTGGCTTCGTCGTTCTCACGCGAAGGGCCCTTACGCAGGTTCCCTGGAGCAGTTACCAGTGGCTCGCATACGGGCGTTGACCCGGCAGTGCAGGCCCCAGCTGCATGATCGCTTCAGGTGTCTGGACTCCATCCACTGAAGAAGCGAAGGCTACGAAGTGCGTACGTACAGCCCCAAGCCCGGCGATGTCACTCGCCAGTGGCACATCATCGACGCGCAGGACATCGTCCTGGGCCGTCTGGCGACGACGGCTGCGAACCTCCTGCGAGGCAAGCACAAGCCCGTCTACGCCCCCCACATGGACATGGGCGACTTCGTCATCATCATCAACGCCGACAAGGTTCACCTGTCCGGCAACAAGAAGACCCAGAAGATGGCCTACCGCCACTCTGGCTTCCCGGGTGGTCTGCGCTCCGTCCGTTACGACGAGCTGCTCGACAAGAACCCCGAGAAGGCCGTCGAGAAGGCCATCAAGGGCATGATCCCCAAGAACTCCCTGGGCCGTCAGATGCTCTCGAAGCTGAAGGTCTACTCGGGCGAGAACCACCCGCACGCTGCCCAGCAGCCGGTTCCGTTCGAGATCACCCAGGTCGCGCAGTAATTCCGGCCACACCCCCTAAGAACGAAAGAAATCTGAGGAGCATCGTGGCCGAGACCACCCCCGAGACCCCCGTCGACGAGTTCGAGGGCGTCGAGGAGTACACCACCGAGACCGAGCTCGTCGAGGGTGAGTACACCTCCGAGTCGCTCGCGTCCCGCTTCGGCGACCCGCAGCCGGCCGCCGGCCTGGGCCGTCGCAAGAACGCCATCGCCCGCGTCCGGATCGTCCCGGGCACCGGCAAGTGGAAGATCAACGGGCGTACGCTCGAGGACTACTTCCCGAACAAGGTCCACCAGCAGGAAGTCAACGAGCCCTTCAAGGTGCTCGAGCTCGACAACCGCTACGACGTCATCGCCCGCATCGCGGGTGGCGGTGTCTCCGGCCAGGCCGGCGCCCTGCGCCTCGGCGTGGCCCGTGCGCTGAACGAGGCCGACGTCGAGAACAACCGCCCGGCGCTGAAGAAGGCCGGCTTCCTCTCCCGTGACGACCGTGCGGTCGAGCGGAAGAAGGCCGGTCTCAAGAAGGCCCGCAAGGCTCCGCAGTACAGCAAGCGCTAATCACGCCTGCTCGCTGCTTTCGTACGCCCCGGCGGCACTGCCCGTGCCGTCGGGGCGTACGTTTTTTCATAACCTCTTTCTCTTTCGCTTGGGCACGTATTTTCGGAGGACAGCTGTGGGACGACTCTTCGGCACGGACGGCGTACGCGGCGTCGCCAACGCGGACCTGACGGCGGAGCTGGCGCTCGGCCTGTCGGTCGCGGCCGCGCACGTGCTCGCCGAGGCGGGCACCTTCGAGGGCCACCGGCCGACCGCCGTGGTCGGGCGGGACCCGCGCGCCTCCGGAGAGTTCCTCGAGGCGGCCGTCGTGGCCGGCCTCGCCAGCGCCGGCGTCGACGTGCTGCGCGTCGGCGTCCTGCCCACCCCGGCCGTGGCCCACCTCACCGGCGTCCTCGGTGCCGACCTCGGCGTGATGCTCTCCGCCAGCCACAACGCCATGCCCGACAACGGCATCAAGTTCTTCGCGCGCGGCGGCCACAAGCTCGCCGACGACCTCGAGGACAAGATCGAGGCCGTGTACGAGGAGCACCGCACCGGCGCCCCCTGGGAGCGCCCGACCGGTGCCGGCGTCGGCCGCGTCCGCGACTACGACGAGGGCTTCGAGACGTACGTCTCCCACCTCCTCTCCGTCCTCCCCAACCGCCTCGACGGGCTGAAGATCGTCCTCGACGAGGCCCACGGCGCCGCCGCCCGCGTCTCGCCCGAGGCCTTCACCCGGGCCGGCGCCCAGGTCGTCACCATCGGCGCCGAGCCGGACGGCCTCAACATCAACGACGGCTGCGGCTCCACCCACCTGGAGCTGCTCAAGGCCGCCGTCGTCGAGCACGGCGCCGAGCTGGGCATCGCCCACGACGGCGACGCCGACCGCTGCCTCGCCGTGGACGCCGCCGGCAACGAGGTCGACGGCGACCAGATCCTCGCCGTGCTCGCCCTCGCCATGCGCGAGGCCGGCGCCCTGCGCGGCGACACCGTCGTCGCGACCGTCATGTCCAACCTGGGCTTCAAGCTCGCCATGGAGCGCGAGGGCCTGAACCTCGTCCAGACCGCGGTCGGCGACCGCTACGTCCTGGAGTCCATGAAGGAGAACGGCTACGCCCTCGGCGGCGAGCAGTCGGGCCACGTCATCGTGCTCGACCACGCCACCACCGGCGACGGCACCCTCACCGGCCTGATGCTGGCCGCCCGCGTCGCCGCCACCGGCAAGTCGCTCGCGGACCTCGCCGGCGTCATGGAGCGGCTGCCGCAGATCCTCATCAACGTCAAGGACGTCGACAAGTCCCGGGTGAACACCTCCGGCGAGCTCGCCGCCGCCGTCACCGACGCCGAGCGCGAGCTCGGCTCCACGGGCCGTGTCCTGCTCCGCCCCTCGGGCACCGAGCCGCTGGTCCGTGTCATGGTCGAGGCCGCCGACATCGAGCAGGCCCGCGCGGTCGCGCAGCGCCTCGCGGACGTCGTGAAGTCCGCGCTGGGCTAGCCTTTCTGAGGCACCGTCATGCAAGGGTGAGGGCCCCCGCCGGGTTCGTCGAGTTCTGACGGCCGGTGGGGGCCCTCGTCCGTGCGGTCAGATCCTCGGGGCGCGCCGCCATCGGCCGCGCTGGGTGCGCCACAGCATCTTCTGCCCGTACAGGGTGAGCGTCCCGGACAGCATGATGCCGAAGAGGTTCAGCGTCAGCTGCGCGATCGAGCCCCACATCTGGGGCAGATCGCCGTAGCTGAGCGCCACCGCCGCGTTCGCGGCCGCCGGGACCGTCGTCACCGAGATCGCCACGCCCACCAGGGCCCCGGACTTGGAGGACGTCAGGGACAGGGTGCCGGCGATGCCCGCGAGCAGCGCCACGACGAAGGAGAACGGGTCCGGCTGCCAGATGAAGCTGGTGTTGGGGCGGTCCGCGTCCAGCTGCTCCTTGCTGAACAGCCCGAGTGCGTCCATCCCCAGGCTGAACACCGTCGTCGCCACCATCGCCGCCGTGAAGCCGACGAACAGCGCCATCAGCGAGCGCGCCGCCAGCTTCGGATGGCGCTGCACGACCGCCGTGCAGACCCCGGCCAGCGGGCCGAACTCCGGGCCGACCGCCATCGCGCCCACGATCAGGATCGCGTTGTCCAGGACGACACCGCAGGCCGCGATCATCGTCGCCAGGATCATGAACGCGCTGTACGTGATCGAGAGCGTCGACTCCTCGTGCGTCGCCCCCGCCAGCTGCTCCCAGATCACCGCGTCGGCGGGCTCGCCCGGGGCCTCCAGCTCGGCGGCGTCCGCCCGCGTCGACAGCGACAGGTCGATGTTCTCGACGGCGATCGAACCGTCCTCGTCGATCCTCAGTTCGCGCAGCCCGTGCAGCACTTCGTCACCCGCCTCGCGGGCCACGTCGCACATCACCACGTCGCCCGAGGGGTCCCGGGCCGCGCCGGTCAGCACCACCAGATGGGCGGTGCCGACCGTCGACTCGATCAGCCGGACCGCGGCGAGGGTGCGGTCGGGCGGGACGATCATCCTCAGATGCAGCATGAGGAGAGCGTACGGAGGTCAGAGCTTCCGCAGGCTCAGCCGCTGCACCTTGTGGTCGGGGCCCTTGCGGACGACGAGGGTCGCCCGGCCGCGGGTCGGGGCCACGTTCTCCAGGAGGTTCACCTTGTTGATGGTGCGCCACATCGTGCGGGCGTAGTCGAAGGCCTCGTCCTCGGAGACCTGCGTCCAGCGCCGGAAGTACGAGGACGGGTCCTGGAACGCGGTGTCGCGGAGCTTGCGGAAGCGGTTGAGGTACCAGCGCTCGATGTCCTCGGGGCGCGCGTCCACGTACACCGAGAAGTCGAAGTAGTCGGCGAGACCGACGCGGGTCCGGCCGTCCTTGCCGGGAAGCGCCGGCTGCAGGACGTTCAGGCCCTCCACGATGAGGATGTCCGGGCGGCGCACGACGAGCCGCTCGCCGGGCACGCGGTCGTAGATCAGGTGCGAGTAGACCGGGGCCGTGACCTCGTCTTTGCCCGCCTTGACGTCCGCGACGAAACGGGTCAGGGCCCTGCGGTCGTACGACTCGGGGAAACCCTTCCGGGACATCAGGCCGCGCGCCTTCAGCTCCTCCATCGGGTAGAGGAAGGCGTCCGTGGTCACCAGCTCCACGCGCGGGTGCTCCGGCCAGCGGGCGAGCAGGGCCTGGAGGAGGCGCGAGACGGTCGACTTGCCGACGGCCACCGAACCGGCGACCCCTATGACGAAGGGGGTGCCGCGCTGCTCGGCGTTCTCGCCGAGGAAGGTGTTCAGCGCGCCGCGGAGGCCGCTGGTGGCCTGCACGTACAGGTTGAGCAGCCGGGAGAGCGGCAGGTAGATGTCCCGGACCTCGTCGAGGTCGATGACGTCCCCGAGACCGCGCAGCCGCTCGACCTCGTCGGCGCTCAGCGGGAGCGGCGTCTTGTCGCGCAGGGCGCTCCACTCGGCCCGGGTGAGGTCGACGTACGGGGTCGCCTCGGAGGGCCGGCGCTGACCGGTCCCGTTCCGGGGAGTCCCCTGTCCGGCGCCCGCTCCGGTTCCGGCGCCGTCGCCGGGGGGTCCGTCGGGGCTTCGTGGCGGCGAAGTGATCACCCCGCCATTGTCGGGGGTCGGCGGGCTCCGTGGGCCGTGGGGTCGGTCACGCGCCGCCGTGGTTGACGCGGCCCGCGGCGACTCCGGTCCGGGTCCGGCCGGTGGGGCGGGTTCCGCCGTAGTCTGCCGTCATGTGCGGAATCGTGGGATACGTCGGCGGGCAGTCGGCGCTTGATGTGGTGGTCGCGGGTCTCAAGCGGCTCGAATACCGGGGCTACGACTCGGCCGGTGTCGCGGTGCTCGCCGACGGCGGGCTCGCCGCCGCCAAGAAGGCGGGCAAGCTCGTCAACCTGGAGAAGGAACTCGTCGACCGGCCGCTGCCGGGCGGCTCCGTCGGCATCGGGCACACCCGCTGGGCCACCCACGGCGGGCCGACGGACGCCAACGCGCACCCGCACCTCGACAACGCCGGGCGGGTCGCCGTCGTCCACAACGGCATCATCGAGAACTTCGCCCGCCTGCGGGAGGAGCTCGCCGAGCGCGGCCACACACTGCGCTCCGAGACCGACACCGAGGTCGTGGCCCACCTCCTCGCCGAGGAGTTCTCCTCCGCCGGGGACCTCGCCGAGGCCATGCGGCTCGTCTGCCGCCGGCTCGACGGGGCCTTCACCCTCGTCGCCGTCCACGCCGACCAGCCCGACGTCGTCGTCGGCGCCCGCCGGAACTCGCCGCTCGTGGTCGGCGTGGGGGAAGGGGAGAACTTCCTCGCCTCCGACGTGTCCGCGTTCATCGCGCACACGCGGTCCGCCATCGAGCTCGGCCAGGACCAGGTCGTCGAGCTGACCCGGGACGGCGTCACCGTCACCGACTTCGACGGGGTGCCCGCCGACGTACGGGCCTACCACGTCGACTGGGACGCCTCCGCCGCCGAGAAGGGCGGCTACGACTACTTCATGCTCAAGGAGATCGCCGAACAGCCCAAGGCCGTCGCCGACACCCTCCTCGGGCGGATCGACGCGGCCGGCCGGCTCACCCTCGACGAGGTCCGCATCCCCGACACCGTGCTCCGCGAGGCCGACAAGGTCGTCATCATCGCGTGCGGCACCGCCTTCCACGCCGGGCTCATCGCCAAGTACGCCATCGAGCACTGGACCCGGATCCCCTGCGAGGTCGAGCTCGCCAGCGAGTTCCGCTACCGCGACCCCATCCTCGACCGGCGCACCCTGGTCATCGCGATCTCCCAGTCCGGCGAGACCATGGACACCCTCATGGCGCTGCGGCACGCGCGGGAGCAGGGCGCGAAGGTGCTCGCCGTGTGCAACACGAACGGCTCGACGATCCCGAGGGAGTCGGACGCCGTCCTCTACACCCACGCCGGGCCCGAGGTCGCCGTCGCCTCGACGAAGGCCTTCCTCACCCAGCTCGTGGCCTGCTACCTGCTCGCGCTGTACCTCGGCCAGGTCCGCGGCACCAAGTGGGGCGACGAGATCCACGCCGTCGTCCGCGAGCTCGCCCGGATCGGCGACGAGGTCGAGCGCGTCCTGGAGACCATGGAGCCGGTACGGGCCCTGGCCCGGTCCCTCGCCGACAAGAACACCGTGCTGTTCCTGGGGCGCCACGTCGGCTACCCCGTGGCCCTGGAGGGCGCGCTGAAGCTGAAGGAGCTGGCGTACATGCACGCCGAGGGCTTCGCGGCGGGCGAGCTCAAGCACGGGCCGATCGCGCTCATCGAGGAGGACCTGCCGGTCGTCGTGGTCGTGCCCTCGCCGCGGGGGCGGTCCGTCCTCCACGACAAGATCGTCTCCAACATCCAGGAGATCCGGGCGCGGGGTGCCAGGACCATCGTCATCGCCGAGGAGGGCGACGAGGCCGTCGTCCCGTACGCCGACCACCTCGTCCGCATCCCCGCCACGCCTACGCTGCTCCAGCCGCTGGTCGCCACCGTGCCGCTCCAGGTCTTCGCCTGCGAACTCGCCACCGCGCGGGGCAACGAGGTCGACCAGCCGCGCAACCTGGCCAAGTCCGTGACCGTGGAGTGAGTGGGAAATGATCATTGGGGTGGGGATCGACGTGGCGGAGATCGACCGGTTCGCCGCGTCGATCGAGCGCACACCGGGGCTGCTTCAGCGGCTCTTCGTCGAACGGGAGCTGCTCCTTTCGAGCGGCGAGCGACGCGGGACCGCCTCGCTCGCCGTGCGGTTCGCCGCGAAGGAGGCCGTCGCGAAGGCCCTCGGCGCGCCGGGCGGGCTGCACTGGACGGACGCGGAGGTGTACGTCGAGGACAGCGGGCAGCCGCGGCTGCGGGTCCGCGGGACGGTGGCGGCGCGGGCGGCGGAGCTGGGTGTCAGGCACTGGCACGTCTCGCTGAGCCATGACGCGGGGGTGGCGTCGGCGGTGGTGATCGCGGAGGGCTAAGGCCCCGGCCCCCGTTGTGCCCACCCGTTCCGCTGCTTGCGGAACGCCTGCCCGCAACGGGCGGGCGCCGCCCGGTGGGGCGGGGCAGACTGCTGGCATGCGTACCGCTTATCGCGTGGAGACCGTCCGGGCCGCCGAGGCCGAGCTCATGGCCCGGCTGCCGCACGGCGCCCTCATGCAGCGCGCCGCCGCCGGGCTCGCCGCCGCCTGTTGCTCGCTGCTCGGGAAGGGGCGGGTGTACGGCGCCCGGGTCGTCCTCCTCGTCGGCAGCGGCGACAACGGCGGCGACGCCCTCTACGCCGGCGCCCGGCTCGCCCGGCGCGGCGCCGGCGTCACGGCCGTGCTGCTCGGGGAGCACGCGCACGAGGGCGGGCTCGCCGCGCTGCGGGCCGCCGGCGGACGCGTCGCCGACGAGCCGTTCGAGCCCCTCGCCCGCGCCGACCTCGTCCTCGACGGCATCACCGGCATCGGGGGACGCGGTGGACTCCGGCCCGGCGCCGTCCCCGTCGCCCGCGCCGCGCGCGGCTCCGACGCCGTCGTCGTCGCCGTCGACCTGCCCAGCGGGGTCGACGCCGACACCGGTGAGGTCCACGGGGAGGCGCTGCCCGCCGACGCGACCATCACCTTCGGGGCGTACAAGCCGGGCCTGCTCGTCGACCCCGCCCGTGAGTACGCGGGCGCGCTGCGGCTCGTCGACATCGGCCTGGGTGATGTCCTTCCGGGCGTGCCGGATCTGGAGGCCCTCCAGCACCACGACGTGGCGTGGCTGCTGCCCGCGCCGGGTGCCGAGAGCGACAAGTACCGGCGCGGTGTCGTCGGCGTCCTCGCCGGGTCCGTCCGCTACCCGGGCGCCGCTGTGCTGGCGGTGGCCGGCGCGCTGCGGGGCGGGGCGGGGGCCGTGCGGTACGTCGGCCACGCCGGCGACGCCGTGATCGCCGCGCACCCCGAGACCCTGGTGCACCCCGGTCCCCCCGACAAGGCCGGGCGGGTCCAGGCCTGGGTCGTCGGGCCGGGCCTCGGCGAAGGGCCGGGGGCCAAGGTCGCGGTCGGCGAGGTCCTGGACTCCGACGTCCCCGTCCTCGTCGACGCGGACGGCCTGCGCGGGCTCGCGCCGGAGGCCGTCCGGGCCCGTACGGCCCCGACCCTGCTCACCCCGCACGCCGGCGAGGCGGCGGCGCTCCTCGGCGTCGCCCGTGAGGAGGTCGAGGCCGGCCGGCTCGCCGCGGTCCGCGAACTGGCGGGCCGGTTCGGGGCGACGGTGTTGTTGAAGGGCTCGACGACGCTCGTGTGCGGGGCGGGTGGGACCGGCCCCGTGCGGGTCAACCCGACCGGGACCTCCTGGCTCGCCACGGCCGGCAGCGGGGACGTCCTCTCCGGCCTCGCCGGCTCCCTCCTCGCGGCCGGCCTCCCGGCCCTGGACGCGGCCTCCTGCGCGGCCTACCTCCACGGGCTCGCCGCGCGGCGGGCGTCCGAGGGCGGGGCGCCGGTGACGGCGACGGAGGTGGCGGACCGCCTGCGGGGCGCCTGGCAGGACGTGACGGCGGGCGGCGCGTAGGGGAACGGGCGGGGCCGACCCCGCGTGTAGGGGAACGGGCCGGGCCGACCCCGCGTGTAGGGGAACGGGCCGGGCCGACCTCGCGTGTAGGGGAACGGGCCCGGCCAACCTCGCGTGTAGGGGAACGGGCCCGGCCAACCTCGCGTGTAGGGGAACGGGCCGGGCCGACCCCGCGCGTAGCGGAACGGGCGGGGCCGACCCCCACACGGGCCAACCCCGTTCGCCCAGCCGTGGGTTCCGGCGCGCCCGTCCGGCGGGGGGCGGATTGGGTGGGTGGGGTGACCAGTTGGAGAAGTCGTACCGCGCCGTTGTTGTTCGTCCTCGCCGCCTCCCTCGCTCTCGGGCCCGTCGCCTCCGCCGCGTCGCCCGGCGGGGATCCCGATCCGCTCGTGCCCGGCGTCGCCGGGGGCGGGCGGGCCGAGTACCCGATGGACACGCCCGACCAGGTGCTGCCGCCCCTGCACGACGTGGAGGGCGGCGTCCCCGTGCCCGAGCCCGAGGAGGAGGTCGACGAGCTCGTCGAGTACCTGCCCCGGAGCGCCGTCGGAGCCGCCTGCACCGTCCGGGCCGGCATCCACCAGCGGCGGGTCGAGCGGCTCCTCGGGCTGCCCGTCGACGGGAAGCAGTCCGCCGCCGACTGCCGGGCCATCCGCGCCTTCCAGGTGAAGGAGAAGATCAAGCCGGCCGTCGGCTACGCCGGGCCCGTCACCTGGGCCCGCGCCGAGCTGCTCGCCGCCCGGAAGAACCTCGACCCCGCCCGGCGCTGCCCCGTGAAGACGTACGCCGTCGCCTGCGTCGACCTCGACCGTCAGCTCATGTGGGTGCGGAAGGGGAAGAAGGTCACGTACGCCGTGGTCAACATGCGCAGCGGGCGGCCCGGGTACGCCACCCGTACGGGCTGGCACACCGTCTACTGGCGCCACAAGGACCACTGGTCGTCCATCTACGACACCCCCATGCCGTACGCCCAGTTCTTCAGCGGCGGCCAGGCCTTCCACGCCGTCTACGGGCAGCTCGCCACGCCGGGCGGCAGCCGCGGCTGCGTCAATCTCAGCAACGGGAACGCGCGGAAACTCTGGGACGTCCTCCGTAAGGGTGACCGGGTCTACATCTGGGGAAAGCGGCCCGGCAGCTGACACCTGAGAGACTGGGCGCGATGACTGAGACACCTCCGCCCCCCAGGGCCCGCGCCGAGATCGACCTCGGCGCGCTGCGTGCGAACGTCCGCACGCTGCGCGCCCGTGTCGCCCCCCACGTCCGGATCATGGCCGTGGTCAAGGCCGACGCGTACGGACACGGCGCCCTGCGCTGTGCCCGCGCCGCCCTGGACGCGGGCGCGGACTGGCTCGGCACCGCCACCCCCCACGAGGCGCTCGCGCTGCGCGCCGCCGGGATCACGGACGTTCCCGTCATGTGCTGGCTCTGGACCCCCGGAGACCCGTGGGACCGGGGCATCGAGGCCGGGCTCGACATGTCCGTGAGCGGGATGTGGGCCCTGGACGAGGTCGTCGAGGCCGCCAGGGCGGTCGGGAAGACCGCCCGGATCCAGCTCAAGGCCGACACCGGGCTCGGGCGCAACGGCTGCCAGCCCGCCGACTGGCCCGAGCTGGTCGAGGCCGCGCTGAAGGCCGAGGTCGACGGGCTCGTCAAGGTGACCGGCCTCTGGTCGCACTTCGCCTGCGCCGACGAGCCGCACCACCCCTCCATCGCGGCCCAGCTGGAGGTCTTCCGCTCGATGCTGGACCACGCGGAGCGGGCGGGTGTCCGCCCCGAGGTCCGGCACATCGCGAACTCGCCGGCCACCCTCACCCTGCCCGAGGCCCACTTCGACCTGGTCCGGCCCGGCATCGCGATGTACGGCGTCTCGCCGAGCCCCGAGCTCGGCACCTCCGCCGAGCTCGGCCTGCGGCCCGTCATGTCGCTCAAGGCGAGCGTCGCCCTCGTCAAGCACGTGCCCGCCGGGCACGGGGTGAGTTACGGGCACCACTACGTCACCGAGGGGGAGACCACCCTCGGGCTCGTCCCGCTCGGGTACGCCGACGGCGTTCCCCGGCACGCCTCCGGGCGCGGGCCCGTCCTCGTCGGCGACCGCGTCCGTACGGTTGCCGGGCGGGTCGCCATGGACCAGTTCGTGGTCGACCTCGGCGGGGACACCCCCGAGCCCGGCACCGAGGCCGTGCTCTTCGGCCCCGGCGACCGGGGCGAGCCGACCGCCGAGGACTGGGCGGTGGCCGCCGACACCATCGCGTACGAGATCGTCACCCGGATCGGGGCGCGCGTCCCGCGGGTCTACCTGGGGGAGTAGCCCGCCATGGCGGAGTCGACTGGCAGCAGCTGGAGGCGTGCCGGGTTCGCCGGTGCCGCGATAGGCGTCCTCGCCGCCGGCGCGGCCGCCGGGGTCGCCGTCGAGCGGCTCACCGTCGGCCGCTCCGTACGGCAGAAGGCGCGGCTCGCCCTGGACGCCACCGGCCCGTACGGCGGCCTGCGCGGCACCGCCGGGCGGGCGCTCGCCGACGACGGGACCGTCCTCCACTACGAGGTGGACGAGGTCGAGGCGGATGCCCCGCCGGCCCGCCGACGGAGGCTCTTCGGGCGCCGGGAGCCCGCGCCCGTCACCGTCGTCTTCAGCCACGGCTACTGCCTCAACCAGGACTCCTGGCACTTCCAGCGGGCCGCCCTGCGCGGGCTCGTCCGTACCGTCCACTGGGACCAGCGCAGCCACGGCCGCTCCGGGCCCGGGGTCTCCCAGGCGGGGCCCGACGGGGTGCCCGTCTCCATCGACCGGCTGGGCCGCGACCTCAAGACCGTCCTCGACGCGGCCGCTCCCGAGGGGCCGCTCGTCCTCGTCGGTCACTCGATGGGCGGCATGACGGTGATGGCGCTCGCCGAGCAGTACCCGGAGCTGATCCGCGACCGGGTCGTCGGCGTCGCCCTCGTCGGCACTTCGGCGGGGAGGCTCGGGGAGGTGTCGTACGGGCTGCCGCTCGCCGGCGTCAACGCCGTCCGGCGGGTCCTGCCGGGCGTCCTGCGGGCCCTCGGCTCCCAGGCGGAGCTGGTCGAGCGCGGGCGCCGGGCGACCGCGGACCTCTTCGCCGGGCTGATCAAGAAGTACTCGTTCGCCTCGAAGGACGTGGACCCGGCGGTCGCCCGCTTCGCCGAGCGGATGATCGAGTCGACCCCGATCGACGTCGTCGCCGCCTTCTACCCGGCCTTCGCCGAGCACGACAAGGCCGAGGCCCTCGCCGCCTTCCGCGAGCTGCCGGTGCTGGCGCTCGCCGGGGACAACGACCTCGTCACCCCCAGCTCGCACACCGAGGCCATCGCCGCCCTGCTGCCGGACGCGGAGCTGGTCATCGTCCCGGACGCGGGCCACCTGGTGATGCTGGAGCATCCGGAGGCGGTCACCGACCGGCTCGCCGACCTGCTGGTGCGGGCCGGCGCCGTCCCGGCCGGGGAGACGTTCCGTACGCGCTAGGTTTGCGGGTATGGAAGCAGCACATCCGCCCGTCTCCGGCGCCACCCTCTCCGTCGACTCCCCGCAGCGGATGCAGGAGCTCGGCCGCCGGCTCGCGAAGATCCTCCGGCCCGGCGACCTCGTCATGCTCACCGGTGAGCTCGGTGCCGGGAAGACCACTCTGACCCGCGGCCTCGGCGAGGGCCTCGGGGTGCGGGGGGCCGTCACCTCGCCGACCTTCGTCATCGCCCGCGTCCACCCGTCCCTCGTCGGCGGTCCGGCCCTGGTCCACGTCGACGCGTACCGCCTCGGCGGCGGTCTCGACGAGATGGAGGACCTCGACCTGGACGTCTCGCTGCCCGAGTCCGTGGTCGTCGTCGAGTGGGGCGACGGGAAGGTCGAGGACCTGACCGACGACCGGCTGCACCTGCTGATCCACCGGGTGACCGGCGACACCGACGACGACCGGCGCACGGTCGTGCTGCGCGGGATCGGCGCGCGCTGGGCGGACGAGGACCTCGATCTGTTCTGACGCGGGGGTACGTAGGTTCCGACAACGTGTCGGGAAGGTGTTGCGTGGGTCGCACGAGCCGTGGTCACATGGATGCACGAGCTGGTTAGGTGTACCTAACCTACGGGAGGCAAGCATGGCGACGCCCGAACGCGCGGAACCCGGCCGGGACCACGTCTCGATGAGTGAGCTGCTCGCGTCCTGCGCGGCCGCCCGGGCCCTGTCGACCCCGCCGCCGGAGCAGCAGCAGCCGGAGCAGGAGACGGAGTCCGTCCGCGACGAGGCCGCCTAGGGTCCGCGCGTCAGAGAGGGCCTGCGCGTCAGGTAGGGCCGGCGCGTCAGAGGGGGCCGGCGCGTCAGGTAGGGCCGGCGCGTCAGGCGACGACGACGACCTTCGCGCCGATCACCGCGAACGTCCACATCGCGTCACCGTCGGCCCGCTTCATCCGGATGCCGCCGGTCTTCCGCGCCGGGTCCGGGGACGGCGTCGAGCCGTCGACCGCCGCGCTGAAGCCGATCGCCACGTCCTGGGCCGTCGCGAACCGCACCACGTGCTCGATCTTCACCCCGTCCGAACCGGTCACCGAACCCGAGCGCGAGGTCACCGCGTACGCCCCCGGCACCGGGTCGACCGTGCTCGGCCACACCGCGAACGTCCGGGTCGCCTTGCCCTTCCCGTCCACGATCCACACCCGGCGGTCCGTGAGCGAGTACACGACCCGCTCGCCGCTGCCCGAGTTCGCGGGGACGGCGAGGGGGTCCTCGGCGGGCTGCTTCGGGCCGCCGCTCGGCGAGACCGAGGGCACGGCCGTGCCCGGCGTCCGCGGCTTCACCGACAGATCGGCGGGCGCGTTCGCCGAGGCCTGGTAGGCGAGGACGCCGACCGCGACAATGGCCGCCGCCGTGAGCCCGGCCACGAATCCCGAGCTGCTCCGTGCCACCGTGCCCACCTCTCGTACGTACGTATCGAAGGGTGACGGTAGCAGCCGCCCGCCCGAGGTTCGGGGCAGCGTGCCCGGGAGCCGTAGGCTGTTCGCGTGCTGTTGCTCGCCATGGATACCGCCACCCCCGCCGTCACCGTCGCCCTCCACGACGGCGAGGCCGTCGTCGCCGCGTCGAGTCAGGTCGACGCCCGCCGTCACGGGGAGCTGCTGCTGCCCGCCGTCGACCGCGTCCTCGCCGAGGCCGGGCTGAAGCTCGACGCGGTCACCGGGATCGTCGTCGGCGTCGGCCCCGGCCCGTACACCGGGCTCCGCGTCGGCCTCGTCACGGCCGCGGCCTTCTCGTCCGCGCTCGGTGTGCCGGTGCACGGCCTGTGCACCCTCGACGGCCTCGCCTACGCCTCCGGGATCGACGAGCCCTTCGCCGTCGCGACGGACGCGCGCCGCAAGGAGGTGTACTGGGCGCGGTACGAGAACTCCCGCACCCGCGTGACCGACGCGGCCGTCGACCGGCCCGCCGACATCGCCGCCTCGCTCGCCGGACTCCCCGTCGTCGGCGCGGGCGCCCTCCTCTACCCCGAGGCCTTCCCGGACGCCCGCGAGCCCGAGCACCAGTCGGCCGCCGCGCTCGCCGGGCTCGCGGCCGAGAAGCTGGCCGCGGGCGAGGGCGGCTTCCTCGACCCGCTGCCGATGTACCTGCGCCGCCCCGACGCGCAGGTGCCGAAGAACTACAAGGTGGTCACCCCCAAGTGACGGGTGTGGAACTGCGCGAGATGCGCTGGTGGGACATCGAGCCGGTGCTCGCGCTCGAAGCCGAGCTGTTCCCCGAGGACGCCTGGTCGGAGGGGATGTTCTGGTCGGAGCTCGCGCACGCCAGGGGGCCGCGCGCCACCCGCCACTACGTCGTCGCCGAGGACCCGGCCGACGGCCGGCTCGTCGGGTACGCCGGTCTCGCCGCCGCGGGCGGCCTGGGCGACGTGCAGACGATCGCCGTCTCCCGCGACCAGTGGGGCACCGGCCTCGGTGCCCGGCTCCTCACCGACCTGCTGAAGGAAGCCACCGCCTTCGAGTGCGAGGAGGTCCTCCTCGAAGTGCGCGTGGACAACACCCGGGCCCAGAAGCTCTACGAGCGCTTCGGCTTCGAGCCCATCGGGTTCCGGCGCGGCTACTACCAGCCGGGCAATGTCGACGCGCTCGTGATGCGACTGATCGTTCAAGGAACTGGGACTGAGATCTGATGGCTGCTGACGAACCGCTGGTACTCGGCATCGAGACCTCCTGCGACGAGACCGGCGTCGGCATCGTCCACGGGACCACCCTCCTCGCCGACGCCGTCGCCTCCAGTGTCGACACCCACGCGCGCTTCGGCGGCGTCGTCCCCGAGATCGCCTCCCGCGCCCACCTGGAGGCCATGGTCCCGACGATCGAGCGCGCCCTGAAGACGGCCGGGATCTCCGCGAAGGACCTCGACGGCATCGCCGTCACCGCCGGACCCGGCCTCGCGGGCGCCCTGCTCGTCGGCGTCTCCGCCGCCAAGGCGTACGCCTACGCCCTCGGCAAGCCGCTCTACGGCGTCAACCACCTCGCCTCGCACATCTGCGTCGACCAGCTGGAGCACGGCAAGCTGCCCGAGCCGACGATGGCCCTGCTGGTCTCCGGCGGGCACTCCTCGCTGCTGCTCTCCTCCGACATCACCTCCGACGTGCGGCCGATGGGCGCCACCATCGACGACGCGGCCGGCGAGGCCTTCGACAAGATCGCCCGCGTCCTCGACCTCGGCTTCCCCGGCGGACCGGTCATCGACCGGCTCGCCAAGGAGGGCGACCCGGCGGCGATCGCCTTCCCGCGCGGCCTCAGCGGCTCCCGGGATCCCGCGTACGACTTCTCCTTCTCCGGCCTCAAGACCGCCGTGGCCCGCTGGATCGAGGCCAAGCGGGCGGCCGGCGAGGACGTGCCCGTACGGGACGTCGCCGCGTCCTTCCAGGAGGCGGTCGTCGACGTGCTCACCCGCAAGGCAGTCCGGGCCTGCAAGGACGAGGGCGTCGACCACCTGATGATCGGCGGTGGCGTCGCCGCGAACTCGCGGCTGCGGGCCCTCGCCCAGGAGCGCTGCGAGCGTGCGGGGATCCGGCTGCGGGTGCCGCGTCCCGGCCTGTGCACGGACAACGGCGCGATGGTCGCGGCCCTCGGCTCCGAGATGGTCGCCCGCAACCGGCCGGCCTCGGACCTGGAGCTGTCCGCGGACTCCTCGCTGCCGGTGACGGACCCGCACGTGCCCGGCGCGTCGCACGACCACGACCACGTGCACGAGGTCAGCAAGGAGAACCTGTACTCGTGAGGCTCACGCTCATGTGGGAGGCCCGGGCCGCTCAGGGCCGGGGCGCCGAGCTCCTGGAGTGGGCGCGGGCCCGGGCCCGGGTCCTCGCCCGGGAGCCGGTCCGCCGGGAGATCTTCCGGGCCCCGCAGGACCGGGTCCTCGTCCTCACCTGGTGGGAGGCGGAGACCTTCGACGCCGAACTGCCCGAGCTGCCGGAGCCGGACGCGGAGCTGATCACCCGTCCGGTCCACCGCTGGCGCTTCGAATCGGTCGAGTAGGCGATTCCCGGCCGGAAATAGAGCAACCTTTCGATCGTTTCGGGCATCCCACAGCGCGTGAAGAAGACGATCGCGCTGTGGGCGGCCCTGACCGCCGCCGCCGTCCTGGTGACCGGCTGTACGGCCTCGGCGGCCGAGGAGCGCGGAGCCGGCGCTCCCGCTCGGACGGCGTCCCCGGCCACGGGGGAGTCCGGGGAGACCGGAGACTCCGGGAAGGCCGGCGAGGCCGGGCGCGAGGCCCCCGGTGCCGCCGCGGCCGCCGCGTACCGGAAATGGGGCCTGAAGCCCTTCGCCGCCCCGCCCGCCCCGCCCGCGGTCAAGCCGGTCGTCCGCCCGGCCGGCGGGCCGGTGCCCGTCATCAGCGAGATACCCACCCGCGAGAAGATCGTCTTCATCACGATCGACGACGGGGCCGAGAAGGACCCCGAGTTCGTCCGGATGATGAAGGACCTCGACGTTCCGGTCACGATGTTCCTCACGGACTCGGCCATCCGCGCCGACTACGGGTACTTCGCGCCGCTCGTCGCCCAGGGCCACGGCCTCGCCAACCACACCCTCACCCACCCCAACCTGCGCACCCTCTCCCAGGAGGGGCAGCGCCGGGAGATCTGCGGCCAGCAGACGAAGCTGAAGGAGCGGTACGGCACGACCCCACGGCTCTTCCGCCCGCCGTACGGCAACTGGAACGAGGCCACGCGCGCGGCGGCGGGGGAGTGCGGCGTCGACGCGATCGTGCTGTGGCGCGAGTCCATGCAGATCAAGAACATGCAGTACCAGCGCGGCGACAGGAAGCTGCACCCCGGCGACATCATCCTGGCCCACTTCCGGGGCCCGTCCGAGCTCAAGGGCCGGACGATGACCGAGATGACGGCGACCATGCTGCGGAAGATCCAGGAGCAGGGCTTCACGGTCGCGCGCCTGGAGGACTACGTCTGAGAAATTCTCCGGGCGCGGTGTCGATGCGGACGGCTCCCGTTCGACGTAAGTGTGGACGGCGGGGAACGGCCCCGCCCACCGCACCACCGAGGAGTCGTCATGCCCCGCTTCCTGTCCCTCGTCCGCATCGAGGAGAACACCATCGACATGGAGAGCGCCGACCCCGGCTTCGAGCAGCGCATGGGCGCGCTCTTCGAGGAGATCACCAAGGCCGGCGCCATGGTGGACACGGCCGGGCTCAGGCCGACCGCCGAGGCCACCCGGATCACCTGGTCGGACGGGACGCTGTCGTTCACCGACGGCCCGTTCACCGAGACCAAGGAGGTCGTCGGCGGCTACGCGATGCTCCAGTGCAAGGACATGGCCGAGGCCGTCGAGTGGGGGAAGCGCTTCCTGGCCGTCCACCCGCCGCACTGGAAGGTCGGCCTGGAGGTCCGCGAGGTCGAGGAGATGCCGGAAGGCTGACCCGCGCTGTGCTGTCATACGAGATGTGACGGTGGAGAGCACGCTGGAGACGGTCTTCCGGATGGAGTCGGCGCGGATCATCGCCACGGTGGCGCGGATCGTCAGGGACGTCGGCATCGCCGAGGAGATCGCCCAGGACGCGCTCGTCTCCGCCCTGGAGCAGTGGCCGCGGTCGGGGGTCCCGGAGCGCCCGGGAGCCTGGCTGACGGCCACCGCCAAGCACCGCGCCGTCGACCTCGTGCGGCGGCGCGAGACGTACGCCCGGAAGCTCGCCGAGGTGGGCCGGACGCTCGCGGAGGAGTCGTACGACCCCGAGCCGTCCGGCCCGGGCGACATCGACGACGACGTCCTCCGGCTCGTCTTCACGACCTGCCACCCGGTGCTCTCCGCCGACGCGCGGGCGGCGCTCACGCTGCGGCTCGTCGGCGGGCTGCGGACGGACGAGATCGCCCGCGCCTTCCTCGTGCCGGAGGCGACGGTCGCGGCGCGGATCACCCGGGCCAAGCGGACGCTCGCGAGGACGGGCGTGGAGTTCGAGGTGCCGTACGGGGAGGACCGGGCGGCCCGGCTCGGCTCCGTCCTGGAGGTCGTCTACCTGATCTTCAACGAGGGGTACGCGGCCACCGCGGGCGACGACCTGCTGCGGCCCGGCCTGTGCGAGGACGCGCTGAGGCTCGCCCGGGGCCTGGCCGCCCTGATGCCGGGGGAGAGCGAGGTGCACGGCCTCGCCGCCCTGCTCGAACTCCAGGCGTCCCGGACGGCGGCAAGGACCGGCCCCGACGGGCGGCCGGTGCTCCTCGCCGACCAGAACCGCAGCCGCTGGAACCGGCTGCTGATGCGCCGTGGATACGCGGCCCTCGCCCGGGCCGGGGACGGCCGCTCCTACGGGCCGTACGCCCTCCAGGCCGCGATCGCCGCCTGCCACGCGCGGGCCGCCTCGTACGAGGCCACGGACTGGCCGACGATCGCCGCGCTGTACGCCCGGCTCGGCACCCTGGCACCGTCCCCGGTGGTCGAACTGAACCGCGCGGTCGCGGTGTCGATGACCGAGGGCCCCGAGGCCGCCCTCCGGATCGTCGACGCCCTCGCCGCCGAACCGGCCCTGGCCCGCTACCACTTGCTCCCGAGCGTCCGGGGCGACCTGCTGGCCAGGCTCGGCCGGACGGCGGAGGCGCGGGCGGAGTTCGAGCGGGCGGCCGAACTCACCCGCAACGAGAGCGAGCGCGAACTGCTGCTCGGGCGGGCGCGGAAGTCGGGCGCGGCGTAGGGGGAGTTGGGTGTGGTGACGGGGGCAGGGGGGCGAGCGTCCGGGCGGAGGGTCCCAGGGGGTGTCCGGTCTCCTCGGCGAGGAGCACCTTAGGGTGCTGGACATGTCCCCGCGTACCCCGCTTCCTCCTCCGCCTCCGCCCGCCGAGCTCCAGAGCTGGCCCGACCGGGACGCGCGGCTCGCCGACCGGGCGCTGGCGCTCGACGAGTTGGGGCGGCGGCTGCTCGGCGCCGGGCGGCTCGCGCTCTTCCTGCTCTGGTTCTTCCTGCTGGAACTGGGCTGGTCGCTGATCGGCGTGCTGCTGACCGCGCTCGGCGCACCGCTCGCCGACCCGATGACGACGATGCTCGGGGTCTTCGCGGCGGTCCCCGGCATCGGGGTCTTCGTGACGTCCGTGTGGCTGACCGTCCGCAGCCTGCGGCGCGACCGGACCGTCCGTGAGCGCCTGGCCCTGTGGGCGGCCCTCGACCGGCACGGTCCGACGGACGCCCGGCTGCGCGCCCCCGTCCTCAGTGCCGGCTGGCTGCTGCTGTCCTTCGCGATGTGCGGGGTGGGCCTCTGGCTGGGCTTCGCGGTCCCGGCGGGCGCCGGTCGCGACGACGGTTACGGCGTGGTCGCGTACGGCATGGGCGCCGCGCTGATCCTGTGGGTCACGGGGCTGACCGGTCTGGCGAAGGCCGTCGGCCACTACCGCTTCGCGGTGCGGCTCACCGGCCCCCGCCGGCCGGCCGGCCGATCAGCATCGTCGGGGCTCCCGCGACCCGAGTGAGGAGGACGGTCGCCGCGTGCGGGCCCTTCGGCTTCACCTTGCGGCGGATCTCCTCCGGTTCGACCGCCGAGCCGCGCTTCTTCACCGTCAGGGTGCCGACCTCCCGCTCCCGCAGGAGGGCCTTCAACTTCTTCAGGTTGAAGGGGAGTTCGTCGGTGATCTCGTAGGCGGCGGCGTACGGGGTGGGGGTGAGGGTGTCCGCCGTGACGTACGCGATCGTCTCGTCGATCAGGCCGCCGCCGAGTTCCTCCGCCACCTCGGCGACCAGGTGCGCGCGGATGACGGCGCCGTCCGGCTCGTACAGGTAGCGGCCGACCGGGCGGACCGCCGGGTCGGGCAGTCCCCGGCCCGTCAGGGTGGTCCCGGAGGGCAGCAGGGTGGCCCGGCGGGCGCCCGGCTCCGTGCCGAACCAGAGCACGGCCTCCTTCACGTCCCCGCCGTCCGAGATCCACTCGGCCTCGGCCTCCTCGGGCACCGCCTCGTGCGGGACGCCCGGCGCGATCTTGAGTGCGGCGCGCGGGGCCCTGCGAGCCGCCCCGATCGCCCAGGAGAGCGGTGGGGAGTACGCCTCGGGGTCGAAGATCCTGCCCCGGCCGCCGCGCCGCGCCGGGTCGACGAAGACCGCGTCGTAGGGGCTCGTGTCGATCTCCGTCACGTCGGCGCACCGCACCTCGATCAGCTCCGCGAGGCCCAGCGCCTCGGCGTTGGCCCGGACCGCCGCGGCGGTCAGCGGGTCCCGGTCGACGGCGAGGACGGAGATCCCGGCGCGGGCGAGGGCGATCGCGTCGCCGCCGATCCCGGAGCAGAGGTCCGCGACGCTGCCGACGCCCATGGCCTTCAGCCGGGCCGCCCGGTACGTGCCCACCGAGGCGCGGGTCGACTGCTCGACGCCGTTCGGCGTGAAGTACATCCGGTACGCGTCCTCGGCGCCGAACTTCGCCACCGCCCGCTGCCGCAGCCGCGCCTGCCCGAGGGCCGCGCTGACCAGCTCGGCGGGGTGGTCGCGGCGCAGCCGGGAGGCGATCGCCAGCTCCTGGGCGGGGTCGTAGTCGCGCAGGGCGGCGAGGAGCGTCTGCCCCTCGGGGGTGAGCAGGGCGGCGAAGGAGGCGAGGTCGGTCACCGTCCCATTCTGATCCCTGGAAGGGTGTGGGCCGGCCGGGGGACGGCGGGGGCGGTACGGCGGTGTCGCGGCCCGGAAGGGGCTTCCGCGCTGACAGGATGCGGCGCCATGCAGCTCGTACGACAAAAGGACCAGATGATGGCAAAAGGTGTGCACCGCTCCCGTCGGACGTTCGGGGCGGCGCTCGCCGTGGCCGCCCTCGCCTCCGCCGCCACGGCCTGCTCCGGCAGCGCCGAACCCGAGCGCGGCGCCCCCGCCCCCGCCGCCGAGAAACAGGCCCCCGCCGCCGGCGCCCTCAACGCCTACGTCGAGAAGGTCCGCGCGCAGCGGGCCGCCCGCGTGCTCGCCGCCAAGAAGTGGGGCCTCGCCAAACCCCCGCTCGACGCGCCCGCCCCGCCCAAGGTCAAGCCGAAGATCACCACCCGCAAGGGCTTCGAGACGGACGGCGAGGGCCTGCCGCCCGTCTTCACCACCGTGCCGACCAAGCAGAAGGTCGTCTTCCTGACGATCGACGACGGCGCCGAGAAGGACCCCCAGCTGCTGAAGATGATGAAGGAGCTGCGGATCCCCTACAGCGCCTTCCTCAGCAACTACCTCGTCAAGGACGACTACGGCTACTTCGCGAAGATGCAGAAGTCGGAGGAGTCCGGCGTCTCCCTGCACAACCACACCCTCAACCACCGCTACCTGCCCGGACTCTCCTACAGCGAGCAGAAGCGCGAGATCTGCGGCATGCAGGACGTCATCGAGAAGCAGTTCGGCAAGCGGCCCCCGCTCTTCCGCCCGCCCTACGGCAACTACAACGAGGACACCCTGCGCGCCGCGAAGTCCTGCGGCGTCAAGGCGGTCCCGCTCTGGGCCTCCGAGGCCTTCCCCGACCACATGGAGTGGCGCGAGTGGGACCGGGACCTGCACCCCGGCGACATCGTGCTCACCCACTTCCGGGGCAAGGAGGACTGGAAGGGCACCATGCCGGACATGATCCGGCGTGTGATGAACGTGATCACGTCGAAGGGGTACGCGGTGGCGAAGCTCGAGGACTACGTGTGAGCACGAGGGCACACCGGCGGGTCGCCGCCCTCGCCGTGACCGGGGCGCTCCTCGCCCTGCCCGCCTGCGCCTCCTCGGTCGACCCGATCGAGCGGCTCGGCCGGAAGGCGGCGGAACGGGTGAGCCCCCGGCCCACCCCGGTCGAGACCGTACGGGCGGCGCCGGACAGGAAGAGCTGCGAGAGGGCTCCGGCACCCCGTACGGTCACGCCACGGAGCGATGAATTGGCACTCCGCTTGACCGAGTGCTAATCGCGGTCATAGTCTCGGCTCTGGCACTCCCCACTGGAGAGTGCCAACACAGCGACGGGCAGGTCCGGCACCCGCGACGACGGATCCACCTGGTCGCCACCTCAGACAGTTAACCCCGTGAGATCTCCGAAGGGGGAGGTCGGATCGTGACGACCACCAGCTCCAAGGTTGCCATCAAGCCGCTCGAGGACCGCATCGTGGTCCAGCCGCTCGACGCCGAGCAGACCACCGCCTCTGGCCTGGTCATTCCGGACACCGCCAAGGAGAAGCCCCAGGAGGGCGTCGTCCTGGCCGTGGGCCCGGGCCGCTTCGAGAACGGCGAGCGCCTGCCGCTCGACGTCAAGACCGGCGACATCGTGCTGTACAGCAAGTACGGCGGCACCGAGGTGAAGTACAACGGCGAGGAGTACCTCGTCCTCTCGGCTCGCGACGTGCTCGCGATCGTCGAGAAGTAGTACGGGGGTCTGGGGGTCGCCCCCCAGAAGACTCTGTACCGAAGTATCTGAACCAGATGCTTTGAGCTGCGCCCCCTGACCCCGCACCGGGCGTCCGGGGGCGCAGTTCGTTCCACCCCATTCCGAGAGGGCTGAACCGCTCCCATGGCGAAGATCCTGAAGTTCGACGAGGACGCCCGTCGCGCCCTTGAGCGCGGCGTCAACAAGCTTGCCGACACGGTGAAGGTGACGATCGGCCCCAAGGGCCGCAACGTCGTCATCGACAAGAAGTTCGGCGCCCCCACCATCACCAACGACGGTGTCACGATCGCCCGCGAGGTCGAGATCGAGGACCCGTACGAGAACCTCGGCGCCCAGCTCGTGAAGGAGGTGGCGACCAAGACCAACGACATCGCGGGTGACGGCACCACCACCGCCACCGTGCTCGCCCAGGCCCTGGTCCGCGAGGGTCTGCGCAACGTCGCCGCCGGTGCCTCCCCGGCCGCCCTGAAGAAGGGCATCGACGCCGCCGTCAAGGCCGTCTCCGACGAGCTGCTCGCCACCGCGCGCCCGATCGAGGACAAGTCCGACATCGCCGCCGTCGCCGCGCTCTCCGCGCAGGACCAGCAGGTCGGCGAGCTCATCGCCGAGGCGATGGACAAGGTCGGCAAGGACGGTGTCATCACCGTCGAGGAGTCCAACACCTTCGGCCTGGAGCTCGACTTCACCGAGGGCATGGCCTTCGACAAGGGCTACCTGTCCCCGTACATGGTCACCGACCAGGAGCGTATGGAGGCCGTCCTCGACGACCCGTACATCCTGATCAACCAGGGCAAGATCTCCTCGATCCAGGACCTGCTGCCCATCCTGGAGAAGGTCATCCAGGCCGGCGCCAGCAAGCCGCTCCTGATCATCGCCGAGGACGTCGAGGGCGAGGCCCTCTCCACCCTCGTCGTGAACAAGATCCGCGGCACGTTCAACGCCGTGGCCGTCAAGGCCCCCGGCTTCGGCGACCGCCGCAAGGCGATGCTCGGCGACATGGCCACCCTCACCGGTGCCACCGTCATCGCCGAGGAGGTCGGCCTCAAGCTCGACCAGGCCGGTCTCGACGTGCTGGGCACCGCCCGCCGCGTGACCATCACCAAGGACTCCACCACCATCGTCGACGGTGGCGGCAACGCCGAGGACATCGCGGGCCGCGTCGGCCAGATCAAGGCCGAGATCGAGTCCACGGACTCCGACTGGGACCGCGAGAAGCTCCAGGAGCGCCTCGCGAAGCTCGCCGGCGGCGTCTGCGTGATCAAGGTCGGCGCCGCGACCGAGGTCGAGCTCAAGGAGAAGAAGCACCGTCTGGAGGACGCCATCTCCGCGACCCGCGCCGCGGTCGAGGAGGGCATCGTCTCCGGTGGTGGCTCCGCGCTCGTCCACGCCGTCAAGGTCCTCGAGGGCAACCTCGACAAGACCGGCGACGAGGCCACGGGTGTCGCGGTCGTCCGCCGCGCCGCCGTCGAGCCGCTGCGCTGGATCGCCGAGAACGCCGGCCTCGAGGGCTACGTCATCACCTCGAAGGTGGCGGAGCTCGACAAGGGCCAGGGCTTCAACGCCGCGACCGGCGAGTACGGCGACCTGGTCAAGGCCGGCGTCATCGACCCGGTGAAGGTGACGCGCTCCGCCCTGGAGAACGCCGCCTCGATCGCCTCCCTCCTCCTCACCACCGAGACCCTCGTGGTGGAGAAGAAGGAAGAGGAGCCGGCGGACCACGGCCACGGCCACGGTCACGGCCACTCCCACTGAGGCAGCTGACTGACCACTGAGGCCCGGTGTCCCCGTCGCGGGGGCACCGGGCCTCGTGCTGTTCAGGCCTCCACGGCGCCGAGCTGCCCCATGAGCCCGAGCATGTCGTACTGCCACCAGCCCTCGACGGCCTTGCCGTCCTCCCGGAAGCGGTGGACGACCATCCCGGTCATGCTCACCTCCATCCCCGTCGGCTGGATGCCCATGAAGTCGCCGACATGGGTGCCGTTCCAGGTCCAGCGGGTGCAGACCCGGTCGCCGTCGGCGATCTGGTCCTCGACGGTGAAGGTGAAGTCGAAGGCCGCCCGCCACATCTCGGCCTCGCGCCGCACCGCGTCCATGCCGTACGCGTCGCTCGGGTTGCTCGGATCGTGGTCGTGGTACCCCTCGGCGAACACCTCGTCGAGCGGCGGAAGCTCCCCGGGCATCGAGACCAGCTCGAAGAAGCGGCGGGAGGCGGCCTTGTACATCTGCTCGTCCCGGACCACGTCCAGATCGGTGAAGGTCGGCATCTCGTCACAGAGCGCGACCATCTCCCGGAAGATCCGGTCGGTCTCGGGGAGCTGCGAGTTCCGCATGGCCACGTCGTACGAGGGGAACTCGACGATCTCCACGACGTGCGAGGCGTCGGAACGGTCCTTGCCGACGATGCTGTGCGTCGCGGTCCGCTTGCCCTTGGTCTGCTCGACCCACCGGTCCATGAGCCGGTTCAGGTCCTCGACCCGGCTCGTCTTGCAGTCGATGATCTGCACGAAAGTCATGACGCCTCCCGACCCAGGTAGGACCTTTCCAGTCTAGGCCGGGGGCGGCTACGCCGATCGCTGGAGGTCCGAGGCCCGTACCTCCTCCAGGAAGGGTTCCCCCCTCCCGTAGCGGGCCACCTCCTCCAGGGCCTGGTCCGTCATGCGGTGGAGTTCGTTGCCGAGGGAGCCGGCGACGTGGGGGGTGAGGAGGACGTTCGGGAGCGTCCACAGGGGCGAGTCGGGCGGTGGGAGTTCCGGGTCCGTCACGTCGAGGATCGCGTGGAGGCGGCCCGAGGCGAGGTGCGGGAGGAGGGCCGGCTCGTCGACGAGGGAGCCGCGGGCGGTGTTGATCAGCGTGGTGCCGTCGGGCATCGCGGCGAGCTGGGCGGCGCCGATCATCCCGTGCGTGGCGGGGAGTTGGGGCGCGTGGACGGAGACGACCGTGCTGCGGGCGCAGAGTTCGTCGAGGTCCACGAGTGCGGCGCCGGGCGGCGGGGTCGTCACGTACGGGTCGTACAGCAGGATCTCGAAGTCGAAGGGGCGCAGGAGTTCGACGACCCGGCGGCCGATGCGGGAGGCGCCGACGATGCCGATCGTGCGCCGGTGGTTGCCCCAGGCGGCGGATTCGGCCAGCCAGGAGTCGTCGGCGCGGAGTTCGGCGTAGCGCCGGGCGGAGCGCAGGACTCCCTTGCCGGCGAAGAGGATCGCGGCGAGCGTGTACTCGGCGACCGGCAGCGCGTTGGCCGCGGCGGCCGAGGTGACGCGGATGCCGCGCTCCCAGCACGCGTCGGTGATGTGGTGCTTCACGGACCCGGCCGCGTGGACGACGGCCCGCAGACGGGGCGCGCGGTCGAGGACCTCGGCGGTGAGCGGGGTCGCTCCCCAGCAGGTCAGGAGGATCTCGGCCTCGGCGAGGGCGGCGGCGACCGGTGGGCCGGGCGCGGTCAGGTCGTGGGCCACCAGGTGGGGGTCGGTGTGCGCGAGCCGGGTCAGGCGGGTGCGGTGGGCGGGTGTGAGGAGGCGTTCGTCCACGCCCCGGCCCATCGCGAGCAGGAGGTTCGGGCGGTTGTCAGTGGTCGGGTGCATCGTGGTACCTGTGCTCCTCACTTGACGCTGCCGGCCGTCAGACCGGCCTTCCAGTGGCGCTGGAGGGAGACGAAGGCGACGACGAGGGGGACGACGGCGAGCAGGGATCCGGTGACGACGAGGGGGTAGTAGTCGGGTTCGGCGTGGGCGTTGCTGTTCCACGCGTACAGGCCGAGGCTCAGGGGGAAGAGCTTCTGGTCCGAGAGCATCACCAGGGGGAGGAAGAAGTTGTTCCAGACGGCGGTGAACTGGAAGAGGAAGACGGTCACGAAGCCGGGCATGACCATGCGCAGGCCGATGGACCAGAAGACGCGCATCTCGCCCGCCCCGTCGATACGGGCGGCCTCCAGGGCCTCGTCGGGGATGTAGCCGGCGCAGAAGACCCGGGAGAGGTAGACGCCGAAGGGGTTGACGAGGACGGGGATCAGGACGGCCCAGTAGGTGTTGACGATGCCGACCTCGCTGGCGAGGAGGTACATCGGCAGGGCGAGCGCGGTGGTGGGGACGAGCACGCCAAGCAGCACGAGGCCGAAGAGCTTCTCCTTGCCCCGGAAGTCGTAGACGTGGAAGGCGTATCCGGCGGCGACGCTGATCAGGGAGCAGGCGAGGGCGCCGACTCCCGCGTAGAGGAGGCTGTTGGCGTACCAGTGGAAGTAGACGCCGTCGTTGTAGGCGGCGAGCCGGGAGAGGTTGCCGCCGAGGTCGAAGCCCTCGAAGGAGAAGGCGTTTCCGGCGAGGAGGCCGCCGGCGTCCTTGGTGGCGGCGGTGACCAGCCAGACCAGGGGGAAGAGCATGTAGACGACGGCGAGGACGAGGGCGCCGTTGACGGCGGCCCGGGAGAGCCACGGCTTCTTCGTACGGGTGCTCATGCCGTCTGCTCCTTCCGGGCGGGGGCGGGCTGCCGCGACGGAGCCTGCTGCGGTGCCGTGCCCGCCTTCCGGCGCCCGGTCAGCCTGGTCACCGCGAAGGAGAGCAGCGCCGCCGTCAGGGCGAGGAGTACGGAGGCCGCGGCGGCGAGTCCGTAGTCGTTGCGGTCGAAGGCCGCGGTGTAGGCGTACATGTTCGGCGTCCAGGTGGAGGTGACGGCGGAGCCGGTGCCCTTGTTGAGGATGAGCGGCTCGGTGAAGAGCTGGAGGGAGCCGATGATCGTGAAGAGGGCGACCATCGCGAGGGAGGCCCTGACGAGGGGGATCTTGATGGCGAAGGCGATGCGCCAGGCGCCGGCGCCGTCGACGGTGGCGGCTTCGATGACGGAGCGGTCGATGGCCTGGAGGGCGGCGTAGAAGATGACCATGTTGTAGCCGAGCCATTCCCACAGGGCGATGTTGACGACGGACGGCAGGGTGCCCTCGGGGGAGAAGAAGTCGAAGCCGATGCCTCCGGTCTCCATGGCCTGCACGACCGGGCTGAGCTGGGGTGTGTAGAGGTAGACCCAGATCAGGGCGGCGATGATGCCGGGGACGGCGTGCGGCAGGAAGAGCGCGAGCTGGAAGAAGCGGCGGGCGCGGGCGAGTGCCGAGTCGAGCAGAAGGGCGAGGCCGAGGGCCCCGGCGAGCAGCAGCGGGATGTAGAGCAGGCAGTACCCGAGCAGGACGCCGAAGCCCTCCAGGAAGGCCCGGTCACCCAGCGCCGCGGTGTAGTTGTCGAGGCCGGTGAAGACGGTCTCGGTGCCGCCGAAGCCCAGTCCGGACTGCTTCTCGGTGAAGAGGCTGAGCCAGACCGCGTATCCGATCGGCACCACCATCACCGCGGTGAACAGGACGAAGAAGGGGGTCAGCAGGAGTGCGGCGGCGCGGGTGCGGGCCTTCACCGGCTCAGCCCTCGACCTTCAGGCCGCGCTTGCCGAGTTCGGCGACGGTGGCGTCGTGGCCGGCCTTGACGGCGTCGGCGATGCCGGGGCCGCCCTGTGCGATCTTGCCGAAGTTGTCCTTGATGGCGGTGTTGGTGGTGCCGGTGGTCGGGCCCCAGGACCAGTTGGGGTTGATGGAGGCGCCGGCGGCCTCGAAGAGGGTGTAGATGTCCTGGCCGCCGTAGAAGCTCGCGTCGAAGGCCTTCTTGGCGACGGGGCGGAGGTCGGCGGCGGCGGGGAAGGCGCTGGAGGTGCCGGAGGCGATCCGGGCCTTGATGCCGGCCTCGGTGGTGGACATCCATTCGGCGAAGGTGACGGCCGCGGCCTTCTGCTTGCTGTCCTTCGTGACGGCGAAGGAGGTGCCGCCGAGCATGCCGCTGGCGGGCTTGCCGTCCCAGGTGGGGATGGGGGCGACGGCCCACTTGCCGGTCATCTCGGGCACGTTGCCCTTGAGGACGCCGGCGCCCCAGGAGGCGCCGAGGTAGCCGACGGTGGTGCCGTTCTTGAGGGAGCCGACCCACTCGGGGCTGAAGGAGGCGTCCTTCTGGACGAGGTCGGCGTCGAGGAGGCCCTGCCAGTAGGAGGTGACCTTGGTGGTGGCCGGGTCCGTGGTGGTGATCTTCCAGGTGTCGTTCTCGGCCTTGAACCACTGGGCGCCGGCCTGCCAGGCCATGGCCTCGAAGGTGGTCGGGTCGTCGGGGAAGAAGGTGGCGATACGGGCCTTGGCGTCGGCCTTCTTGACCTGCTCGGCGGCCTTCCTGAAGGCGTCCCAGGTGGTGGGGACCTCGACCTTGTACTTCGCGAAGAGGTCCTTGCGGTAGAAGAAGGCCTGCGGGGCGGCGTCGAAGGGGACGGCCCAGGACTTCCCGCCGAGGGTGGTGAGTTCGACGGTCTGCGGGAGGAGCTTGGCGCGGTCGGCCTCGGTGAACTGGTCGCCGATGTCCTGGAGGGCGCCGGAGCTCACGAACTCGGGGAGCGAGGCGTACTCGATGGAGACCAGGTCGGGGGCGTTGCCCGCCTTCACGGCGTTGGAGATCTTCGCGTAGCCGCCGGCGGTGCCGGAGGGGATCTCCTCGAACTTCACCTGGATGTCGGTGTGGGAGGCGTTGAAGGCGTCCACGACGTCCTTGGAGCCCTTGGCCCAGCCCCAGAAGGTGATGGTCACGGGGCCGTTCGGCTTGCTTGCGGTGTCGTCACCGCCGCCGCCGCAGGCCGTGAGGACGGCCAGGGCGGTGGCGGTGCCGGCTATGACGCGGGACGTTCTGCTCCAGGTACGGGTCACGGCACGGCTCCTGAGGGCGGGGCGGCTGGGTGGTTGTGGCCGTGATCCTGTGACCGTTCATGACCGAAGTCAAGAGCGAAAGATTGATTGATCGAAAAAAGATCAAACTGAGGGTGTCGTGCTCGCCCCGCACGAGGCCCGTACCCGCAGCCACGGCAGCAGGCTCAGATGGCGCCGCGCCGCGTCCTCGCCGGGGGCCTCCGTGAGCCGCTCCACCAGCAGTTCCGTGGCGTGCCGGCCCACCTGCCGCTTCGGCGGGGCGACCGCCGTCAGCGGGGTGTCGGCGAGCGCGGCGACCTCGTCGTCGTACGCGATCACGGCCAGGTCCTCCGGAACCCGCACGCCCAGCTCGGCCAGGCGCTGCACGATCTCGATCGCGTCCACGTCGTTGTGGACCAGGGCCGCGCTCGCCAGGCCCGAGCCCACGGCCTCGTGCAGCGCCCGCACCGCCCGCTCGAAGCCCTCCGGGTCCGCCTCCGCCGGTACGGACTCGATGACCGGGCGGGGCTCCTTCAGGCCCAGCGTCCCCAGCGCCTCGGCGTAGCCCGCGCGCACCGCGAACGCGGTCGGGGAGTCCCGGCGGGCCACGAGCAGGGGCGTCGCGTGGCCGAGCGAGAGCAGATGGCGCAGGGCGAGCAGCACGCCGTGGGCGTGGTCGGAGGCGACCCGGTCAAGGCCGTCGAGCGGGCTGCCGGGCTCGGCGCGGCGCTCCAGGAGGACGGCCGGCACGGGCAGCTCGGCCAGCCAGTCCCCGTACGCGAGCCGGTCCTCGGGCAGTCCGCGCCAGCCGGGCGCGACGAGGACGCCCTCGGCGCCCGCCGCGAGGAGGCCCTCGGTGCGGGCGCGGTCCTCCTCCGGCCGGTAGTCGGAGATCCGCAGCACGAGCCGTGCCCCGGCGCGGGCGGCCGCCTCGTGCGCGCCCCGGATGACCTCGGCGAAGTAGTACGTGGCGGAGGGGACGAGCAGGCCGAGGACCAGGCCCTCGCCGGAGCGTCCGGCGCCGGCGGCCCCCTGCTGCGGCCAGGAGACCTGGCCGTGCACCCGGTCGAGCAGGCCCCGGCCGGCCAGGACCTCGACGTCCCGGCGGGCGGTGACGGGGGAGACCCCGAGGCGTTCGGCCAGTTCGGAGACGCGGGCGGTGCCGCGCTCGCGCACCAGGGCCAGCAGTCGGTCGTGTCGTTCGGCAGCACTCTCGCGCACGGCGCAGTTCCCCCTCGCGGTGGTGGTGGTCCGTCGAGCCTAGCTCCAGAAATGATCGAACGACAGAAGTTTCGATCATTCGCTCCGATTCCCTTGACGTTCGATCGGAGTCTGTTCAGGATTCCCGGCGATGCAGACAGCGACGCAGACGTCGCAGGGAGCCCCAGGGAGCATCATGCCCACGCCGCCCGAGAACCGTGAGCTCAGCCCGTACACCGGCTGGACCCGTGCCCACTGGGAGGCCGCGGCCGACCGGCTCCTCCTCGACGTACGCCCCTTCGCCTCGCCCGGAGGCGGCCTCGTCGACCTCCCCGGGCCCCGCCCCAGCTGGTCGGGACCCCGCTCCGACGGCCTGGAGGGCTGGGCCCGCACCTTCCTCCTCGCCGCCCTCCGGGTCGCCGGCGCCCGGGGCGAGGACCCCCACGGCCACCTCGACCGTTATGCCCGAGGTCTCGCGGCCGGGACGGAGAAGCCCGGACGGGAGGACGAGGACTCCTGGCCCCTGATGGCCGGCACCCGCCAGGCGGTCGTCGAATCCGCCTCGATCGCCCTCGGCCTCCGCCTCACCCGCCCCTGGCTCTGGGACCGCCTCGACGACCGCACCCGACGACGGGTCGCCGACTGGCTCCTCCCCGCCCTCGGACCCTCCCCCGTCGACAACAACTGGTGGCTCTTCGGCCTCACCGTCGCCGGCTTCCTCCAGGACGCCGGGATCGAGACCGACCGCGCCTCCGCCACGATCGACCGCTCCCTCGCCAGGATCGAGGACTGGTACCTCGGCGACGGCTGGTACAGCGACGGCGACAACCGCGCCTTCGACCACTACAACGCCTGGGCCCTGCACTTCTACCCCGTCCTCCACGCCCACTTCGCCGGCGACCGGGACCTCCTCGGCCGGTACGGCCCACGGCTGCGGGCCCACCTCGACGCGTACGTCCACCTCTTCGACGCGAACGGCGCCCCCCTCCCTCACGGGCGGTCCCTGATCTACCGCTTCGCCGCGGCCGCCGCCCCCTGGCTCGGCACCCTCACCGGCCACACCCCGCTCACCCCCGGCGCCACCCGCCGCCTCGCCTCCGGCACCCTGCGGTACTTCCTCGACCGCGGCGCCACCGACGAGCGCGGGCTCCTCACCCTCGGCTGGCACGGCCCCCACGCGCCGCTCGTCCAGGAGTACTCGGGACCCGGCTCCCCCTACTGGGCTTCCAAGGGCTTCCTCGGCCTCCTCCTGCCCGCCGGCCACCCCGCCTGGACCGACCCCGAGGAACCCCTGCCCGCCGAACGCGCCGACACGGTCCTCCCCGCCGCCCCCGCCGGACTCCTCGTCCAGACCACCGCCGCCGACGGGCTCGTACGCCTCCACAACCACGGCAGCAACCACGTCCACAGCGCGCCCGGTGAGCAGGACGACCCCGGCTACGCCCGCCACGCCTACTCCACCCGTACGGGACCCACCACGGGAACCGCCGACAACCACTTCGCCCTGCTCGTCGAGGGACGGGCCACCTCGCGCGGCCCCGCCACCCCGCTCGGCACCGGCCCCGACCGGGCCGCCTCCCGCCACCACCCGCTGCCCGGCGTCCGCGTCGTCTCCGCGACCCTCGTCCACGGCCGCGCCGAACTCCGCGCCCACCTCGTCCTGGGCGCCCCGGAAGGCACCCCCGTACGCCAGACCGGCTGGGCCGTCACCCCCGACGGCCCCCACGCCCAGCTCCACCCGGTGCACGGATACCGCCCCGAAGCCGCCGAACTCCCCACCGGGGAAACCCTTCAGGGCCCCGGCAGCCGCACCCTCGCCCTGCACGGCACCACCCGCGGACCCGCCGCGCTCTTCGTGGCCCTCGCTTCCCTCACCGCCGCACCCGACCCCGCCCCCGTGTCGGACCTCGCAGACGTCCGGGTCACCGGCCCCCACACCCTCACCGTGACCTGGCAGAACGGCACCACCGCACACCTCGATCTCGAAGAGCTCGAAGCCCTCGATGCCCTCGAAGCCCCCGATTCGGAGGACCTGTGACCCAGCGCCGTACGTACACCGCGCTCGCCGCCCTCACGCTGTCCCTGCTCGCGGCCGCCCCCGCCCAGGCCGCGCCACCGCCCGGCGACCGCCACTACGTCGACTGCTCCGCGCCCGCCCCCGGCGACGGCTCCGTCCAGCACCCCTGGACCACCCTCGCCGAGGCCAACGCCCACCCCTACGGGCCCGGTGACCTGCTCCTGTTCAAGCGCGGCACCACCTGCACCGGCACCCTCGGCCCCCGGGGCTCCGGCTCCGCCGCGTACCCCTTCACCATCGCCGACTACGGGGACGCGGCCGGGCGCGCGGTCATCGACGGGAACGGCGCCCACGACGCCGTACTCCTCGCCGACAGCCAGTACCTGCGCCTCACCCGCCTGGAGATCACCAACGCCGCCGCCCCCGGCACCGAGCGCAACGGCGTACGGCTCCGCCTCGCCGACTTCGGCGCCGCCAAGGGCATCACCCTCGACCACCTGTCGATCCACGACGTGCGCGGCGGCGACTTCAAGACCATCACCGGCTCCAGCGCCATCCACATCGCCGTCGAGGGAACGACCGTCCCCAGCTGGTACGACGGCCTGGAGATCCACCACAACGACATCCGCGACGTCGACCGCGAGGGCATCTACTTCAAGTCGCGCTTCTCCAAGCGCGACCTGGTCGGCAACCAGCAGGACCCGAACGTCTACCCCGGAGCCTGGACCCCGAGCCTGAACGTCCGGATCCACCACAACACCCTGACCTCGCTCGCCGGCGACGGCATCAAGATCGACACGACCTCCGGCGCCCAGATCGACCACAACCGCCTCGACGGCTTCCAGCTCCGCTCCAAGGCCGCCAACGCCGGCATCTGGACCTTCAACACCGACGACACCGTCATCGAGTACAACGAGGTCTCCGGCGGCGGCAACACCAAGGACGGCATGTCCTTCGACGCCGACGGGGCCTCGAAGGGCACGGTCTTCCAGTACAACCACAGCCACGACAACGCCGGCGGCTTCCTGCTGATCTGCCCCTACAGCGGCGCCAAGACCCTCGACACGGTGGTCCGTTACAACCTCAGCGTCGACGACGGCGCCCGGCTCGTCCAGAACTGCTGGGGCCCCATCCTCAACACGCAGATCTACAACAACACCTTCGTGAACAGGACCGCGCGTCCCGGCTACCTCGTCCAGGACGACGCCGGCAGCCCCGCCACCACCCAGCACGAGCTGTCGATCCGCAACAACATCTTCGTCAACGAGGGCGCGAGCGGCGGCTACGCCTTCAAGAACCCCACCCCCGGGCTCTCCTTCTCGCACAACCTCTTCCACGGCGTCGCCATGACCCGCCCCAACCCCGGCGGCGTCGACGCCGACCCGCTGCTCCGCCCCGACCTGCGGCTCGCCGCCGGCTCCCCGGCCCTGTCCGCCGGCACCCCGATCACGGACAACGGCGGCAGGGACTGGTTCGGAAACGCCGTGTCGGCGACGGCGGCTCCCAACGTCGGGGCGTACGAGGGACCGGGACTGCCCTCCTAGGAGGCCTACTCCGGGCCGTACTTGCGGCCCGCCTTCGAGGAGACCCCGCCGAGCAGGCCGCGCGGCGCCAGCTTCACCACACCCATCAGGGCCTTGTAGCGGGGGTCCGGAATCGACAGGGTCTTCCCCCGCTCCAGGTCGGTGAGCGCCGCCGTCACCAGCTTGTCCGCGTCGAGCCACATCCAGCCCGGGATGTTGTCCGTGCCCATCCCGGCCCGCTCGTGGAACTCGGTGCGCACGAAGCCGGGGCAGAGCGCCATCAGCCGCACCCCGCTGCCCGCGAGGTCCCGCGCCGCGCCCTGGGTGAACTGCACGACCCAGGCCTTCGAGGCGCCGTAGGTGCCGCGGGGCACGAAGGCCGCCACCGACGCCACGTTCACCACGGCGCCCCGGTGGCGGCCCTTCATCGAGGCGGCGGCCGCCGAGGTCAGCCGCAGCACCGCCTCGCAGTGCACCGTCAGCATCTTCAGCTCGTCGGCCATGGAGACCTCGAGGAAACGGCCCTTGTTGCCGAAGCCGGCGTTGTTCACCAGCATGTCCACCGGCTGCTTCGGGTCCGAGAGCCGGGCCTCGACGGCGGCGATGCCCTTCTCGTCGGAGAGGTCCGCCGCGAGCACCTCGGCCTCGACGCCGTGCCGGTCGTGCAGCTCCGTCGCCTGCTCCCGGAGCCGCTTCACGTCCCTGGCCACGAGCACGACATCGTGGCCGTCCGCCGCCAGTCTCCGTGCGAAGGCGGCCCCGATGCCCGCGGTGGCGCCCGTAATCAGTGCAGTCGTCATACGGGCAACCTAGTGCCCCTCCCGCGGACTACGCCCGGCCGTCCTCCCGGGCGTACTTCTCCTTGTACTGGCGGGCGAGCGCGAGGAGCCCGGACTCCATCCACTCGGCTGCGGCCAACATGTCGGGCAGCAGGGCGCGTTCGGTGGTCGCCGCGCGGTGGAGACGCGCCACGGTGATGTCGTGGTCCGGCCGGTGCACCACCGTGATCGGATCGCCGGCCCGCACCTCGCCCGGCACGATCACCCGCAGCAGCGCGCCGGGACCGGCCTCGGACTGCGTGAAGCGCTTCACCCAGCCCTTCTCCTCGACGAAGCCCGCGAAGGTACGGCACGGGATGCGGCCACCGGTCACCTCCAGGACCACCTCCTCGCCGATCCGCCACCGCTCGCCGATCAGGGCGCCGTTCACGTCGAGGCCCCGGGTGGTGAGGTTCTCGCCGAAGGAGCCGTTGGCCAGTTCGCGGCCGAGCTCCCGCTCCCACAGGTCCATGTCCTCCCGGGCGAAGGCGTACGCCGCCCGGTCGTCGCCGCCGTGGAAGCGCAGGTCGCAGACCGCGTCGCCGGCGACTCCGCTCGCCCCGACACCGGGCGCCCCCGGTGCCTCGATCCGTACGGGCCCCTCCACGGGCCGCTTGTCGATGCCCGTCATCCCCGAGGCGGCGTCGGTGTACTCCACGGGCCTGGCGCGGCCCACATTCACGCTGAGCAAGGTCATGCGGGCACTGTACGGGCGCAATCTCAAAGGCGCTCGCGAGAATGGGCGGCTTCACCCAAGAGTCGCTTATGCTGGACGCATGATCGAGGCACGCCACCTCCGCGTCCTGCGCGCCGTCGCCGCCACCGGCTCCTTCTCGGCCGCCGCGCGCGAACTCGGCTGCACCCAGCCCGCCGTCAGCCAGCAGATGAAGGCGCTCGAAGCCTCCGCCGGCACGCCGCTGCTGATCCGCACGGGACGCGAGATGCGCCTCACCCAGGCCGGCGAGGTCCTGGTGCGCCACGCCTCCGGCATCCTCGCCGGGCTGACCGCCGCCGAGGAGGAGGTCGCCGCCATCGCCGGGCTCCGGGCGGGCCGCGTCCGCCTGGTCTCCTTCCCGAGCGGCAGCTCGACCCTCGTGCCCACGGCGCTCGCCGCGCTGCGGGCCGCGCACCCCGGCACCCGGGTCTCCCTCGTCGAGGCCGAGCCGCCGCGCTCGATCGAGATGCTCCGCGAGGGCGACTGCGACATCGCGCTCGCGTTCCGGTACGGGGCGGGGCAGGCCGAGTGGGACGACCTGGTGGTCCGCCCGCTCCTCGCCGACCGGCTCGTCGGCCTGGTGCCCGAGGGGCACCGGCTCGCCGGGGCCGGCTCGGTCGGCATCGCGGAACTCGCCGACGAGTCCTGGATCGCGGGCTGCCCGCGCTGCCGCCGTCAGCTCGTGGACGTCTGCGAGGACGCGGGCTTCACGCCCCGCATCGACTTCGCCACCGACGACTACCCGGCCGTCGTGGGCCTGGTCGGCGCCGGTCTGGGCGTCGCCGTCCTGCCCGAGCTGGCCATCGAGTCCGTACGGCCCAAGGGGGCGCGGACCGTGGCCGTGGAGCCGGCCGTGGAGCGGGAGATCGTGGCCCTGACGCTGCCCGACCTCGCGCAGGTCCCGGCCGTGGCGGCCACGCTCGACGAGCTGATCCGCGCCGCCACGCGCGCGTAGTCAGCGACGCGCGCGGGCGCGCGGGTCCGTTCGGGTGGCGCTCGGCCCGTGATGCTCAGCTCGTGGTGCTCAACTCTTGGTGCTCAGCTCGTTGGAGAAACGTTCCTTCACATACGTTCCCCGATGGATGTCATGGACGTCATGGGTGTCACGGACGCGGCCGACGTGACCGGCGGGGAGGCCGGTGCCGTCGTGATCAGACGATTGCGCGCGCGTCCCATGAGTTCTTCGCGTTCGTCCTCGGTGAGGCCGCCCCATACGCCGTAGGGCTCCCGCACGGCGAGTGCGTGTGCCGCGCACTCCGCGCGCACCGGGCACCGCATGCAGACCTCTTTCGCCGAGTTCTCACGCGCACTCCGTGCCGCGCCGCGCTCTCCCTCGGGGTGGAAGAACAGGGAGCTGTCCACCCCGCGGCAGGCCGCGAGGAGTTGCCAGTCCCACAGATCGGCGTTGGGTCCGGGAAGGCGGGAGAAATCTGCCATTGCGCTTGTCCCCTTGAAACCGTGTCGAACGGATAGGTGGGCGGGTGGATGGCTGATCGCCGGGGCTCCTCGGGTCCCGACAGGTCCGGTAGCTACACCTACTGTCGAAGTAGATGTAAATATGACTCATTGCGAATCTAGCCACAGACACTGCGAAAAGGGAAGAAAACCCGCTAAATGGGGCATAGCTTTTGATGTGGGGACGAACGACCTGCGACACTCCGCTCCATGTACGACCCGCGCACGACCTCTCACGTAGAGTGCCGAAGGCTGCTGTCCGACCCGTAACTCTTTCGAGTGACCGTCGTTGAGAGTGCGGAGGCGGTTGAAGGAACAAGCGATCGGGCAAACGTCCGAGAGCGTCAACCGCACAGGTGACGATACGTACAGCCCTGGAGGCTCAAGGTGACGCGCAACAGCTGCGAGAGCCGCGGAGGTCAGGCATGACATCCGTCCTCGTCTGCGACGACTCCCCGCTTGCCCGAGAGGCGCTCCGCCGCGCGGTCGCGACCGTGCCCGGCGTCGAGCGCGTGACCACCGCGGCCAACGGCGAGGAAGTCCTCCGCCGCTGGGGCGCGGACCGCTCGGACCTGATTCTGATGGACGTACGCATGCCCGGTCTGGGCGGCGTGGAGACCGTCCGCCGGCTGCTCTCCGCGGACCCCGGCGCCCGCATCATCATGCTCACGGTCGCCGAGGACCTCGACGGCGTCGCCCTCGCGGTCGCCGCGGGCGCCCGTGGCTACCTGCACAAGGACGCCTCGCGCGCCGAGCTGCGGGCCACGGTCACCCAGGCGCTCGCCGACCCGACCTGGCGGCTCGCCCCGCGCCGCCTCCGTTCGGCCGAGATGGGCGCCGCGCCCACCCTCACCGCGCGCGAGATCCAGGTCCTCGAAGGCATGAGTCACGGCCGGTCCAACGCGGAGATCGGGCGCGAGCTCTTCCTCTCCGAGGACACGGTCAAGACGCACGCCCGGCGCCTCTTCAAGAAGCTCGGCGCCTCCGACCGGGCGCATGCCGTCGCGCTCGGATTCCGCTGGGGCCTGGTCCGCTGAATCGCAGGTCACCTGCCCTTTCCCCGTCCTCGCCCGCGTCCGTCGTGGGGTGGACGGGGCGGGCTTGTGTCACTTACTCGCGGAATGCCGCATCCTTGAGATGTGGAGTTCCTCGGGGACGAGTCGATCGAGCGGGACGGGAGGGCGCGGGAGATGAGTGCCGGCGCACCTGCTCATAACGCTTCGGTGCACAACTACGGACGCGGTGCCACGAACGCGGAGGCGTCGGGGCACCATGGAGCGATGCGCGACGACGAGACCGTGGGTACCCCCATGCCTGCCGGGCAGGGGGAGATCGGCGCGCTCGTCCGCCGTGCGGTCGACGGCGACGCGCAGGCCACGCACGACCTGCTCGCGCGCGTCCACCCGCTCGCCCTGCGGTACTGCCGCACCCGCCTCAACCGGCTGCCCGGCGACGCCCGGCACTTCGTCGAGGACCTGGCCCAGGAGGTCTGCGTCGCCGTCCTGATGGCGCTGCCGCGCTACAAGGACACGGGCAGGCCCTTCGAGGCCTTCGTCTTCGCCATCGCCGGACACAAGGTCGCCGACCTCCAGCGGGCCGCCATGCGGCACCCCGGGTCCACGGCCGTCCCCTCCGACGAGATGCCCGAGCGGCCCGACGACTCCCTCGGCCCCGAGGAGCGTGCCCTGCTCAGCGACGACGCCGAGTGGGCCAAGAAACTGCTCGCCAACCTCCCGGAGAACCAGCGCGAACTGCTCGTGCTGCGGGTCGCGGTCGGACTGACCGCCGAGGAGACCGGCCAGATGCTCGGCATGTCCCCGGGCGCGGTCCGGGTCGCCCAGCACCGCGCCCTCAGCCGGCTCCGGGCGCTGGCCGAGCAGTGATCCGACCGCGCGCACTGGCCGGGCAGTAAGCCTTGCCGGGCGCCGTCATCCCTTTCGTACACGTGCGAACGTCCAAAGCTTCCCGGTGATCTTGCTCGTGGAATGAGACACCGCTCAAGCCCGTTAGCATGGACATCCCGCACCGATCAAGGCCATTTGGGAAGGTGTCATGACTGCCAACGTCGACGGAGTGCCCGAGAAATTCGCGACACTCGGGCTGACCTACGACGACGTGCTGCTGCTGCCGGGCGCGTCCGACATGGCGCCCGACCAGATCGACACCGCCTCGTACATCTCGAAGAACGTGCGGGTGAACATCCCGCTGCTCTCCGCCGCGATGGACAAGGTCACCGAGTCCCGCATGGCGATCGCCATGGCGCGACAGGGTGGTGTCGGTGTGCTGCACCGCAACCTCTCCATCGCCGACCAAGCGAACCAGGTCGACCTCGTGAAGCGCTCCGAGTCCGGCATGGTCTCGGACCCGATCACGGTCCACCCGGACGCGACGCTCGCCGAGGCCGACGCGATCTGCGCCAAGTTCCGCATCAGCGGCGTCCCGGTGACCGACCCGGCCGGCAAGCTGCTCGGCATCGTCACCAACCGCGACATGGCCTTCGAGTCGGACCGCAGCCGCCAGGTGCGCGAGGTCATGACCCCGATGCCGCTGGTCACCGGCAAGGTCGGCATCTCCGGCGTGGACGCCATGGAGCTGCTGCGCCGCCACAAGATCGAGAAGCTGCCGCTCGTCGACGACGCGGGCATCCTCAAGGGCCTCATCACGGTCAAGGACTTCGTCAAGGCCGAGAAGTACCCGAACGCCGCCAAGGACAAGGAAGGCCGGCTGCTCGTCGGCGCCGCCGTCGGTGTCGCCGGTGACGCGTACGAGCGCGCCCAGGCCCTGATCGAGGCGGGCGTCGACTTCATCGTCGTCGACACCGCGCACGGCCACTCCCGCCTGGTCGGCGACATGGTCGCCAAGATCAAGTCGAACTCCTCGGTCGACGTCATCGGCGGAAACGTCGCCACCCGCGACGGCGCCCAGGCGCTGATCGACGCCGGTGTCGACGGCATCAAGGTCGGTGTCGGCCCCGGCTCCATCTGCACCACCCGCGTGGTCGCCGGCATCGGCGTCCCGCAGGTCACCGCGATCTACGAGGCCTCCCTCGCCGCCAAGGCGGCCGGCGTCCCGGTCATCGGCGACGGCGGTCTGCAGTACTCCGGCGACATCGCGAAGGCCCTGGTCGCCGGCGCCGACACGGTGATGCTCGGCTCGCTGCTCGCGGGCTGCGAGGAGTCCCCGGGCGAGCTGCTCTTCATCAACGGCAAGCAGTTCAAGTCGTACCGCGGCATGGGCTCGCTCGGCGCCATGCAGTCCCGCGGCGAGCAGCGCTCCTTCTCCAAGGACCGCTACTTCCAGGAGGGCGTCGCCTCCGACGAGAAGCTCGTCCCCGAGGGCATCGAGGGCCAGGTGCCCTACCGCGGCCCGCTCTCGGCCGTCGTCCACCAGCTGGTGGGCGGTCTGCGCCAGTCGATGTTCTACGTCGGCGGGCGCACGGTGCCGGAGCTTCAGGCGAACGGCCGCTTCGTCCGGATCACCTCGGCGGGCCTCAAGGAGAGCCACCCGCACGACATCCAGATGACGGTCGAGGCGCCGAACTACAGCAGGAAGTAACACAGCGCGACGCGTGGGGGCGGTTCCGGCATGTGGCCGGAGCCGCCCCTCACGCTTGTGTCGGGGATACTGGTAGGCGCAGACGTAGAGGGAAAGGCCACACATCGTGACTGAGATCGAGATCGGGCGCGGCAAGCGCGGCCGCAGGGCGTACGCGTTCGACGACATCGCCGTCGTGCCGAGCCGGCGCACCCGGGACCCGAAGGAGGTCTCGATCGCCTGGCAGATCGACGCCTACCGCTTCGAGCTGCCGTTCCTGGCCGCCCCGATGGACTCGGTCGTGTCGCCGCAGACCGCCATCCGCATCGGCGAGCTGGGCGGCCTCGGCGTCCTGAACCTGGAGGGTCTCTGGACCCGGTACGAGGACCCGCAGCCGCTCCTCGACGAGATCGCCGAGCTGGACGAGGCGACCGCGACCCGCCGTCTGCAGGAGATCTACGCCGCTCCGATCAAGGAGGAGCTGATCGGGCAGCGCATCAAGGAGGTGCGCGACTCCGGTGTCGTCACCGCCGCCGCGCTCTCCCCGCAGCGCACCGCCCAGTTCTCCAAGGCCGTCGTCGACGCCGGCGTGGACATCTTCGTCATCCGCGGCACGACGGTCTCCGCCGAGCACGTCTCGGGCGCGGCGGAGCCGCTGAACCTGAAGCAGTTCATCTACGAGCTGGACGTCCCGGTCATCGTCGGCGGCTGCGCCACGTACACCGCGGCCCTGCACCTGATGCGCACCGGCGCGGCGGGTGTCCTGGTCGGCTTCGGCGGCGGCGCCGCGCACACCACCCGTAACGTCCTGGGCATCCAGGTCCCGATGGCGACCGCGGTCGCCGACGTGGCCGCGGCCCGCCGCGACTACATGGACGAGTCCGGCGGCCGGTACGTGCACGTCATCGCCGACGGCGGCGTGGGCTGGTCCGGCGACCTGCCGAAGGCGATCGCCTGCGGCGCCGACGCCGTGATGATGGGCTCCCCGCTGGCCCGTGCCACGGACGCGCCCGGCAAGGGCCACCACTGGGGCATGGAGGCCGTCCACGAGGACGTGCCGCGCGGCAAGCTGGTCGACCTGGGCATCGTCGGCACCACCGAGGAGATCCTCGCGGGCCCGTCGCACATCCCGGACGGCTCGATGAACTTCTTCGGCGCCCTGCGCCGCGCGATGGCCACCACGGGCTACAGCGAGCTCAAGGAGTTCCAGCGCGTCGAGGTCACCGTCGCGGACGCCCAGCACAAGCGCTGAGCGCCGACGGCTTCGTCCTGAGGTCCTGAGGTCCTGAGGTCCCGAGGTCCTGAGGTCCCGAGGTCCTGAGGTCCCGAGGTCCTGAGGTCCCGAGGGCCCCGCACCGGTCGGTGCGGGGCCCTTCGGCGTCCTCAGAGGCGGTGCGCCGCCCCCGCGGGGGTGGCGCCGCGGGTGTCGAGGAGGAGCTGGGCCTTCACCGAGAGGCCCTGGAGGTCGTACGTGCGGTGGTGCTGGAGGAGGATCGTCAGGTCGGCGTGGGCGGCGGCCTCGTAGAGGGAGTCCGCGCGGGGGACGGGGAGCTCGCGGACGCGCCAGTCGGGGACGTGGGGGTCGTGGTAGCTGACGGCCGCGCCGAGGTCCATGAGGTGGCGGGCGATCTCGTCGGCGGGGGAGCCCTGCCGGTCGGGGAGGTCGGGCTTGTACGTGATGCCGAGCAGCAGGATGCGGGCGCCGCGGGCCGACTTGCCGTGCTCGTTGAGGAGGGTGGCGGCGCGCCGGACGACGTACTGCGGCATGCGCTCGTTGACCTGGCCGGCGAGCTCGACGAGCCGCAGCGGGCGGTGGGCGCCGACGGTGTCGACGGGGACGCCGTGGCCGCCGACGCCGGGGCCGGGGCGGAAGGCCTGGAAGCCGAAGGGCTTGGTCTCGGCGCAGCGGATGACGTCCCACAGGTCGACGCCGAGTTCGTGGCAGAGGACCGCCATCTCGTTGACGAGGGCGATGTTGACGTGCCGGAAGTTGGTCTCCAGGAGCTTGACCGTCTCCGCCTCGCGGGGGCCACGCGCGCGTACCACCTTGTCGGTGAGCCGGCCGTAGAAGGCGGCCGCGGACTCGGTGCAGGCCGGGGTGAGGCCGCCGATGACCTTGGGGGTGCCGGCGTAGCCGTGGGTGCGGCTGCCGGGGTCGAGGCGGCCGGGCGAGTACGCGAGGTGGAAGTCGCGTCCGGCGCGCAGGCCCGAGCCCTCCTCCAGGACCTCGCGGAGGAGGCCCTCGGTGGTGCCCGGCGGGACCGGGGACTCCAGGAGGACGGTGGTGTGGGGGCGCAGCCGGGCGGCGAGGGCGCGGGCGGCGTCGGTGACGGCGGTGAGGTCGAGGGTCCGGTCGGGGCCGGGGGCGGTCGGGGCGCAGAGGACGGCGGTGCGGACCCGGCCGAGCTCGGCGGGGTTGGTGGTCGGCCGGAAGCCCCCCGCGAGCATCCGGCGGATCTCGGGGGTGGTGAGCGAGCCGTCGACCGGGGAGCGGCCGGCGGCGAGTTCGGCGACGGGGCGGGGGTCGGTGTCGTAGCCGATGGTGTCGATGCCTGCGGCGGTGGCGGCCTGGGCCAGGGGGAGTCCGTGGTGGCCGAGGCCGATGACGGCGAGATCAGCGGGCATGGGGGGTGGGCCGTCCTTCCCAGTAGCCGGAGGGGACGCGACGCGCAAGCCCGGTGGCCGGAACGGGTCGAGCGCAATGTCAGACTAGGCGTAAATATGACCGATATGCGGCATTGTGCGGTCGAAGGTCGCCGAGTGTTATCCACAGGTCCGCGGCGAGGCGGTGGCTGAAGTCGCGGGACCGGGCCAGAATCGAGCTGTGAGCCGGACCACACGGGCCCGGTTCACGGTTCGTGTACGCACGGCCGGTGCACACGTGCGGCGCCTGCGCCGCACGTGTGCGCCCGCCGCGCGCCGGACAGACGGAGGACGACGGGAGGCAGCAGCGTGAGGACAGCGACACTGGGACCCGCCGAGCGCGCCGAGGCGCTCGCGGCCATGGCCGAGCGAGAGCTGGACGTGCTGGTCGTCGGCGCCGGAGTCGTCGGCGCCGGAACCGCCCTCGACGCCGCCACGAGAGGGCTCTCCACCGGCATCGTGGAGGCCCGCGACTGGGCCTCCGGCACCTCCAGCAGGTCCAGCAAGCTCATCCACGGCGGCCTGCGCTATCTGGAGATGCTCGACTTCGCCCTCGTGCGGGAGGCGCTCAAGGAGCGCGGACTCCTCCTGGAGCGGCTCGCCCCCCACCTGGTGAAGCCGGTCCCCTTCCTCTACCCGCTCCAGCACAAGGGCTGGGAGCGGATCTACGCCGGCTCGGGCGTCGCGCTGTACGACGCGATGTCGCTCTCCTCCGGCCGCGGCCGCGGCCTCCCCGTCCACCGGCACCTCTCCCGGCGGAACGCCCTGCGCGTCGCGCCCTGCCTGAGGAAGGACGCCCTGGTCGGCGCCCTGCAGTACTACGACGCCCAGATGGACGACGCCCGCTTCGTCACCACCCTCGTGCGGACCGCCGCCTCCTACGGTGCCCGGGCCGCCAGCCGGGCCCGCGTCACCGGCTTCCTCCGCGAGGGCGAGCGGGTCGTCGGCGCGCGCGTCCAGGACGTCGAGGCGGGGGTCGCGTACGAGATCAGGGCCAAGCAGATCGTCAACGCCACCGGTGTGTGGACCGACGACACCCAGGCCCTCATCGGGGAGCGCGGCCAGTTCCACGTCCGCGCCTCCAAGGGCATCCACCTCGTCGTGCCCAAGGACCGCATCCACTCGACCACCGGACTGATCCTGCGCACCGAGAAGTCCGTGCTGTTCGTCATCCCCTGGGGACGCCACTGGATCATCGGCACCACCGACACCGACTGGGACCTCGACAAGGCCCACCCCGCCGCCTCCAGCGCCGACATCGACTACCTCCTGGAGCACGTGAACACCGTGCTCGCCACCCCGCTCACCCGGGACGACGTCCAGGGCGTCTACGCGGGCCTGCGGCCGCTCCTCGCCGGCGAGTCGGACGCCACCAGCAAGCTGTCCCGCGAGCACACCGTCGCCCACCCCGTCCCCGGCCTCGTGGTCGTCGCCGGCGGCAAGTACACGACGTACCGCGTCATGGCGAAGGACGCCGTCGACGAGGCGGTGCACGGCCTCGGCCCTGGGGCATCCCCTGCACGAAGCGCTTGGGGAAGCGTCGCCCCCTGCGTCACCGAGGACACCCCGCTCCTCGGCGCCGAGGGCTACCGCGCCCTGTGGAACGCCCGGGCCAGGATCGCCGCCGGAAGCGGGCTGCACGTCGTCAGGGTCGAGCATCTCCTCAACCGCTACGGCTCCCTGACGGAGGAGATCCTCGACCTGATCGCGGCGGACCCCGGACTCCGCGAACCGCTCGCCGCGGCCGAGGACTACCTGCGCGCCGAGATCGTCTACGCCGCCTCGCACGAGGGCGCGCGCCACCTCGACGACGTCCTCACCCGGCGGACCAGGATCTCCATCGAGACCTTCGACCGGGGCACGCTCAGCGCCCGCGAGTGCGCGGAACTGATGGCACCGGTCCTCGGCTGGGACGACGGCCAGATCGCCAAGGAGGTCGAGCACTACGAGAAGCGGGTGGAGGCCGAGCGCGAGTCGCAGCGCCAGCCCGACGACCTGACGGCGGACGCAGCGCGGCTCGGGGCCCCCGACATCGTGCCGATCTGACGGGACGTCCGGATCCCCGTCCCCCGGGAACCTCGGGGGTGCCCGGGGGCGTCGTATCCCGGAGTGCGGACCCGGGGGCGCCACCCGTCCCGAGGTGAGGGACAATGGCCTCTCTTCCAGGGCGGGTTACCGCATCGCGCGGGAAGCGGCAGACGCGGCGAAGATCAGGGATCGCAGAGGGGACGCATGTCGGAGGCGGAGCAGTCGCGGGACAAGGCGAGGGACCCCAGGCGGGACGCCGCCGCGGGGGCCGCGACCGACGGCGACCGAGGAGCGGTCCCGGCCGCGCGTGAGTCGGCACGGGACACCGAGGACCCGCAGGTCAGCCGGGGTGCGCAAGCCCCGGAGGGCGCGCGTGGACCGGAGCGGGGCGTCGAGGACGCGCAGCCCGCGAAGGCCCCCGGGGACGTGAGGGACGCTCAGGAGATGAAGGGCCCTCAGCACGCCCCGGCGGAAGGGGCGACGGGTTCGGGCGCGGCCGCGACCGGGACCGCCGGTGACGACGCCGTCGCGAACGGGCGGCTGCGCGGAACCGAGCCGTCGACCGGACGGGCCGGTTTCGGCGCCGGGGACGGCGACGGCGAGAGCGACCGCAGGCCGGCCGCCGGCGGCACGCGCGGCGGCGACAGGCTCCGCAAGGAACCGGCCGGCGAGGGACGGCTGCTCGCGGGCCGCTACCGGCTCGGCGCGGTCCTCGGCCGCGGTGGCATGGGCACCGTGTGGCGCGCCGTCGACGAGACCCTCGGCCGCACCGTCGCCGTCAAGGAGCTCCGCTTCCCCACCAGCATCGACGAGGAAGAGAAGCGACGCCTCATCACCCGGACCCTGCGCGAGGCCAAGGCCATCGCCCGGATCCGCAACAACGGCGCCGTCACCGTCTACGACGTCGTCGACGAGGACGACCGCCCGTGGATCGTCATGGAGCTCATCGAGGGCAAGTCCCTCGCGGACGCCGTCCGCGAGGACGGCACGCTCACCCCCCGGCGCGCCGCCGAGGTCGGCCTCGCCATCCTCGACGTGCTGCGCTCGGCCCACCGCGAGGGCATCCTGCACCGCGACGTGAAGCCGTCCAACGTCCTCATCGCCGAGGACGGCCGGGTCGTCCTCACCGACTTCGGCATCGCCCAGGTGGAGGGCGACCCCTCCATCACCTCCACCGGCATGCTCGTCGGCGCCCCCTCGTACATCTCCCCGGAGCGCGCCCGCGGCCACAAGCCCGGTCCCGCCGCCGACATGTGGTCGCTGGGCGGTCTCATCTACGCCGCGGTCGAAGGCAGCCCGCCGTACGACAAGGGCTCGGCCATCGCCACCCTCACGGCCGTGATGACCGAACCGGTCGACCCGCCGAAGAACGCCGGCCCCGAGCTGGAGAAGGTCATCTACGGCCTGCTCGCCAAGGACCCGGCACAGCGGCTCGACGACGCCGGCGCCCGGGTCCTGCTGCGGGCCGTGCTCGACGCGCCCGAGGCGCCGCCCGCGGCCTCGCCCGAGGCCACCACCGTCATACCGCTGCCGCCGCGCCCCGAGCAGGCCCCGGTGGCCCCGGCGGCCGACCGGGGCCCCGACGCGGCCGCCGAGCGGATGCGCGGCGCGCTGAACTCCGTACGGAACGCGGCCGCCTCCGTGAAGGCCGAGCCGAAGCCCGCGCCGCGACCGGCGACCGAGCCGCTGCGGGGCGGCGGGAAGCCCACCCCGACCCGCGCCCCGCTGACCGACGTCGTACCGCGCCGGACTCTGGTGATCATCGCCGCGGTCGCCGTCCTCGCCGTGCTCGGGACGATCCTCGCGGTCTCCCTCGGCGGCGGGGGCGACGAGGGCAACCAGGGCAAGGGCGACGGGGGCACCACGGCCTCGGCCGGCGCCTCGACCGGCGGCTCGGCCGGCTCCGGCGGCGCCCAGGGCCAGTCCTCGGGCGGCGGTCCCGGCCAGCAGGGCGGCACCCAGCCCGGCGACAACGGCGCCACGGGATCGACGGGCAGCACCGGCGGCACCACGGGGTCCACGGGCGGGCAGAACGGCACCACGCCCTCCGGGAAGCCCGGCGCCGACGCCGGGAAGCAGCTGCCCGCCGGCTACACCCTCGTCACCAACGGCCCGCTGCACTTCTCGATGGCGATGCCGGCCTCCTTCAAGCAGCGCTCGATCCCGGGCTACTCGCTCGGCGCGATCTTCAGCGAGAGCGGCGGCTTCCCGCGCGTCCAGGTCGACTACAACGGCAGCCCGAAGGACGACGCGGCGAGCGCCTGGGAGCTCGCCCGGTACGGCGTGGCCGCCACCAGCCAGGACTACAAGCACCTCGGCATAAGGACGGTCTCCTACAAGGGCTACCCGACCGTCGCCGACTGGGAGTTCGAGCGCACCCAGAAGGGCATCCGCGTCCACGTCCTCAACCGCGGCTTCAAGGTCGACGCCACGCACGGCTACTCCATCATGGTCAGCTGCGCGGCGGACGAGTGGAACGGCGCCGAGTGCAGGACGCTGCGGGAGACGGCGTTCGCCACGTTCAGCCCCAAGGACTGACCGCTGGCACGTATCGTGAGGTTCGTGGACCGAACTCAGCCGAACAGAGCCGCCAACTGCTCGGTGCCGGACCGGAACTGACGGAACTCGCGTGATCCCGCCCGATCCCGAGGGATCCGCGGGGCCACGGGGGACAGCGTGCGCGCGGGGGAGGCGTCGTGGACGACTACGCGGGAAGGGTGCTCGCCGACCGCTACCGCCTGCCGCTGCCGCCGGCGGACGCCGACGCGTACGAACCGGTGGAGACGCGCGCGTTCGACACGTACAGCGGGCAGGAGGTCCTGGTCCGCCAGGTGCCGCTGCCGGAGTTCGTCGACGCCGAGGTCCTCGACGGCCGGGGCGGTCCCGCCGGGCCCCACGGCGGCACGGGCGCGGCCACCCGCCGGCCGGCCGAGCCCGTCGTGCGCCGCGCCATCGAGGCGGCCCAGGCGGCCGCGCAGATCCCCGACCATCCCCTGCTCGACCAGGTCTTCGACGTCTTCGCGGAGGCCGGATCGCTGTGGATAGTGAGCGAGCGCGTGGCGGCCAGACCGCTGGCCGCGCTCCTCGCCGAGCGGCCCCTCAACCCGTACCGCGCGGCCGAGATAGGCGCCGACGTCCTCACCGCCCTGCGTGCCCTCCACGCCCACGGCTGGGTGCACCGGAACATCACCGCCCGGACCGTGCTCGTCTGCGACGACGGGCGCGTGGTCCTCAGCGGCCTCGCGGTGGGCGCCGCCGAGGAGGCCCTCTGCGGCTACGCCCCGGTCCCGGAACAGGCCGACGAGTTCGCGCCGCCCCCGACCGCCGAGCCGGAGCTCCACGAGCCGGAGCTCCACGAGCCGGAGCTCCACGAGCCGGACGAGCCCGAGCCGGGTGCTCACGCGGCGGGTCCGTATGCGGCGGAGGGGTACGGGGCGAAGGCTTACGGGACGGAGGAGTACGAGGCGGGGGAGTACGAGGTCGGGGCGTACGGCTCCGAGGTGTACGGCTCCGAGGCGTACGGCTCCGAGGGGTACGCGCGTGAGCCGTACGAGCGGGAGCCGTACGCCCTTGAGCCGTACGAGCGGGAGCCGTACGCGTTCGGGCCCGTCGACGCGTACGAGTCAGAGGTGTACGACCCCGAGGCGTACGACGTCGAGGTGTACGAGGAGATCGGCGAGGAGCCGGAAGGCGGGTCCGGTGGCGAGCCGTACGCGGCCTCCCCCGACCGCCACGGGGCCCCGGACGCGGACGACACCGGCACCGACACGGGCACCGGTACCAGCACCGAACCAGGCACCGAACCAGGCACCGGTCCCGGCACCGAACCAGGCACCGGTCCCGGCACCGAGCCAGGCACCGGTCCCGGCACCGACGCCGGTCCCTACGGGGCCTACGGTGCCGACCCCTACGGGCGGGCCACGCCGGCCGTCGCCGAGACGCAGCCCGTGGCCGCGCCGCCCACCGCCGACGTGCGGGCCGCGCGGGCCGGGGCCATCGCCGCGTACCGGGCCGGTGCGCGGGCCGCGGCCCGGCTCGGCGAGACCGGGGCGCTCCCCGTCCAGCGCCCCGCGCCGCCGGAAGGACCCGAGCCGCCCCCGCCGCCCACGGCACAGGCGTCCGGAGCGCCCGAACCGCAGTGGTGGGCCCGGGTGGCGGACGACGAGGAGGACGACGAGGACGACGGCGACGAGCCGTACGGCGGCGGCCCGCAGGCCGGCCCGCCGCCGCGGGTGATGCTGGCCGGCAGCTGGAGCGACGGCCCGCACGCCGCGCGGGACGGCTCGGGGCCGATCCCGGCCGGCGGGGGCTCGGTGCTGCCCGGTTCGGGCCGCCCGGCGCTGCCCGCCGGCTACACGGCGGCGAACCCCGGTCCCGCGCGGCTTCCGGCCCCCGCCGCGCCCCGCGAGGAGGCGCCGGTCGCGATCCCGGCCCAGGGGCACCGCGGTCCCACCACGCGGCTCGCCGCCGAACGGGCCCGCCAGACCCGGATCGCGGTCGTCGGCGCGGTGACCGAGCGCTGGGCGCCGGAGCAGGCCGGACCCGTGCACGAGAACTGGCGCCTCGCCCCGCCGATCACACCCGCGACCGACCTGTGGGCGCTCGGCGCGCTCCTCTACCGGGCCGTCCAGGGCCATGCACCGTACCCCGAGGACAGCGCGGCCGAGCTCGTCCAGCTGGTCTGCGCCGAGCCGCCGGCCTTCGCCGAGGAGTGCGGGCCGCTGCGCCCGGTCGTGGAGTCGCTGCTGCGCCAGGACCCCACCGAGCGCCCCGACTTCGAGGAGCTGCGCGGCTGGCTGCGCTCCCTGGTCCGCTCGGCGCCGGAGCCGGAGGCCGGGCTCGGAGTCGTACCGCTGCCGTCCTTCGACGAGGCGCGGCTGCCGATCGTGCGCCAGCGCGGGGAGCTGCGCCGGTGGCGCGGGGGAGCGGGGGCGGGCCGCCATCGCAACAAGCGTGGCAAGGACCCGGGGCCGGCGGCCCGGCGCCAGGCCTCGCGGGACCCCGAGCGCGGACCCGGGCGCGGACCCGGACGCGGCCACGACCTCGGCCACGACCTCGGCCACGACCTCGAACACGACGGGGAGTTCGGCCACGCGTACGGGCACGCGCGCGTACAGCCGGATCACCGCGAGGAGTTCCGCGACGAGTCCCGGGGCGGCGGCTTCCGGGAGATGTTCCGCGAGGACTTCGACGAGGAGATCCCGCAGCGCGCCCCGCGCGCGCCCCGGTCCTCCGCGCGCCCGTCGTCCTCCCGGACACCGGGCTCCCCGCGCTCCCTGGGCCGTACGCTCCTGATCCTCGTCTTCCTGCTGCTCGCGGGAGGCGTCGCGTACGCCGTCCTGTTCATGCCCCGCGAGGGCGAGCAGCCCCGTACGCCGACCGTCACCGCCACCGGCCCGGCCGCGACCACGAAGCCGTCCGCCGCACCGACCGCGAAGCCGTCGGCGGAACCGACCACCGCACCGGCCACCACCCCGGCCCCCGCGGACAGTTCGGCCCCCGTGCTCGCCGCCGGATACGACCTGCGGCAGGACCCGGAGGGCTTCCGGATCGGGGTTCCGAAGGGATGGCGACGCAGCCAGATCAACGACGCCGGGCAAGTGCGCTACACCGGCGGCGACTTCACGCTGATCGTCGTCCCCGGGCGGGACAGCGTCCGGGACAACGGCTCGGACCCGCTGGCGTACCAGAACGACAAGGAGCGCGAGCTGGCGCCGTACCGGTCCTCCAGCTGGTCGCGGGTGGAGAAGGCGCGCCGGGTGGACATCGGCCGGACGCCGACGGCCGAGGGGTACTACACCTGGCTGGACAGCACGGGACGCGAGGTGTTCGTGCGCAACCTCGCCCTGATCGACGGCGGTCGGTACCACGTCGTGCAGGTCATCGGGCCGGAGAGCGAGCGTGACAAGGTGTCGGAGATCTACGAGCAGGCCACGAAGGGGTTCCGTCCGGGGCGCTGACGTCCGGGAGGCTGATACGAATGTCCCATCGGCCCCCGGTCACAGTGCTGTTCCTATGACCGCCCCGAGGTTCCGCCGCCCGTACCCCCCTCCGTAACCTGGCATCAGAAGGAACGGGCGGGGGCAAGTGGAACATTCTCAGAGCGCTTCTCAGAGCACAGGATCGGGGCTGCTGCTCGCCGGTCGCTACCGGCTGGGCGAGTCCATCGGGCGCGGCGGCATGGGCAAGGTCTGGCGCGCGCACGACGAGGTGCTGCACCGTGTGGTGGCGGTCAAGGAGCTGACGGCGGGCCGGTTCGTGGCCGAGGCCGACCGGCTCGTGCTGCACGCCCGTACACAGAAGGAGGCGCGGGCCGCCGCGCGGATCACGCACCCGGGTGTGGTGACCGTCCACGACGTCCTGGAGCACGACAACCGGCCGTGGATCGTCATGCAGTACGTCGACGGGCCCTCGCTCGCCGACGCCGCCAAGGAGGCCGGCACGATCGAGCCCCGCGAGGCGGCCAGGATCGGGCTGCACGTCGTCGGAGCGCTGCGCGCCGCGCACGCGGCCGGGGTGCTGCACCGGGACGTCAAGCCGGGCAACGTACTGCTCGCGCGCGACGGGCGCGTCCTCATCACCGACTTCGGGATCGCGGCGATCGAGGGGGACTCGACGATCACCCGGACGGGCGAGATCGTCGGCTCCATCGACTATCTGGCGCCCGAGCGGGTGCAGGGCGGCGATCCGGGCCCCGCCTCCGACCTGTGGTCCCTCGGCGCCACGCTCTACACGGCGGTGGAGGGCACCTCGCCGTTCCGCCGCACGTCCCCGATCAGCACCATGCAGGCCGTGGTGACCGAGGAGCCGCCGCACCCGGAGAAGGCGGGCCCGCTGGCCTCCGTCATCGTGGCCCTGCTGCGCAAGGACCCGGCGCAGCGGCCGCGCGCGGACGAGGCCGAGCGGATGCTGCTCGACGCGATGGAGGGGCGTGCGCCGGCGGCGGCCCAGGCGTACGTGCCGACCCAGCGGGTGGCCAGGGAGGACCTGGACGCGGCGGCGCGCGAGGCCCAGGAGGCGGACGGTACGGGTACGGAGGTCCTGGCGGGCGGGACGCGGAAGGCCACGGCGCAGTGGCCCCGGTCGGGCGGGCAGCCCCAGCCGTCCTCCGCACCTCACCAGCCGCAGGGGTCCCACCCCACCCTCGTGCCTTCCTCCCCGACCCCCTCCGGCCGTGGCCGCTGGCGTTCGGCCGTGCTCGCCGCGCTGCTCGCGGGGGTCGTCGCCGGCGGGGCCGTCTTCGCCGCCATGAACTACGCGGGCGGCGGCCGCGACGGCCGTGCCGACGGTGGCCGGACCACACCGGCGACCGCCCCCGCCACCAAGGGCGCAGGGGACGGCGTCCCGGCCGGCTGGCACCGCGTCGAGGACCCGGAGGGCTTCAGCCTCCTCGTACCGGACGGCTGGAAGCGTCAGACGGAGGGCGACCAGATCGACTACACCCCGGACAACGGCCGCCACCGCATCCGGATCAGCATCGACAAGAGCCCCGACTTCGAGAACCCGTACATGCACGCCCTCGACCTGGAGCGCCAGTTGGGGAAGCGCATGGACTACGACCGGATCAAGCTCCTCCAGACCACCTACCGCGACCAGGTCCGCTCGTGTCTCTGGGAGTTCACCTGGACCGAGAAGAAGACCTTCCCCGGGCCGCGGCACGCGATCGACCAGATGTACTACGAGGACGACGGCACCGAGTACGCCATCTACATGTCCTCGCCGGAGTCGAGCTGGCAGACCACCCGGGAGCAGTTCGACATCGTCGTCCAGCACTGGCGCGCACCGGAGAGGTGAGGGGGCGGCCCCTGGGGGGCGGAAAAATCTCCGCGGTCGGCCTCCGGTGGCCGTAAGCCCCTGATCAGGACTTATGTGCCAGTGATCGCTGGCGCGATGTGCGGAGAGGGTGAAAACGCGTTACCGACGGGTACCCAAAGGTCGGAACGCGGCCTACGCTCGCCCTCATGACGGACTCGCAGGCCACCGCCGCCCCCACGGTTCCCGCCGACACCGCCGCAGAGGCGGCCCGCCCGGCCGTGCCCGCCGACGCGACCAACCCGGTCGCGCCCGCGCCCGCCGGTGTGCGGACCGCCGCCGACGTCGTCACGCCGGAGCTGGTCGCGCGGCTCACGCGCGGGGTCGTCGGCTCCGGCCGGACCGCCAACCACACCCCCTTCACCGGGGAGAAGCTGGCGGACCTGCCCGAGTCCACCCCCGAGGACGTCGCCGAGGCCTTCACGCGCGCGCGTGAGGCCCAGGCCGTCTGGGCCAAGACCCCCGTCCGGACCCGCGCCGCCGTCCTCCTGCGCTTCCACGACCTCGTCCTCCAGCGGCAGGGCGAGGTCCTCGACCTCATCCAGCTGGAGACGGGCAAGGCCCGCCTGCACGCCCACGAGGAGGTCCAGGCGGTGGCCGTCGCCGCCCGCCACTACGGCCGCAAGGCCTCCTCCTACCTGCGCGCCAAGCGTCACACCGGCGTCGTGCCGACCCTCACCAAGGTCACCGAGCTGCGCCAGCCTCGCGGGGTCGTCGGCCAGATCGCCCCCTGGAACTACCCCCTCGAACTCTCCGTCGGCGACGCCCTCCCCGCCTTCGTCTCGGGCAACGCCGTCGTCATGAAGCCCGACACCGAGACCGCGCTCACCGCGCTCTGGGCCCGTGACCTGCTCATCGAGGCCGGACTGCCCGCCGAGGTCTTCCAGGTCGTCCTCGGCGAGGGCCCGGTCGTCGGCCCCGAGGTCGTCAGGCACGCCGACTACGTCTCCTTCACCGGCTCCACCCGCACCGGCCGCGAGGTCGCCCGGGGCGCCGCCGACCGGCTCGTCGGCGTCTCCCTCGAACTCGGCGGCAAGAACGCGATGCTCGTCCTCAAGGACGCCGACATCGAGAAGGCCGCCGCCGGAGCCGTCCGCGCCTGTTTCTCCTCCGCCGGACAGCTCTGCATCTCCATCGAGCGGCTGTACGTGCACGAGTCGATCGCCGACGCCTTCCTGGAGCGCTTCGCCGCCCGCACCAAGGCCATGCGCCTCGGTGGCTCCCTCGCGTACGGGGCGGACATGGGCTCCCTCGTCGGCGAGCGGCAGATGGAGGCCGTCACCCGGCACGTGGAGGACGCGGTCGCCAAGGGCGCGAAGCTCGTCGCCGGCGGCGTCGCCCGCCCCGACATCGGCCCCCTCTTCTACGAGCCCACCATCCTCGACGGCGTCGAGGCCCCGATGGCCGTCTGCGGCGAGGAGACCTTCGGCCCGGTCGTCTCGGTCTACCGCTTCACGGACGAGGACGAGGTCGTCGAGCTCGCCAACGCCACCCCGTACGGCCTCAACTCCTCCGTCTGGACGAAGGACTCGCGCCGCGGCCACGCCGTCGCGGCCCGGCTGCGCACCGGAACCGTCAACATCAACGAGGGCTACGCGCCCGCGTACGGCAGCGTGCAGTCCCCGATGGGCGGCATGAAGGACTCGGGGCTCGGCCGCCGGCACGGCTCCGAGGGCATCCTCAAGTACACCGAGGCGCAGACCGTCGCCCAGCAGCGGCTGATCCCGCTCGCGCCGTCCTTCGGGATGGACGACGAGAAGTACGCCGCGTTCATGAGTGCGTCCCTGAAGGCGATGAAGGCCCTGCGCCTGCGCTGACCCTCCGTCCCACCCGCCCCTTTTCGTACGAGGAGAGCCATGACCGCGGTACCCCCTGCCCAGAATCAGGGCGAGGACAGTTCGTACGACTACGACGTCCTCGTCGTCGGCTCCGGCTTCGGCGGATCGGTCACCGCCCTCCGCCTCACCGAGAAGGGCTACCGGGTCGGCGTCCTGGAGGCCGGGCGCCGCTTCGCACGCGACGAGCTGCCGAAGAACTCCTGGGACCTGAAGAACTTCCTGTGGGCGCCGACGCTCGGCATGTACGGCATCCAGCGCATCCATCTGCTGGGCAACGTCATGGTCCTCGCCGGCGCGGGCGTCGGCGGCGGTTCCCTGAACTACGCCAACACCCTCTACGAGCCGCTCGCGCCGTTCTTCGACGACCCGCAGTGGAAGGACATCACCGACTGGCGTGCGGAGCTCGCGCCCTACTACGACCAGGCCAAGCGGATGCTGGGCGTGCGCCTCAACCCCACGATGACGCCCTCCGACGTCCACCTGAAGGCCACGGCCCAGGCGATGGGGATCGGCGACACCTTCCACATGGCGCCGGTCGGCGTGTTCTTCGGGGACGGGGAGGACGGCGACGGGACGGCGAAGGCGAAGCCGGGCGGCGAGGTCGCAGACCCGTTCTTCGGCGGCGCGGGTCCCTCCCGCAAGGCCTGCACCGAGTGCGGCGAGTGCATGACCGGCTGCCGCCACGGCGCCAAGAACACCCTCAACGAGAACTACCTCTACCTCGCCGAGAAGGCGGGCGCTGTCGTCCACCCGATGACCTCGGTCGTCGCGGTCACCGAGGACTCGCGAGGCGGCTACGCGGTCAGGACCCTGCCGACCGACAACAAGAAGAAGGGCGCGGGCCGGACCTTCACCGCCCGCAAGGTCGTCATCGCCGCCGGCACGTACGGCACGCAGACCCTGCTCCACCGGATGAGGGACACCGGGCTGCTGCCCCGCATCTCCGCCCGGCTCGGCGAGCTGACCCGTACGAACTCCGAGGCGCTGGTCGGCTCGCAGACCACCGACCGGCGCTACCGCAAGCGGCACGGCAAGGACCGGGTCGACTTCACCAAGGGCGTCGCGATCACCTCGTCGATCCACCCGGACGACAACACCCACATCGAGCCGGTCCGCTACGGCAAGGGCTCCAACTCCATGGGCGGCATGACGGTCCTCCAGGTGCCGTACGGCGCCCACCGGGTGCGCAGGTGGCTGCTCGAACTGGTCAAGCACCCCGGGCTCGCGGCCCGCTCGCTGTCCAACCGGCGCTGGTCGGAGCGGACCATCATCGGGCTCGTCATGCAGTCCCTGGACAACTCGCTGACCACCTACCGCAAGCCCGGCGGCATCGGGAAGGGCCTGCTCACCGCCCGCCAGGGCCACGGCGCCCCCAACCCGACGCAGATCGAGGCGGCCACCCAGGCCGCCACCCTCCTCGCCGAGGAGATCAACGGCTTCGCGGGCTCCAACGTCGGCGAGCTGATGGGCACCCCGCTGACCGCGCACTTCCTGGGCGGCTGCCCGATCGGCGCCGACGGTGAGACCGGCGTCATCGACCCGTACCACCGGCTCTTCGGCCACCCCGGGATCTCCGTCGTCGACGGCGCGGCCGTCTCCGCCAACCTCGGCGTCAACCCGTCCCTGACGATCACGGCCCAGGCGGAGCGCGCCATGTCCTTCTGGCCGAACAAGGGCGAGGAGGACCCGCGCCCGCGGCAGGGGGAGGCGTACGTACGGCTCTCGGCGGTCGAGCCGAAGTCCCCCGCCGTCCCGTCCGAGGCCTTCGGCGCCCTGCGGCTGCCGTTCCTGGGGATGCCGGCGGTCCCGCCGAGGAAGGACTGAGCCCGCTCACAGCGCCCGCTCGCGGCCCGTGCGCGGTTCGCGCGCGGGCCGTACGCGGCCGTACGTGGTCCGTACGCGCGAAAGGGCGCTGCACCCCCCTCCGAGTGCAGCGCCCTTCCAGCTTTGGTGTTGCTGCATAGATGACCTTCGGTCCCCGCGATTGGTTGTAGCGGTTGCACAGGATCTTTGTGTGACGCGCGTCACGTCCTGTGAGTGGAGGTTCGGCGGACGTGAAAAGGGCCCCGCGCTCGCGATTCCGGTCGCGGCGCGGGGCCCTCGAGGTCGGCACCGGTGTCAGGGCAGCGGCGGTGCCGAGCGGGGCGGCGCCGGGGGGTTGCGCCGCGTGGGGGAGGGGATCGGGGGGATCAGGGGGACGGGAGGATCGGGAGATCGGCCGGTTGCGGCCGGCCCCGGGCGTCCCCGGGACCGACCGCCCTTTCTGGGTGACCGGGCTGCTGTCCCCTGCTGCCCGGTCACACGCGCTGGTGCGAGGTCCCACGACGTACCGGAGAGGTACGCCACACGCCCCAGCGAAGCCACGCGTGGTTTCTACGGGCCCGCCCCTGGCTGGCACGGACACCCGGACCAACGAAGCCCGGCCGGAGCCGGTCACGCGCCGTACGGGTGAGGGCGCTCCCGAACTCGGGTACGGGAGCCCACCCGCACGCGTCCCTCAGATGCGGCCCCGGCACAGCTCCAGCATCGTCATCGCGAGCGCCGTGCCCGGCTTGCCCAGCGCGTCCCTGTAGTGGCCGAGGACCTCCATCTCGCGGGTCAGGTTCACCCGGCGGCCGCCGGAGGAGATCCGGGCCTCCTGGATGACGGCCGACACGGCCATCCGTTCCTGGATGAGGCCGATGATCCGGTCGTCGAGGGCGTCGATGCGCTCACGGGCGCCGCCGATCAGCGTCGCCGCCTCGTCGGTGCGGGCGCCGGTCTTCTCGGTCGTGGCGGTGTTCGTCGTCATGGTGGGGCTCCTCGGGGTGTCGGACGCCCTGGAGCGACATCGCCCGGAGACAAGCAGAACGCCCCGGGCCTTGTCGGCCCGGGGCGCCTGGGAAGTCGCTTGTCAGTTGCTCAAGCAGCACGACCATGGCAGCCGGTGGGCCGGTTGCCATAGGTAAAGACGAAGGTCGGGTGCTTGCGCATGGCGACAGTATGGACCCCGCCCGGCGCCCGGCGGCAACTCGGGCCCGGATCGTGAGACGAAGGCCACTCCGGTTCGGATGGTGAGACGAAGGGCAAGTGCGCCGCGCCGGTAGAATCGACAAATAGCCCCCCTTTCGAGGGAACGCCGGGGAACCCCCGGGGGACCTCCGAGGGAACCTCTCCTACCGCCGGAAGGCCGCCGTAGTGTCATCAGCGACTCCCGCTGCCGCGCCCGACGTCTCCAACCCGGACGTAGTCCTCGTTGTCGACTTCGGCGCCCAGTACGCCCAGCTCATCGCCCGTCGCGTCCGTGAGGCGCGGGTCTACAGCGAGATCGTCCCGTCCACCATGCCGGTGGCCGAGATGCTGGCCAAGAAGCCGAAGGCGATCATCCTCTCCGGCGGTCCGTCCTCCGTGTACGCCGAGGGCGCCCCGCGCCTCGACCGCGCGCTCTTCGAGGCGGGCGTCCCCGTCTTCGGCATGTGCTACGGCTTCCAGCTGATGGCGACCACCCTCGGCGGCACCGTCGACAACACCGGCGCCCGCGAGTACGGCCGGACCCCGCTGCACGTCTCCAAGGCCGGCTCCACCCTCTTCGAGGGCACCCCGGTCGAGCAGTCCGTGTGGATGTCGCACGGCGACGCCTGCTCCGCCGCCCCCGAGGGCTTCACCGTCACCGCCTCCACGGACGTCGTGCCGGTCGCCGCCTTCGAGAACGACGAGAAGAAGCTGTACGGCGTCCAGTACCACCCCGAGGTGCTGCACTCCACGCACGGCCAGCAGATCCTCGAGCACTTCCTCTACCGCGGCGCCGGCATCGAGCCGAGCTGGACCACGGGCAACGTGATCGAGGAGCAGGTCGCGGCCATCCGTGCCCAGGTCGGCACCAAGCGCGCCATCTGCGGTCTCTCCGGCGGCGTCGACTCCGCCGTGGCCGCCGCGCTCGTGCAGAAGGCCATCGGCTCGCAGCTCACCTGCGTGTACGTCGACCACGGTCTGATGCGCAAGGGCGAGACCGAGCAGGTCGAGAAGGACTTCGTCGCCGCCACCGGCGCCAACCTGGTGGTCGTCGACGCGCAGGAGCGGTTCCTCGACGCGCTCGCCGGCGTCTCCGACCCGGAGACCAAGCGCAAGATCATCGGCCGCGAGTTCATCCGCGTCTTCGAGCAGGCGCAGCTGGAGATCCTCCAGGAGGAGGGCCCCGAGGTCGCCTTCCTCGTGCAGGGCACGCTCTACCCGGACATCGTCGAGTCCGGCGGCGGCACCGGCACCGCCAACATCAAGTCCCACCACAACGTGGGCGGTCTCCCCGACGACATCGAGTTCGAGCTCGTCGAGCCGCTGCGCCAGCTCTTCAAGGACGAGGTCCGCATGGTCGGCCAGGAGCTCGGCCTGCCCGAGGAGATCGTCCAGCGCCAGCCGTTCCCCGGCCCCGGCCTCGGCATCCGCATCGTCGGCGAGGTCACCAAGGAGCGCCTGGACCTGCTGCGCGAGGCCGACGCCATCGCCCGCGAGGAGCTCACCGCGGCCGGCCTCGACCGCGAGATCTGGCAGTGCCCGGTCGTCCTGCTCGCCGACGTCCGCTCCGTGGGCGTCCAGGGCGACGGCCGCACCTACGGTCACCCGATCGTGCTGCGCCCCGTCTCCTCCGAGGACGCCATGACGGCCGACTGGTCGCGCCTGCCCTACGAGGTGCTGGCCAAGATCTCGACCCGCATCACCAACGAGGTCGCCGACGTGAACCGTGTCGTCCTCGACGTCACGAGCAAGCCGCCGGGCACCATCGAGTGGGAGTAAGCCCTCCCGCACGCGCACGAGGCCGCCGTCCCCGCACTCCGGGGCGGCGGCCTCGCCGCTTCCCGGCCCGGATGTCCGTCCGGACTCTGGTGACTTGACCGGCCGGGCGTTACCTTCCGGCGCATGAGCGTGATACCCGACCCCGTCCCCGTCGAACGGCTCCACTTCGCCCTGCCGCCCGTCCACGCGACGGCCGAGGAGGAACGCACCCACCGCAAGCAGCGGCTCGCCGGCGCGCTCCGGCTCTTCGGACGGCTCGGGTACGAGGAAGGCGTCTCGGGCCACATCACCGCCCGCGACCCGGAGTACCCCGACAGCTTCTGGGTGAACCCCTTCGGGGCGCCGTTCGAGGACCTCACCGCGAGCGACCTCATCCTGGTCAACGGCGACGGACAGGTCCTCCGCGGCGGCCACCACGTCAACCAGGCCGCCTTCACCGTCCACGCCCAGGTCCACCGGGCCCGGCCCGACGCCGTCGCCGTCGCCCACACCCACTCCGTCCACGGGCGGGCCCTCGCCGCGCTCGGTGGACTCCTCGACCCGATCACCCAGGAGGCCTGCGCCTTCTACCAGGACCACGCCCTCTACGACGCCTACACCGGCGTCACCGTGGACGCCGAGGAAGGCCGCCGGATCGCCGTCGCCCTCGGCACCTTCAAGGCCATCGTGCTCCGCAACCACGGGCTGCTCACCGTCGGCACCTCCGTCGACGCCGCCGCCTGGTGGTTCATCGCGCTCGAACGCTGCGCCCAGGTCCAGCTCGCCGCGCGGGCCGCCGGCAAACCCGTGCTCATCGACCACCGCGAGGCCGTCGCCACCCGGGAACAGCTCGGCAGCGACCTCGTCGCCTGGATCAACTACCAGCCCCTCTGGCGCAGGATCAGCCGAACGGACCCCGAACTCCTGTCGTAACACCATCGCCTCACCCTTCTGTACGTCAATGAGATGGCGCGGCAATCACTCTCCGGCGGGGCGCACGCGGCAGGCGCGGGAGCCGCCGGTACGGCACAATTCCGTGGAATCAACGGCTGGTTGGCCCTTCGGGGAGCGCCGGGACGCATCGACGCGGGCCGTGAAGTGAGCTCCGGGAGTGAGCACCGTGGCGGTTCAAGAGGCGAGACAGTACGGCGAGCACGCGACGGCCTGCGCCGGCTGTGCCCACTGCGGGCAGGCAGGACACCGGCGGGCCGTCGCCGCCTTCCTGGCCCGGCGCGACGAACTCGCCGCCGGGCACGGTGTCCCCGCGGCCGTCGCCCACTCCCCGGTCGCCGCCCGCCAGTGGGTCTCCGACGAGCTCGCCCAGTCCGCCCGCGCCGTGGCCGCACGCGGCCGGGAGGCGGGGCTCGCCTGGCTCGACCGGGTACGGAGCGGGGGTCTCGGCGCGGTCTGGGGCGCCGTCGTGGCCCTCCTCCTCGGCCAGGCCCTCACCGCCATCGACGGCGGCTGGACCGGTGCCCGCACGGCCGGCCTCTGCACGGCCCTGGTCCTCGCCGTCCTGCTCAGCGCCGCCGCCCACGCCCACCGGGCCCGCGGCGGTCTCCTCGCCCCGCTGATCGGCGAGGACAACCGGCTCTCCACCACCCGCGCCGTCGCCGCCGGCTGGCTCCTCCTCCTCGGCTACACCCTTCTCTACCTCGCCTTCCGCTCCCCGGGCGGGACCGCCTTCGGCCTGGCCCGGGGCGCCGGCCTGCTGACCGTCCTCGGCCTCGTCGCCTCCGTCACCGTCACCGCCCGTCTCGTCGTCGCCCTGGGCATCGCGGCCGGCCGCCTCCAGAAGGTCCGCGCCGACCGCCCGCGCGCCGCCGACCTGGTCTGCGACGACAGCGGCCGGGCCGCCCTCGCCGACGTCCAGTACCTCCTCGTCTCCGGCGCCGTCCTCGCCCTGGCCGCGGTCGGTCTGGCCCGCGACCCCGACCGGCTCCCCGAAGTGCCCTGGTCCCTCGTGCTGCTCGTCGGCGTCTCGGCGGCCTGGCACCTGGCCGCGAAGTGCACCGAGGGCGTCCGCCCCACGATCCACTCCGTGGTCCGGTCCCGGGAGGCGGGCGACCTCGACGCCCCGATCCGCACGGGCGACGACATCGAGATCCGCGGCTGCGGCTTCGTCCCGCCCGGCGCCGGCGCCCCCGACCCGCTGACCCGTCTCGTCGTGCGCATCGGCCCCGTCCACGCCCATGTGCCGCTGGTCCCGGTCCCGGGCGGCTTCGCCAACCCCACCGACGCGTCCCTGACCGTCCCCCTCCCGGCGGACGTGGAACCGGGCCGGGTGGAGGTCTCGGTCGTCACGGCGGCCGGTGTGGAGACCAACCGGGTCACGATCGACGTCGTGGACTGAGCGTCCGGCCCCCTTCCCGCGTCCCGGACACCCGGTGCGAGGAGAATCGTCCGCGAACAGTCGTACGGGGCGTGGAGAGGTGACCGACGATGACGGGACAGACGGACCGACCGCACGACCCGAGCGACGACCCGGGCGGCACCGGGGACCCGGGCGGGTCCGCCGGCTCGGGCGGCACCAGGGGCCCGGCGGGCGGGCCCGCAGGTTCGGGCGGGGCCCGGGGCTCGGCGGGCGGGTCCGCAGGTTCGGGCGGGGCCAGGGGCCCGGCGGGCGGGTCCGCAGGTTCGGGCGGCACCAGGGGCCCGGCGGGCGGGCCCGCAGGTTCGGGCGGGGCCCGGGGCTCGGCGGGCGGGTCCGCAGGTTCGGGCGGGGCCCGGGATGCCGGCGGTGCCGGCGGTACCGGCGATGACGGTGCCGGCGGGCGCTTCGTCGAGCGCAGGGCCACCTTCGACCAGTGGCGGGCGATCGCCTCCCGCTACGCCCTCCTTCCGCTGCGGATCTTCCTCGGGGTCACCTTCGTCTACGCCGGACTCGACAAGCTCACCGACTCCGCCTTCTTCGCCGACACGGGCAGCGGCTCCATCGGCGAGATGATGCGCGGCGTCCGCGACAGCTCCGCGATCCCCGCCCTCGTCGACCTGGCCCTCAACAACCCGACCGGCTTCGGATACGCCATCGCCTTCGGAGAGCTCGCCGTCGGGCTCGGGACCCTCTTCGGCCTCTTCGCCCGGCTGGCGGCGCTCGGCGGCGCCCTGATCTCACTGAGCCTCTGGCTGACGGTGAGCTGGCAGGTGCACCCGTACTACCTCGGCAACGACCTGGCCTATCTGATGTCCTGGCTCCCGCTGCTGCTGGCCGGGGCCCCGGTGCTCTCACTGGACCGGCTCCTCGCCGAACGGCGCCGTATTCGATAGGCGACCCAGGTCGCGACGGCGGCGGTCCCCAGTCCGCCGCACAGCACCGGGACCACCGCGTACCACGGGGTCGTCCAGGCGCCGGCGGCGTCGCCCGCGTAGAGCGCAGCCAGCGCGAGGGCGGTCAGGCCGACGAGCAGCCGGCCGGGGCGGAACTCATGAAGCAGCACGGGTGACCTCCACCTGTCCGAGTCCGACTTCCAGCGAGAGGTTCAGGGTGCCCGCCGGGGTCGTCCCGGCCGGCGGGGTGAGCGTCCGGGTCACGTCACGGTCCGGCGCGATGTCGATGTCGCCGGCGGGCGCCCCCGGCAGCTGCAGATCGCCCAGACCCACCTGGGCGTGCAGCTTCACCACCGCGCTCTTCGGGACGATCACCTTGAGCTGCCCGGCGCCCACGGAGGCGCGCGTCGTCACCGTCGTGCCGGCCGGGAGCGGGAGCCGGGACAGATCGAGCGTCCCGACCCCGGTGCCCAGCCCGTAGTCCGGCTGCACGGCGGCCACCGAGGCGGGCTGCCACGCCTCACGGACCCATTCCGTGGCGATCCGGTCCGGCAACGCCGAGGCCAGTGCGAGCAGGCCCGCCGTGACCACGGTCAGGAAGACCGTGCCGAACCCGGTCCGCCCGAGGAAACTGCTGACGACGAGGCCGAGGCCGAACACGGCCAGCGCGGCCGCCAGGCCGATCTGCAGGCTGGTGCCCAGTGGGTGGCTGTCCCACGTCAGGCCCGTGCCGAGGCCGCCCGCGAGCAGGGCGAGCAGGAAGACGAGACCTCCGATGGAGAACGGGCTCCGGCGGACGGAGGGCGTCGGACGCCCGGCCGCCGACGGGTCGGGACCCCACTGACTGCCCGGCTTCGGCACCTCGCCGTTCACCTTGCCGTCCTCGTCGAGGAGTCCGTGCGGACCCCACAGGTAGCCGACGGCCACCTTGCCCGTCGAGCCGTCCTTGACGATCGGGTCCCTCCACCAGGAAGGGGACTCGTAGATCGGCGGGGCCTTCGTCTCGGGCGGCGCCTCGGCGACCGTGAGGACCGTCGCGGACTCCGCTCCGCCCTCGGTCTCGCCGCCGGCCCGCCGCCTTTGCGACCAGACCGCCGCCCCGCACACCGCCAGCGTCAGCGTCAGCGTGAAGCCGAGCAGCTGCCCGCTGTGCAGCGTCGACAGGAAGATCCCGCAGCCGATCAGCGCCATCAGCAGGGCCGCGAGGGAGGCCCCGGACACCCGGCCCGTCAGCAGTCTGCGCCCCTCGCTCTCCTCCTCGCCCGCGAGCGGGATCAGCAGCCACGCGAAGCCGTAGAACACGAGCCCCAGGCCACCCGTCACCGCCAGCACGCCGATCACCACCCGGAATATCACCGGGTCGAGGTCGAAGTACCGCCCGAGACCTCCGCAGACGCCGCCCACGACGTTGCTTCCGCGCGAGCGCCGGAGCGGCGGGGCGGGATCGGCCTCCGCCGGCGGCGGGGCCTCGTGCTGCGAAGGCATCGAACTCGTCATGCCTCCATGGTGACGGCCCGTGACGCCCGGCGGCACCGGGACCGACCCTGGCCCGACCCTGATATTCGCGCGGCCGCCGCCCCCGAGTCCGTACCAGGGACGATCTCAGGGCGGACCCTGATGTCCGGGGCGGGCCGGACGTGTGACGATCGGTGCATGTCCGCAACCGCTCGTGTCACCGAGACCGACGAACCACCCGTGCGCAGGCTCTACCGGAGCGCCGACGGGCGGTGGCTCGGCGGTGTCGCGCGCGGCCTCGCGGGCCACCTCGGCCTCCCGGTCGTCTGGGTGCGCGCGCTCTTCGTGGTGCTGTCGTTCTCGAACGGCCTCGGCATCGTGCTCTACGCGGTCTTCTGGATCGTCGTCCCCCTCGGCGTCGGCGGCCGGTCCGCCCCGCGCTCCCTCTTCGAGACCACCCCGGACGGGCGGCGCAGACTGCGCAAGCCCGACAGCGGGCAGGTCGTCGCCCTGATCGCGCTCGGCATCGGCATCGCGGCCCTCGTCGGGAACATCAGCGTCGACAACGAGACCGGGCGCTACATATGGCCCCTCCTCCTCATCGCCGTCGGCGTCGTCCTCGTCTGGAGACAGGTGGACAACGCCCGCCGGGCCAGTTGGACCGACTCCGGGCGCCACAGACGGGCGCTCCAGATCGTCCGCGGCCTCGTCGGCGTCGGCCTCGTCGGCACCGGTCTCGCGGTCTTCGTGGTGGTCCGCGGTTCCGTCGCCCAGCTCGGCACGGCCCTCACCGCCGCCGTAGCGGTCCTCACCGGCATAGCCCTGCTCGCCGGCCCCTGGCTGGTCCGGATGTCGCAGGACCTCACGGAGGAGAGGACCATGCGCATCCGCGCCCAGGAGCGCGCCGAGGTCGCGGCCCACGTCCACGACTCCGTGCTGCACACCCTGACACTGATCCAGCGCAACGCCGACGACGCCGGCGAGGTCCGCCGTCTCGCCCGCGCGCAGGAGCGCGAGCTGCGGAACTGGCTGTACAAGCCCGAGGGCACCGGCCGGGACGAGGAGCCGGAGACGCTCGCGGAGGCGGTGAAGCGGGCGGCGGCCGAGGTCGAGGACAAGCACGGGGTCCCGTTGGAGGTGGTCGTCGTCGGCGACTGCCCCCTCGACGAGAAACTGACCGCGCAGATGCAGGCCGCGCGCGAGGCGATGGTCAACGCCGCCAAGTACGGTGGCGAGGGCGGGGCCGTGCAGGTGTACGCCGAGGTGGAGGGGCGCACGGTCTTCGTGTCGGTCCGGGACCGGGGACCGGGCTTCGACCTGGATTCGGTGCCGGAGGACCGGATGGGCGTACGAGAATCGATCATCGGCCGTATGCAGCGCAACGGCGGTACGGCCCGGCTGCGGCCGGCGCAGGGCGGGGGCACCGAAGTGGAGCTCGAGATGGAGAGGGCGGACGGATGAGCGACGAGACCGGAGCAGTGACCGGAGCCGATGCGGGGGCGCCGGGCACGGAGCGTCGGGTGCGGGTGGTGCTCGTCGACGACCACCGGATGTTCCGCACCGGGGTCCAGGCCGAGATCGGCCGGACCGAGATCACCGGCGTCGAGGTGGTCGGCGAGGCCGCCGACGTCGACCAGGCGGTCACGGTCATCACCGCGACCCGCCCCGAGGTCGTCCTCCTCGACGTGCACCTGCCGGGCGGCGGCGGGGTCGAGGTGCTGCGGCGCTGCGCGAGCCTGATGGGCGCGCACGAGAACCCCGTCCGTTTCCTGGCCCTGTCGGTCTCGGACGCGGCCGAGGACGTCATCGGGGTGATCCGTGGCGGTGCCCGCGGCTATGTCACCAAGACGATCACGGGCACCGATCTGGTCGACTCGATCTTCCGGGTCCAGGAGGGCGACGCCGTCTTCTCGCCGCGCCTCGCCGGTTTCGTCCTGGACGCCTTCGCCTCGACGGACGCGCCGCCGGTGGACGAGGACCTGGACCGGCTCACCCAGCGGGAGCGGGAGGTGCTGCGGCTGATCGCCCGGGGATACGCGTACAAGGAGATCGCCAAGCAGCTCTACATCTCGGTGAAGACGGTCGAGTCGCACGTCTCGGCGGTGCTGCGGAAGCTCCAGCTCTCCAACCGCCACGAGCTGACCCGCTGGGCCACCGCCCGCCGCCTGGTCTGAGCCGGGCCGACCAGGTCCGAACGGGGCCGAGCTGGGCTCACCGGGCCGACCAGGTCCGAACGGGGCCGAGCAGGGCTCACCGGGCCGGACCAGGTCCGAACGGGGCCGAGCAGGGCTCACCGGGCCGACCAGGTCCGAATGGGCCCGAGCAGGGCTCACCGGGCCCGAGCCGGGGTTCAGCCGACGCGGGTCGCCCCGGCGAAGGGCATCTCGTCGATGGGGGCGATCCGCACCGGGGCGCCCGGCCGGGGGGCGTGGATCATCTGGCCGCCGCCGATGTAGAGCCCGACGTGGCTGATGCCGGAGTAGAAGAAGACCAGGTCGCCGGGGGCGAGCTGGGAGCGGGAGACCCGCGTGCCGGCGTTGATCTGGGTGTACGTCGTGCGGGGCAGGGAGACGCCGGCCGCGCGCCAGGCCGCCTGGGTGAGGCCGGAGCAGTCGTACGCGGAGGGGCCCGTCGCCCCCCACACGTACGGCTTGCCCAGCTGGGCGCGGGCGAAGGAGATGGCTGCGGCGGCCCGGGCGTTCGGGGCGGTCACGGGCCCGCGCTCACCGCCCGAGGAGCGGTCGGCGCGCACCGTCGGGGAGCCGCCGGACGTGCCGCTCGAACCGTCGGCCCCGCTCGTGGTGCCGTGGCCGTCCCGGGCCGCGGCGGCCGCCTCGTACCGGGCGCGTTCCTCCTCGGTCAGCCGGGCGAGCAGCGTCCTGGCCTCCGCCAGCTTGCCGACCACGGCCGCCTTCTGCCGCCGCAGCTCCGCCTCGTGCCCGCGCAGTGCGGTCAGCTTCCCCGCCGACTCGGCGCGCAGCTGCCGGATCGCGGTGAGCTCGCGCCGTACGGCCGTGACGGCGGCCGCCTGCCGGTCCCCGGCCTTCTCGGCGAGCGCGGCCCGTTCCAGGTACTGGTCGGGGTCGGAGGTGAGGACGAGCTGCACCGCGGGGTCGAGCCCTCCGCTGCGGTACTGGGCGGCGGCCATGGCCCCGAGCGCGTCCCGGGCGGTGTTGAGCCGCTCGGTCCTGCGGGCGGCCTCGTCGCGCAGCCGGTCGAAGGCGGCGCGCGCCTCGTCGGCCTTCTCCTTCGCCCCGTTGTACCGCTCCGTCGCGACCTCGGCCCCCTCGTAGAGCCGGTCGACCTTCGCCCTGACCTGGGCGGTGGTGGGCCGGGGGTCCGCGTGGCCGGACCCTTCGAAGAGCGTCGCCGTCGCCGCCGAGGCGAGGGCGAGGGTGGCGGCCGTGCGGACCGCCGAGCCGCCGAGGGGGGACTGTTTGGACTTCCGGTGCGCTGCCACGAGGGCGGGTCACATCCTCTTCCCTGAGGGGGACGGTGCCCGCCGGGCCGACGGCGGGCCGCACAGGGGAGACGGACCGCCGCCGGTTTTCTCGGCGGGGGTGACCGACAGCCGCCGGATCGCCGGCGGTGGTGGGGAGCCGGTCACCTGGTGGAGGACGCTAAACCTGGGGTCACGGCCGGACGGGGAGTTGAACGTTATTGGCGTCAGTTGACGTGTCGGGGACCGATCTCTTTCACCTGGAGTGAGGGGCCGGGGGCATTCCGGAGATCGTCCGACCGAAGCGGCGGGGGGAGTGGACCCGGCCGGAGAGCGGTGCTAGGGCCCCGGTTAGGCTCCGCCCCATGGACGTACTCATCAATGTCTTCGTCGCCCTGCACATCGTCGGTATCGCCTCCCTCCTGGGCGGCTTCCTCACCCAGATGAAGGCGATGGGCGCCGGTACGGCCCGCTTCAGCCCCGCGATGCTGCACGGCGCGCTGACCATGCTGATCACGGGCGTCGCGCTCGTCGGCCTCAACCAGGCCGACGACCAGACCGTGAACAACCTCAAGGTCGGCATCAAGCTGGCGATCCTCGTCGTGATCCTCGGTCTCGTCTACGTCAAGCGGGACGAGGAGAAGGTGGACAAGGGCCTCTTCGCCGCCGTCGGCGGCCTGACCACGGCGAACATCTTCATCGCGACCCTCTGGGTGTGAATCACGGCGCTCTGGACGGGGAGCGCGGCCCTCTGGACGGGAAGCGCGACCCTCTGGGTGTGAGCCCTTCCACAGCCCGCGTCCCGAAGGCGGGCCCGGATGTCGGTGGGGCGTCCTAGACTCGTGAGGCGATGAGCAGCCTCTTTGACGACAGCTTCCTGGCCGGCCTCCAGAACCACTCCTCGGAGGAGCCCCCGCCCCACCCCGAGGACGACGAGCACGGCTCCCCGGCCACGGAGGAGGTCCCGCACGACCTCTTCGGGGAGCACTTCGACGCGCCCCCGCCCGCCCGGGACGCGCACTACCGCGACGGCCATCCCCGGCCCGTCGTGGATGCCGCCGCGCTCCTGGAGGGGCTGAACGAGCAGCAGCGCGCCGCCGTCGTCCACACCGACACCCCGCTGCTCATCGTGGCCGGTGCCGGCTCCGGCAAGACCCGGGTCCTCACCCACCGCATCGCCCACCTCCTGGCCACCCGGCACGTCCACCCCGGCCAGATACTGGCGATCACCTTCACGAACAAGGCCGCGGGCGAGATGAAGGAGCGCGTCGAGCAGCTCGTCGGACCGCGTGCGCACGCGATGTGGGTGATGACCTTCCACAGCGCCTGCGTCCGCATCCTGCGCCGCGAGTCGAAGAAGCTCGGCTTCACCTCCTCCTTCTCGATCTACGACGCCGCCGACTCCAAGCGGCTGATGTCGCTGGTCTGCCGGGACCTGGACCTCGATCCGAAGAAGTTCCCGCCGAAGTCGTTCAGCGCCAAGATCTCGAACCTCAAGAACGAGCTGATCGACGAGGAGACCTTCGCCGACCGGGCCGCCGACGGCTTCGAGAAGACGCTCGCCGAGGCGTACCGGATGTACCAGGCGCGGCTGCGCGAGGCCAACGCCCTGGACTTCGACGACATCATCATGACGACGGTCCATCTGCTCCAGGCGTTCCCCGACGTCGCCGAGCACTACCGCCGCCGCTTCCGCCACGTCCTCGTCGACGAGTACCAGGACACCAACCACGCCCAGTACACCCTCGTGCGGGAGCTCGTCGGCACGGGCTACGAGGACCTCGGCCCGGCCGAGCTGTGCGTCGTGGGTGACGCCGACCAGTCGATCTACGCCTTCCGCGGCGCGACCATCCGCAACATCCTCCAGTTCGAGGAGGACTACCCGGACGCGACGACGATCCTCCTGGAGCAGAACTACCGCTCCACCCAGACGATCCTCTCCGCGGCCAACGCCGTCATCGAGCGCAACGAGTCCCGCCGCCCCAAGAACCTGTGGACGAACGCGGGCGCGGGATCGCAGATCACCGGCTACGTCGCCGACACCGAGCACGACGAGGCCCAGTTCGTCGCCGACGAGATCGACCGGCTCACCGACGCGGGCGAGGCCAAGGCCGGGGACGTCGCCGTCTTCTACCGGACCAACGCCCAGTCCCGTGTCTTCGAAGAGATCTTCATCCGCGTCGGACTGCCCTACAAGGTCGTCGGCGGCGTGCGCTTCTACGAGCGCAAGGAGGTCCGGGACGTCCTCGCGTACCTCCGGGTCCTCGCCAACCCCGAGGACAACGTCCCGCTGCGCCGCATCCTCAACGTCCCCAAGCGGGGCATCGGCGAGCGCGCCGAGGCGATGATCGACGCCCTCTCCCTGCGCGAGAAGATCACCTTCCCGCAGGCCCTCAAGCGGGTCGACGAGGCGTACGGAATGGCCGCGCGCTCGGCGAACGCGGTGAAGCGGTTCAACGCGCTCATGGACGAGCTGCGCACCGTCGTCGAGTCCGGTGCCGGCCCCGCCGTCGTCCTGGAGGCCGTCCTGGAGCGGACGGGCTACCTGGCCGAGCTCCAGGCCTCGACCGACCCGCAGGACGAGACCCGGATCGAGAACCTCCAGGAACTCGCCGCCGTCGCCCTCGAGTTCGAGCAGGAGCGCGGCGAGGAGCCCGCGACCCTGGCCGAGTTCCTGGAGCAGGTCGCCCTCGTCGCCGACTCCGACCAGATCCCGGACGAGGACGAGGAGGGCCGGGGCGTCATCACCCTGATGACCCTGCACACCGCCAAGGGCCTGGAGTTCCCGGTGGTGTTCCTCACCGGCATGGAGGACGGCGTCTTCCCGCACATGCGCGCCCTCGGGCAGACGAAGGAGCTGGAGGAGGAGCGGCGCCTCGCGTACGTCGGCATCACGCGCGCGCGTGAGCGGCTCTACCTCACGCGCTCGTCGATGCGCAGCGCCTGGGGCCAGCCCTCGTACAACCCGGCCTCGCGCTTCCTGGAGGAGATCCCGCCCACGTACCTGGAGTGGAAGCGGACCGGTCCGATGGCGAAGCCCGCCGGGCCGACCTCGGGGATCACCTCCTCGCTCTCCTCCTCGCGTGCGCGCTCCGGTCCCTCCGGCTTCGCGACCCGGCGCGCCGGCGAGAAGCCGGTGATCTCCCTGCAGGTCGGTGACCGTGTCACGCACGACCAGTTCGGCCTCGGCACCGTCGTGTCGGTGACGGGCGGGGGCTCGGACGCCCAGGCGACGATCGACTTCGGCGACGACAAGCCGAAGCGGCTGCTGCTGCGGTACGCGCCGGTCGAGAAGCTGTAGCGGGACGGCAGGACGGCAGGACGACAGGAGAAGGGCCCCGGCAGCTGCTGCCGGGGCCCTTTCTCGTACGGATGCGGGGGGAAGCTCAGCTGGTCGGGTCGAGGCCGTGGCTGCGCAGCCAGGGCAGCGGGTCGATCGCGGAGCCGCCGCCGGGCCGGACCTCGAAGTGGAGGTGCGGGCCGGTGGAGTTGCCGGAGTTGCCGGAGTAGGCGATGACGTCGCCGGCCTTGACGTATCCCGAGCGGATCTTGGTGCTGCTGAGGTGGCAGTACCAGGTCTCGGTGCCGTCGGGGGCGGTCACGATCGCCATGTTGCCGTAGGCGCTGTTCCACTGCGTACGGACGGTGCCGTCGGTCGCGGACATGACGGGGGTGCCGTACTGCACGGGGAAGTCGATGCCGGTGTGCAGGGACATCCAGTTGACGCCGGCCTGGCCGAACCGGGCGCTGAGCTGGTGCAGCTTCACCGGCAGCAGGAACTTGGGGCGCAGCGCCTCCTTGCGGGCCGCCTCCTCCTCGCGCTTCTTCTTCTCGGCGGCCTGGCGGGCGCGGAGGTCGATGCGCTCCTGGGTGCGGCTGGCGCGGTCGCCGAAGTCGCGGGCGTCGGCGCTGAGCGCGGCGAGCTGGGTGTCGAGCGCGCTGTTGGCGGCGACCTGCTTGACCGAGGCCGGGTCGGCGGCGGCGAGCGTGGTCGTGTCGTCCTTCTGCCCGCCGGCCGTGGAGGGGCCGGTGAGGCCGCCGACGGAGGCGGCGGCGATGCCGGCGACCCCCATGACGCAGGCGGAGGGGACCGCGACGGTCAGCAGCGCGGACCGCTTGGCCGGGGTGCGGCGACGGCCGCGGCCGCCGCCGGAGGAGCGGCGCACGGGGCGGCCGGCGAGGGGCGCGTCGGTACGGACCTCGACGGCCGGCGCGTCGACCGTCGGGTCGTCGGCCTCGTAGCCCTCGTAGTCGTAGTCGTACGCGTCGTCCTCGCCGTCTTCGAGACCTTCGAGGGCCTCCGGCTCCCCGGCGTCGGCCGGGTCGTCGGCCTGGGCGTAGGGCTCTTCGGCCTCGTCGGCGACGTACTCGAAGGCGAACTCGGCGGTGTGTTCGGCCTGCGGGGTGTGCGGGGTGTACTGCTGGGGGACGACCGGCTCGGGCTCCGGGGTCGCGTGGTTCCACGCGGTCGCGTCGAAGGCGCCGGTCTCGGTGGCGAAGGCGGGGGCGGCCCACTGGCCGGTGGCGTCGTAGGCCTCGTAGCCGTACGTGCCCTGGGCGGCGTACGCGCCGGCGTGGGCGGTCTCGTACTGGCCGGTGTGCTGGGCCTCGGTCCAGGCGGCGGCGTTCCACTGCCCGGTGGTGTCGTACTGGCCGGTGGTGTCGTACTGCGGGGCGGCCGTCGGGTACGCGCCGGTGGCGTCGTAGCCGGCGGCGGCGTTCCACTGGCCGGTGGTGTCCCACTGGCCGGTCGTGTCGTACTGCCCGGTGGTGTCGTACTGCCCCGTCGTCGCGTACGTGCCGGTGGCCGCGTACTGGCCGAGGTCCCACTGGCCGCTGTGGTCGGCCTGACCGCCGGGGTAGGCGCCGAACAGCGGGTCGATGGCGTAGCTGCCGGTGGTGTGGGCGCCGTCTCCGACGTACCCGGCGTGGGGGTGCTGGTCGTTCACCAACGTCTCTCTCGCCTCGGCAGCAGGACCAGTCCGGGGCGGGCCCGTGAGGGGTGTCCCGGGGGTAAGCAGTGGCGCGACTGTACCCGGCGGTATGCGCGGCGGACAATCTTCGGCGGGGTTTGGGCCCGCAGGAAACGGGCAATCGACCGTCTTTTGCCAGGTCGGGTGGAGAGCTTTGGCCTTGTGTTCGATGAACGTTCGAAGAACGGTGTCGTGCGGTCAGGCGACGGAGGTGGCTCCCGGCCCTTCTTCCCGCGTCCCGGAGGCGCCCGGACCGCCCGCGTCGAGGGCCTCCAGGACCCCGGCGGCCACCGTCGGATGCACCGGCAGCGCGAGATGGCCGATCCCGCTCACCCGCACGTTGTGCACGAGCAGGTCGGGATGGTCGAGACGGGCCGTCTCCACCGGCACCATCACCTGGTCCAGATCGCTCCAGAAGCTCACGAACCGGGTCCGGCAGCCGGGCGCGGGCCCGGTGAGCTCCCGCAGGACCTCCGAACCGGGCCGCATCTGCCGCACCAGCGGATGCGCGTCGGCGAGCGGGGCCACCGTGGTGCCGGAGTGCGGGGTGCCGAGCGTGACCAGGGTGCGCACCCGAGAGTCGCCGCCCAGGCGCTGCACGTAGTAGCGGGCGATCAGCCCGCCCAGGCTGTGCCCGACGATGTCGACCTCGGCGTGTCCGGTGAGGTCGCGGATCTCGTCCACCCGGCGGCCGAGCAGCTCGGCGGCGGCCCGCAGGTCGCAGGTGAGCGGGGAGTAGTTGAGCGACTCGACGCAGTCACGTCCGTGCCGGGTGAGGGAACGGCGCAGCAGGACGAAGACCGAGCGGTTGTCGACGAAACCGTGCAGCAGGACGACGGGGCGGCTGCCCGGGGCGATCGTCGTGGCCGGCGCGGCGGGGGAGAGCCGCTCGGCGACGATCCCGGACGGGTAGAGGACGAGATGGCCGGTGAGGATCGCGACTTCCAGCGCGGTGGCCTTCATCAGGGCGGTGACCTTGGCGAGCTCCATGGGCCGGCCTCCCGAACGGCACGCGGGGCCGAACGGTACGCCGGTCCGCCGCGCCCCCGCGCCGCACGGACGGCGGCACGGGGGCGCGGCGACCTCGTCGCGGCTCCCTTCGCGACCGGCCCCGCTCGCGGCTGGTGGGCCCAGGAGGAGGGCCCGTAAGCGGGGACGGCGCAGAGCGAACATGTCCCACGTGTGATTTCCCCCTCGGTCGCCACCGCGAAACGGCCGGGTGCGGGATGCTGGAGATAACGTTCGTTCACCTCCCCGGCAAAGAGGCGCGGGGGTCGCATGTGGAGGCATTGATGGGTGTGAGCGGTCCGATCCGCGTGGTCGTCGCCAAGCCGGGTCTCGACGGACACGATCGCGGGGCCAAGGTGATCGCGCGGGCGCTCCGCGACGCCGGCATGGAGGTCATCTACACCGGGCTCCACCAGACGCCCGAGCAGATCGTCGACACCGCGATCCAGGAGGACGCCGACGCGATCGGCCTCTCGATCCTCTCCGGAGCGCACAACACGCTGTTCGTGAAGGTCCTGGAGCTCCTCAAGGACCGCGACGCGGAGGACATCAAGGTCTTCGGCGGCGGCATCATCCCCGACGCGGACATCCCCCCGCTGAAGGAGAAGGGCGTCGCGGAGATCTTCACGCCGGGCGCGACGACCGCGTCGATCGTCGACTGGGTGAACGCGAACGTCCGCGTCGCCGCGTGACCCGCTGCGCGGTGCGCAGGTCATGACAGGGCCCTCCTGAGCGGGGGCCCTGTCGCCGTCCCGGCGGGGTTCGCTCCGGTGGAATGCGTCCCGGCGGGGTTCGTCCCCGTGGATTCCGTCCGGCGGGGTTCGTCCCGGCGGGTGTGGTTCCGGTGGAGTGCGTCCCGGCGGGGTTCGTCCCCGTGGATTCCGTCCGGCGGGTTTGTCCCGGCGGGTGTGGTTCCGGGGGAGTGCGTCCCGGCGGGTTCGTCCCGGCGGGTGTGGTTCCGGGGGCCGGGTTCCGGCGGGGCCGCGCCTCAGGGGCTGGAAGGCTGTACGGGGCCGGGCTCCGGCGGTGTGAGTTCGGCGCGCATCGCCGCGCGGAGCCGGAGCGTCGAGACCAGGCGCTGGAAGGCCTCCGCCCAGTAGTCGCCCGCGCCGGGCGAGTGGTCCTCCGCCTCGTCGGGGCGGGCCGTCAGGGACTCCAGCTGCCGTGCCGCCTCCGGGGCGAGGCAGCGCTCCGCCAGGCCCATCACCCCGCTGAAGCTCCACGGGTAACTGCCCGCCTCCCGCGCGATGTCGAGGGCGTCGATCACCGCCTCGCCGAGCGGCTCCGCCCACGGGACGGCGCAGACGCCGAGCAGCTGGAACGCCTCGGAGAGACCGTGCGCCGCGACGAACGAGGCGACCCAGCGCGCCCGTTCCTCCACGGGCAGCGTCGAGAGGAGCTGGGCCCGCTCGGCCAGGGACGAGGTGCCGGGGCCCGTCGCGGGCGGGATCGCGGGGGACCCGAGCAGCGCCCGCGACCAGGCCGGGTCCCGCTGCCGCACGGCGGCCCGGCACCAGGCCGCGTGCAGCTCGCCCTGCCAGTCGTCGGCGACCGGCAGCGCCACGATCTCCTCCGGGGTGCGGCCCCCGAACCTGGCCGGCCAGGCGGGCAGCGGCGCCGCCTCGACGAGCTGGCCCAGCCACCAGGAACGCTCGCCCCGGCCCGCCGGGGGCGTCGCCACCAGACCGTCCCGCTGCATCGCCGCGTCGCACTCGTGCGGCGCCTCGACGGCGATCGTGGGGACCGGGGCCGTCCGGTCCAGGCCGACACAGGTGGCGGCGCGGACCGCCATCCGGCCCGCGAGGGCGGAGGCCGGCAGGGCGGAGAGCAGCTCGGCGGCGGTGGCCCGGACGTTACGGCTCCGGTCGCCGAGGGCCTCCTCCAGGAACTCCTCGTCGGCGTCGGAGAGTCCGGTCCGCAGCGAGTCCACGAACATCAGCCGGTCCTCCGCCCGCTCGGCGGCCCAGGTGGAGGCGAGCAGCGCGCGGCCGGCGGCCGGGTCCTCGGTCCGTACGGCGGCGAGCAGGGCGACCCGCTCGGCGAACAGGCCCTCGTCCCACAGGACGCGGACCCCCTCCGCGTCCTGCGGGGACGGGAGGTCGCCGCCCGCGCCCGTGCCCCGGAGGGCGAACCTCCACTCGGGGTTGAGCCGGGCCAGCCACAGCCCGCGGGGACCGGCCAGACGCAGCGCCCGGGGCCGCAGATCGGTGCGGGCCCTGGCCGCGTCGAGCAGCGCCGGCAGGGTGGCGGGCGGGGCCTTGTACCCCTGCCGGTTGGCGAGGACCAGCCACTGGGGGAGCAGCTCGGCCAGGTCGGGGGCGGACCCGCGGCGCCCGGCGGGCGAGGGCGCGGCCCGGCCGGCGAGCAGCTGGTCGAGGCGGCGCCGGGCGGCCTCGGGCAGCGGCGCGCGAGGGTCCTCGGGCGCGGGCTCCGGCAGGGGCGCGGCGGGCCCCGGCCGCAGCCCCGCCCTGCGTCGTACGGTGTGCAGCGCGGCCGCGTCGAGCAGCGCACCCGGCATGTCCCGGGCCGGCGTCGCGCCCGCGAGCCCGGCGGGCGGCCGCCGGTCCGTGCCGAGCAGCGCCGAGCTGACGAGCTCCTCCCACGCCGCGTCGTCGGCGGGGGGCGTGGTGGCGGTGGTCGTGGTGGTGTCCATGGAGCTCCTCCCGTGGGCCGGTGCGCGGTGGTCGGGTCCCTTGTGGGTGGGCGTCATATGAGGGGGACCGTCTCGCCCGGGGCCTCCGGCGACCAGGCGGCGAGCGGGGTGAACCCCCGGTGCCCGCACTCCCCGAAGACGGTCACCGGGGCGCCGCCGGACAGGGCGACGAGGCGCCAGAGGCCGGGCCGGGACTGGGCGGCGGGCGTCAGGGGCAGCGCCTCGCGGCCGTCGGCGTCGGCGAGCTGCCAGCCGTACTCCGCGGGGGCCGGGACGACCCCGCTCAGCGTCACGGGCCAGGACTCCAGCCACGGGTCCTCGGCGAGCGCGCGGCCGTACGCGTCGAGGGCCGCGCCGACCGGTCCGCCCTCCGGCGGGGCGACGGGGCCCGCGACGGGGACGAACTGCTCGCCCGGCTCCGCCCGCAGCCGGCCGGAGCCGGTGTGCGGGGTCAGTTCGCCGTCGAGGAGCGCGCCCACGGGAAGCGCGAGCAGGGGAGCCCTGCCCGCCGCGCCGAAGGAGAGCAGGAGTGCGGTGCGGCCGGTCGTCGTGCCGTGCAGCCAGATCCGACGGGTGGTCAGCCGGGCGTCCGCCGCGTCGTACTGCGCGAGGACCAGCCAGTGGTCGCGCACCGGGACGCCGTCGGCCGGGGCGGTGAGGCCCACCCGGGTCCGTACCGTCGTCGCGAACGGGGCGGGCAGCCGGTCCGCGGCCAGCCACGCCCGGTCCAGGAGGTGGGTCAGCGCGCACTCCTCCAGGAGCCGCACGGGCCAGCCCGGTCCCGAGCCCGGTATGGCCCCCAACTCCCGGACCCGCCCCGCGAGTCCCGGCGCCTGGGCGTCGACCATGCGGGCCGCCGTCTCCTCCCACCACCCGTACCCCGCCTGCCCGCTCGCGGCGAGACCGCCGCGCAGCAGATCGGCGAGCCGCTGCTCCAGCTCCTGTGCGCCCGAGGTGATCCGGGCCGCCCTGCGCTCGGCCCTGCGCCGCGCCGCCTCCGGGTCCGCCGGCGCCCCCGGGGCCGCCTCCCCGTCCGGCCGGCCTGCGCTCGGGGTCCGGGTGCGGCGTCCGGTGAGCCACTGCTCGGCCCAGTCGGGAGCGGTGGCGTCCTCGGCGGCGATCCCGTCCGTCGCGCGGAGCAGCAGCAGGCCCAGCGCGTGCTTGCAGGGGGACTTCCGGCTGGGGCAACCGCAGGAGTACGCGGGGTCCTTGGTGTCGACGACCGTCCGGTACGGCGTGCTGCCGCTGCCCTTGCACACGCCCCAGACGGCGCCGTCCCCGCACCCGGTCTCCGACCAGGGCCCGGCCGTGCCGAGCTCGCTCCCCGCTCTGCGCGACGCCTCGTCAGGAGCCAGTGCCAGCACCTGTTCCGCAGTCCAGCGCACCCCCATGCCATTCATGTCCCCGACGGTAGAGGCCGCCACTGACAACGCCCTTGACCTGGCGGTTCGGTGAGGGGGGCGGGACGGTAGGTGATTTGACTTTACCATCCCTTTACGATTCTCTGCGGCGATCGACGAACCGCACCAGACCGCCCAGGGGACCCCATGAAGCGCACTGTCCGCACCGCCGTCTCGGCCCTCGCCGTCACCGGCCTCGCCCTCGGCCTCGGAGCCTGCTCCGAGGCCGCCGAGAAGGCCGTCGACCAGGTCGACAAGGCCGTGAACGAGACGTACGAGGTCACGTACGAGGTCAGTGGGAAGAGCATCGAGTCCATCGACTACCACGCCGGCGGCGGCACCGCGATGGAGCCGAAGGTCGAGTCGGAGAAGAAGCCGGCCACGCCCTGGAAGAAGACGGTGACCCTGAAGGGCATCATGCCGCCGGCCGTGATGCCGATCTCCCTCGACCCCGCCGACCTCACCTGCAAGGTCATCCACGACGGCAAGGTCATCAAGGAGGCCAAGGGCGAGCAGGCCATGGCGGGCGGATGCGTCGCCGTCTCCCCGGTCGCCGGCTGACCCTCCCTCACCTCTCCAACCGCCCCTGACCGGCGGAGACATCCCGTTGTCAGTGGCATGGTGCACCGTGGATCGCACAGCAGGTCGAACGATCTGGAGGGGGATCCATGCCCGTGCCCGAAACCATCGCCACGCCCGGTTCCGGTGTCGAGACGGACACCGGACCGGGACGGCCGCAGACCGCCACCGAGGCCCTGCGGCCGCACGCCGAGCACGCCTTCGCCCATGAACTCGCGGCCCTCGCCGCCGCCGACGACCGGCCCCGGCCCGCCCGCTGGCGCCTCTCGCCCTGGGCCGTCGCCACCTACCTCCTCGGCGGCACGCTCCCCGACGGGACCGTCGTCACGCCCAAGTACGTCGGACCGCGCCGCATCGTGGAAGTCGCCGTCACCACCCTCGCCACCGACCGGGCGCTGCTCCTGCTCGGCGTCCCCGGCACCGCGAAGACCTGGGTCTCCGAGCACCTCGCCGCCGCCGTCAGCGGCGACTCCACCCTCCTCGTCCAGGGCACCGCCGGCACGCCCGAGGAAGCCATCCGGTACGGCTGGAACTACGCCCGGCTCCTCGCCCACGGCCCCACCGGGGACGCCCTCGTCCCCAGCCCCGTGATGCGCGCGATGTCCCGGGGGAAGACCGCCCGGGTCGAAGAACTCACCCGCATCCCCGCCGACGTGCAGGACACCCTCATCACGATCCTGTCCGAGAAGACCCTGCCCGTCCCCGAACTGGGGGAGGAGGTGCAGGCCGTCCCCGGCTTCAACCTGATCGCCACCGCCAACGACCGCGACCGGGGCGTCAACGAACTCTCCAGCGCCCTGCGCCGCCGCTTCAACACCGTCGTCCTCCCGCTGCCCGCGACCCCCGAGGCCGAGGTCGACATCGTCGCCCGCCGCGTCGCACAGCTCGGACGCTCCCTGGACCTGCCCGCCCCGCCCGACGGGGTCGACGAGATCCGCCGGGTCGTCACCGTCTTCCGCGAGCTGCGGGACGGGGTCACCACCGACGGCCGGACCAGGGTCAAGTCCCCCTCGGGGACCCTCTCCACGGCCGAGGCCATCTCCGTCGTCACCGGCGGACTCGCCCTCGCCGCCCACTTCGGCGACGGCGTCCTGCGCCCCGCCGACATCGCCGCCGGCATCCTCGGCGCCGTCGTCCGCGACCCGGCCGCCGACCGCGTCGTCTGGCAGGAGTACCTGGAGACGGTCGTGCGGGAGAGAGACGGCTGGAAGGACTTCTACCGCGCCTGCCGCGAGGTGACGGCGTGACCCCCACGGGCACGGCGTCGGACACGACACGCGCGCCGGACACCGGCGACGTGCCGGGCGCCGGGGCCGCGGGGCCGGTCGTGGCGTCCCCGCCCGACCGGGCCGGCCCCCTCCTGCTCGGGGTGCGGCACCACGGGCCCGGGTCCGCGCGCGCGGTGCGGGCCGCCCTGGAGGCGCGGCGCCCCGCCGCGGTGCTCGTCGAGGGCCCCGCCGAGGCCGACGCCCTCGTGGCGCTCGCCGCCGACCCCGGCATGCGGCCGCCCGTCGCGCTGCTCGCCCACGCCGTGGACGACCCCGGGCGGGCCGCGTTCTGGCCGATGGCCGAGTTCTCGCCCGAATGGGTCGCGATCCGCTGGGCCCTCGACCACGGCGCCGCCGTCCGCTTCGTCGACCTGCCCGCCGCCCACACCCTCGCCGCCGCCGACCCCACCTGGAGCGACGGGGAGGACGAGGTGAGCGGGAGCGGCCCGCGGATCGACCCGGTCGCCGAACTCGCCAGGACCGCCGGGTACGAGCACGCCGAGCGCTGGTGGGAGGACGTCGTCGAGCTGCGCGGGGACGGCGACCCCACCGCCCCCTTCGAGGCCCTCGCCGAGGCCATGGGCGCCCTCCGCGAGACGTACGGGGAGGGCGGCCACCCCCGCGACCTCGTCCGCGAGGCGTACATGCGGCTCCGGCTGCGCGCCGCCCGCAAGGAGTTCGGGGACTCCGTCGCCGTCGTCTGCGGCGCCTGGCACGTCCCCGCGCTCACCCGCAGGACCACCGTCGCCGCCGACAAGGCCCTCCTCAAGGGCCTGCCCCGCGCGAAGACCGAGCTGACCTGGGTGCCCTGGACCCACCGCAGGCTCGCCCGCCGCTCCGGCTACGGCGCCGGGATCGACGCGCCCGGCTGGTACGGGCACCTCTTCGCCGCCCCCGACCGGCCCGTCGAACGGTGGATGACCAAGGTCGCCGGCCTCCTCAGGGCCGAGGACCACCCGGTCTCCTCCGCCCACGTCATCGAGGCCGTCCGGCTCGCCGAGACCCTCGCCGCCCTGCGCGGCCGCCCGCTCCCCGGCCTCGACGAGACGACAGACGCCGTCCGCGCCGTCCTCTGCGAGGGCTCCGACGTCCCGCTCGACCTCGTCCGCGACCGGCTCGTCGTCGGCGACGTCCTCGGCGAGGTCCCCGCCGCCGCCCCCGCCGTACCCCTCCAGCGCGATCTGGCCCGCCGCCGGCGCACCCTGCGCCTCAAGCCCGAGGCCCAGGAGCGCGAGCTCGCCCTCGACCTGCGCAAGGACACCGACGGCGAGCGCAGCCGCCTGCTGCACCGGCTGCGGCTCCTCGGCGTCCACTGGGGCGATCCGGCCACCGGAAGAACCGGCACCGGCACCTTCCGGGAGACCTGGCGGCTGCGCTGGGAGCCCGAGCTGCACGTCCAGGTCGCCGAGGCCGGCGTCTGGGGGACCACCGTCGAGGCCGCCGCCACCGCCAAGGCCGAGTCCCGCGCCCTCGCGGCGACCGCGCTCACCGACATCACCGCCCTCGCCGAGCAGTGCCTCCTCGCCGGGCTCACCGGCGCCCTGCCCGTCGTCATGCGGGCGCTCGCCGACCGGGCCGCGCTCGACACCGACGTCGCCCACCTCGCCGAGGCCCTGCCGGCCCTGGCCCGCTCCCTGCGCTACGGCGACGTCCGCGGCACCGGCACGGCCGCGCTCGGCGAGGTCGCCGCCGGGCTCGCCGAGCGGATCTGCGTCGGCCTTCCGCCCGCCTGCGCCGGCCTCGACGCGGACGCCGCGACCCGGATGCGGGACCGCATCGACGCCGTCCACACGGCGATCGCCCTCCTCCAGGACCCTCCCGGCGCGCCCGCCGCACCGACCGGGCCCGGGACGAGCGCCGAGGCCGGGCACCCCGACGAAGGCGCCGCCGCGCCCGGCCGCCCGCCCGGCGCCCCCGGCCCCGACCTCCTCCACCGCTGGGCCGCGGTGCTGCGCCGGCTGGCCGAGCGGGACCGGATACCGGGCGTTCTCCGGGGCCGGGCCGCCCGGCTGCTGCTCGACGAGGGGCGGATCGCCGACCGGGAGGCCGCGGTGCTCATGAGCCGCGCCCTCTCGCCCGGCACCCCGCCTGCCGACGCCGCCGCCTGGGTCGACGGATTCGTCGGCGGGGCCTCCGGCGGCGGGCTGCTCCTCGTCCACGACGAGCGGCTCCTCGGACTGGTCGACGCCTGGCTCAGCGGCGTGCCGGACGAGGCCTTCGCCGATGTCCTGCCGCTGCTGCGCCGCACCTTCTCCGCGTACGACACGGGCGTCCGCCGCACCCTCGGCGAGCTCGTCGCCCGCGGCCCCGGGTCCGGCGGGCCCGGGCCCGCCGCGCCCGGCACCCCCGGCTTCGGTGCCGGTCACGACCGCGCGCGGGCCGACGCCGTGCTCCCCCTGCTCCACCTCATCCTCGGAAAGGAGGCCCTCGTATGAGCACGACCATCAGCGACGACGAGCGGCTGCGGCGCTGGCGGCTCGTGCTCGGCGGCGGCGAAGCCGACGGCACCGGCCGGGCGCTCACCGGCACCGACGCCGTCATGGACCGGGCCCTCGGCACGCTCTACGACCGCTCGGGCGACCGCTCGGGCGGGCTCGGCGCCTCCGCGCCCTCCGTCGCCCGCTGGCTCGGCGACATCCGCACGTACTTCCCGAGCTCCGTCGTCCAGGTCATGCAGCGCGACGCGATCGACCGGCTCGGGCTCGCCACCCTCCTCCTGGAGCCGGAGATGCTGGAGGCCGTCGAGCCCGACGTGCACCTCGTCGGCACCCTGCTCTCCCTCGGCGGAGCCATGCCCGAGACGACCAGGGAGACCGCCCGGGCCGTCGTCCGCAAGGTCGTCGACGACCTGGAGAAGCGCCTCGCCGCCCGCACCCGCGCCACCCTCACCGGCGCGCTCGACCGCTCCGCCCGGATCAGCAGGCCCCGCCACCGCGACATCGACTGGGACCGCACCATCCGCGCCAACCTCAGGAACTACCTGCCCGAGCACCGCACGGTCGTCCCCGAGCGGCTCGTCGGCCACGGGCGCGCCTCCCGGGCGGTCAGGAAGGAGGTGGTGCTCTGCATCGACCAGTCGGGCTCCATGGCCGCCTCCGTCGTCCACGCCGCCGTCTTCGGCGCGGTCCTCGCCTCCCTGCGGACGCTCGCCACCCGCCTCGTCGTCTTCGACACCTCCGTCGTCGACCTCACCGAGCAGCTGGACGACCCCGTCGACGTCCTCTTCTCCACCCGGCTGGGCGGCGGCACCGACATCAACCGCGCCCTCGCCTACTGCCAGTCGAGGATCACCCGCCCCGCCGACACCGTGGTCGTCCTCGTCAGCGACCTGTACGAGGGGGGCATCCGCGACGAGATGCTGAAGCGGGTCGCGGCGATGAAGGCCTCCGGGGTGCAGTTCGTGAGCCTGCTCGCGCTCTCCGACGAGGGCACGCCCGCCTACGACCGGGAGCATGCCGCCGCCCTCGCCGCGCTCGGCGCCCCCGCCTTCGCCTGCACCCCGGACCTGTTCCCGGAGATCATGGCGGCCGCTCTGGAGAAGCGCCCCCTTCCGATACCCGAGGCCTGACGGCCGGGTGCGGAATCCGTCGTCCCCGGACCACCCACACGGGTGCCCGCGGGCCGACTGAGGTCCATATCACACTCGTACCGGAACGGCCCTCACCCCGGCGCCCGGCGCGTCGTGAGCGCCCCGGAGGCCAGTCCCCGCCTGCCGCGGGGGGTCCCCGGACCCGCCCCGCCACCCCTACGGACAGCCCTCCGGTCCGTACGGTCTGTGACCCGTATCACCGCTCTGTTGTGATCTGCGATTTAGGGACCCACGGCCCTCGGGGATAACCTGCGAGACGGACATGCCGCGTCCACGGACTCCGTGCACGCCTCCCTTGTGACAGCGCAGTCACGTTGCCCTTCGCGGCACGCCCACGCAGACAACGAACCGCGATCATCAGAAAAGGGACGGACGCGCGTGGACCTGTTCGAGTACCAGGCGAGGGACCTCTTCGCCAAGCACGGTGTACCGGTGCTGGCCGGTGAAGTCATCGACACGCCTGAGGCGGCGCGCGAGGCCACCGAGCGTCTTGGCGGCAAGTCGGTCGTCAAGGCGCAGGTGAAGGTCGGCGGCCGCGGCAAGGCCGGCGGCGTCAAGCTGGCCACCACCCCGGACGAGGCCGTCGCCCGCGCGACGGACATCCTCGGGATGGACATCAAGGGCCACACGGTCCACAAGGTGATGATCGCGGAGACCGCTCCGGAGATCGTCGAGGAGTACTACGTCTCGTACCTCCTCGACCGCACCAACCGCACCTTCCTCGCCATGGCGTCCGTCGCCGGTGGCATGGACATCGAGGAGGTCGCCGCGACGACCCCCGAGAAGCTCGCGAAGGTGCCGGTCGACTCCAACAAGGGCGTCGACATCGAGAAGGCCCGCGAGATCGTGGCCCTGGCGCAGTTCCCGGCCGACGTGGCCGAGAAGGTCGCCGAGGTCCTCGTGACCCTGTGGAAGACCTTCGTCGCCGAGGACGCGCTCCTCGTCGAGGTCAACCCGCTGGCCAAGGTCGCCTCCGGTGACATCCTCGCCCTCGACGGCAAGGTGTCCCTGGACGAGAACGCCGACTTCCGCCAGCCGGAGCACGAGGCGCTCGAGGACAAGGCCGCAGCCAACCCGCTCGAGGCTGCCGCCAAGGCCAAGGGCCTCAACTACGTCAAGCTCGACGGCGAGGTCGGCATCATCGGCAACGGCGCCGGCCTGGTCATGTCGACCCTGGACGTCGTCGCGTACGCCGGTGAGAACCACGGCGGCGTGAAGCCGGCCAACTTCCTCGACATCGGTGGCGGCGCCTCCGCCGAGGTCATGGCGAACGGCCTGGAGATCATCCTGGGCGACCCGGACGTCAAGTCCGTGTTCGTCAACGTCTTCGGTGGCATCACCGCCTGTGACGAGGTCGCCAACGGCATCGTCCAGGCCCTGGAGCTCCTCGCCTCCAAGGGCGAAGAGGTCACCAAGCCGCTGGTCGTGCGCCTCGACGGCAACAACGCGGAGCTGGGTCGCAAGATCCTGTCGGACGCCAACCACCCGCTCGTGCAGCGCGTGGACACCATGGACGGCGCGGCCGACAAGGCCGCCGAGCTCGCGGCTGCGAAGTAAGGGACAGGGGAAACCACAGCCATGGCTATCTTCCTCAACAAGGACAGCAAGGTCATCGTCCAGGGCATGACCGGTGCCACGGGCATGAAGCACACCAAGCTCATGCTGGGTGACGGCACCAACATCGTCGGTGGCGTGAACCCGCGCAAGGCCGGCACCTCCGTCGACTTCGACGGCACCGAGATCCCGGTCTTCGGCACCGTCGCCGAGGCGATGGAGAAGACGGGCGCCAACGTCTCCGTCCTCTTCGTGCCGCCGGCCTTCGCGAAGGCCGCCGTCGTCGAGGCCATCGACGCCGAGATCCCCCTCGCCGTCGTCATCACCGAGGGCATCGCCGTCCACGACTCCGCCGCGTTCTACGCGTACGCCGTGGACAAGGGCAACAAGACCCGCCTCATCGGCCCGAACTGCCCCGGTCTCATCACCCCGGGCCAGTCCAACGCCGGCATCATCCCGGGCGACATCACGAAGCCGGGCCGCATCGGCCTGGTCTCGAAGTCCGGCACGCTGACGTACCAGATGATGTACGAGCTCCGTGACATCGGCTTCTCGTCCGCCGTCGGCATCGGTGGCGACCCGGTCATCGGCACCACGCACATCGACGCCCTCGCGGCGTTCGAGGCGGACCCCGACACCGACCTGATCGTCATGATCGGCGAGATCGGCGGCGACGCCGAGGAGCGTGCGGCCGACTTCATCAAGGCCAACGTCACCAAGCCGGTCGTCGGCTACGTCGCGGGCTTCACCGCGCCCGAGGGCAAGACCATGGGCCACGCCGGCGCCATCGTCTCCGGCTCCTCCGGCACCGCCCAGGCGAAGAAGGAGGCCCTCGAGGCCGCCGGCGTCAAGGTCGGCAAGACGCCGACCGAGACCGCCAAGCTGGCGCGCGCCATCCTCGCGGGCTGAACGGGCTGAAACGCACAGCAGCCTGAGAGGCAGTACGTGAGAGGGCCCCGCCCCTCCCGGGAGACCGGGTGGGGGCGGGGCCCTCTCGCATGTCCGGACGTGTCACTCGGCCGCCGGGACCAGCCGCTCCGGGCCCGGGTTGGGCTCGGCGCGCAGCTTCTCGCGCAGCTCCAGGTCCTCCGGGCGGAGCTTCTGCGGGCCGCCGCGCACGGGCACGCCGTTGACGGTCTCGCCGGGGGCGTTCACCGGGATGTAGCGGGTCGGCGCGGTCGCCGCCGTGAAGCCGGTGACCCCGATGAGGACCGCCGTCACCCCGAGCACCGCCCGCGTCCACTTCCGGGCCCGGCGTTCGCTGCCCGTCCGGACCGCGCGGGCGGCCGGCAGGGTCACCGTCGGCGCCTCCGCGACCAGCGCGCTCAGCCGTCGGTGCAGGGCCTCGGGGGCGGCGAGCTCCGGGATCCGCTCCCCGATGAGGGTACGGGCGTGCAGCAGCCGGTTCGCGGCCGCCGGGGTGCTCGCCTCCGTCTCGGCCGCCGTCTCCGGCAGGTCCAGGCCGAGCCCGTCGTAGAGCAGGACGGTCCGGCGGTACGGCGCCGGCAGTTCGAGGAGCGCGCCGAGCAGGGCCCGCCGGTTCGCCTCGGCCGGCGGCGAGTCGGGGTGCTTGTGGGCGCGGCGCAGCCGGTGCCAGGGGGAGAGGGCGTACTCGTAGGCCGTCGCCCGCACCCAGCCGACCGGGTCCGCGTCCACGGCGACCTCGGGCCAGTGCTGCCAGGCGTGGTGGAAGGCGCGCTCGACGGCCTCGCGGGAGAGCCGGCGGCGCCCGGTCAGCAGATACGTCTGGTGGACGAGGCCCGGCGCGACGTACGCGTACAGCGCGTCGAAGGCCTCCTCGGGGGTGAGACCCGGTGCGGCCGCTGCCGCGGGGGGCTCGGCCGCCGCCGGTTTCAGCCGCTCCGGCGGCTTCGAGCCGCCTTTGCGGGCGGGGCCGGGAGCGATGGCGGGGACGGGGGACGGGGCCCGCGGCGGCTTGGCGGCCCGCTTGGCGGCGGCCTTGGGCCGGACGTTCCCCGAGGCGGAGGGCAGGGGCTGGGCGGTGGCCGGGGCGGGTGCCTGCGGCTGCGACCGGGCCGGCTGGGCCTGCGGCCGGGCCGCGCGGGCCTGGGCCTCGGCCCGGGCGGGCTGGGCCTGGGCGGGCTGGGCCTGGGCGGGCTGGGCCTCGGCCTCCGCCTGTGCTTGGGCCTGTCGGCCCTCGGTCCGGCCCGCGGCCCCGGCCTGCAGGCCCTCGGTCCCGCCCCCGGCCTCGGCCCCGGCCTGGGTCTGCCGGCCCGTGGCCCCGGCCTCCTCCGGTCGTGTCGGCCCGAGCCCTTCGGGCCCGGGCTCGGCCGTGAGCGGGCCCTCCGGCTCGTCCGTGCCGAGCAGCCGCGCGTACGCCTCGCGCTTGCGGCCCCGGGGCGTCGAGCGCCCGGTCTCCCAGGCCCTCACCGTGGCCTTCGTGACGCCCATGGCATCGGCGACCTGCTCCTCGCTCAGGGCGAGGGCCTCACGCAACCTGCGCCGCTCCTTCGGGGGCGGCAGGGTGACGGAGGATGCGGAATCCGCGGTGCTCCGGCTCATCGGTGTCGACCTCCCGCAGAGCTGCTATGGGCGGAAAAGTACATAAACGTATCTTGAGCGACACAACGGAGGTTTGCCTGTTACGCGGCAAAAGCGCGTGTCGTTGGGAGCATGACCCCGTGACCCATGTGACCGAGCACCCCCTGGTCCAGGGCGGCCGTTCCGCCGCGCTCGCCACCGCCTGTGTCCGGGGCGGGGTCGCCGCCGGGCTCGGTCTCGGCGCCCTCGCGGTCCTGGTGATCGTGGCCTGGATCAGCTCCCCGTACCCCGACAGCGGTCCCGCCGGCGCCCTGCACGTCGCCGCCGGGATCTGGCTGCTCGCGCACGGCGTGGACCTGGTCCGCACGGACACGCTCTCGGGCCTGCCCGCGCCCCTCGGCATCGTCCCGCTGCTCCTCGTCGCCCTGCCCGTCTGGCTCGTCCACCGGACCGCCCGCGACACCCTCGACCCGGGCGACGACGGCGCCCGGCCGCGCCCCTCCCCGGGCGGCGCCGTCGCCGCCGTCGCCGGGGGATACCTGCTGGTCGCGGCCGCCGTCGTGGTCTACAGCGAGAGCGGCCCGCTCCCCGCCGACCTGCTCACGGCAGGCCTCTGGCTGCCCGCCGTCGTCACCGGCGCGGCGGGCGCGGGCGTCTGGACGGCGCTCGGCCGCCCGTTGCCGGGGCAGCGGCAGGCGGCCGCCGCCCTGCGCGCCGCGGGGCTCGGGACCCTGACGCTGCTCGGCGGCGGCGCGGTCGCCGCGGCGGTCTCGCTGGCCTGGCACGCGGGCCGGGCACAGGCCTCGTTCGAGGGCCTCGCGGGGGAGTGGTCCGGTCGGGTGACGGTCCTGCTGCTCGTCCTCGCGCTGCTGCCGAACATGGCCGTCTGGGGAGCGGCGTACGGCCTCGGGCCGGGCTTCACCCTCGGTACGGGCGCGCTCGCGACGCCCCTGGGCCTCGTCGGCGATCCGACCGTGCCGCCCTTCCCGCTCCTGGCCGCGCTGCCGGCCGAGGGGCGCGGCACCTGGGTCCACTGGGCGACCGCCGCGGTCCCGCTGGCCGCGGCGGTGGTGCAGGGCGGCCGCGTGGGCCGGGCGGCGCGGAGCTGGGCGGCCCGGGAGGCGGCCCTGACGGCGCTCGGCGCGGCCTGGGGGTGCGGGGCGGTCGTCGCCGTCCTGGCGGGCGCGGCAGGCGGCCCGCTCGGCACCGGTCGGCTCTCGGCGTTCGGCCCGGTGTGGTGGCAGGCCGGCGCGGCCGCGGTGCTGTGGGGGGTCTGCGTGGGGGTTCCGGTGGCGCTGGGGGTACGGGCCTGGGGCCGCCGGGTGCCGCGCTCCCTGAGGCCGAAGCCCGCGCCGGCCCCCGTGGCGGCGGTCGCCGTGCCCGCCGGGGCCCCCTCCGGCACCGCGGAGCCCCGGCCGGAGGCCGCCGCGCCCAAGACGGTGGACGCGCCGGTGGCCCCGGAGGCCGGCAGCACGGGGCGGGACCCCGCGGGCGACGCGTCCACCGGCCCGTACACAGACGCGTACACCGGCCCGTACGCAGACGCGTACACCGGCCCGTACGCAGACGCGTACACCGGCCCGTACGCAGACGCGTACACCGACCCGATCGGCGACCCCTTCGGCGACCCGGGCTTCGAGCCGTACGACTACCTTCCGGCGGCCTGGGAACCCTCCCTGCCGCCGCCCCCCATCGACCAGAAACCCCCCATCGACCAGAAACCCCCCGTCGACCAGAAGCCGGCCCCCGACCAGTAGGGGACTACTCCCGCACCCCGAAGCCCGCGCGCAGCGGCTTCGGCAGGAGGTCGTTGCAGGCCAGCTGGCCCGCGTGGGTCAGGGCGTCGTCGCGGCACTCGTAGAAGTCGCGGTAGACGAGCTGCATGGTGAAGCCCACCGCGACGATCATCAGGGCCAGGCTCGCCGCGACGAGACCGCTGATCGCCGCCGTCCGCATCGAGCGGAGCGGGGCGATCGCGGCGGACGCCCCCGCCGGCTGCCCCTCGGAGGGAGCCGCAGGGGTCGGGGACGGCGACGGCGGCTGTGATGTCGACGACAGTTCCGCGGCCGTCCTCGGCTTGCTGCGCAGCGAGCTGATGGCCCAGTAGAGACCGAGGGCGCCGAGCAGCAGCGCCAGCTCCGGGATCTCGAAGATCGCGAAGAAGAAGGCCCACATGCCCGCGAGGATCGCGTACCGCGCCCGTCGCTGGGCCGGGTCCGTCGGGTCCCAGCGCATCCCCGGGCCCTTCCCGGGCCCGCCCTGCCCCGGGCCGCCCTCCGGCCCGCCTCCGCGGCGCTCCGGCCCCCGGCCGAAGCCGTCCTGGGAGGGGCCCGGCTGGCGCGGGCTCCAGCGGCCGTCGGACGGCCCCGACGAGTCCGGGGTGCCGGACGTGTCGTCGTCCGAGCCCTCCGGTCGCCGCGGCTGCCACGGCTGATCCGGCCGGCCCTCGGGCGGCGGCGCGAACGGGTTGTTGTCGTCCGTGGACTGGCGTTCCGGCATCTGCTGAACGTCTTCCCTCTGTCGTCGTGACCGCGGCCGCACCCACGGCCCTTGCTGGCGTCGGACCCTGACGCTACCGCCCTGCTCCGCCCCCGTCCCGTGGGGGCCGTCCCGTGTGCCGGTATCGTTGCTGACGGTCGAGCCATTCGTAGGGTTCCCCGTATCGAGGGGCACGATTCGTTCGTACGACCGCACAAACACCACGGAAAGAGTGACCCAGTGGCTGCCGCCCGCCTCGTCGTCCTGGTCTCCGGCTCCGGCACGAACCTCCAGGCCCTGCTCGACGCGATCGCCGCCGACCCCGAGGGCTACGGCGCGGAGATCGTCGCCGTCGGCGCCGACCGCGAGAACATCGTGGGTCTGGAGCGTGCGGAGCGCGCCGGTCTCCCCACCTTCGTGTGCAAGGTGAAGGACCACGCGACCCGCGAGGAGTGGGACCGCGCGCTGACCGAGGCCACCGCGGCGTACGAGCCGGACCTCGTCGTCTCGGCGGGTTTCATGAAGATCGTCGGCAAGGAGTTCCTCGCCCGCTTCGGCGGCCGGGTCGTCAACACCCACCCGGCGCTCCTCCCCAGTTTTCCCGGTGCCCACGGGGTGCGTGACGCCCTCGCCTACGGCGCGAAGGTCACCGGATGCACCGTCCACTTCGTCGACGACGGTGTCGACACCGGCCCGATCATCGCCCAGGGCGTGGTCGAGGTGCGGGACGAGGACGATGAAGCCGCTCTGCACGAGCGCATCAAGGAAGTCGAGCGCTCGCTGCTCGTCGACGTCGTGGGGCGTCTCGCCCGGCACGGCTACCGCATTGAGGGACGAAAGGTTCATGTCGGTGAACACGGACACCGTTAAGCCCATCCGCCGCGCGCTGGTCAGCGTCTACGACAAGACGGGGCTCGAGGAGCTGGCCCGCGGTCTGCACGAGGCCGGTGTCGAGCTCGTCTCCACCGGCTCCACCGCCGGGAAGATCGCCGCGGCCGGGGTCCCGGTCACCAAGGTCGAGGAGCTGACCGGCTTCCCCGAGTGCCTCGACGGGCGCGTCAAGACCCTCCACCCGCGCGTGCACGCCGGCATCCTCGCCGACCTGCGCCTGGAGTCGCACCGCGCGCAGCTCGCCGAGCTCGGCGTGGAGCCCTTCGACCTGGTCGTCGTGAACCTCTACCCGTTCCGCGAGACGGTCGCCTCCGGCGCCACCCCGGACGAGTGCGTCGAGCAGATCGACATCGGCGGCCCGTCGATGGTCCGCGCCGCGGCCAAGAACCACCCGTCGGTCGCGATCGTCACCAGCCCGGAGCGGTACGCCGACGTCCTCGCGGCCGTCAAGGCGGGCGGCTTCGACCTGACCGCCCGCAAGCGGCTCGCAGCCGAGGCCTTCCAGCACACCGCCGCGTACGACGTGGCCGTGGCCTCCTGGTTCGCCGACGACTACGCGGCCGCCGACGACTCCGGCTTCCCGGACTTCCTGGGCGCCACTTACGAGCGCCAGAACGTCCTGCGCTACGGCGAGAACCCGCACCAGGGCGCCGCGCTGTACGTCGACGGCACGGGCGGCCTGGCCGAGGCGGAGCAGCTGCACGGCAAGGAGATGTCGTACAACAACTACACGGACACCGACGCCGCGCGCCGGGCCGCGTACGACCACTCCGAGCCCTGCGTCGCGATCATCAAGCACGCCAACCCGTGCGGCATCGCGGTCGGCGCCGACGTCGCCGAGGCCCACCGCAAGGCGCACGCCTGCGACCCGCTGTCCGCGTTCGGCGGCGTCATCGCCGTCAACCGCCCGGTCTCCGTCGCGATGGCCGAGCAGGTCGCCGAGATCTTCACCGAGGTCATCGTGGCCCCCGGCTACGAGGACGGCGCGGTCGAGATCCTCGCCAAGAAGAAGAACATCCGCGTCCTGAAGGCCGAGGGCGCCCCGGCCAACCCGGTCGAGGTCAAGCCGATCGACGGCGGTGCCCTCCTCCAGGTCACCGACCGCCTCCAGGCCGAGGGCGACGACCCGGCGAACTGGACCCTCGCGACCGGCGAGGCGCTCTCCGCCGAGGAGCTCGCCGAGCTCGCCTTCGCCTGGAAGGCCTGCCGCGCGGTCAAGTCCAACGCGATCCTGCTCGCCAAGGACGGCGCCTCGGTCGGCGTCGGCATGGGCCAGGTCAACCGCGTCGACTCCGCGAAGCTGGCCGTCGAGCGGGCGGGCGAGGAGCGGGCGCGCGGTTCCTACGCCGCCTCGGACGCCTTCTTCCCCTTCCCCGACGGCCTGGAGATCCTCACGGCCGCCGGTGTGAAGGCGGTCGTCCAGCCGGGTGGCTCGATGCGCGACGAGCTCGTCGTCGAGGCGGCGAAGAAGGCGGGCGTGACGATGTACTTCACGGGCACGCGCCACTTCTTCCACTGATCCAGGTGGCATAAGACGGAGGGCCCGCCGGTACGCACGTACCGGCGGGCCCTCCGTCGTTCGGCTCAGCTCATCCAGCGGTCACAGGAGTTCACCCACTGGTGGGACCGGATGTTGTTGGCCATGTTGTTGCCGTCGCTGAAGGTGTTCCGCGAGAGGTTGTCGACGAAGAACTCCTCGGCCTTCAGGCAGTTGTAGCCGCCGCCGTAGTTCGTGAGGTAGGAGAACTTCACGATGGAGTAGCTGCCGGTGTAGCCGGCGTTGATGACGGACTCGGCCCTGTCCCACGCGCCGGAGAAGCCGCCGCCCGACGCGTTCCAGTCGGAGTCGTTGCCGGCGGCGGCGCCGAGGTAGCCGTAGCAGTACGTGCTGTCGTAGGCGTACACGTTGCCGTTCCGGCCCGGCCAGATGTCGTTGCAGTGGTTGCTCGCCGTGCCCGAGGTCGATGCCTGGGCCGCCGTGGCGGGGGCGACGAGGCCTGCGACCGCGAGGCCGAGGGCGGCGACGGACATACCGATCTTGCGCATGGTTCGCTCCTTCGGTGGGTGGTGAGGGTGGGTGGTGCGATGGGTGGTGCCGGTGGGTCCTTCAGACCCGGGCGCCGGTGATCCCGGCAGCCCGCTCGTAGGCCCCGCGCTGGAGTCGGCGATGGGTGTCGAGCTCCTCGCCGTACGTGGCGCGCAGGGCGTTCAGGTAGTGCGTCTGGCGCTCGCGGGCCACGGTGGCCAGCGAGGTCTCGCGGGCGCAGCGGGCCTCGGCGACCGCGGTGCGGGTCTCGCTCGCGAAGTCCCGCACACGGGCCGCGGCGTCCCGTGCGGCCGTGGGGTCGGGGTAGGCGTGGCCGGCCCGTCGCATGCAGGCCGCCCAGCCCGCGAGGGCGGTCGTGAACCGCTTGTCCCGCAGGATCTCGGGGACGTACAGGGGCTGCAGATTGGTGACGGCCTTGTCGGCCCGGAACCAGGCGTCCGGGTCCCCGTACAGCTTCCGCTCGGCCTCTTCGGAACAGCCGCCGAGCCGTTTGCGGACGGTCGCCGTGCCGCCGGGGAGCTTCGCGCTGAGGATCCTGGCCCGGCGGCCGCCGTCCAGCGCCTCGTCGTAGGCCTCGCGGCGCTCGGCGGAGAGGCCCGTGCGGTACGTGCCGTTCGGATTCGTCCGCCGGTACCGGTCGGCCGCGGCCGCGATCCGGCTGCCGTAACCGTGCTTCCGCGCCCACTCGACGTCGTCGTTGACGTAGCCGGGCTCGCGGCTCTCCTCCAGGCTGTACCGGGGGCTCGTCCAGTACGAGAAGCCGGCCCGGTTCATGCACTGCTTGATCAGCACCTCGTCGGCGTCCGAGATCCGCAGCTGCTCGGCCTGCGTCAGCTCCCGCTCCGGCGGGGCGGCGGCGGTGTCCGGTCGCGAGCAGCCGGTCGTCACCGCCGCGACGACGGCGACGACCGTGACCGCGCGCACGAGCAGGTGCTTCATCGTCGGCCCCCCCTGGTGACTGCGCCGCCCGTCCGCGGCGCAGTCACACCATGCGGCCGCCACCGGCCGCGGGGTACCTCGTAACTCCTAGGGCAGCGCTTCGGGCACGCGACGCCCCAGGTCAGGGCTCAGCAGGTCTTGGCCCAGGTGTGCGAGGCGATCGGCCGGTCGAGGGTGAGGTCGCGGCGCGCGCCCTGCGGGATGCAGCCCAGGCCGCCCTTCAGGTTCTTCTCCGCGAAGTAGGCGACGTGGACGAAGCCCTTGGGGTCGGCGGAGCCGTTGTTGAAGACCGAGCGGGGCGTCCGTGTCCGGGCCCAGCTGCAGATCGTGTCGCCGTCGAACCACTCGGGATCGTCGTTCAGCCAGTCGCACATCTCGCCCCGGCCGCCCGCCTCCGAGAAGAAGCAGACGTTGCCCGGGGCGCAGCGCTCGTACCCGGCCGCGGTGGTCTTCACATCGGTGTTCCTCACGTCGGTGTTCTTCGTGGCGGTGGTCCCGCCCGGTTCCTCGCGCAGGGAGTTCAGGCCGAAGCCCGCCGCCGTCAGCACGGCGAGGGACACGGCGAGGAGCGGGACGAGCCGTCCGCGGCGGCGGGGCATCCGGCCCGCGGCCGCCTCCCGGACCCGGCGGAGAAGGGACGCCGCGTCGTGGGCGGCCCGCTCCTCGTGGGTGCGGCTCAGGCAGTCCGTGACGATCTCCCGCCAGGTTTCCGGGAGCTCGGGGGAGAGGCGGAGTTCCTCCTCACCGCGCGCGTAGCGCAGGGTGGCGTCCCGGCGGGCGGTCGGCGTGCCGCCGGACAGCGGGGAGGAGCCGGTCAGGACGAGGTGGGCGAGCACACCGAAGGCCCACACGTCGGAGCTGGGGCGGATCCGGGCGCCCCGGTCGCCGACTTCCGACCAGAGCAGCTCGGGCGGGGTGTAGTCGGGTGTGGCGAAGCCGGAGGCGTAGGCGTGACTGCCCTCCAGCTCGCTCGCCGTGCTGAAGTCGCCGAGCCGGACGGTGCCGTCCTTCATCAGCAGCACGTTGGCCGGCTTGAGGTCGCCGTGCACCCAGCCCGCCGTGTGCAGCTGGTGCAGGCCCTCGCAGATCTGGACGAGCAGCGCGGGTCCTGACGGGGGCGGCCCGGCGTTCCGGGAGAGGAGCGACTGGAGCGGGCGCTCCGCCTCCTCCAGTACGAGGACGGTGGCGCCGTCCAGCTCCGGGTGCGCCGGGTCGTCGACGGTGAGGGTCTCGTACAGCCGGATCAGGCGGGGCGAGCGGAGCCGGCTGAGGAGCTCCACCTCGCGCTCGGCGAGGTCGCGGAGGTGGCGCAGCTGGCGCGGGGTGCGGGTGCCCGTCGGCAGGAACTTGAGGGCGGCCCGGGCGGGGGACGCGGAGGCGTCGAGGTGGCGTGCCGCGTAGACGCTGCCGAAGGCTCCCGCGCCGAGCGGGCGCTCCACGACCCAGTCGCCGATCCGGTAGCCGACCGGCACGGTCAGGGGGAAGGCGGTCATCTCGCCACCTCCGCCAGGGTCGACAGGTCGTCCTCGCGGACCAGGTCGAAGCGGAGGGCGAGGGAGACCAGGGACTCCTTCTTGCCGTTGAGGCGCGGGCCCCCGTCGGGCGCCTCGGGCCCCGGCTTGAGCCGTAACTTCACGGCCAGGTAGTCGATGTTCCACTGGACGGAGGCGCGGTTCACCGCCGGCCACAGCGGGCGCAGCCGGCCCACGATCTGCTCGACCGTCGGCAGCGGCGCGTGCGGGGCGCCGCGCAGGCGGGACTCGCAGAGGGCGGCGAGGACGAGGAAGTAGCGCTTGGTGCGGTCGAGGGGGAAGGCGAGCGCGGTCGGCTCGCCCTCGCCGGCGGTCTGCGCGCACTCCACGTAGTCGTGGCGGGGTGCCCAGACGCCGAAGTCGAGCAGGTCGCCGCCGGCCGGCAGGACGACCCGCGAGAACTCGAACGGCACCGGGGCGTCGACCCGCCCCGGCGCGATCTTGATGTGTTCCCCGGCGCCCTCCGGGTTCTCGACGACATAGGTCGAGGCCGTGCTGAAGTTGCTGAGGGTCCAGTAGCTCGCCGTCGCGCCGATCTCTCCGGCGGTGCGGGACACCCCGGGGTGGGGGATGTCCAGATGACGACGCCGTTCGCCGGCCGTGCGAGGGGTGGTGGGGCCGGGGTCGTACGGGGTGGTGCGGCCGAAATGGAGTCTTTCGCCGGGCGCCAGCCTGACCTGGCTTCCGGGGTCCGCGGCGTGTGCGGGCACCACGATGATGCTGTACATGACGCTTCCTTTCCCCGAGGTCTGCGGGGGTCAGGCTAGGAAGCTCCGATAAACGAATGCAGAACGTCACCGTCCGGGTACGGAGCCGCGGCGTGGCGTGTAGGGCCGGGGTCGTGGGGGCCGGCTGCCACAGATCCGCCGAACGGGTGGACTCTGGTCTAATGGGTTGCTCTTTTGTCGGCCGCCGGTAGTGGGGGACGTGGTGTTGGACGTACTGAACAGGCCCGCTGCGGAGTCCACCCACGCGGAGCCGTCCGACGGCCTCTCCCCGGCCCCGATCCGTCCGTACCTGATCCTCGCGGGCGTCCTGTGCGGCCTGTACTTCCTGTACTCCTGGGTGCAGTACGCGCACTTCCGCACGCCCTCCTGGGACCTCGGGATCTTCGGGCAGTCGGTCCGGGCGTACGCCGAGTTCCGGGCCCCCGTCGTCGACATCAAGGGCCCCGGCTTCCCCATACTCGGCGACCACTTCAGCCCCGTCACCGCGCTGCTCGCGCCGCTGTACTGGATCTGGCCCTCGCCGGTCTCCCTGCTCTTCGGGCAGGCCGCGCTCTTCGCCGCCTCCGCCGTCGTCGTCGGCCGCACCACCCAGCAGATCCTCGGCAGCCGGGCCGCCGGCATCGGCCTGACGATCGCGTACGGCCTGTCCTGGGGGCTCCAGGAGGCCGTCAAGTCCGACTTCCACGAGATCGCCTTCGCCGTCCCGCTGCTCGCCCTGACCTGCCGGGCGCTGCTCCTCGGGCGCTGGACCGCGGCCGCCGCCTGGTCCGCCCCGCTCGTCCTGGTCAAGGAGGACATGGGGCTCACCGTCGCGATGGTCGGCGCGGTCCTCTTCCTGAAGGGGCGGAAGCGGCTGGGCGCGGCCCTGGCCGGCTTCGGCGTGGCGGCCTTCGCGCTGACGGTCCTCGTCCTGATCCCGGCGGCGAGCAAGCTCGGGCAGTACGACTACTGGTCGAAGATCGAGAAGACCGGCACGGGCGCCGACACCTCCTTCGGGCAGGTGATCGGCGACGCCCTCGCCTCCGGCGAGCGCTGGGAGATGGTCTTCTACCTGCTGGCGATCACCGGCTTCCTCGCCCTGCGGTCCCCGCTGGTCCTGCTCGTCCTGCCGACCCTCGGCTGGCGCTTCCTCTCCCAGGACGCCAACCACTGGGGCATGCACTGGCACTACAGCGCGATCCTGATGCCGGTCGTCTTCCTGGCCCTCGTGGACGGCGTCCGCGCGGTCCGCACCTCGCCGCGCGCCTGGCTCGTCTCGTACGGGAAGGTCGTGATCCCGGTCGCGACGGCGGTCGCGCTCGTCCTCGCCGCGAACCTGCCGCTGCGGGAGCTGCTGAAGTCGGAGACGTACCGGACGGACACCCGGACCCTGGAGGCGCGGGCGGCGGTCGACGCGGTGCCGGAGGGGGTGAGCGTCGAGGCGGACGTCTCGCTCCTCGCCCAGCTCACGGCGGACCGCCGGGTCTACTGGGTGGGCACGTCGAAGGGGGTCACGCCGGACTATCTCGCCTTCGACCTGCGGGGCTGGGGTCAGCAGGTGTCGGACCCGGCGCAGCTGGCTTCGCAATTGCATCCGGAGGCGCGGTACGCGATCACCTACCGCTCGGACGGCTTCGCGGTCCTGAAGCGGCAGTGACGGCGGTCGCCGAGCGGGGGCCGTGACGGCGGTCGCCGTGCCGGGGCCGTGACATGCGTGAGGGGCGGGATCCGTGTGGATCCCGCCCCTCACCGGTTCACGCTCAGTACTGCTGCTGGTTCCGGTTGAACCAGGCCGAGCCGTCCGACTTCGCCGTGAAGACGATGATCATGACGCCGAGGGCGAGGCTGACGACACCGAGCGGCAGCGAGAAGAGGCTGAACAGCACCGCGAACGAGGCCCAGACGATGGCGCCGATACGGACGCCGTTGCCGCCGGACTTGAACTTCGAGGCGAGCACCATGCCGAGGATCGCGAAGATCAGCGAGATGACGCCGGCGCCGATCATGATGCCCTGGCCCAGGTTCGCGAAGGTCTCCTCGTCACCGGACAGACCGCCCTGCTTCTCCAGCTCGCTGGTGAAGGTGAAGGAGACGGCGATGGCGCCGATGCCGCCGAGCACGTTGAGGGCGCTCATGATCCACAGCATCACGCGCGCGGACTTCACACCACCGGGCATCTCCATGGCCGCGCCCGGGTACCCGCCGCCGTACGGCGAGACCGGCGGGGCCGCCGGGTAGCCGTAGCCCTGCGGCGGCACGCCCTGCGGGGCCTGCTGCGGGTAGCCGTACCCCGGCTGTCCCTGCGGCTGGCCGTAACCCGGCTGCTGTCCCTGCGGCTGGCCGTAGGGGTTGTTCGGATCGCCGAAGCTCATCGCGGGATTCCTCCGTGAATTTCTCTGTGCGGGGACGACGCGGCCCGCGCGGAGGACCTTCACGGCATTTGAGCGGATTCCCCCCGGCACTTTCCGCGGTACTACGCGGATCATCGTCGTCGCAACGTCGACTTTTTGTCCAGTCGCTATGTCGCGGAGTTGTGCAGATGCAACCTGTCGTTCCGCTTCGCCGGCCGCTGCGCGGGAGCGAATTGGAACAAGGCGGGGGTCATCCGGGAGGATGTCTCCATGAGCGCCCAGATTCTCGATGGCAAGGCCACCGCAGCCGCGATCAAGTCCGATCTGACCGTCCGTGTGGCGGCCCTGAAGGAGAAGGGCATCACGCCCGGCCTGGGCACCGTCCTGGTCGGCGACGACCCGGCCAGCCAGAAGTACGTCGCCGGAAAGCACCGCGACTGCGCGGAGGTCGGCCTCGCCTCCATCCAGCGCACCCTGCCGGGCACCGCCACCCAGGAGGAGATCGAGGCGGTCGTGCGGGAGCTCAACGAGGACCCGGCCTGCACCGGCTACATCGTCCAGCTGCCGCTCCCCAAGGGCATCGACGAGAACCGCATCCTGGAGCTGATGGACCCGGCCAAGGACGCGGACGGCCTGCACCCGACCAACCTCGGCCGGCTCGTCCTCAACGAGCCCGCGCCGCTGCCCTGCACGCCGAACGGCATCGTCACCCTGCTCCGCGCCCACGGCGTGGAGATCAACGGAGCCGAGGTCGTCGTCGTCGGCCGCGGTGTCACCATCGGGCGCCCGATGCCGCTCATCCTGACCCGCCGCTCCGAGAACGCGACCGTGACCCAGTGCCACACCGGCACCCGGGACCTCTCGGCGCACCTGCGCAACGCGGACATCATCGTCGCGGCGGCCGGCGTACCGCACCTGATCAAGCCCGAGGACGTGAAGCCGGGCGCGGCCGTCCTCGACGTCGGCGTCTCCCGCAACGGCGAAGGCAAGATCGTCGGCGACGTCGACCCGGGCGTCGCCGAGGTCGCCGCCTGGATCTCCCCGAACCCCGGCGGCGTGGGCCCGATGACCCGTGCCCAGCTGCTCGTCAACGTCGTCGAGGCCGCCGAGCGCGCGGCCGCGGCGCTCTGACGTGAGCTCCGGGACCCCGGGCGCGCCCGAGAACCCGGACGGGGCGTCGGGTGCGCCCGACGCCGGGGCGACGGGCAGTCCCCGGCGGAGGCTCACCACCGACACCGCGCGCCCCGAGGGCGGCGGCCGGGCGGCCCCCGGCGACGCCCCGGCGCCCGCGCGTCAGTGGCCGCTGCTCACCGTCCTCGTGCTCGCCGGGCTCGGCCTGCTCGTGGTGGGCACGGACCCGTTCCCGCAGGCCTTCCGGGTGGGGGCGATCCTGGTCGGGGCCGCGCTGCTCACGGGCGCGGCGATGCGCCGGGTGCTGCCGTCCGTCGGCATGCTGGCCGTCCGCTCCCGCTTCACCGACATGATCACGTACGGGGTGATGGGCGGCCTGATCGTGCTGCTCGCGCTCATGGTCCAGCCGGCGCCCTGGCTGCGGATCCCGTTCCTGGAGGACGTACTCCACCTCACGGTGACGTAGCCCTTCCGCCTCGTGAGGCATGGTGACGACGCCCGCCCTCTCCCCCGTGGGAGGGCGGGCGCCGTCACGATCAAGGGTCATGTACGTGCCAAGGCTGGTTCAAGCGCCGTCGGCGCGCTGTGGCACGGAAGTGACCATTCCGCTACGTCGGCCCCGCGGTGGACTCCCCTGCTCCGGCCCCGTGACGGGCTCCGCCGCACGGCCCCCGAGGCCTCTCCGGACGGGTGGCAGTGAGCCGGACCACAAGGGGGTGGGGATTCGAGGGGGTCCGGGTCGGATAGCCTGACCGCTGGATATCTCTTCATGTCGAGACACCGATCGATCAAGAGAGCTATCCCGCACCAGGGGCAGGGACCCCCACCGCCAGCTGTCTTACGGAGATCGCCATGACCCGCACTCCCGTGAATGTCACCGTGACCGGCGCGGCCGGCCAGATCGGCTACGCGCTGCTCTTCCGCATCGCCTCCGGCCACCTGCTCGGCGCGGACGTGCCGGTCAAGCTGCGCCTCCTCGAGATCCCGCAGGGCGTGAAGGCCGCCGAGGGCACCGCCATGGAGCTCGACGACTGCGCGTTCCCGCTGCTCAAGGGCATCGACATCTTCGACGACCCGAACAAGGGCTTCGAGGGCGCCAACATCGGCCTGCTCGTCGGCGCCCGCCCGCGCGGCCCGGGCATGGAGCGCGGCGACCTGCTCGCCGCCAACGGCGGCATCTTCAAGCCGCAGGGCGAGGCCATCGCCGCCCACGCCGCGGACGACATCAAGGTCCTCGTCGTCGGCAACCCGGCCAACACCAACGCCCTGATCGCCCAGTCCGCCGCCAAGGGCGTCCCGGCCGAGCGCTTCACCGCGATGACCCGCCTGGACCACAACCGCGCCCTGACGCAGCTGGCCCAGAAGACCAACTCCTCGGTCACGGACATCAAGCGCCTCACCATCTGGGGCAACCACTCCGCGACCCAGTACCCGGACATCTTCCACGCGGAGATCGCCGGCAAGAACGCCGCCGAGGTCGTGGGCGACGAGGCGTGGCTGGCCGACACCTTCATCCCGACCGTCGCCAAGCGCGGCGCCGCGATCATCGACGCCCGTGGCGCCTCCTCCGCGGCCTCCGCCGCGAACGCCGCCATCGACCACGTCTACACCTGGGTCAACGGCACCGCCGAGGGCGACTGGACCTCCATGGGCGTCCCGTCCGACGGCTCGTACGGCGTCCCGGAGGGCCTCATCTCCTCCTTCCCGGTCACCTGCAAGGACGGCAAGTACGAGATCGTCCAGGGCCTGGAGATCAACGACTTCTCCCGCGCCCGCATCGACGCCTCCGTCAACGAGCTCTCCGAGGAGCGCGACGCGGTCCGCGAGCTCGGCCTGATCTGAAGCTGAACCCAGCTTCCACACTCCCGGCGCCCCCGGACCGTACGACCGACCGTACGGCCCGGGGGCGCCGTCTTTCCCGCCGCCCCCGTTGTGCGCGCGGGCCCCGCCGGGACGGCGCCGCCGCCCCCGTTGTGGGCATGCGTTCCGCCGGGGCGGTACCCACCCACCCGCCCCCGTTGTGGGCAGGCGTTCCGCAAGGGGCGGTGCCCCCGCCCGCCCCGTTGTGGGCAGGCGTTCCGCAAGGGGCGGAACGGGTGGGCACAACGGACCCGCGCCCTGCCGGCGCCAGAGGCTCCCGCGCCTGAACCCGCACCGCGAGTGACGGCGCACAGGTGGTGCGGGTCCAGGCGCGGAACGCGGAGGCGCCGCTGAGGGCGCCGTCCCGTGTGCCCACCCGTCCCGCCCCAGCGGGACGATTGCCCACACGGGGGGTGGGCGAGGGGCGCCGCCCCGGACGGGCGCGGGCCCGCACGGGGGGTGGGCGAGGGGCGCCGCCCCGGACGGGCGCGGGCCCGCACGGGGGTGGGCGAACGGCGCCGCTCCGTCGGGTGCGGGCCCGCACGGCCGGTCGGCTTCAGGCGGTGTCCGTTTCACGGAGGGTCTTCGCCAGGGACCGCACTCCCTCCAGCGCCCGCACCAGCAACCCGTCCCCGAACGTCGCGCGCGTCGCGCCCAGGCCGCCCAGTTCCGTGAAGGTCGGCCCGCCCGGGACGGCCAGCGCGTTGACGGGCAGTTCGCCGAGGCCCGCCCGCAGGGCCGGCAGATCGGACGGCGGCGCCGCGATCGGGTACACGCAGTCCGCGCCCGCCGACGCGTAGAGCCGCGCCCGGGCGACCGCCTCGGCCAGAGGGTCGGACGCCCCGCGGATGTACACGTCCACGCGCGCGTTGACGAAGAGCGAGGGGCCCGCCGCCGCCCGTACCTCCGCCAGCCACTCCGCCTGCGCCTCCGGGTCCTTCAGCGCCCGGTCGGGACCGCTGTCCTCCAGGTTGACGCCGACGGCGCCGGACTCCCGTACCCGCTCGACCAGTTCCGCCGCCGGAAGGCCGTACCCGCCCTCCAGGTCCGCCGTGACGGGTACGGACACGGAGCGGACGATCCGCGCCACGGCGGCGAACATCTCCGCCGCCGGGGTCGCCCCGTCCTCGTACCCGAGGGACGCGGCGATCCCCGCGCTCGGCGTGGCGAGCGCCGGATACCCGGCCGCCTCGAAGGCGCGGGCGCTGGCCGCGTCCCACGGCCCCGGCAGCACCAGCGGGCCGTCCCCGGGCAGCCGCCGGTGGAGGGCCCGCAGAGCCTCGGCGGTCATGCGGGGCGCGGGGTGTAGTGGCCGGGCGTCATCCGGGTGGTGACGCCGATCCGGTTCCAGGCGTTGATCGTGACGATCGCGGCGATGACCCGGGCGAGCTCGGTCTCGTCGAAGTGCGCGGCGGCCCGCGCGTACACCTCGTCGGGCACGAAGCCGTCGGTGAGGACGGTGACGGCCTCGGTCAGCGCGAGCGCCGCGAGCTCCCGCTCGGTGTAGAAGTGCCGGGACTCCTCCCAGGCGGCGAGCTGCACGATCCGGTCGATGCTCTCGCCCTCCGCCAGCGCGTCCTTGCTGTGCATGTCGACGCAGAACGCACAGCGGTTGATCTGCGAGGCCCGGAGCTTGATCAGGTGGTACAGGGTCGGGTCGACGTCCTTCGCGGCCGCCGTCTCCAGCCGGACCATCGCCCGGTAGAACTCGGGGAGGTGCTCGGGGAGGGACATCCGGGGCGGGTGCTCGTGGGCGTACAGGGTCTGCTCGGTCTCTACCGTCGTCATGCCGACCACCGTACGAAGCCGATGGCTCAGCGGTATGGTCCATTTCCATGGCGAACGACTGGGCCAGTTTCGGGGCCGACCTCCATCTGGACCTCCGGGGCACCCGGCTCCGCGCCGGCCTCATGGACGCCCTGCGGGAGGCGGTCCGCAGCGGCCGTCTGGAGGCCGGCACCCGGCTGCCGTCCTCGCGCTCGCTCGCCGCCGACCTCGGCATGGCCCGCAACACCGTCGCCGACGCGTACGCCGAGCTGGTCGCCGAGGGCTGGCTCACCGCCCGGCAGGGCTCCGGGACCCGCGTCGCCCGCCGGGCCGCACCCCGTCCGCCGGCGCCGTCCGGCCCGTGCCCGCCGCCCCCGCCGGCCGGCACGGGCCGGGGCCGGCCCGCCGCGCCCGCGCACAACCTGAGGTCCGGCACCCCCGACCTCGCCTCCTTCCCGCGCGCCGAGTGGCTCAAGGCCTACCGCCGGGCGCTCACCGACGCCCCCAACGAGGCCTTCGGGTACGGCGATCCGCGCGGCAGGCCCGAACTGCGGGCCGCGCTGGCCGAGTACCTCGCCCGCGCCCGGGGCGTGCACGCCCGGCCGGAGCGGATCGTGATCTGCGCGGGCTTCGTGCACGGCCTGATGCTGATCGGCCAGGTGCTGCGGGCCCGTGGCGTCCGGGACGTGGCCGTCGAGGCGTACGGGCTCGGGCTCCACGACGACCTCCTCAGGAGCGCCGGTCTCGGCACCCCCGCCCTGGCCTTCGACGAACGCGGCACGAGGACCGAGGAGTTGGCCGGTCTCGACGGATGCGGGGCGGTCCTCATGACGGCCGCCCACCAGTACCCGCTGGGCGGCGCCCTGCCCCCGGACCGGCGGGCGGCGGTCGTCGACTGGGCGCGGGCCTCCGGCGGCCTCGTCCTGGAGGACGACTACGACGGGGAGTTCCGCTACGACCGGCAGCCGGTCGGAGCCCTGCAGGGCCTCGACCCCGAGCGCGTCGTCTACTTCGGCACCGCGAGCAAGTCCCTCGCGCCCGGACTCCGCCTCGCCTGGATGGTCCTGCCGGAGGGCCTGGCGGAGGAGGTGGCGGCCGCGAAGGGGGCCGTGGACTGGTCGTCGAGCGCGCCGGACCAGCTGGCGTTCACCGAGTTCCTGCGCTCGGGGGCGTACGACCGGCACGTACGGGCGATGCGGCTGCGCTACCGGCGGCGCCGCGACCAGCTGGTGGCGGCCGTCGCCGCGCACTCGCCGGAGACCCGGGTCAGCGGCATCGCGGCCGGCCTGCACGCCGTCCTGGCCCTCCCGCCCGGCACCGAGCAGGCCACCCTGCGGGCCGCCGCCTGGCGCGGCCTCGCCGTCCAGGGCGTCAACCAGTTCCGCCGCCCCACGGTGCCGGCCACCCTCGACGGTCTGGTCGTCGGCTACGCCACACCCCCGGACAGCGGCTGGCAGGGTGCCCTCCAGGCGCTGTGCGGGGTCCTGCCCTGAGGCTCAGGAGGGAGTGGTCGGCTCCGCGGCCGGCTCCGGCCGCGGAGCCGGGGCCGGGGCCTCGCCGAAGCGGGCCAGGGTCAGGGAGCCCGCCACGGCCACCGCGAAGCCGACGATCGCCAGCCAGCCGAGTCCCTCCCGGGTGCGGTCCCCGAGCCAGGTCACGCCGACGATCGCCGGGCCGATCGTTTCGCCCAGCACCGCGCCCGCCGTCGCCGTGGTCACCGAGCCGCGCTGGAAGGCCGAGGTCAGCAGCAGGAACGCGGACCCGCCGCCGACGAGGAGCGCGTACCAGACGGGGTCGGTGAAGTCGATGCCCTCGATCAGCCGGACCGCGACCTCCACCACCCCGAAGCCGATCCCCGCCCCGAGGCCCAGGACGAGCGCCCGGGACCGCACTGGCAGCCGGCCCGCCACCACACCGAGCAGCAGGACCCCGAAGGAGATCCCGAGGAGCACCCAGTCCAGCGCCTCCGAGGGTTCCCGGTGGCCCTCCCTGCCCGAGGCCAGCGCCAGCATCGCGAGCCCCACGCAGACCAGGGCCACGGCCCCCCACTCCGCCCGGCTGAGCCGCACATGGAGCAGCCAGGAGGCGATGACGGCCGTGACCGCGAGACTCGCGGCGAGGGCCGCGCCCACCACGTAGATGGGGAGGGTCCGCAGCGCCACGATCTGCAGGACGAAGCCCAGGCCGTCCGCGCCGAGGCCGGCGAGATAGCGCCACTGCCGCAGGGCGCGCCACATCAGCGCGATGTCGACGCCACCGCCCGTTCCCGGCTCGGCGGCCCGCGCCGCCATCGCCTGGAGGACCGAGGCGGCGCCGAAGCAGACGGACGAGGCGAGCGCACACATCATCCCGAGAAGCACAAAGCGACTCTAGGGCGTGAGGCCGGAAACGTGAGGCCGGAAAACACCGGCCTACACTGTGCGGTCGCGAGGCGCGCGCGACGCGTCCGCGAGGCGAAGGGGAGGCGACGGACATGCGCAGGCTGAGGTCGAGCACGGTGGTGCTCGGCGGTATGGGTGTGCTCGCGGCGACGATCACCGCGTGCGGCTCGGAGCCGGACAAGCGGTGCGTGGACCCGCTCACCCGGGAGGAGCTGCCGAGCTACGAGTGCCAGAGCGGCGGCGGCAGCGACGACGACAACGGCTCCACCACCCACCGCGGCTCGTACTACTACGGCGGCTCCGTCCGCGACCGCAAGGTGAGCGGCGGCAGCTTCGACAAGACCGCGGTCGACACCGGAGGCTTCGGCTGCTCCGGCACCGGCGGCGGCTGAGGCGGGCCCGGCACCATGGAGCGCCACACCATCGAGCCCCGGCCCGGCTGGCAGGAGACGGTCGAGGAGCAGGGGCTCGTCTATCCGCTGACCCGCCACCCGGACGGTTCGCTGCGCCCGTACTGGGACGAGAGCGCCTACTACTCCTTCTCGCTGCCCGAGGTCGAGGCCCTGGAGGAGGTCGTCGAGGAGCTGCACGCCCTGTGCCTGGCGGCGGCCGCGCACATCGTCGAGGAGAACCGGTTCGCCGAGCTCGGGATCACCGACCCGAAGCTGGCGGGTCTGGTCGCCGAGTCCTGGCGGCGCCGCGCCGAACTCCCCTCCCTGTACGGCCGCTTCGACCTGCGCTACGACGGCACGGGCCCGGCCAAGATGCTGGAGTACAACGCCGACACGCCGACCTCGCTGGTGGAGGCCGCGAGCCCGCAGTGGTTCTGGATGGAGGAACGGTTCCCCGGCGCCGACCAGTGGAACTCCCTCCACGAGCGGCTCGTCGACGCCTGGCGGCGCCAGGCCCACCTGCTGCCCCCCGGCCCCCTCCACTTCGCCCACTCGGACGGCGACGAGCTCGGCGAGGACCTGATGACGGTCGCGTATCTGCGCGAGACCGCCCAGCAGGCCGGGCTCGACACCGAGGCGCTCTCCGTCGAGCGGATCGGCTGGGACCGGCTCTCGCGCCGCTTCGTCGACGACCGGCTCCGCTTCATCCGCAGCTGCTTCAAGCTCTACCCGTGGGAGTGGCTGACCACGGACCGCTTCGGGCGGCACGTCCTGGACACCCTCGACAACGGCGGCGGCACCGGCACCACCTGCTGGATCGAACCCGCCTGGAAGATGCTGCTCTCCAACAAGGCGCTCCTCGCGATCCTGTGGGAGCTGAACCCGGGCCACCCCCATCTGCTGCCCGCCTACCTCGACGGGCCGCGCGAACTCGCCGCCACCACCGGCTGGGTCGCCAAGCCGCTGCTCGGCCGCGAGGGCGCGGGCGTCACCCTGCACGAGGCCGGTACGGAGCCCTTCGTGCGGGACGGGGAGGCCTGCTGCTACCAGGAGCTGGCCCCGCTGCCCGACTTCGACGGCAACCGGGTGGTGCTCGGCGCGTGGGTCGTCGAGGACGAGGCGGCGGGGCTCGGCATCCGGGAGTCGGCGGGACTCGTCACCGACGAGTACGCCCGCTTCCTCCCGCACGTGATCCTCTAGCCCGGCCTACTCGGGGACGTACTCCCGCAGCGGCGCCGGCTTCAGACCGGCCGCCTCCGCCGCGTCCAGGGCCCGCTTCAGGTCCTGCGTCACCGTCTCGTTGAAGTGCAGCAGGATGATGTCTCCGGCCTTCAGGGACGGCGTCGGCGGGGTCCACTGGCCCCAGGTCGTGAGGTCGTACGTCCACGTGACCAGGGCCTTCGCACCGCAGGCGCGGGCCGTGGTCCGGGTCGTCGCGTCGTACGTGCCGTACGGCGGGCGCAGCAGCCGCGGCCCGTCGCCGAACTGCGCGAGGTGCTGGTCGCGGGCCCCGCACACCTCCGCCTTCTGGCCGGCGGCGTCGAGGGTGGTCAGGTCGGGGTGGTTGACGGTGTGGTTCTCGACGCGGGAGCGGCCCTGGTCGAGCAGGGTGTGGAAGTAGCCGGAGTCGTACGAGTAGGCGCCGGGCAGCAGGAAGAGCGAGGCGGGCACCCGTCGGTCGAGCAGCAGCCGCGCGGCGGCGGGGTCGTGGTACCAGCCGTCGTCGATGGTGATGAAGACGACCGGGTCGGTGGTCTCCACGTGGGAGACCACCGGGACGGGCTCGGGCCAGGCCGCCTCCGGGGCGGCGTGCGCGGGTCCGGTGACCGCGCCGAGGAGCGCGAGCGGGACGAGGGCGGCGAGCGCGGCACGCACGGCGTGACGCAGACGGAGTCTCGGCATGGCGGCATCATTGGCCTAGACCAAGTCCGGTGTCAATGAGTCGAGTTGACCGCCCGCGGCCCTTCCTTCACCGCCCTCGAAACGGACTCCGTCAGTCCGACAGAACCCCCCTCAACTGCTCCAGACCCCAGTCCAGATCCTCCTTCGAGATGACCAGCGGCGGAGCGATCCGGATCGTCGAACCGTGCGTGTCCTTCACCAGCACCCCACGCTCCATCAGCCGCTCCGAGATCTGCCGGCCCGTCCCCTTCGTGGGCACGATGTCGACGCCCGCCCACAGCCCGCGCCCGCGCACCGCCTCCACCGCGCCGCCGCCCACGAGCAGCCCCAGCTCCGCGTGGAGATGCTCGCCCAGCTCCGCCGCCCGCTCCTGGAACTCGCCCGTCCGCAGCATCGCGATCACCTCCAGGGCCACCGCGCAGGCCAGCGGGTTCCCGCCGAACGTCGAACCGTGCTCACCCGGCCGGAACACCCCGAGCACCTCGCGGTCGGCCACCACCGCCGACACCGGCACCACTCCGCCGCCCAGCGCCTTCCCCAGGATGTACACGTCCGGCACCACCCCCTCGTGCTCGCACGCGAACGTCCGCCCCGTCCGGCCCAGGCCCGACTGGATCTCGTCCGCCATGAACAGCACGTTCCGCCGGCGGGTCAGCTCCCGCACCCCCGCCAGATAACCGGCCGGCGGGACCAGGACCCCCGCCTCGCCCTGGATCGGTTCGAGCAGCACCGCCACCGTGTTCTCGGTGACCGCCGTCTCCATCGCCGTCAGATCCCCGTACGGCACGATCTCGAACCCCGGCGTGTACGGCCCGAAGTGGTCCCGCGCCTCGTGGTCCGTCGAGAAGCTCACGATCGTCGTCGTCCGGCCGTGGAAGTTGTTCGCCGCCACCACGATCTTCGCGTGCCCGTCCGGCACGCCCTTCACCTCGTACCCCCACTTCCGGGCGGTCTTCACGGCCGTCTCGACCGCCTCCGCCCCCGTGTTCATCGGCAGCACCGCGTCCTTGCCGCACAGCTCCGCCAGCTGCGCGCAGAACTCGGCGAACCGGTCGTGGTGGAAGGCGCGCGACGTCAGCGTCACCCGCTCCAGCTGCGCCTTCGCCGCGTCGATCAGACGCCGGTTGCCGTGCCCGAAGTTGAGCGCCGAGTACCCGGCGAGCATGTCGAGATAGCGACGGCCCTCGACATCGGTCATCCAGGCGCCGTCCGCCGAGGCGACGACGACCGGCAGGGGGTGGTAGTTGTGAGCGCTGTGCGCGTCCGCGGAAGCGATCGCGTCTTCTGTCCTCGACACGGGATCTCCGTTCGTCCTGCGGCTCGGGGGAGGCTCGTCCCCAGGAGGCTGTGGCCCCTTTCTTATCGTCGCTCGGATGCCGGACAGGGAAACCTCGGCGACGGCGCGCCAGCCGAGCGGGTGCCTGGTCGGCCAGGCCGGGCTCGCGGCTCCCTGATCCAGCCCGGCCGACCGGGCACCCGCTACCCTGGAAACACGCACGGCGACTGGCGTACGGGGAAGCGACCCCGGGGGAGCCGTGCGCGCTCCACCACACGAGGTGCCGCTCGCCTGGGCATCACGGGCCCCAGGTCCCGTGCGCACCTCCGCCCCGGGACCGTTCCGCCGAACGCCCGGAGGACACCACCATGACCACCCCGCAGCAGCACCCCGCTCTCGCCGCCGCCGACCCCGAGCTCGCCGCCCTCGTCGGCGCCGAGGAACGGCTCCAGGCCGAGACCCTGCGCCTCATCCCCAGCGAGAACTACGTCTCCGCCGCCGTGCTCGAAGCCTCCGGCACCGTCCTCCAGAACAAGTACAGCGAGGGCTACCCCGGTCGCCGCTACTACGAGGGCCAGCAGAACATCGACCAGGTCGAGACCCTCGCCATCGAGCGCGCCAAGGCCCTCTTCGGCGTCGACCACGCCAACGTCCAGCCCTACTCCGGCTCCCCGGCCAACCTCGCCGTCTACCTCGCCTTCGCGCAGCCCGGCGACACCGTCATGGGCATGGCCCTGCCCATGGGCGGCCACCTCACCCACGGCTGGGGCGTCTCCGCCACCGGCACCTGGTTCCGCGGCGTCCAGTACGGCGTCCGCCAGGACACCGGCCTCATCGACTTCGACCAGGTCCGCGAACTCGCCCTCAAGGAGCGGCCGAAGGTCATCTTCTGCGGCGGCACCGCCCTGCCCCGCACCATCGACTTCGCCGCCTTCGGCGAGATCGCCCGCGAGTCCGGCGCCGTCCTCGTCGCCGACGTCGCCCACATCGCCGGCCTCATCGCGGGCGGTGCCCACCCGTCCCCGGTCGGCCACGTGGACGTCATCTCCACCACCACCCACAAGACCCTCCGCGGCCCCCGCGGCGCCATGCTCATGTCCACCGAGGAGCACGCCAAGGCCCTCGACAAGGCCGTCTTCCCCGGCCTCCAGGGCGGCCCCCACAACCAGACCACCGCCGCCATCGCCGTCGCCCTCCGCGAGGCCTCCCAGCCCTCCTTCCGCGACTACGCCCACGCCGTCGTCGCCAACGCCAAGGCCCTCGCCGAGGCGCTCCTCGCCCGCGGCTTCGACCTGGTCTCCGGCGGCACCGACAACCATCTGATCCTGATCGACCTCACCCCCAAGCAGGTCCCGGGCAAGATCGCCGCGAAGGCCCTCGACCGGGCCGGCATCGTCGTCAACTACAACACCGTCCCCTACGACACGCGGAAGCCCTTCGACCCCTCCGGCATCCGCATCGGCACCCCCTCCCTCACCTCCCGCGGCCTCACCACGGAGCACATGGACCAGGTCGCCGACTGGATCGACCGCGCCGTCACCGCCGCCGGCACCGGCGACGAGGACACCCTCACCGCCGTCCGCGCGGAGGTCGCCGCCCTGATGGCCGCCTTCCCGGCCCCGGGCCTCCCTGTCTAACGACCGGCCCGACCGGGCGCCGTCCCCGCGACGCGCAGGGCCTCCGCCCGGTCCGGTATGCCCTCCAGCCGGAGGATCAGGGCCCCCGCGCTCCCCGTCCACAGGAGCGTGGGGCCCGCCGACCGCACCGCATGGGTCCACACCGAACCGTCCCCCGACTCCAGCGGGAACGTCAGCCGGTGCGGGCGGGCGAACCAGTACGCCGACGTCCCGTCCGGCAGCGTCACCCCCTCCGGCTGCACCGGCACCTGCTTGACGAAGCCAAGCTCGAGCCGGCCCGGGAACTCGTCGAGCCGCACCGTCCGTCCCCCGTTGCGCCAGCACAGGCTGATCACCGCCCGGCCCCGCTCCGCCGCCCCCGTCACCGCGACCGCGTCCGGCGCTCCGAGGGCGCCGGGTATCAGCGGCTCGAAACCCGCCCTGCGCCCGGCCTCCGCCAGGGCCACCGGCTCGGGACACCCCGGCACCGCCCCGCCCGGCGACACCCGCCCGCCCTCGGGGTCGTACCGCACGGAGACCCCGCCGAAGCCGAACCAGTCCGCCACCGCCGCCCGCACGGGAGGTGTCAGCACCAGCACGATCAGCACGCCGGTCAGGCCCGCGACCAGGGCCCGCCACCGCGCCCGCGCCCGGGCCCGCACCCGGCCCCCCGCACGCGCCCACCACGGACGCCGGACCGGCGGCGGCACCCGCTCGGCGAGGAGCTGGGCGAGCACCCGCTCGGCCATCGTCTCGCCGTCCACGTCCGGCACCCGCAACCGCCGCCCCAGCCCCCGCAGCTCGCCCGGCAGCCCCGCCTCACCCGGCCCGTCCGGCACCCGCCCGTCCGGCTCCCGCCCGTCCGGCAGCCGCTCGCCCGGCTCCCGTCCGTTCGGCACCGGCCCGTCCGGCAGCCGCTCGCCCGGCACCCGCCCGTTCGGCACCGGCCCGTCCGGCTCCCGTCCATCCGGCAGCCGCTCGCCCGGCACCCGCCCGTTCGGCACCGGCCCGTCCGGCAGCCGCTCGCCCGGCACCGGCCCGTCCGGCAGCCGCTCGCCCGGCACCGGCCCGTCCGGCAGCCGCTCGCCCGGCACCCGTCCGTCCGGCACCGGCCCGTCCGGCACCGGCCCGTCCGGCACCCGCCCGTCCCGCAGCCGCTCGCCCGGCTCCCGTCCATCCGGCAGCCGCTCGCCCGGCACCTGCCCGTCCGGCACACGCTCCTCACCCACGCCCCTCACCTCCCTCCGATTCCGACTCCGCCGCCACCAGCACCCGCCCCAGCTTTCTCAGCGCCCGGCTCAGACGGGACTTCACCGTGCCCCTCGGCCAGCCCAACGCCAGGGCCGTCTCCGTCTCGTCCAGCTCCAGGAGATACCGGTGGATCACCACTTGCCGCTGCTCCTCCGCGAGGCCGTCCAGGGCCTCCCACAGCCGCCGGCTCCGCTCCCGCTCCTCGGCCGCGACGGCCGGGTCCGCCGACTCCGGTATCCGCGGCTCGCCGCCCAGCAGATCCGCCTCCCGCCCCGCGACGGCACGCTGCCGACCCGCCGAGCGCACTGTGTTCCTGGTCTCATTGACGACGATCCGCAGCAGCCAGGGACGGAACGCCGCACCCTCCTTGAAACTCCCCAGCGACCGGTACGCCTTGAAGAAGGCCTGCTGCACCACGTCCTCGGCCTCCGCGCCGGCGCCGCACGCCACGGCCGCCCTCAGCGCCACCGCCGTGTGTGCGCGGACCAGCTCCGCGTACGCCTCCGGCTCCCCGGCGCGCACACGGGCGATCACCGCGGCCTCGTCCTCGACCAGGCCCCCCTCCCGCGTCCTCACACTCTTGATACACCGGCAGTCGGGGATCGGTTCCCACACCTGAGAGAATGATGTGCATGGCCTCTGACAGTCCCCGTGTGCTCTCCGGAATCCAGCCCACCGCAGGCTCGTTCCACCTCGGCAACTACCTCGGCGCCGTCCGCCAGTGGGTCGCCCTGCAGGAGACCCACGACGCCTTCTACATGGTCGTCGACCTGCACGCGATCACGGTCCCGCAGGACCCCGCCGAGCTGCGCGCCAACACCCGGCTCGCCGTCGCCCAGCTGCTCGCCGCCGGTCTCGACCCCGAGCGCTGCACGCTCTTCGTCCAGAGCCACGTGCCCGAGCACGCCCAGCTCGCCTGGGTCATGAACTGCCTCACCGGCTTCGGCGAGGCGTCCCGCATGACCCAGTTCAAGGACAAGTCCGCGAAGCAGGGCGCCGGCAACGCGAGCGTCGGCCTCTTCACGTACCCGATCCTCCAGGTCGCGGACATCCTGCTCTACCAGGCCCACGAGGTCCCGGTCGGCGAGGACCAGCGCCAGCACATCGAGCTGACCCGCGACCTCGCGGAGCGCTTCAACGGCCGCTTCGGCGAGACGTTCACGATCCCCAAGCCGTACATCCTCAAGGAGACGGGGAAGATCTTCGACCTCCAGGACCCGACGATCAAGATGAGCAAGTCGGCCTCCTCGCCGAAGGGCCTCATCAACCTCCTGGACGACCCGAAGGCCACGGCCAAGAAGGTCAAGAGCGCCGTCACCGACACCGACACGGTGATCCGCTTCGACCCGGAGAACAAGGCCGGCGTCTCCAACCTGCTCAGCATCATGTCCACGCTCACCGGCACCTCCGTCGAGGACCTGGAGAAGAGCTACGAGGGCAAGATGTACGGCGCGCTGAAGACGGATCTCGCCGAGGTCATGGTGGACTTCGTCACGCCGTTCCGGGCCCGCACGCAGGAATACCTGGACGACCCGGAGACGCTGGACTCGGTCCTGGCCAAGGGAGCGGAGAAGGCGCGCGCGATCGCCGCGGAGACGCTGGCGCAGACGTACGAGCGGATCGGCTTCCTGCCCGCCAAGCACTGAGTCCAAGGACCCTGGCCGAAAGGGTGGTGCAGGCCGCACACTGGCGGCTGCACCACCACACAACGACTCGACGACGGACGACGGAGGAGAACGACGTGGGGACCGTAACGCTCGGCGTTTCGATCGCGGTCCCGGAGCCCTACGGCAGCCTGCTCCAGGAGCGGCGCGCCGGCTTCGGGGACCCTGCCGCGTACGGCATCCCCACGCACGTCACCCTGGTCCCGCCGACCGAGGTCCCCGAGGAGCGGCTGCCGGAGATCGAGGCGCACCTCGCGGGTGTCGCCGCCGACCAGCAGCCGTTCCCGGTGCGCCTGGCGGGCACCGGGACCTTCCGCCCGCTCTCCCCGGTCGTCTTCGTGAAGCTGGCGGAGGGCGTGCCCCTCTGCAACGCCCTGCAGCAGCGGATCCGGGACGAGGCCGGCCCCCTTGTGCGCGAGCTGCAGTTCCCGTACCACCCGCACGTCACCGTGGCGCACGGCATCTCCGAGGAGGGGATGGACCGGGCGTTCGAGGAGCTCGCCGGCTACGAGGCGGCCTGGACCTGCCGCTCCTTCGCGCTGTACGAGCAGGGCCCGGACGGGGTCTGGCGGAAGCTGTACGACTACGAGTTCGGCAGCGGCCGCCCGATCGCCGCGGTCCCCGCGCAGGGCGGCAGCCCGGTCGACACACCGGAACCCACGCCCACCGCCTAGCGGAGGTCCGTCACAGCGGCGCGCAGGCCCACCGCCTAGCGGAGTGCGTCACACCGGCGCGCAGGCCCACCGCCCGGCGCGGAGTGCGTCACAGCGGCGCCCACGCCCACCGCCCGGCGCGGAGTGCGTCACAGCGGCGCCCACGCCCACCGCCCGGCGAGGGGTATGTCACAGGGGCACCCGCCCCACCGCCAGGCGAGGGGTCCGTCACAGCGGCGCCCACGCCACCGTCCAGCGGCGTCCGTCACACCGGCAGGCGCCGGAACAGCGGCCTCGGCACGTGCCGTACGGCCGCCATCACCATCCGCAGCGCCCCCGGCACCCACACCGTCTCCGAGCGCCGCCGCAGCCCCAGCTCGATCGCGCCCGCGACCGCCTCCGGGGTCGTCGCGAGCGGCGCCTCCGCCAGCCCCTCCGTCATCTTCGAGCGCACGAACCCGGGCCGTACGACCATGACGTGCACGCCCGTGCCGTGCAGCGCGTCCCCGAGGCCCTGCGCGAACGCGTCGAGCCCCGCCTTCGACGAGCCGTAGATGAAGTTGGCGCGGCGGGCCCGCTCGCCCGCCACCGAGGAGAGCACCACCAGCGAGCCGTGCCCCTGCGCCTGGAGCGCGCCCGCGCACACCAGACCGGCCGAGACGGCGCCCGTGTAGTTGGTCTGCGCGACCCGGACCGCGGCGAGCGGCTCGGACTCGTCGCGGGCCTGGTCGCCGAGGACCCCGAAGGCGAGCAGCACCATGTCGATGTCGCCCTCCGTGAAGATCTTCCCGAGCCGCTCCTCGTGCGACTCCGTGTCGAGCGCGTCGAACGGCACGGTGTGCACGTCCGCCCCGAGCACGCGCAGCGAGTCGGCGGCGGCCGTGAGCGCGGGCGAGGGGCGGCCGGCCAGCCAGACCGTACGGGTGCGGCGCGCGATCAGCCGGCGGGCGGTGGCGAGCCCGATCTCGGAGGTGCCGCCGAGGACGAGCAGGGACTGCGGGGCACCGAAGGCGTCCTTCACGGGAACTCCTTGAGCTTCTAGAGACGGAGACGGCGGGCCAGGTCCGAGGTGAGGACGGACCGGGGGTCGAGCGCGGCGCGCAGCGCCCTGAACTCGTCGAGCCGGGGGTACATCGCGGCGAGCGTCTCCGGCCGGACCCGGGAGTCCTTGGCGAGGTAGACCCGGCCGCCGGCGCCCACGACCTCCTCGTCGAGCGCGTCGAGGAAACGGCCGAGGCCGGGGAGGCCGGTGGGGAGGTCGAGGGCGAGGGTCCAGCCGGGGAGCGGGAAGGAGAGCCAGCCGGGGTCGCCCGCGCCGAACCGTTTCAGGACGGCGAGGAAGGAGGGGCAGCCGCGGTCCGCGATCCGCCGCACGATCCGCCGCAGGGTGTCCTCCTCCCCGTACGGGACGACGAACTGGTACTGGACGAAACCGCCGGGCCCGTAGATCCGGTTCCAGTGCGGGACGCCGTCGAGGGGGTGGAAGAAGGCCGGAAGCGACTGGAGACGGCCGGCCGCGGCGCGGGGCGCCCTGCGGTACCAGAGCTCGTTGAAGAGCCCGACGGACGTGCGGCCGAGGAGTCCGCCGGGGACGTACGGCGGCGGGGCGGGCAGCCGGCCGGGCCGGAAGGCGAGCGGATCGCGGCGGGCCCGGTGGCGGCGGGGGAGCGCGTCGTACGGGGCGTGGTCGCCGCGTGTCAGGACGGCGCGGCCGGTCGCGGCGCCCCGGGCGAGCAGGTCGATCCAGGCGACGGAGTAGCGGTACGCGTGGTCGGTGGCCGTGAGCCGGGCCATCAGCTCGTCGAGGTCGGGGACGCGCTCGGTGTCGACGCGCATGAGGGAGGTCTCGACCGGCAGCAGCCGCAGGGTCGCGGAGAGGATCACGCCGGTCAGACCCATGCCGCCGGTGGTGGCGTCGAAGAGCGGGGTCCCGGGGAGCACGGTCCTGATCTCGCCGTCTCCGGTGAGGAGTTCGAGCGCGGTCACATGGCGGCCGAAGGAACCCGAGACGTGGTGGTTCTTGCCGTGGACGTCGGCGCCGATCGCGCCGCCGACGGTCACGTACCGGGTGCCGGGGGTGACGGGGACGAACCAGCCGAGCGGCAGCAGCGCCTCCATCAGCCGGTGCAGGCTGACGCCGGCCTCGCAGACGACGAGCCCGGCGGTGGTGTCCACGGCGAGGATCCGGTCGAGGCCGGTCATGTCGAGGACGGTGCCGCCGGCGTTCTGCGCGGCGTCGCCGTAGGCGCGGCCGAGGCCCCGGGGGACGGCCCCGCGGGGGCCGCAGGCCCGGAGCGCCTCGGCGACCTCGGCGAGCCCGCGGGGCCGCTGCACGCGCGCGAGGGTGGGGGCGGTGCGGCCCCAGCCGGTGATCGCTTCGCAGTCGTCGTCCAGGACGTGGGTCTCGACAGCCATGAGGGCGACCGTATAGCCGTGGTTATGGCTTATGCCGGTATTGCATGGCGGTTCGTCGAAATGGGTGATTAAAGGAGTGTCAGGAAAGAGACCTCGCGCCCTCGGCCGCGGCCCGCGCGAAAGTCACGTTGACCGACTCGAACGGCGAGGCCCGACAGGGGGCAACACGGATGCGCGACGCACAACGGGCCGAACCCGAGCGGCCGGGCGGTGCCGCACCCTCAGGGCCGGCCGGCCCGGCCGCGACCGGCTCCCCGGGCATGCCGCCGCACGCCGCCACCGGACACCACCCCGCCGCGGCACACCCGGCCACGACCGTGCCGACCGACGAGCCGTGGGACGACGCGGCCGCGCCACCGCACGAGCCGCCCGCTCACGCCTTCGACGTCCCGGTCGCGCCACCGCACGAGCCAGCCGTTCGCGCCTTCGACGTCCCGGTCGCGCCACCGGACGAGCCAGCCGCTCACGCCTTCGACGTCCCGGTCGCGCCACCGGACGAGCCAGCCGCTCACGCCTTCGACGTCCCGGTCGCGCCACCCGAGGAGCCGGGCTGGGTCCTGGCCGAGCGGCGGCTGCTCGCCGCTCTGCGGGGGTGTGGGCATCGGCCCGGGGTGGCCGTCGCCGCCCGAGGCCTCTCCTTCAGCGGCGAGCACGGCGCCCTCTGGCTCGCCGCCGGACTCGCCGCCGCCGCCCTCGACCGCCCGCGCCGCCACGACTGGCTGCGCGGTACCGCCCTCGTCGCCACCGCGCACCTGGCCAGCATGGGCGTCAAGCGGCTCGTACGGCGGCCCCGGCCGGCCCCGGGCGGGTACGAGCCCCTGGTGCGTACGGCCGGCCCGCACTCCTTTCCCAGCTCCCACGCCACCTCCGCCGCCGCCGCGGTCGTCGCCTTCGGCGTGCTCCACCCCACCGCCGGCCGGCTCGCCGCCCCGGTGGCCGGCGCGATGTGCCTCTCCCGCCTGGTCGTCGGCGTCCACTACCCGAGCGACGTCGCCGTCGGCGTCCTGCTCGGCGCCGCCACGGCCGCCGCGGGCCGCCGTCTCCTGGCCCCCGCCACCCCCACGCGCGCGCGTGGGGAGGGTCTCTCGTGACCGAGCGGGCCGGGGCCGCCGTTCTCGACGCCCCTCCACCGTCCACCGCACGCCCGCGCCGGCACGCGGTGGACGGGTGCTCGGTCTTGTCCGGACGGCCCGGCCCCGGCAGTGGGTCAAGAACGTCCTCGTCCTCGCCGCCCCCGCCGCCGCCGGCCGGCTCGGCTCCTGGCAGACCGGCGCCCGACTCGCCCTCGTCTTCGCCCTGTTCACGGCCGCCGCCTCCGCCGTCTACCTCCTCAACGACGCCCGTGACGCCGAGGCCGACCGCGCCCACCCGGCCAAATGCCGTCGCCCCGTGGCCTCGGGCCAGGTGCCCGTCGCCCTCGCCGCGGCCACCGGGACCCTCCTCGGCCTCGGGTCCGCCGTCGCCGCCGCGCTCCTGTGCGGCCCGCTGACGGCCGCCCTGCTCGTCGCGTACCTCGGCATGCAGGTCGCGTACTGCGTCCGCCTCAAACACGTCCTCGTCGTCGACCTCGCCGTCGTCGCCACCGGCTTCCTCATGCGGGCGATGATCGGCGGGGTCGCGCTCGGCATCCCGCTCTCCCGCTGGTTCCTCATCACGACCGGGTTCGGCGCGCTCTTCATGGTCGCCGCCAAGCGGTACTCCGAGGCCGTGCAGATGGAGGGCGCCGACGGCGCCACGCGCGCGCTGCTCACCCGGTACACGACGGGGTACCTCCGGTTCGTCTGGCAGCTGGCGGCCGGCACCGCCGTCCTCGGCTACTGCCTGTGGGCCCTGGAGGCGGGCCCGGTGGAGGCGTCCCTGCCGTGGCGTCAGCTCTCCGTGGGCGCGTTCGTCCTCGGGGTCCTGCGGTACGCCGTCTTCGCCGACCGCGGCGCGGCGGGCGCGCCCGAGGACGTCGTGCTGCGCGACCGGCCGCTCGCCGTCATCGGCCTCGCATGGGCCGTGCTGTACGGGATGTCGGTCGCGGTTCTGTGAGCTCCGGCAGGGGATTCTCGTATCCGGGCGATCCGACCAACCGGGCGATCCGACCATCCGGCCGATCCGACCACCCGGGTGATCCGACGGAGCGAGGAGTGGACGTACGACATGGACTGGCTGAGCAAGCTGCCCGTCATCGGCCCATGGGTGACCCGCCTCATGCGGACCCACGGCTGGCACGCGTACGAGACCCTCGACGAGGCGCACTGGACGCGGCTCGCCGCCGCGATCACCTTCATCTCCTTCATCGCCCTGTTCCCGCTGATCACGGTCGCCGCCGCGGTCGGCGCCGCGCTCCTCACGCCGGATCAGCTCGACCGGATCGAGGAGAAGATCAGCGACCAGGTGCCCGGGATCTCGGACCAGCTCGACATCGGCGGGCTCGTCGCCAACGCCGGGACCGTCGGACTCGTCGCCGGCGCCGTCCTGCTCCTCGCCGGCATCAGCTGGATCGGCTCCATGCGGGAGTGCCTGCGCGCGGTCTGGGGTCTCGACCCGGTCGAGGGCAATCCGATCCTGCTCAAGGGCAAGGACGCGCTGATCCTCGTCGGCCTCGGCGGTGTCGCGCTCGCCTCGCTCGCCGCGTCCTGGCTCGGCTCCACCGCGGTCGGCTGGAGCGCCGACCGCCTCGGCATCTCCGGCGAGGGGGCGGGCGGCTACCTGCTCCAGGGCGCGGCCGTCCTCGTCGCCGTCGTCGCCGACTTCCTGATCCTGCTGTACGTGCTGACGCTGCTGCCGGGCGTCGAACCGCGCCGCCGCGACCTGGTGGTGGCGGCGCTGATGGGCGCGGTCGGCTTCGAGCTGCTGAAACTGCTGCTCGGCGGCTATATGAAGGGGGTCGCGGCGAAGTCGATGTACGGGGCGTTCGGCGTTCCGGTCGCCCTGCTCCTCTGGATCAACTTCACCGCGAAGCTCCTGCTGTTCTGCGCGGCGTGGACGGCTACGGAGTCACGTCGGAAGAGGACGGAGCCGACCCCCGAGGGTCAGGAGTCTCCTGAGGCTCCCCGGACTCCTGGGGCTCCTGAGACTCCTGGGACTCCTGAGACTCCTGGGCGTCCTGGGCGTCCTGGGACTCCTGGGCGTCCTGGGAGTCCTGGGACTGGGAGTCCCGAAAGTCCTCGGAACGCCGGCGGCGCGTCGCCGACGCGGCCCGCGGCCAGCGGCGGTTGACCAGGAAGACGGCCGCGGCCAGCAGGACGAGGACGCCGCCCGCGATGGCCAGCGCGATCCCGATGCCGCCGGACCTGTCGGCGGCCGCCGCGTGGACGGGCTCCTTCGGGGCGTTCTTGCCGGGCGCCGGAGCCGTGCCGTCGTCGGGGGTGGCGGACGCCGTGCGCTCCGAGCGCGGCGGCACGAGCTCCCCGACCGGCGTCACCTTCCCGGCGGCCGCGAAGCCCCAGTCGAGCAGCCGGGCGGCCTCCAGGTAGACCGCGTGCTGCTCCTTCGAGGAGGGGTTCATGACGGTGACGAGCAGGACCTTGCCGTTGCGCTCGGCGACGCCCGTGAAGGTCGCGCCCGCGTGCGTCGTGTTGCCGTTCTTGACGCCGGCGATGCCCTGGTAGGGGGCGACGCCGATGTCGCCCGTGAGGAGCCGGTTGGTGTTCTGGATCTCGAAGGTCTCGCGCTTCTTGCCCGGCTTGGCCTCGCCGGGGAAGGCGGCGCGGGGCGTGGCGGCGTACTCGCGGAAGTCCGGCTTCCGCATGCCGTTGCGGGCGATGAGCGTCAGGTCGTACGCGGAGGAGACCTGGCGCGGGGCGTCGTAGCCGTCCGGGGAGACCACGTAGGTGTCGAGGGCCTGGAGATCGGCCGCGTGGTCGTTCATGTCCGCGACGGTCTGGTTGAGGCCGCCGTTCATGCTGGTCAGCACGTGGACGGCGTCGTTGCCGGAGCGGAGGAAGACCCCGAGCCACAGATCGCGGACGCTGTAGGTCTGCTTCTCCTTGATGCCGACCAGGCTGGAGCCCGCCCCGATGCCGGCCAGGTCCTGGTTGGTGACCAGGTGGTTCTGCGTCCTGTTGGGGAACTTCGGCAGCAGGGTGTCCGCGAAGAGCATCTTCAGCGTGGAGGCCGGGGCGAGCCGCCAGTGCGCGTTGTGCGCGGCGAGGATCTCGCCGCTCTCCGCGTCCGCGACGATCCAGGAACGGCCGGACAGTTCCTTCGGCAGCACCGGGGCACCGGGCAGCAGCTGCACCTGCGTCCCCGGCTTGCCGAGCAGCGCACCGCCGACACCGGACATCACGGCGGGAGGCTTGGGCTGCTTGTCCTTCCCGTCCTTTCCGTCCGCGTGGGCCGCGGGCGCGGCGGTGACGAGCGGCAGGAGCACGGCAGCGGCGACCGCCCAAGCGGTCTTCTTCGAAGCAGACACGGTCGAGAACGTACAGGTACGGCCGACCGAACCGAACCCCGGCAGGCGGTTCGCCCGCCCCCGTCCACCCGGAAGCGGGGGCCGTGAGACGGACGGTGATACTGGGGTCATGAAGCTCAGCCGCCGTGTCTCCTGGTTCCTGCTCGCCTTCGGTGTGTGGTCCTGGTTCATCTGGGTCACCTTCGTCAAGAACCTCTGGAACGACGGGAGCGGCCTCGCCTTCGACGACGCGGGCGACCCGACGGCCTACTTCTGGGTTCATCTGCTGCTTGCCGTCACGTCCTTTGTCCTGGGGACGGTGATCGGCGTGATCGGGTTGCGCGGGGTGCGCGCCGCGCGTCGCGCGGGCGCCTAGAAGAGGGGTTCCGGGGGCGTGGTCGTCTTTCTGCTGGTCCTGGTCGTGGTGCTCGCGCTGCTCGGCGCGGTCCACTGGTACGTGTGGCGGCGGCTGGTGCGCGACGTCACGGCGCCCGGCGGGCTGCCGCGCCGGCTCGGTACGGCCGCCGTCGTGGCCCTGCCGCTGCTCTCGATCGCCGCCCTCGTCTCCTCGCGGGCGGGCGCGCCCTTCCCGGTCCAGCAGGCGGTCGCCTGGCCCGGCTTCCTCTGGCTCGCCGTGCTCCTGTACCTGGTCCTGGCGCTGCTCGTCGGCGAGGCCGTCCGGCCGCTCCTGCGCGCCTGGACGGGGCGTCGTGCGACCGAGGCCGCCCCGGCGGAGCCCGTATCCGTACCCGCGCCCGCCCCCGCGTCCGCGTCCGTGACGCCGCAGGCGGAGCCCGCGCCCGCCCCCGCGTCCGCGTCCGTGACGCCGCAGGCGGAGCCCGAGCCCGCTCCCGCCCCCGCGTCCGTGACGCCGCAGGCGGAGCCCGAGCCCGCTCCCGCCCCCGCGTCCGTGACGCCGCAGGCGGAGCGCGAGCCCGCCCCCGCCCCGGCGTCCGTGACGCCGCGAGCGGAGCAGCCCGAGCCCGAGCCCGTGGAGCCCGCCCCCGAGCCCACCGATCTCTCCCGGCGGCTGTTCGTCTCCCGGGTCGTCGCCGGGTCCGCGGCCGCCGTCGCCGTCGGGACCGTCGGGTACGGCACGTACGGGGTACTGCGCGGGCCGCGGGTCAAGCGGGTCACCGTCCCGCTCGCCAAGATCCCGCGTGCCGCGCACGGTTACCGGATCGCCGTCGTGTCCGACATCCACCTCGGGCCGATCCTGGGCCGCGCCCACACCCAGCGGATCGTGGACTCGATCAACGCGGCCCAGCCCGATCTGATCGCGGTCGTCGGCGATCTCGTCGACGGGACCGTGGAGAACCTCGGCCCGGCCGCCGAGCCGCTCGCCCGGCTCCGTGCCCGCCACGGTTCCTTCTTCGTGACCGGCAACCACGAGTACTTCTCGGGGGCCGACGCCTGGGTCGACCACGTCCGTGAACTCGGCCTGCACCCGCTGCGCAACGCGCGCGTGGAGATCCCGGCCGGCTTCGACCTCGCCGGCGTCGACGACGTGGCGGGGGAGAGCGAGGGCCAGGGCCCCGACTTCGCGCGGGCCCTCGGCGACCGCGACCGGGCCCGGGCCGCGGTGCTCCTCGCGCACCAGCCGGTCGTCGTCCACGACGCCGTACGCCACGGCGTGGACCTGCAGCTCTCCGGCCACACCCACGGCGGCCAGCTGTGGCCCGGCAACTACCTCGCCGAACTGGCCAACCCGACCGTCGCCGGGCTGGAGCGGTACGGGGACACCCAGCTGTACGTCTCCCGGGGCGCGGGCGCCTGGGGGCCTCCGGTGCGGGTCGGGGCGCCGTCCGACATCACGATCGTCGAACTCGCCTCGAAGCAGGCCTGATCGGGACTTGTCACTCCCCGCGCCTGGGTCGATACGTGCTGCTCATCGACTTAAATTCTCATATCCCGGACATATACCTGTCCTGTGAAAGTTTTCTCTTCCCCTTGTGAAACCCGTGTGATGGGATGCAGCCATCGCGACGTTTTTCCGGGGGCCGTCGCATCAGGGGTGGTACCAAAAAAAGGAAGCACGGCAATGCGGTCGACGGTCCGTCTGCGGATCCTCATCACTTGTGGAGTACTGGTGGCCGCCGGAGTGGGGGGCTGGCAACTCCTGCCCTCCGACGGCGAGCGGACCGACCCGATCACTGTCGGCACGACCGACGAGGTCACTTCACTCGACCCGGCCGGCGCCTACGACGCCGGCTCCTGGGCCATGTACAGCAACGTCTTCCAGTCGCTGCTGACGTTCAAGCCGGGCCTCAGCCAGCCGGTTCCGGACGCCGCCGAGAGCTGCAAGTTCGTGGGCAACAAGCTCACCACGTACCAGTGCACGCTCCGCGACGACCTCACCTTCTCCAACGGCCGCAAGATCACCGCCGAGGACGTCAAGTACTCCTTCGAGCGGATGCTGCGGATCAAGACGGACGTCGGCCCGCAGCCGCTCTTCCCGACCCTGAAGAACGTCTCGGCCGAGGGCCGGACGGTCACCTTCCACCTGAGCGGCCGTGACGCCACGTTCCCGCTGAAGGTGGCCACGGGCGCCGGGTCGATCGTGGACAAGGACCAGTACCCGGCCAACAGGCTGCGGACGGGCCCCGCGGTCGACGGCTCGGGGCCGTACGTGCTCAAGGAGTACAAGGAGGGCGAGTCCGCCCGCCTGGAGCCCAACCCGCGGTACAAGGGCGCCGTCAGCAAGGCCGGCCACACGGTCCTCGTGAAGTACTTCGGCCAGTCCGCGGACCTCGCCGCGGCCTGGAAGGCGAAGGAGGTCCAGGTGACGCACCGGCAGCTGCCGCCGGACTTCCTCTCGACCCTGGACACCAAGGACGGGACCCGGGTCACCGAGGCGGAGAGCGCCGAGATCCGCAACCTCAACTTCAACGTCCGGTCCGGCTCGCCGATGGCGGACAAGGCCGTACGGCAGGCCGTCGCCGCCGTCATCGACCGCCCGGCGATCACCACGGGCGCGTACAAGGGCACGGTCGAGCCGCTGTACTCCCTCATCCCGCAGGGCTTCGTCGGCCACAGCACCGCGTTCTTCGACGTCTACCCGGAGCCGAGCGCGAAGAAGGCCAAGGCCCTGCTGAGGGCGGCCGGGGTCAAGACGCCGGTGACGTTCACGTACGGCTTCCGCAAGGACGCCACGTACGCCGCCGAGGCCGCCGAGATCAAGCGGCAGCTGGAGGAGACCGGCCTCTTCAAGGTCAAGGTCGTCGAGGCCGACTGGCAGAGCTTCCAGAAGGGGTACGCGAAGGGCAGCTACGACGCCTACCCCGTGGGCTGGCTCCCCGACTTCCCCGACTCCGACAGCTTCACCGCACCGCTCGTCGGCACCCAGAACACCCTGCACAACGGCTTCTCCAGCAAGCGGATCGACAGCCTGATCTCCTCGACGCAGCAGTACAGCGACCGGGGTCGGGCGACGAGCGACTTCAAGGAGATCCAGGACGAGGTCGCCGGCGACGTCCCGCTCGTCCCGCTGTGGCAGAAGAAGGACTACGTCCTCTCCACGGAGGCGGTCTCCGGCTCCCAGTACCTGACGGACGGCACCGGCATCTGGCGCCTGTGGGAGCTCAGCTGGATCTAGGCGGTCTCCGGAAGGTCCCGTACCGCACGGGACTTTCCGGACGCCCCCCGGGGCCTGTCCGGCAGGCCCCGGCCCACACCCCTACGGGGCCTCCTGCGGCTTCGGGCCCGTCTTCTTCTTGGGCTTGCCCGAGGCCGCCATTCCGGCGGCCGTCGGCATGAAGTCGGAGAGCAGCTCGTGCGTCTCCTTGACCAGCGGGCGCAGGATCCGGAAGCGGGAGAGCGAGATCGCGCGGGCGGTGACCGGCGCGAGGCGCTCCACCAGGCGCCGGCTGTTCGCCGCGCCCTCCGAGCGGTCGTACACCCAGAACAGCACGAGGCCCATCTGCTGGAGCCACAGCAACTGCGGGAGGGCTTCCTTCAGTTCCGGGTCGACCTTGACGGAGGCTCCGGAGATGACCCGACGGTGCACCTCGATCGCGGCTTCGCGCGGGCCCTCCGACTCGGGGGAGAAGGGGCTGAGCGGGCTGTCCGGGTCGGCGGCGTTCTTGAAGAACTGGGCCGCGAACTCGTGGTACGGCTCCGCGATGTCGAGCCAGCCGAGGTAGACCCCGCGGATCCGGGCGGTGAGGTCCTTCTCGGGGCCGCTCAGGAGGGGCTCGACGGCCGCCTGGTGTTCCTCGGCGATCCGGTCGTAGAAGCCCTGGACGAGGTGTTCCTTGGAGGAGAAGTAGTAGTACGCGTTGCCGACGGAGACCCCGGCCTCCTGGGCGATGGCCCGCATGGTCGTCTTGTCGTAACCGCGCTCCTTGAACAGCCGGAGCGCGGTTTCGAGGATGAGCGTGCGGGTCTGCTCGCTCTTGGGGGCCTTCTTCTCTTCCGTCACGGGGCCGAGCCTAACGGGGCGGACCGGGCACCTCGCAGTGCCCGTCCCCGCAGGGCCCGCCGTCCGGCCCGGGTCTCCTGAGGGCCTCGCGCCACTTCGCGGCCGCCAGGACGGTCGCCCGGGCGAAGGGCTGTCCCGCGGGGGTGGAGAGCCAGTGGGCCTTGGCCCGGTGGTCGGCCAGGGCCCAGAGGCAGACGATCCAGGCGGATGTCTCGCGGTAGACCTGGCCCCGGTCCCCGACCACGGTGATCTCCCGCAGCGTCGCGGCGTGGTCGAGGGCCGGGAAGAGGCGCCGTGCCTGCTGCGATCCCGCCGGTACGAGGTCGAGCGGGACGAGCTGCCGCTGGCGCAGCAGCCAGTGCCTGAGGTGCACGCAGAGCGGGCAGTCGGCGTCGTACAGCACGGTCAGTCGTCCCACGGGGGTCGTGGGCATCGCCGGGGCCGGCGCCATGGTCAGGCCTGCGGCGCGGGCGGGGCCCAGGGGCCGCCCTTGGGGGTCGTGGTCCAGCCCTGCGGGCCGACCGGGGGCACCTGCTCGCGCTCCATGACCCCGCGGCGGCGGATCTTGTTGAGCACGTACACGTTCCCCAGGTGCATCACGCCGAGGACGAGCAGGACGACTCCGAGCTTGACGGAGAGGGCCTCGAAGAGCGCCCGGGCGTCGAGGACGGCGGCGTCCTGGCTCAGGTAGAGGGCGACGAAGCCGAAGTTGACGAGGTAGAAGCCGACCACCAGGAGGTGGTTGACGGCGTCCGCGAGCTTCTCGTTCCCGTGCAGGACGTCGGAGAGGAAGATCCTTCCGTTGCGGCTGAGCGTGCGGGCGACCCAGACGGTGAGGGCCACGCTGATCAGCAGGTAGACGATGTACGCGACGACAGTGAGGTCCATGCCCCACCCTCCCTTGAACGCGTTCAAAAGCTGGCAGTCATGACTGTAGACCTCCTCTTGAACGTGTTCAAGTCGCTGGGTAAAGAGGTGGCCCGCCGGTGACCCGGCGCCTAGGGTCGGGCGTGTGACGCTCTCTCATGACCTGGCCGGCACCGGCCCCTCGACCGTCGTCCTGCTGCACTCCGGGGTCTGCGACCGCCGGATGTGGGACGGACAGTTCCGCGCGCTGGCCGGGGCGGGACACCGTGTCGTCCGCTGCGACCTCCGCGGCTTCGGCGACAGCCCGATCGACGCCCCGCACACCCACGCCGAGGACGTGCGCGAACTCCTCGACCACCTCGGCGCCGAGCGCGCCGCCGTCGTCGGCTCCTCCTTCGGCGGCCGCGTCGCCCTCGAACTCGCCGCCCTGCACCCCGGACGCGTCTCCGCCCTCGCCCTGCTCGCCTCCGGCATCCCCGGCATGGCACCGAGCGACGAGCTGCGCGCCTGGGGCGCCCGCGAGGACGCGCTCCTCGAAGCGGGCGACCTCGACGCGGCCGTCGAGCTCAACGTCGACACCTGGCTCGGCCCCGAGGCCGGAGAGGCCGCCCGCGCCCTCGTACGCGACGGACAGCGGCGCGCCTTCCACCTCCAGCTCGCCGCCCCCCAGGAGCACCACCCCGTCGCCCCCGAGGTCACCCGCGACGACCTCGCCCGGATCGGGGCCCCCGCCCTCGTGGCCGTCGGCGCCCACGACCTGCCCGACTTCCGGGCCGTCGCCGACGAGCTGGGAAACCTCCTGCCCGCCGCGCGCCGTGTCGACCTCGACTGGGCCGGCCACCTCCCCGCCCTGGAACGCCCGGAGGAGACCGCCCGGTTGCTCCTCGCCTTCCTGGCGGAAGAGGCGGACGGGGAGCTCAGCCCCGGCGTATCTGCGCGGTGATCGTCGGGTCGGTGATCCGGTCGTCGGCGGCGAGCAGCAGCGCCTTCGACAGGATCACCGACAGCAGCCCGCCGTCCTCCTCGAACGGCAGGAACACCTTCCCCCGCTCCCGCCCGCGGTCGGCCACGATGCACAGATAGCTGTCGTCCGGCTCCATCAGCACGTTCCCCGAGCCCAGATGGATCCGGTACGCGCGCAGCTCGCCGCGCACCCGCAGGAAGCGGTCGGTCAGCTCCACCCGGTCCGCGATCCGGGTCCGGGGCAGCAGCCGGGCCAGCGTCTCGCGCCGGATCAGCGCCGACTCCGTGAGCGCGCCGAACGACCAGCTCTCCCAGTACCCGTCGTACGCCCGGTCCTCCCCGCGGTCCCGCCAGTTCGGGTCCGCCCCGATCGACGCCACCCCCACGAACAGGTCGACGTCCCGCAGCGCCTCCGACAGCACCAGCGCCGGTACGTCGGCGAGCGCGGCCGCCTCCCAGGCGCCCCGCGCGCCCGTCCTCCGCTCGAACCGCACCTGGTCCGTGGAGCAGAGCCGCGCCACCCCGTCCCGGCTCGCGCCCTCGTCGGCCAGCTCCACGAAGAACCGGGCCCGCCAGCGCGTCCCCTCGCCGGCCGGCAGCTCGCCCGGCGCGGGCAGCTCCTTCACCAGCTCCGAGGACCAGCCGTCCGAGAAGTACCCCAGGTGGTTCCCCGCCCAGCCGCGCTCGGCCATCAGCGCCCTGGCCTGCCCGTACCGCAGGACGTGCCCCGCGAAACGGTTGGAGTACGAGCCGGTCACCAGCTCCGCCGGAGTCAGCGGGTACACCTCGCGGAACACCTGCTTGAACGGCTGGCGCTCCTCCCGCTCCGTCACCGCCGCCCGCCACGCGGCGACCTCCTCGCCCGCGGCCCGCAGCGGATGCCACAGCCGCAGCCGGGCGCCCGGACCGACCGGACGCGCCGTCCCGTCCTCGCCCGCGAGCGCCCAGCCGCCGCCGGTGCGCTCCGGCAGGCCCGCCGTCCACGGCTCCTCGACGTCCTCCGTGATCTCCCAGAGCAGGGCGCGGGCCAGGGTCCCGGTCACCGGGTGGTCGACGTAGTACCGCTGCCAGTCCTCCGCGGGCCAGACCGTCCCCGCCGCGAGGTGCTCCTCAAGCCGGGACCGCTCGGCGGCGACCAGCGCCTTCAGCTCCCTGGCGCCGGCCCTGACCTCCTTCAACTCCTCGGCGCGCGCCTCCCGGACCTCCTTCGGCGCCGTCTTCAGGAGCCTCCCCTCCGGGCCCCTGAACGACAGCGCGACCGTGCCCGGCTCCCGTACCGCAAGCTCCGCCGTGTACGCCCCGAGCGGCACCTCCCGGATCCCGCGCCCGTCCAGGCCGAGCGTCGCGACCCCCCGCTCGCGGAGCATCGACGGGGTGAGCCCGGCGCGGGCGGCGACCGCCTCCAGGGCCTTGGCGATGCCCTTGTTCACCGTCCGGTTCCTCACCGACTTCGGCAGCCGTCCGAGCCACTGCACGGCCTCTTCGCCCCGGGCGCCCCCACACTCCCCGAGCACGGCGACGGCGGTCGTGGCCAGCGGCTGGCTGCGGCAGGTGCCGCCGAAGCCGCCCGTGCCCGTCCCCGCGTGGCGCGCGACGGCCCCCACCGCCGGCACCACCCACTCGGCGTCGATGCCGAGCGCCGCCCACAACAGGCCGCGGACCAGGTCCGTGTTGGGCCCGCTCGCGAGCCCCCAGGAACTCATGGACCAGGAGTCGAGCTCGCTCACGTGGTGCTCCTCCTGCGCGAGGAACCCCTCCAGGAGGCACCGCACCACCACGGGGCCCCGCTCGGCCCCGGCGAGCAGTTCGGCGGACCGGCGACGCCAGATCCGGGTGGCGCGCGGCTTGCCCAGGAGGGCGCAGTGCCCGAGGAACTCCGCCACGCCCGCCCCCGCGAGCAGCTCCCCGTGCAGTGCGCGCATCGCCGGCCCGTAGTCGTCGAGCGCGGCGAGCAGGTGCCGGGGGAGTCGGCCGGTCACCACCGCCGGCTCGCGGTTCAGGAGCGCGTCGATCCTGCCCCGTATCCCCTCGTACTCCGCGCCCCGGTGGTAGACGGTGTCGCGGTCCGTCAGGAGCCGGAGCGCCCGCAGCCGGGCCCGGTCGTACTCGCCGCCCTGCGAGGCCACCCGCTCGGCCGCCGCGAGGGCGATCGGCACGAGGTCGAAGAAGTCCTCCTGCACCTCGTGCGGGGCTCCCTCCGCGTCCTTCCCGACCAGTTGGGCGAGGAGCAGGTCGGACTCCTCCTCCGTCCAGTCCAACTCCCGCTCGCCCAGCTCCGCGAGGGCTGCCGAGGCCACCTCCAGGTATGCCGGGCGGAACGCCAGGCGCTGGAGCACGGGGGCGCACGCCCGCAGTCCCGCGGCGTCCAGCCCGTCCATGAACTGCTCGACCGGCCCCGGCCCTTCGGCGCGCTCGCGGCGCACCGCCTCCATCAGCCCGTCGCGCGGGCCCGTGATCCCCACCATGCCCCCGACGGTAGAGGACCCCACTGACAGCCCTACGTGAACCGCCTCACCCCCGGTACCAGCGCCGTCCCCACGCAGCAGCCGCCGACCACCACCGCGGCGGCCAGCAAGGGGACTTCGGGGCCCCACGCCGAGGCCGCGAGCGGGGCCAGGGCGTAGCCCAGGGGCATCGCGGCGAGGGAGAGCAGCCAGTCGTACGAGGTGACCCGGGCGAGGGCGTGGGCGGGCACGGCGCGCTGGACGGCGGTCTCCCACACGGGGGAGAGGAAGCCGAGCCCCGCCTGGGCGAGTCCGTACGCCGCGATCGTCAGCGGCGCGGGCGCGGCGAGGGCGAGCAGCACCAGCGGCAGCGCGTACGTGGCGAGGCCGAGGTTCGCGGTGAGGACGGGGCGCCGGGGGCGGACGCGGTCGGCGAGCAGGGCCCCGAGGAGGAATCCGACGGCGCCGACCTGGAGGAGGACGACCCAGGTGGTGCCGCCGCCGAGTCGCTGGACGGCGATCGCGGGCCCGAGGGTCATCAGGACGGCGGCGGCGCCGTTCCAGGCGCTGTGGCCGATGAGGCTGGTCCAGTACCAGTCGCGGGAGCGGACCTCCTGCCAGCCTTCGGCGAGGTCGGCGCGGAGCGAACGGCGGGGGATCGGGACGCGCTTCACCCGTACGGCCGTCAGGAGCAGCGCGCTGACGGCGAAGGTGGCGGCGTCCAGGACGAAGGCCCAGCCGGGGCCCACGGTCAGGACGAGGGTGCCGGCGAGCGCGGGTCCGGCGAGCCGGGTGGCGCTCTGGGCGACGCCCATCGCCGCGTTGGCCCGGTGCAGCGACTCCGCCGGCACCGTGCCCTTGATGAGCGGCGAGCCGGTCGGCATGGCGAAGGCTCCGGCCGCGCCGCCGAGGGCCTCGGCGACCGCGAGGACGGCGAGGCTGGGGGTGCCGCCGAGCAGCTGGATGCCGACGAGGAGCTGGGTGGCGCAGCGTACGAGGTCCGTGGTGAGCGCGACCGTGCGGGCGTCGAAGCGGTCGCCGACGACGCCTCCCACGGGGAGCAGGAGCAGCTTGGGGACCATCGCGCAGCCGAGGACGAGGGCGAGGGCCGAGGTGGAGCCGGTGGCCTCCAGGACGGCGAGGGCGAGGGCGGCGGGGATGGCGGCGTCGCCGAGGAGGGAGAGCGCGCGGCCGGTGAAGAGGAGGCGGAAGGAGCGCGTGCGCAGGGGGTGGGCGACGGGCGGGGACGCGACGGGGCGTTCGGAGGCGGTGACCATGGACGCAGAGTATTTCGGTGCCGAATAATTCGTCAACGAAATACTTCGAGAGGGGCGAATGCCTCCGCCGACGTACGATCACCCCATGGCGCACCCCGAGGAACAGCAGGAACCGCGCGACTGGACCGACGGGCACGTCGCCCGCTGGCAGCCCGTCCTGCCCGGCCTCGACCCCGTCGTCGAAGGCGCGGTCACCCGGATGAAGAAGCTCTCGGTCCATCTGCGCCGGGTCAGGGAGCAGTCCCTCGTCGACTTCGACCTGGAGCGCCACGAGTTCGACACGCTCCACAAGCTCGCGGGCCGTGGCGGCAGCGCCGCCCCCTCCGAACTCGCCCAGGACCTCGACCTGGCCCCCGCCTCCGTCTCCGGGCGCCTCGACGCCCTGGAGAAGCGCGGCTTCGTCCGCCGCACCCAGTCCACCACCGACCGGCGGCGGGTCGTCGTCGAACTCACCGCCTCCGGCCACGAGACCTGGCTCGGCGCGATGGACGTCCTCGGCCACGAGGAGGAACGGCTGCTCGGCGTCCTCGCCCCCGAGGAACGCGACCTGCTCAACGGCATGCTCCGCCGGATCATGGTCGAGGCCGAGGCGGGCGGCCCCGCCGCCCAGGGCTGGCACTCCTGAGTCCGACAGGAGCCCGAGTGCCCTGTCAGTGGCGGCCCCTAGCCTTTCCGGCATGGGAATGGTGACCTTCGTCGACGAGACGACCTCGGGGGCCCGCACGGCCGGCCCCCGCCTGCCCGTCAGGGAAGAGCGGCTCACCCTGCGGGAGTTGATCCGCCGCAGGGTCGACCACGAGACGACCGACGGAACGGCCTTCGCCCGGGCCGTCGAGGCCTTCGGCCGCAACGGCTTCCTCGTCCTGGTGGGCGACCGTCAGGTCGAGGAGCTCGACGAGACGGTGACCGTGGGCCCGGAGACGGAGGTCGTCTTCCTCAGACTCGTCCCGCTCGTCGGCGGCTGAACACCACCCGTCACATGGACAGCGAGCGCGCGTAGTTGAGCTGCCCCATGATGTGGTGGAAGGTGTCCGGGCCCGTCGCCGGGATCATCGTCGAGTGGTGGCGCCCGCCGCTGGTCACCGTGACCTGGATGAAGCCGGTCGTGGTCTTCTCCTTCATCAGCAGGAACAGCAGGCCGAGCAGGCAGAAGATGAAGAAGATGACCGCGAGGACGATCGCGACCGTCGGCATCTTCTCCTCGGTCCGCGACATGTCCATCGCGTTCCACACGGCGCCCTTGAGGGGCATGTTCCCGGCCGGCGTGATGATCTGGTCGCCGACCACGGTGATGTCACCGAGGCTCAGCACCGGCGCCCCGCCGCCCATCGGCGCGTGCTGCGGCGGCACCGGCACGCCCGCCGCCAGGGTCGGCTGGTAGGGCGGCGGCGTCTGCGGGTACCCGTACGCGGGCGCCCCGGGCGTCGCGTCCTGCGGATATCCGTAGGCCGGGCCCCCGGGCGTTCCGCCCTGCTGCCCCGGTCCCCACTTGTACTCACCGTCCGCGTAAGGGTTCGGCTCGCTCATCAGTCCCCGTCCTCCACGAAGAAAAAAGCCCGCTCCTGCACGCCGCAGCGTACAGAAGCGGGCTCATCAGCCGAACAGGGTGTCAGAAACGACGCGTGATCAGCGCGCGCTTCACTTCCTGGATGGCCTTGGTGACCTCGATGCCACGCGGGCACGCGTCGGTGCAGTTGAACGTCGTGCGGCAGCGCCACACGCCGTCCTTGTCGTTCAGGATCTCCAGGCGCTGCTCGCCCGCCTCGTCACGCGAGTCGAAGATGAAGCGGTGCGCGTTGACGATCGCGGCCGGACCGAAGTACTGGCCGTCGTTCCAGAAGACCGGGCAGGACGACGTGCACGCGGCGCACAGGATGCACTTGGTGGTGTCGTCGAAGCGCTCGCGGTCCTCGGCGGACTGCAGACGCTCGCGCGTCGGCTCGTTGCCCTTGGTGACCAGGAACGGCATGACGTCCCGGTACGCCTGGAAGAACGGCTCCATGTCGACCACGAGGTCCTTGAGGACCGTGAGGCCCTTGATGGCCTCGACCGTGATCGGCTTCTCCGGGTTGATGTCCTTGATCAGCGTCTTGCAGGCGAGCCTGTTCTTGCCGTTGATCCGCATCGCGTCGGAGCCGCAGATGCCGTGCGCGCAGGAGCGACGGAAGGTCAGCGTGCCGTCGACGTCCCACTTGATCTTGTGAAGGGCGTCGAGGACACGCTCCTTCGGGTCGATCTCGATCTGGAAGTCCTCCCAGACCGCGGCGTCCGACACCTCGGGGTTGAAGCGGCGGATCCGCATCGTGACCGTGATGTACGGGGAGGCGGCGGACTCCGCCTCGACCTTGTCCAGTACGGGGGTAGCCATCAGTACTTACGCTCCATCGGCTGGTAGCGGGTCTGGACGACCGGCTTGTAGTCGAGACGGACGGTCTCGGAGCCGTCCTCGCCGACCTCGCGGTACGCCATGGTGTGGCGCATGAAGTTGACGTCGTCGCGGTTCGGGTAGTCCTCGCGGTAGTGACCGCCGCGGGACTCCTTGCGCGCCAGGGCCGAGACGGCCATGACCTCGGCCAGTTCGAGCAGGTTGCCCAGCTCGATGGCCTCCAGGAGGTCCGTGTTGAAGCGCTTGCCCTTGTCCTGGATGGACACGTTCTCGTAGCGCTCGCGCAGTTCGGCGATCTTCTCGACGGCCGTCTTGATGGTCTGCTCCGTACGGAACACCATCACGTTGGCGTCCATCGTCTCCTGGAGCTCACGGCGCAGGTCGGCGACCCGCTCGTTGCCCGTGGAGTTGCGCAGCTTCTCGATCTGCGCGACGACGAAGGCCTCGGGGTCCTCGGGCAGCTCGACGAAGTCGCTCTTGGCGGAGTACTCGGCGGCGGCGATGCCGGAGCGCTTGCCGAAGACGTTGATGTCGAGCAGCGAGTTGGTGCCGAGACGGTTGGCGCCGTGCACGGAGACACAGGCGACCTCGCCGGCCGCGTACAGGCCCGGGACGACGGTGGTGTTGTCCGAGAGGACCTCACCCTCGACGTTGGTCGGGATGCCGCCCATGGCGTAGTGCGCGGTGGGCTGGATCGGGATCGGGTCCGTGTACGGCTCGATGCCGAGGTACGTACGGGCGAACTCGGTGATGTCCGGGAGCTTGGCGTCGAGCTGCTCCGGCGGGAGGTGCGTCAGGTCCAGGTAGACGTGGTCGCCCTCGGGACCGCAGCCGCGGCCCTCGCGGATCTCCGTGTAGATGGAGCGGGAGACGACGTCACGGGACGCGAGGTCCTTCATGACCGGCGCGTACTTCTCCATGAAGCGCTCGCCGTCCTTGTTGCGGAGGATGCCGCCCTCACCGCGGGCGCCCTCCGTCAGCAGGATGCCCATGCGCCAGATGCCCGTCGGGTGGAACTGGAAGAACTCCATGTCCTCCAGGGGCAGACCACGGCGGTAGCAGGCGGCCTGGCCGTCACCGGTCAGGGTGTGCGCGTTGGAGGTCACCTTGAAGAACTTGCCGGTGCCGCCGGAGGCGTAGATCACGGCCTTCGCCTGGAAGATGTGGATCTCGCCGGTGGCCAGCTCGTAGGCGACGACGCCCGCGGAGTGCTTGACCCCGTCGACCTCGGTGATCAGCTGGTCCAGGACGTAGAACTCGTTGAAGAACTCCACGCCCTCCTTGACGCAGTTCTGGTACAGCGTCTGGAGGATCATGTGGCCGGTGCGGTCCGCGGCGTAGCAGGACCGGCGGACCGGGGCCTCGCCGTGGTTGCGGGAGTGACCGCCGAAGCGGCGCTGGTCGATCGTCCCGTTGGGCGTCCGGTTGAACGGCAGGCCCATCTTCTCCAGGTCGAGGACGGCGTCGATGGCCTCCTTCGCCAGGATCTCGGCGGCGTCCTGGTCGACCAGGTAGTCACCGCCCTTGACCGTGTCGAAGGTGTGCCACTCCCAGTTGTCCTCCTCCACGTTCGCCAGCGCGGCGGCCATGCCGCCCTGCGCGGCGCCCGTGTGGGAGCGGGTGGGGTAGAGCTTCGTCAGCACGGCGGTGCGGCTGCGCTTCGTCGACTCGATGGCCGCGCGCATGCCGGCGCCACCGGCGCCGACGATGACGGTGTCGTACTTGTGGATCTTCATGACGTGGATTACCTCAGCCCCGTGCCTAGCGGATGTTCGGGTCGAAGGTGAAGATCACCAGCGTGCCCAGAAGGATGGTGAACACCGTGGCGGTGTACAGCAGGCCCTTGAGCCACAGGCGCGTGTTCGCCCGCTCCGCGTAGTCGTTGATGACCGTACGGAGACCGTTGGCGCCGTGCAGCATGGCGAGCCAGAGCATCAGCAGGTCCCAGACCTGCCAGAACGGGGACGCCCAGCGGCCGGCCACGAAGGCGAAGCCGACCTTGGTGACGCCGCCGTCCAGCACGAGCTGGATCAGCAGGTGGCCGATGACCAGGACGACGAGGACCACGCCGGAGAGGCGCATGAAGAGCCACGCGGCCATCTCGAAGTTGCCGCGGGTCGCGCGCGGGGTCTTGCCCGTGCGCTTGCGGGGGGCCTCGATGTACGGCGCGGGGTTGTCCACGTCGTAGTGCGCGCCGCCCTCGACGGGGCCGATCGCGGTGGAGGTGTCAGCAGACATGAGTGGCGTCAGCTCCCGAACAGTTCACGTGCGGCGTGGTTGAGGACGGGGTAGACGGCGCCCGCCATCAGCACGACCCAGACGCCCACGACGGTCCAGAGCATCTGCTTCTGGTAGCGCGGACCCTTGGACCAGAAGTCCACGGCGATGACCCGGAGGCCGTTCAGCGCGTGGAAAAGGATGGCGGCGACCAGGCCGTACTCCAGAAGAGCGACGATCGGCGTCTTGTAGGTCGCGACGACCTCGTCGTACGCCTCGGGGGAGACGCGGACGAGAGCGGTGTCCAGCACGTGTACGAACAGGAAGAAGAAGATGAGGACGCCGGTGACTCGATGAGCCACCCAGGACCACATTCCTTCCCGGCCGCGGTACAGCGTTCCAGCCGGCACGGAAAAACCCTCCGGGAGCGGGGATCGGGGTCGGCCGGCTTCTCTGTCGGTCTGACCCGGCCGGGTACGGTCCACCGGCCCCGGTCATCGTAGCGACGACTCGTCGGTTCGCTCGCGCGGGGTCCATCGGTGTGATCAAACAGGCACGGACGGCCTATCGCACAGGCCTGAATCGCCCTATTTCGGACGAATTCACGGTGTGGTGACGCCGAAGGTGAGGCGGGCCCGGGCGAGCCGGCGCAGTTCGTCGGCGGCCACCACCCGTTCCTCCTCCGGTTCGTTGCCGAGACGTGACCGGATACCGGCCAGTACGCGGTCGAGCCGCTCGTCGGGCCGCACCCCGTCCAGGCTGATCACGAAGGCGTGCCCGAAGCGGCTCTCGTACGCGGCGTGCGCGGCGCCCAGCGCCATGAGGGCCGCCGGCGGGGCGTCGGGGTGCGGGGCGGCGGCGGACTCGGCGGCGAGCGCCTCGTCCAGCTCGGCCCGTGACAGGTCGTAGGAGGCCTCGTCCGCGGCGGCGAGCAGCGCGTCGAGCGTCGGGTAGGGGCGGTGCGCGCTCACCCGTTCGGCCCAGCGTCGGCTCGCGCAGCAGTCGAACAGGAGTGCCTCCACGGCCCCGGCCGGCGCGGCGTTGAAGCGGACGAGCCCGGAGAGGTGCCGGGCCGTGCCCTGCTGGGCAGGTATCGCAGGCGTGTCCGTGGAGCCCGGTTTCCGGCAGGGGGCGTGGGTGTCGCTGGTCAGCGTGGACTCCGGTGCTCCGGGACGGGTGGGGTGGGCGTGACGCAACGTTATCGACGGGATGAGGGAAGTGTCCGACGGATGCGCGAATTTCACCCGGAAGGGAGAGTTTCGGAACGTGTGATGGACGATCGGGTTCCGGGCCTTCCCGGCGTCCCCCGATTGGTCGGACGGCCGTCCGTACGGGAGGATTCTCCATGATGCGTTACTCCCCACGGGGGCCTCGCCGGGGCCCCGCCCTTCTGGCGACCGCGGTGGCGCTGGCCACCGTGGCGGCCTGCTCGAACGGTTCTCCGTCAGGTCCGGGCGGCACCGGCGCCTCCGCGAGCAGCGCGCCCACGAGCGCCGTACCGCCGAGCCCGACGCCGACACCGACGCCGACGCCCACGAAGACCTACCCCCTCTCCGCGGCGCCCCGCACCATCCCCTCCGTCCGCGCCCACGAGGCCGCCCGCGGTCCCGGGTGGAAGCCCGCGCCCACGGGTGGGGTCGTCCTCGCCGCGAACAGCGAGGCCCTCGCCGACGAGGGCCGGCTGATCGCGGGGGAGCTCGGCATCCCGTACCGCGGTGCCGCCGCGGCCGGACCCGGGGACGTGGAGCTGGCCGTGGGCGGGACGGGCGCCCCCGAGTCGTACACCCTGACGGTCCGTGACGGCCGCGTCCGGATCGCGGGCCCCGACGAGGCCGGGGTCTTCTACGGCACCCGCACCCTCAAGCAGTCGGTCAAGGCCACGGGCGCGATGCCCGAGGGGACCGTCACCGACCGGCCCGCGAAGCCGCAGCGCGGACTCAACGTCGACATCGCCCGCAAGCCCTTCACCGCCGCCTGGCTGGAGGACCGCATCCGCGAGATGGGCGACCTCAAGCTCAACCAGCTGGGACTGCACTTCTCCGACGACCAGGGCTTCCGGATCGAGTCGCAGAGCCACCCCGAGGTCGTCTCGGCCCAGCACCTCACCAAGGCCGAGGTCCGCCGGATCCTCGCCCTGGCGGCGAGTCGGCACATCACCGTCGTCCCCGAGATCGACTCGCCGGGACACCTCGGCGCCGTCATCGCCGCGCACCCGGACCTCCAGCTCGTCAGCGCGAGCGGCCGGACCCCGCGCGGGGCCGTGGACATCTCGGACCCCGACTCGGCCCGGATCGTCGACGACCTGCTGCGCGAGTACGCCCAGCTGTTCCCGGGGGCCTGGTTCCACGTCGGTGCCGACGAGTACGTCGCCCTCATGGCGAAGAACCCCGAGGTGACCTATCCGCAGCTGGCGCGGGCCGCGCGCGCGAAGTACGGGCCCTCCGGCCGCGTCCAGGACCTCGCCACCGGCTGGCTCGACGACCGCGCGGCCGTCGTCCGGCCCGCCGGCAAGATCCCCAAGGCCTGGAACGACGGCTTCTTCACGGGCGGGGTGGCGACCGCGGCGAAGGACATCGAGGTCGAGTACTGGACGGGCAAGGAGATCGGCGCCCGGCAGCCCGTCTCGTACCTGAGCGCGGGCCGCAAGCTGGTCAACCTCAACGACCTGTACCTCTACTACGTCCTCGGCCAGCCCAACAAGTTCACGTACCCCACGGGCCGCCGGATCTACGAGGAGTGGACGCCGCTCGTCGTGCGCGGCAGGACCCCGGTGCCGGCGCGGTACGACTCCCAGATCCTCGGCGCCCGTTTCGCGGTCTGGGGCGATCTGCCGAGGGCCCAGACGCAGGACCAGGTGGCGGCCGGCATCCGCCTTCCGCTCGCGGCCCTCGCCCAGAAGGTCTGGGACCCGGCGAAACCGACGCTGACCTGGGAGCAGTTCAAGGCGCTGGCGGCGAAGGTGAGCTGATTTTTGTCGTGGACGCGATCGCTCCGGATCGCGTACGTTCCCCCGGCGGCGGCCGAGCGGCCGCCGCTTGTTCCTTTGGGGGGAACCCACCACATGCGCATGCTCAAAAATCCGAGCGGCCTCTCCAAGGCCGTCGTGGCCCTGCTCGCGGGCAACATCGTCTTCGACGTCGTTCTGGGACTGGTCGACGTCCGCAGTCTCGCGGGCGGGGACTGGGACTCCGCCGACCCGGCCGACCTGGGGGCCGGCAACCTGGTCGTGGCCTACAGCATGGCGTTCACGGTGTACGTGGCGACGGCCGTCGTCTTCATCATCTGGTTCCACCGCGTGCGGAACAACGCCGAGGTCTGGGCCTCCGACCTGCAGACCCGGACGCCGGGCTATGCCATCGGCGGCTGGTTCATCCCGATCGGCAACTTCTGGATCCCGCGGGCGGTCGCCGTCGAGATCTGGCGGGCCAGCCGCTGGGAGCCGTACGCCGCCGACGGCAAGGGGGAGCTGACGCTGCTCAACAGCTGGTGGGCGTTCCTCATCGGCGCCAACATGGTGAACTGGGTGTCCACCAAGATGTACGACGCGGCCGAGACCAACGAGGCCTACGACATCGCGACCGTCTGGTCCCTCGTGGGCTACGGCCTCGACATCGTCGCCGCCGTCCTCGCGATCCTGTTCGTACGCCGTCTGACCTCTATGCAGCACGCCAAGGCCACTGGCATGATTCCGGCCGCGCAGTGACGAAAAAGCGCCCCCCGGCGCAGTAGTGGAAGTACTGCGTCCGCATCGGGTGGCGAGGAGGCGTCCATGACGTCGGTGAACGGCCGGAGCCTGCTGGAACTGATCGACGGGGCCGACGAGCGAGGGCTGGCCGCGGCCGGACTCGCCTGCCTCGACCGCTGTCTGCCGCTGCTCGCCCCCGATCGGGCCGACGTCCTGCGCCCCGTGTGGGCGGCCGTCGCGCGCGGCGACGGGGGCGCCTGGGGCGAGGCCGTCGCCAAGGCCCGCGTCGAGCTGGACCCCGACGGTGCTGAGGGTGCGGAGGACGCCGGGGCCGTACGCGCGATGCTCGCCGAGGCCCCGGCGGCCTGGACCGCCGAGGCCCTGCGCGCCTGGGCCGGGGACTGCTCCGCCGCGGCGCTCGCCCTGCACGGGCGGTTCGACGCGGCCGGCGTGCCCGACGGCCTCGTCGAGCGCTGCCGGGCCGGGGACGCGGACGGCGCGGGCCCGCTGCTCGCCGGGGAACTCCGCCGCCAGCAGGCCGTCCTCGAGACGGTCGCCCACGGCCCGACCGGACTGCGCCGGGCACGTGAACTCTCGGTCGAGGGCGGCCGGGTGCTGCGCGCGGTCGTCTCCCGCCGGGCCCGCACCGCCTGACCGTCAGGCCTCCGGCGCCTCGATCGCGACCGAGGCGATGATCTCCGCGATCTCCCGCTCGGCTGTGGCCTTGTCCAGGCCGAGCCCGCTCAGCACGCCCTGCCCGTCCTCGTGCTCCAGGAGGGCGAGCAGGATGTGCTCGGTGCCGACGTAGTTGTGCCCGAGGCGCAGGGCCTCGCGGAACGTCAGCTCCAGGACCTTCTTCGCGTCCGCGTCGAACGGGATCAGGGCCGGGATGTCCTCGGTCCGCGGCGGCAGCGTCGGGGTCACCGCGTCGCGCACCGCCTTCTCCGTCACGTCGTGCCCGGTCAGCCACCGCATGGCGAGCGAATCGGGGTCGGCGAGCAGGCCGAGGACGAGGTGACCGGTCTGGATCTGCGCGTGGGAGGCCGCCCGGGCCTCCTCCTGCGAGGCCACGACCACGTTGCGGGCGCGCGGGGTGAAGCGGCTGAACCCGGAGTTCGGGTCCATCGTGGCGGCGTCCGGCTCCTTGGGGACGAAGCGCTTCTGGGCCGCCTGGCGGGTGACGCCCATGCTGCGGCCGATGTCGGTCCAGGAGGCGCCGGAGCGCCGGGCCTGGTCCACGAAGTGGCCGATGAGGTGGTCGGCGACGTCGCCGAGGTGGTCCGCCGCGATGACCGCGCCGGAGAGCTGTTCGAGGGCGTCCGGATGGACCTTCTTGATGGCTTCGATGAGTTCGTCGAGACGGACGGGGACGCTCATGCCGACTGGATTCGTCATGAGGCAACCTTAGGTTGACACTCCTCTACTGTCAATGGTCGGTTGACACCCGAAGGGTGTACTGCGCCCCGGGAAGCGAGACATCGCGAGAAAGAGTGAGAAAAGAAGGAAAGAAGAAGGGTGAAAAAGGGGGGAAATGGGAGACGACCGGGGCCGCCACCCCCCACAGGAGAGGCCCCGGTCGTCGTCCGCGGAGCCGCAGCACGGCTCCGTACTCCTCTCTGCGCCGCCGGTGCGGTTTCTGTCACACCCGCCCGGACCGCGCGGAGGTTGCAAGTTGCACAAAGACCCCGGACCGCGTGGACGTGACACCGCGACACCACGTAGCGTGCAGGTGCGCGAGGCTGCGTGGCGGTGGTGACCAGCCGCGATGATGCGGGGCGCGACCACGTCACCGACGAACAGGGTTTGGGGAGTGCTGGGGGACGACGCGGAGCTGACGGCCGCGGTGCTCGCTGCGCAGGACGGGGACGAGAACGCCTTCCGTACTGTGTACCGCGCCGTGCAACCCCGGCTGCTCGGTTACATACGCACACTGGTCGGCGAGGCGGACGCCGAGGACGTCGCCTCCGAGTCCTGGCTCCAGATAGCCCGCGACCTCGACCGCTTCGACGGCGACGCGGACCGGTTCCGCGGCTGGGCGGCCCGGATCGCCCGCAACCGCGCCCTCGACCACATCCGGATGCGCGGCCGCCGCCCCGCCGTCGGCGCCGACGAGACCGAGCTCGCCGACAAGCCCTCCGAGTCCGACACGGCCGGCGAGGCCCTGGAGGCGCTCGCCACCGGCGACACCATGCACCTGATCGCCCAGCTCCCGCAGGACCAGGCCGAGGCCGTCGTCCTGCGCGTCGTCGTCGGACTCGACGCCAAGAGCGCCGCCGACACCCTGGGCAAGCGCCCCGGTGCCGTGCGCACCGCCGCGCACCGGGGGCTCAAGAAGCTCGCCGAACTCCTCGGAGCCGACGGCGGGCCCGGCGGACAGGACGACGGTGCGGGAACCGCCGTCCCACTGGACGGCGTCCCTCCGCAACGCGGGCGCGCACCGGGGTCCGTGGCCCCCGGCGGTGTGACGCAATCACGTCCGCGTACGCAGAAGGACATGTGATGGCCGACGAGCGGTACCAGTGGCTCGATCAGGAGGCCGCGGAGCGGCTGCTCCGCGGTGAGCCGGTCGAGGCCGTCGACGACCGTGCGCGCGCCCAGGCCGAGCGCCTCGCCGAGGCCCTCGGAACGGCCCGTGTCCCCGCCGTCCCGCCGGCCGCGCAGACCGAACTGCCGGGCGAGGCGGCGGCGCTCGCCGCCTTCCGCGAGGCCACCGCCGAGAGGGCCGCCGCCAAGGCGGCCGCCGGCGCGCCCGCGTCCGATCTGGGCCGGGTCCGGCTCGCCCCCCTCACCGCCCCGGCGCGCCGCTGGGGCCGTTCCGTGCGGTACGGACTGGCCGCAGCGGTCGCCGCCGTCACGGTCGGCGGCGTCGCCGTCGCCGCCGGCACGGGCGTGCTGCCGCTGGTCGGACCGGGGCCCGCGAGCTCCGTCTCGGCGGGGGAGAGCACGGATCCGCTGGTCTCCAAGGAGCCCGGCATACGCCAGGACCCCGAGGCACCCCCGACGGAACCGGGCGGCGGCGACCCCACGCCCGGCTCGTCCCCCTCGGCCGACTCCGGGTCCACCGCCCCGACCCCCCACGTCCCGGACGGACGCGGCACGGCCGTCCCGGGTACGGGTACCCCGAGGCCCGGCAGGACGCCCACGGGCGGCGTCGACACCGGTTCGGCCGATTCCCGCGAGAAGGCCCTCACCGCCTGCCGCGACTACCGCACGGGGAAGCTCGACGCCGCCGGCCGGCAGCAGCTCACGAGCACCCTGCGCAAGGGCGAGACCCTGCGGGTCTACTGCGACCGGATCCTCTCCGGCGACACCGGTGCGCCCCAGGAAGGCGGCCAGAGCGGCTCCCAGGGCGACACCAGGGGCGACGAGGACAAGGACGACCCCGACTCCGACAGCGACGGCGGCTCGCAGGGCGGGTCCAAGGGCACCTCCAACGGCACCTCCAACGGCACCTCCAACGGCACCTCCAACGGCACCTCCAACGGCACCGGCAGCGGCTCCACCGACTCCGGGAACCGGGCCGGAAGCGTCCTCACGGAGGACCGGATCCAGGCCGGTGCCACCCTCGCTCTGCCCACCGGAATCACCGCCGAGGCACGCGTCCCGCTCGGGGTGTAACACTTCTCGGCCCGTCGGCGCAGTACGTAATGCCGACTGGTCATCGGCCGCGCAGAGAGCCGGGGTTCCCCCCGTACCTACGGCTCCGCGCACCCGGCGCGGGTGGGACACGTTCCCCCGGTCCCACCCGCGCCCCTTACTTCTCCCGCCGGCACTCGCCGCGGAGACTCCCGCGTCCTACCAGTGGACGACGACCTTGTCGCCGACCTTCACCTGGTCGAAGAGCGCGGAGAGCTTGGCCCGGTCCCGGACGTTGACGCAGCCGTGCGAGGCCCCGGCGTAGCCGCGGGCCGCGAAGTCCGCAGAGAAGTGCACGGCCTGGCCGCGGCTGAAGAACATCGCGTACGGCATGGGCGTGTGGTAGATCGTCGAGACGTGGTCGCGGCTCTTGGAGTCGACCTTGAAGAGGCCCTCACGGGTCGGCGTGTTCTCCGAGCCGAAGCGGACGTCCATCGACGAGACGACCTTGCCGTCGATCATCCAGGCCAGCGTCCGGCTCTCCTTGCTGATGCACATCACCCGGCCGGTCATGCACCGCGGGTCCGGGGTGTCCAGCTTGTTCGTCGTCGACGGCTTCAGCTCGTCGGCGGTCGGCTTGTGGGTCACGGAGAGCAGCTGCTGCCAGGTCTTCTCGTCCACCGAGCCCGTCTGCGGCAGCCCCCGGCGCGCCTGGAACTTCTTGACCGCGCCCGCGGTCATCGTCCCGTAGAAGCCGGTGGGCGCCCGGTCGAAGAAGTCGAGCTGCCGCAGCCGCGCCTGGAGCTCGCGCACCTGCTCGTTCTCGTCGCCGTCGCCCATGAGGGGCTTCGCCGAGGGCGTCGCGGAGGAGGGGTCGGCAGTGGGCGACGGCGGCTTGTCGTCCGTGGTCGGGGCCGTGGTGGGCGTCGAGCTCGGGGCCGTGGTCGCGGTCGAACTCGGCGCGGGACCCGTACCCGTACCGGGCCCGGTACCTGCCGCGTCCGGCGTACAGCCGGCGGCGAGAGCCACCGCCGCGGCCGCCAGGACCACTCTGCGTATGACGGAAGAAGAACGCTTCACCATTGCCCCCCGGGGTGTGTCGTGTGTACGTAGGGATGCTTCCCGGGCGCCTGCGGTTGCGCACCTGGGGAACAGAGTGCGCATCCTGTGAGGAAGGTCCCAGCGCGCCGCCCTCCATCGCCCCACTACAGTCCGTCGCGAGGGTCGGTACCGCTGAGTAGTCAGGTCTATCGGGAGGCACAACGCATGGCGCGCGAGTCGGAGTCGGGGCTGCCCATCGAGCCGGTGTACGGACCGGACGCCCTGGACGGATGGGATCCCGCCGGGAAGCTGGGCGAGCCGGGCTCGTACCCCTTCACGCGCGGTGTGTACCCCTCGATGTACACCGGGCGGCCCTGGACCATGCGGCAGTACGCCGGCTTCGGCACCGCGGTGGAGTCCAACGCCCGCTACAAGCAGCTCATCGCCAACGGCACCATGGGCCTCTCGGTCGCCTTCGACCTGCCGACCCAGATGGGCCACGACTCCGACGCCCCGATCGCGCACGGCGAGGTCGGCAAGGTCGGCGTCGCCATCGACTCGATCGACGACATGCGCGTCCTGTTCGACGGGATCCCGCTGGACAAGGTCTCCACGTCGATGACGATCAACGCCCCCGGCGCGCTCCTCCTCCTGCTCTACCAGCTCGTCGGCGAGGAGCAGGGCGTCCCGGCGGACAAGCTGACCGGCACCATCCAGAACGACGTGCTCAAGGAGTACATCGCCCGCGGCACGTACATCTTCCCGCCCAAGCCCTCGCTGCGGCTGATCGCCGACATCTTCAAGTACTGCAGGGCCGAGATCCCGAAGTGGAACACCATCTCGATCTCCGGCTACCACATGGCCGAGGCCGGCGCCTCGCCCGCGCAGGAGATCGCGTTCACCCTCGCCGACGGCATCGAGTACGTCCGCACCGCCGTCGCCGCGGGCATGGACGTCGACGACTTCGCGCCCCGGCTCTCGTTCTTCTTCGTGGCCCGCACCACGATCCTGGAGGAGGTCGCCAAGTTCCGCGCGGCCCGCCGGATCTGGGCGCGGGTGATGAAGGAGGAGTTCGGCGCGAAGAACCCCAAGTCGCTGATGCTCCGCTTCCACACCCAGACCGCCGGCGTGCAGCTCACCGCCCAGCAGCCCGAGGTCAACCTGGTGCGCGTCGCCGTGCAGGGCCTCGCGGCCGTCCTCGGCGGCACCCAGTCGCTGCACACCAACTCCTTCGACGAGGCCATCGCCCTGCCGACGGACAAGTCCGCCCGCCTCGCCCTGCGCACCCAGCAGGTCCTGGCCTACGAGACGGACGTCACCGCCACCGTCGACCCCTTCGCCGGTTCCTACGTCGTCGAGAAGATGACCGACGACGTCGAGGCCGCCGCGCTGGAGCTGATGGGCCGGGTCGAGGAGATGGGCGGCGCCGTCGCCGCGATCGAGCGCGGCTTCCAGAAGAACGAGATCGAGCGCTCGGCCTACCGGATCGCGCAGGAGACCGACAGCGGCGAGCGGGTCGTCGTCGGCGTCAACCGCTACACCATCGACGTCGAGGAGCCCTACGAGCCGCTCCGCGTCGACCCCGCCATCGAGGCCCAGCAGGCCCAGCGCCTCGCCGGGCTGCGGGCCGGGCGCGACCAGCAGGCCGTGGACGCGGCGCTCGCCGAGCTGAGGAAGGCCGCCGAGGGCACGGAGAACGTCCTCTACCCGATGAAGGACGCCCTCAAGGCCCGTGCCACCGTCGGCGAGGTCTGCGACGCGCTGCGCGCGGTCTGGGGCACCTACGTCCCCACCGACGCGTTCTGACCCATTCCACCTGTTAAAACTCAAAGCGGAGTGTCGTACCGGTGTGCGACACTCCGCTTCATGCTGGGTGTCACCGATCTTCCGACCTATCTCGCCGGGCTCGTCCTCATCATCCTCCTCCCGGGGCCGAACTCGCTGTACGTGCTGTCCGTCGCCGCCCGCAAGGGCACCCGCACCGGATACAAGGCCGCCGCCGGGGTGTTCACCGGCGACGCCGTCCTCATGACGCTCGCCGCGCTCGGTGCCGCCTCGCTGCTCCAGACCACCCCGTTCCTCTTCATGATCGTGAAGTACGCGGGCGCGGGCTATCTGACGTGGATGGCGATCGGCATGCTGCGGGCCGCCCTGGCGATGTGGCGCTCCCGGCACGAGGTCGCCTCGGCGCCGGACACCGAGCCGGACGCCGGCCCGTCCGAGCACCCGTACCGCCGCGCCCTGATCATCAGCCTCTTCAACCCGAAGGCGATCCTCTTCCTGATCTCCTTCTTCGTGCAGTTCGTGGACCCCTCCTACGCCTACCCGGCGCTCTCCTTCCTGGTCCTCGGCACCCTGCTCCAGCTCGGCAGCTTCCTCTACCTGACGACCCTCATATTCGGCGGGACGCGGCTCGCCGCCGCCTTCCGCCGGCGCAAGCGCCTCTCCGCCGGGGCCACCTCCGCCGCCGGCGCCCTCTTCCTCGGCTTCGCCGCGAAGCTCTCGCTCAGCAGCGCCGCTTGACCCTCACACCGTGTGAGGCCGTTCCGTAGGGGGCGTCATGTTCGCCATCGGAGACTTCGCCCGGCACGGGCGGGTGTCGGTCCGGATGCTGCGTCACTACGACGCCATCGGACTGCTGCGCCCGGCCCACGTCGACCCGCACAGCGGCTACCGCTTCTACTCGGCGGACCAGCTCGCCCTGCTCAACCGCGTCATCGCGCTCAAGGACCTCGGCTTCACCCTCGAACAGGTGGGGGCGATCCTCCGGGAGGAGCTCGGCGCGGAGGAGCTGAGGGGGATGCTGCGGCTGCGCCAGGCCGAGCTGGAAGCGGCCCTGGAGGCGTCGCGGGCCCGGCTCGCCCAGGTCGGTGCGAGGCTCCGTGCCATCGAGAGCGAGGGACGCATGTCCACGCAGGACGTCGTCGTCAAGAAGGTTCCCGCCGTCAGGGTCGCCGAGCTGAGCGCGGTCGCCGCGAGCTTCGGGCCGCAGGACATCACCCCGGTCATCGGACCGCTGTACGAGGAGCTGTGCGGCCGGCTGGAGAGCGCGGGCGTCACCGGATTCGGCCCGGGCATCGCGTACTACACGGACGCGGGCAGCGGCGACGGCGCGGTCGTCGTGCACGCCGCCATGGCCGTCCCCGAGGGCACGGCCGTGGAGGGTGTCGAGGTGCAGGTCCTGCCCGGCATCGAGGAGGCGGCGACCGTGGTTCACCGGGGTTCGATGGACGAGATCCTGCCGACCGCGCAGACGCTCGCCACCTGGATCGACACCAACGGCTACGCCTCCGCCGGCTACGCCCGTGAGCTGTACCTGGAGTGCCCGGAGGACCGGGCCCAGTGGGTGACCGAGCTCCAGGAGCCGGTCGTCCGCGCCTGATCGCACCGCTGCGGGCCCGGGACCCCCGCACGGGTTCCCGGGCCCGCCGTTCCGGTGGGGTCGAGGGGGTCTCCTACTTCCGCAGCGCCTTGCGCAGCCGCAGCGCGCGGCGCGCGAGCCGGCGGACCTTGGGGTGGCGCGGGATCGGCAGGCCGCCCGGCAGGTTGAGGACGGTGAGGCGGCGGCGGGTGAAGTGGTGCCGGGTGCGCTCGGCGAGCGGCCCCGAGAGGTGCCGTACCGCCTGCTCCCGCAGCTCCGGACGCAGCTTCGGCTGCATCGCGAAGCCGACCGCCGCGACCAGGTCGTTCAGCTCCTCCGTACCGACCTCGCCGCCGCCCTCCTCCGCGGCCTCCAGGGCCGGGACGACCGCGTCGACGACCGTGAGCGGGATCCGGTTGCTGTTCTGGAACGGGGTGAGCCGCTCCAGGAGGGCGCGCGTCCCGACCCGGGCGACCGGCACCCCGTAGAAGGTCGACGCCGTGAACAGCGCCGTGGAGAAGCAGCCGACGACGAGCGCCGGGCGCAGCTCGCGGTAGAGCACCTCGGCGAGGACCGGCCGGTCCTCGACGGTCAGGGTGGCGCCGAGTTCCTCCGCGGCCCGCGCGAGCGTCCGCGACCAGGCGTCCGGGGCCATCGGGTGCGGCTTGAAGACGAGCCGCCGGTGGCCGCGGGCGATCGCGCCCCGGACCATCCGCAGGTGCAGCTCCTCCTCCTCGGCGACGGTCAGCAGGTCAAGCGCGGCCAGGTACTGGCCGAGGAGCAGGGCGGGGCCCTCCCCGGCGTCGGCTCCGCCGGCCCCGCCGGCCCCGGCGGCGGGTCCCGCCAGCTCCTCCACGACCTTGGTGAACGCCTCCGTCGCCACCCGCTCCGGCACCGCCCCGAACTCGGCGAGCAGCAGCGGCGAGAGGCCCGGGACGAGGTCCAGGTGGAGCAGCCGGCCCACGCGCCCGCCGATCAGCGGGTCGATCTTGTTGCGGGTCGGCCCGTAGCTCATCAGCCCGTCCGCGTACACCGTGACCGGCGCGTCGGGCAGCAGCTGGGCGATGGCCAGCGCGGGCGTCACCTGGAGCGATTCCAGGGCGAGTTCGACGCGGTCGTCGCCGAGGCCCCAGAGCTTGCGCAGATGGCGCTGGAGCATCGGGAGGTCGCTCGGGCGCGGGGTCCAGCCGGACGGGTGGAGGGGGGAGATCGTCTCGTTCCACGACAGGACGGAGTCGAAGCGGCCGCGCAGCGCCCCGAAGCCCTCGGCCTCGTCCAGGGCCGGGGTCGTCTCCGGCACGGCCGCGTTGTTGGTGACGAGGAGGATCCGCCGGTCGGCGGGCCCGAAGCAGCCGCTGTCGAGGGCGGCGGCGAGCGTCACCGCGCCGTAGAGGGTGGAGGCGCAGAAGATCTGGGTGGTGCGGCGGGCGCTCACGCGGCCACCTCCGAGGAGCCGGTGTCCGCCGTGCGGACCGGTGCCGTCGGCGGCGGTGCGGGGCGGCGCCTGCGCAGCCGGCGCAGCATCGTCGCGCGGTCGCCGCCCATCGCGTCCAGGGCCTCGTCGAGGACGTCCTGCGGCATCCGCTGCAGCGCGCCCGCGCTCATCGACTTCAGCAGCCGTGCCACCTCGGGCTCGAACCTCTCGATGGAACCGATGTGATGGGAAATCACCGCGCAATACGTGCGGACGGCCTTGGGAAGAAGGAGATCCGCGTCCGTGTCCTGCGCCGTTTCCTCGATCACCTGGTCGAATGCGCGGATGAAATCCAATTGCCGGACGTCGCCGATCTGAGTGAGCGAGGTCGCCACCCCGCGCCGGTAGAACACACCGAGTTCTCCGATCGCGGCGAACGATTCCGCCTCGCGGTGGAGTTTCCAGATCCACGGCCGGTCCTCGGCCGTGCGGAGGCCGTGCGGGAAGTGCAGCAGACCCCGCTCCAGGAGCCGCCGGTGGTAGATCCCGGCCCAGGCGTACGGGTAGTCGACCGAGGTCGTCCGGTGCGACGGCAGGATCGCGTCGCGCGGGGCCAGCACCTCGCCGCGCCGGGGGACCGGCACCCGGCGCACCGCGCGGTTGCGGCCGGTGACCGTGACGTGGTCGGTGCGCAGGAAGTCGCACCGCAGCTCCTCGGCGGCGGCGACGAGCCGCCCGTAGTAGCCGGGCGCGAGCCAGTCGTCCCCGTCGAGGAAGGCGATGTACTCGCCGCGGGCGGCGTCCAGGCCGGTGTTCCGGGCGGTGGCGAGGCCCTCGTTGTGCTCGTGCCTGATCAGGACGGCACCCGGGATCTCGCGCGCGGCCCGTTCGAGGAGCTCCGGTGTCCCGTCCGACGAGCAGTCGTCGACAAGCAGGAACTCGAAGTCCTCGCGGGCGTTGGCCCGCAGGCTCGTGAGGGTGTCGGGGGCGTATGTCTGCACGTTGAAGAACGGCACGACGACGGAGAGCTTGACCACGCGGCCGACGCTAGGCGCCGCCCCGGCATTACCGCCGACCGCCGGGGGGTCTTTCGGTGAACACCAAGCGGCGGGCCGATTAACCGCCTTTACCCACAGGGAAAATCGGCCTCCCCGCGTCCGGAATACGACCCGCTTCAACGGGCGGAGAGGCTCTGTTCACCGTTTGTTGTGGCTCAGTTGGGCCGGAAAGCGGAATGCCCTTCTAGCGTCCTCGGCGTGCCAGCAAGTACCAGAGAAGCGGTACGGGTCGCCGTACTCGCCGACTCCGACACCCGGTGGAAATGGGGCGCCCTCACCGCGCGCCGCATCACCACGGCGACCGCCGAACCCACCGGCTTCGTCCTGCGCGGACGGGCCACGCCCACCGCGCGCCAGCTCGCCGAGACCGGGGTGTCCACGACCGCCCCGCGCGAGGTGACGGGCGCGGAGTTCCTGCGCGCCGTACGGGACGCGGAGACGCGCGGCGAGGGATACGACGTCCTCGTGCTCTCCCTGGTCGGCGGCACCGTCCGCGCCGTCCTCCAGGGTCTGGCCGACCTCGCCCTGGAGCGGCGCCCGGTGGTCGTCACCGGCTATGTCGGCGTCGTCTACGAGAAGCTGACCGACGGCCTCCTGCTGCGCCACGGCGCCGATGTGGTCCTCGCCAACTCCCGCCACGACGCGGAGCGTTTCCGCGCCGTGTACGAGGGCGTGGGCGCCGGCGCCGACTCGGTCGTGGAGGCCGCGCTGCCCTTCCTCGGCGGCGCCCCGCACACCCCCGAGGCCGGCCGCGACACCCTGGTCTTCGCGGCCCAGCCCTCCGTGCCCGCCACCCGCGCCGAACGGGCCTACGTCCTGAGGCGGTTGATCGGGCACGCCCGCCTCCACCCGGGCCGCGAGGTCCTCCTCAAGCTCCGCTCCAAGCCGGGCGAACACACCACGCACCTGGAGGAGTTCCCCTTCCAGAAGCTGGTGCGCGAGCTCGACCCGCCGGCCAACTTCCGTCTCGTGTACGGGCACATGGGCGAGGTCCTCGACCGCACGGACCTCCTCGTCACCGTCTCCTCGACGGCCGCCCTCGAAGCGCTGCACCGCCGGATCCCCACCGCGATCCTCACCGACCTCGGGGTCCGCGAGGCACTCGGCAACCACCACTTCGTCGGCTCCGGCCTGCTGACCTCCTTCGACCGGCTCGACAAGGGGGACGTGCCGGCACCCGACGAGACCTGGCTGGCCCGGCAGGGCGTCGCCTCCGACAGCCCGTACGAGGCCGCCTTCGACGCGGCCCGCGACCGGGTCGCCGAGCTCCTCGCGCTTCCCGCGCTGCCCCCGATCAGCCCCTACTACACCGCGGAGACGGCGCCCGGCTACCTGCCCGGGATCCTCGCCCGCCACCGCCTGGACGTCACCGCGCCCGAGCCCCGCGAGAGCGGATTGCGCCGGGTCGTCCGGGAGGCCGCGCGGGGCGCGTACCGCCACGGCGTGCAGCGCGTGGCCCCTGTCATCCGCCGCCTGGGAGAACTCTGATGAGCGCCACCACCACGCCGGACGTGAACCCGGCCCCGAAGCCCGGCAGCCCGATCGTGCTCGCCGTGATCCCCGCCCGGGGAGGCTCGAAGGGCGTGCCCGCGAAGAACCTCGCCCCCGTGGCCGGTGTCCCGCTCGTCTCCCGCGCCGTCCACGCCTGCCTCGGCGCCCGCGCCGTCACCCACGTCGTGGTCTCCACCGACGACGCCGCCATCGCGGCCGCGGCCCGCGGCGCCGGTGCCGAGGCCGTCCGGCGGCCCGCCGAGATCGCGGGCGACACGGCCACCAGCGAGGCCGCGGTGCTGCACGCGATGGACGCCTTCGAGGCCACCCACGGCCGCCCGGCGGACGTGGTCCTCCTCGTCCAGTGCACCAGCCCGTTCCTCACCTCCGCCGAGGTCGCCGAGACCGCCGAGCGGATCACCTCGGGCGCCGCCGACACCGCCTTCACGGCCGCCCCGTCCCACGGCTTCCTCTGGCGCGAGACCGAGGCGGGCGCCGAGGGCGTCAACCACGACAAGGCGTACCGCCCGCGCCGCCAGGACCGGGTGCCCGAGTACCTGGAGACCGGCGCCGTCTACGCGATGGACGCGGCCGGCTTCCGTACCCACGGGCACCGCTTCTTCGGCCGCACCGCGCTCGTCGTCACCGACCCCGCCCGGGTCCTGGAGATCGACGACCCGCACGACCTCGCCCGCGCCAAGGCCCTCGCGCCGCTCCTCGACGAGCCCGTCACGCCCGGCTTCGCCGACGTCGACGCCGTCGTCCTCGACTTCGACGGCACCCAGACCGACGACCGGGTCCATCTCGACGCCGAAGGACGCGAGTTCGTCTCCGCGCACCGCGGCGACGGGCTCGGCATCGCGGCCCTGCGCCGCGCCGGACTGCCCGTCCTCATCCTCTCCACCGAACAGAACGCCGTCGTCGCCGCCCGCGCCCGCAAGCTCAAGATCCCCGTCCTGCACGGCATCGACCGCAAGGACCGCGCCCTCAAGGAGTGGTGCGAGGCCGAGGGCATCGACCCGCAGCGCGTCCTCTACGCCGGCAACGACGTCAACGACCTGCCCTGCTTCCACCTCGTCGGCTGGCCCGTCGCGGTGAGCAGCGCCCACGACTCCGTACGGGCCGCCGCCCGCGCGGTCACCGTCACCCCGGGCGGCTCCGGAGCGATCCGTGAGATCGCCGCCTGGCTCCTCGGACCCGAGCTGAACACCCCCAACCCGTAAGGAACCGCACCATGAGCACCCGTCTGCGCACCCTCGGCACCAAGACCGCCGGCCCGGGTCGGTCCGTCTACGTCTGCGGCGAGATCGGCATCAACCACAACGGCGACCTCGACAACGCCTTCAAGCTGATCGACGTGGCCGCCGAGGCCGGCTGTGACGCCGTCAAGTTCCAGAAGCGCACCCCGGAGATCTGCACCCCGCGCGACCAGTGGGACATCGAGCGCGACACCCCCTGGGGCCGGATGACGTACATCGACTACCGCCACCGCGTGGAGTTCGGCGAGGACGAGTACCGCGCCATCGACGAGCACTGCAAGGAGCGCGGCATCGACTGGTTCGCCTCCCCGTGGGACACCGAGGCCGTCGCCTTCCTGGAGAAGTTCGACGTCCCCGCCCACAAGGTCGCCTCCGCCTCCCTCACCGACGACGAGCTGCTCCGCGAGCTGCGCGCCACCGGCCGTACGGTGATCCTCTCCACCGGCATGTCGACGCCGAAGCAGATCCGCCACGCGGTCGAGGTCCTGGGCAGCGACAACATCCTGCTCTGCCACGCCACCTCCACGTACCCGGCCAAGGCCGAGGAGCTCAACCTGCGCGTCATCCAGACGCTCCAGGAGGAGTACCCGAACGTCCCGATCGGCTACTCCGGCCACGAGACCGGCCTCCAGACCACCCTCGCCGCCGTCGCCCTCGGCGCCACCTTCGTCGAGCGCCACATCACCCTCGACCGCGCCATGTGGGGCTCCGACCAGGCCGCCTCCGTCGAGCCGCAGGGCCTCCAGCGCCTCGTCCGCGACATCCGCACCATCGAGACCGCGCTCGGCGACGGCGTGAAGAAGGTGTACGAGTCGGAGCTCGGCCCGATGAAGAAGCTCCGCCGGGTCCAGGGCGCCGTCGCCGCATGACCGGGCAGCTGGCGTTCGTCGAGAGCCCGGTCCAGCTCCTCAACGTCCTGGAATGGGCACACACGCGGAACACGGGTGTGCCCGCTACGGAGGCGGACGCCACCCCGCCCCTCACCGTCGTCGTCCTCTCACCGACCGACCCCATGTCGCGGGGCCAGCTGCGCCGCATGGCCCAGCTGGCCCGCGACCAGGGCCTCACCGTCCACTGGCAGGAGGCCCGCGGCGGCAGCGGCGCGCTCGTCCGCACCCTGCGCGAGCTCGCCCGGCCGCTGCGCTCGGCGGAGCGGGTGATCATCGGGGATCCCTTCTCCCGGTACGTCCAGCTCCTCCTGACGCTCTTCGCCCCCCGGCACCTCACGGTCGTCGACGACGGCACCGCGACCATGGAGTACGCCGCCCAGCTCGGCCGCGGCGAGCGCCTGGTGCGCTGGCACCGCAAGGGCAACCTCGGCCCGCGCGAGCTGGTCCTCGCCCCGGTGACCACGATCGCCCGGCGGAAGCTCGCCCCCACCCGGGGCCGCACCGTCGAGATCTTCACCTCGCTGCCCGTGGAGGCCCCGCCCGGCGTCACGGTCACCGAGAACACGTACGCCTGGACCCGGGACACCTTCGGCCCGCCGCTGCTCACCGGCGGCGCGGACCTGGTCGGCACCTCGCTCGTCGAGACGGGCGTCGTCGACGCCGACCACTACGCGCGCGTGGTGAGCGAGCTCGCGCGCGCCCACGGCGCCACCCGCTACTTCGCGCACCGCCGGGAGAGCGCCGAGAAGCTGCACCGGATCGCGGTCGAGACGGGCCTCCAGGTCGTCCGGCCCGACCTTCCCCTGGAGCTGATCGCCCGGCGCGGCCCCATCGGGCGCACGGTCGTCAGCTTCCCGTCCACGGTCGTGCACACCCTGCCCCTGGCCCTCGCCGGCACGGGGGTGAAGGTCGCCGTCATCGACATAGCGCCCGAGTGGCTGCGGGCGACCGCCTCACCGCGCGCCCAGGGCTTCCTGTCCGGGATCACGGGCACCGCGGCCCACGAGGTCGACCGGCTCACCACGCGGGCGACCCATCCGACCGATCGGCTCGAATTCGGCTGAGCGTACCCACTGGGAGTGACCTTCATGCCTGGGAAACCGAGATTCTTTCCCCTAAGGGGCTGAAATTCTCGTGATCAACGGGCAGTTGACCTCTCCACGGGCCTACCCTTCAAAGGGTGAACCAGTTGAAGTCCCGTGAGCCAGGCTCCGTCACCCTGCCCGGAACGCTGTCCGACTCCCTGCGCGCCGAACTCGTCGCCTTCCGCAGGGACTTGCACATGCACCCCGAGCTCGGGAACCAGGAGTTCCGTACGACCGCCGCGCTCAAGGCCCGCCTGGAGGCGGCCGGCCTCGCGCCGAAGGTCCTGCCGGCGGGCACCGGGCTCATCTGTGACATCGGCACCCCGGAACGGCGCCGGGGCATGCTGGCGATCCGCGCCGACCTCGACGCGCTGCCCATCCCCGACGTCAAGACCGTCGCCTACCGCTCCACCGTGGCCAACCGCGCCCACGCCTGCGGACACGACGTCCACACCACCACCGTCCTCGGCGCCGGCCTCGTCCTCGCCGAGCTCGACCGCCGCGGCCTGCTGCCGAACGCCGTGCGGCTGATCTTCCAGCCCGCCGAGGAGGTCCTGCCCGGCGGCGCCGCCGACGCCGTCGAGGCCGGGGTCCTGGACGGCGTCGGCCGGATCATCGCCGTCCACTGCGACCCCCGGGTCGACGCCGGGAAGATCGGGCTCCGGGTCGGCCCCATCACCTCCGCCTGCGACCGCCTGGAGATCACCCTCGACGGCCCAGGCGGCCACACCGCCCGCCCGCACCTCACCACCGACCTCGTCACCGCCGCCGCCCGGGTCGCCACCGACGTCCCCGCCGTCCTCGCCCGCCGCGTCGACGCCCGCTCGGGCCTCTCGGTCACCTGGGGCCGCATCGAGGCCGGCCACGCGCCGAACGTCATCCCGCAGCACGCCGAGCTCTCCGGCACCGTCCGCTGCCTCGACCTGCCCGCCTGGCGCGACGCCCCCGACCTGGTCCACGCGGCGATCGACGAGATCGCGACCCTGCACCGGGCCAAGTCGACCGTCACCTACGTCCGTGGCGTCCCCCCGGTCGTCAACGACCAGGCCGTCACCGAACTGCTCCGCGACGCCATGACGGCCCGCCGCGGACCGCAGGCGATCGAGGACACCGAGCAGAGCCTCGGCGGCGAGGACTTCTCCTGGTACCTGGAGTACGTCCCCGGCGCCATGGCCCGCCTCGGCGTCCGCACCCCCGGCGACACCCGGGTCCGGGACCTGCACGCCGGCGACTTCGACGTGGACGAGCGGTGCATCGAGGCCGGGGTGGAACTCTTCACGGCCGCCGCCCTGCTCGACGCGGCGCCGAAGCCCTGACGGTCGCCACGCCCGGGCGGGGCGACCCGTGATCATCGCCACGTCCCGGCGGTGATCAACGCCACGCCGCAAGCGTTGAAATCCGGCCGGACGGCACACTCGGCCGTCCGGCCCACCGCCCGGCGTGTCTCTGTTCCGGGGTCTCGCCAACGCCCGTACCGGGCTGTATAACCGGCGGTACCGGGCCGAACGCCCCCGGTCGCCTCGGCTGGCCGGTTCGCGACGATCCGATAACGACTCATGAACGGGTCTTTAACTGACATCTACGCGCGTTACGATCGCCGCGAAACCAGCGCCGGAAGAGGCGCTTTCGGTCAGTCTTGAAGGGACCCTCCTCTTGCGCCGGATCACCAGGATCACGACCGTGGGCATCGCCTCCGCGGCGCTCGCCCTGTCCGTCACCGCGTGTGGCAAGTCGTCCACCGGCTCGAGCTCCAGCTCGGCCTCGGCCTCGGGCGCGGCCGTCAAGGCCGCCATCGCGTACGACATCGGCGGCCGTGGCGACCAGTCGTTCAACGACGCCGCCTACGCCGGCCTGAAGAAGGCCGAGTCCGAGCTCGGCGTCAAGGGTGCCGAGGCCGAGCCCTCGCAGGGCGAGAGCGACGCCGACAAGGTCGCGCGCCTCACCTCGCTGGCCCGTGCCGGCAACAACCCGGTCATCGGCGTCGGCTTCTCCTACGCCCCGGCCATCGCGAAGGTCGCCAAGTCCTTCCCGAAGACCACGTTCGGCCTCATCGACGACACCTCGGTGACCGCCCCGAACATCGCCAACCTCGTCTTCAACGAGGAGCAGGGCTCCTACCTGGCCGGCGTCGCCGCCGCCAAGGCGTCCAAGACCGGCACGGTCGGCTTCATCGGCGGTGTCGAGGTTCCGCTGATCAAGAAGTTCGAGGCGGGCTTCACCCAGGGCGTCAAGGACACCAACCCCAAGGCCAAGGTGCTCACCCAGTACCTGACCCAGCCGCCGAACTTCGACGGCTTCTCGAAGCCCGACCTCGGCAAGGCCGCCGCGCAGGGCCAGCTCGACAAGGGCGCCGACGTGATCTACGCCGCCGCCGGTCTGGCCGGTTCCGGCTCGATCGAGGCCGCCGCGACCGCGGGCAAGTGGGCCATCGGCGTCGACTCCGACCAGTACAACCAGGCGGGTCTGGCCAAGTACAAGGACCACATCCTGACCTCGGTCACCAAGGACGTCTCCGGCTCGGTCTACAACGTGATCAAGTCGGTCAAGGACGGCAAGCCGGAGTCCGGTGAGATCCGCTACGGCCTCGCCACCAACGGCGTCGGCCTGGCCGACTCCAACCCGGCCTACGCGAAGATGACCGACCTCATCGCCGCCGTGGACGCGGCGAAGAAGAACATCGTCGACGGCAAGATCACGGTCAAGACCGCTCCGTAAGGACACCCAGGTCACGACCTGAGCCCGGGCCCGGCGTCCGGTGGCACCCCCACCGGACCCGGGCCCCGGCCCCATTCCCGTACAGGTTTTGGTTTTTCGGCAGCGCTACGCGCGTAGATGTCCCCCTGGCACGATAACTTCGCCCCGCCCTGCCCTCCCGCTCCCACTCCTTCCGGCCAAGGAGAGTGCGTCATCAACGCGTCCAGCCCCCCTGCCGTAGAACTGCACGGCATCACCAAGCGATTCCCCGGCGTCGTCGCCAACAAGGACATCGCCATCACGGTCCGCAAGGGCACCGTGCACGCCCTCATCGGCGAGAACGGTGCCGGCAAGTCGACCCTCATGAAGATCCTCTACGGCATGCAGAAGCCGGACGAGGGCACCATCGCCGTCGACGGCGAGCAGGTCACCTTCTCCAGCCCCGGTGACGCCATCGCGCGCGGCATCGGCATGGTGCACCAGCACTTCATGCTCGCCGACAACCTCACCGTCCTGGAGAACGTCGTCCTCGGCGGCGAGAAGCTCTACGGCATCGGTGCCAAGGCCCGGAAGAAGATCAAGGAGATCTCCGACGCGTACGGCCTCGGGGTCCGCCCCGACGCCCTCGTCGAGGACCTCGGCGTCGCCGACCGGCAGCGCGTGGAGATCCTCAAGGTCCTCTACCGCGGCGCCAAGATCCTCATCCTCGACGAGCCGACCGCCGTCCTCGTCCCGCAGGAGGTCGACGCGCTCTTCGACAACCTGCGCGAGCTCAAGTCCGAGGGTCTGACCGTCATCTTCATCTCGCACAAGCTGGGCGAGGTCCTGAAGGTCGCCGACGACATCACCGTCATCCGCCGGGGCACCACGGTCGGCACCGCCGACCCGAAGACCGCCACCACCAAGCAGCTCGCCGAGCTGATGGTCGGCAGCGAGCTGCCCTCGCCGGAGACCCGCGAGTCGACGGTCACCGACGTCCCGATGCTCAAGGTCGAGAACCTGACGCTGCTGGAGAGCGGCGCCGCAGGCGCCCCGCTGACCACCGCGGCCCCGGCCGACCCGTCGGCCGCCGTCACCGTGCACGAGGAGGTCGCGGTCGGCCGCAAGCTCCTCGACGCCATCTCGCTCACCATCCACAAGGGCGAGATCCTCGGGATCGCCGGTGTCGAGGGCAACGGCCAGACCGAGCTCATCGAGGCCCTGATGGGCATGGCCACCCCCGACGCGGGTGTCATCACGCTCGACGGCGAGGACATCTCCAAGGTCTCCGTGCGCAAGCGCCGCGAGGGCGGCATCGGCTACATCCCCGAGGACCGCCACCGCCACGGCCTGCTCCTTGAGGCCCCCCTCTGGGAGAACCGCATCCTCGGCCACGTCACCGAGGCCCCCAACTCCAAGCGCGGCATCCTCGACCCGAAGGCCGCCCGCAAGGACACCGAGCGGATCGTGCGCGAGTACGACGTCCGCACGCCCGGCATCGAGGTCACCGCGTCCTCCCTCTCCGGCGGCAACCAGCAGAAGCTGATCGTCGGCCGCGAGATGAGCCACAACCCCAAGTTCCTGATCGCCGCCCACCCCACCCGCGGTGTGGACGTCGGCGCGCAGGCGCAGATCTGGGACGCGATCCGGGACGCCCGCCGCGCGGGCCTCGCGGTGCTGCTGATCTCCGCCGACCTCGACGAGCTGATCGGCCTCTCCGACACCCTCCGGGTCATGTACCGAGGCAAGCTGGTCGCCGACGCCGACCCCGCCACCATCACGCCCGAGCAGCTGGGTTCCGCCATGACCGGCGCGGCCACCGGCCGGCTCGAAGGCACCGAGCAGTCCGAAGACGGTGACGCCCGATGATGAAATTCGACAAGGACAAGCTGATCATCGGGGCCGCCGGCCCGGTGCTCGCCCTGGTCACCTCCTTCGTGCTCACCGTCCTGGTGCTGCTCGCGACGGGCCTGGACCCGATCGAGCCGATCCGGCTGATGATCGACAACGCCGGGTACTCCGACGTCCAGGTCCTGATCATCAACTACACCGGAATCCTCTACCTGGCGGCGCTGGGCGTGGCCATCGGCTTCCGGATGAACCTCTTCAACATCGGCGTCGAGGGCCAGTACCGCCTCGCCGCGATGGTCTCGGCGCTGGTCGGCGCGGCCGTCGACCTGCCCGGTCCGCTGCACATCCTGCTGATCGTGGTCGTCGCCATCGCGACCGGTGCCGTCTGGGCCGGTATCGCGGGTGTCCTGAAGACCACCCGCGGTGTCTCCGAGGTCGTCTCCACGATCATGCTCAACGCCATCACCACCTCCCTGGTGGCCTGGCTGATCCTGCCGAAGAACTTCGGCGTCCAGCCCGCGGGCTCCAACGACCTCACCACCGGTCAGATCCCCGAGTCCGGCTGGTTCCCCGGCATCGACATGGGCGAGGGCGGCGAGATCTACGGCTTCACCTTCGTCGCGCTCGCGCTCGGCGTCGTCTACTGGTTCGTCATCAACCGCACCCGCTTCGGCTTCGACCTGCGCGCCACCGGCGAGAGCGAGTCCGCGGCCCAGGCCAGCGGCGTCGACGCCAAGAAGATGATCATCACCGCGATGCTGATCTCGGGCGGCCTCGCCGGTCTGGCCGGCATGCCGATCCTGCTCGGCGAGTCGCACACGTACAGCCTGGCCTTCCCGGTCGGCGTCGGCTTCACCGCCATCACCGTCGCTCTGCTGGGCCGCAACCACCCGGTCGGCATCCTCTTCGCCGCCCTCCTCTTCGCGTTCCTCGAAAAGGCGTCCTCCAGCCTGGACATCGCGGGGTACCCGAAGGAGATCACGCAGATCATGCAGGGCATCATCGTGATCGCCGTGGTCGTCTCCTACGAGCTCGTCCGCCGTTACGGCACCCGCCGCCAGCAGCAGAAGGTCGGCGAGGAGCTCGCCGCCGGCGGCGCCATCAAGACCGACAAGGAGGTCTCGGCATGAGCACCGGCACCGTCGCCAAGCCGAGCGCCGCGCCGAAGAAGGCCGGACGCCGCAAGCTGACCTGGCCCTGGATCCTGCTGATCGTCGCGGCCGGCCTCGTCCTCTTCTCGCTCGTCCGCGTCGTCTCCGGGGCGGACGACCTCACCTCCGTCGGCCAGATCTCCGGCGCGCTCCAGCTCGCCGTGCCGATCGCCATGGCCGGTCTCGGCGGTCTGTGGGCCGAGCGCTCGGGCGTCGTGAACATCGGCCTCGAAGGCATGATGATCCTCGGCACCTGGTTCGGTGCCTGGGCCGGCTACCAGTGGGGCCCGTGGACGGGTGTCGTCGTCGGCATCCTCGGCGGCGCGGTCGGCGGCCTGCTGCACGCGATCATCACCGTCACGTTCAACGTGAACCACATCGTCTCCGGTGTGGCGATCAACATCCTCGCGGTCGGCTTCACCCAGTACCTGTCGAACTTCACCTTCGCCGAGGCCGAGGGCGGCTCCTCCAAGCAGTCCCCGCGCATCGACCCGATCACCGACATCACCATCCCGGGGCTCTCCGACTGGCTGATCGACCTCCAGCAGAAGCACTGGTTCCTGATCTCGGACCTCGCCGGCATCCTCGGAGGCCTGGTCACCCACCTGTCGCTGCTGACGATCGTGGCCGCCCTGCTGATCCCGGCCACCTGGTGGATCCTCTGGCGGACGTCCTTCGGCCTGCGCCTGCGCTCCTGCGGTGAGAACCCGGTCGCGGCCGAGTCGCTCGGCGTCAACGTCTACAAGTACAAGTACATCGCCGTCGTCGTCTCCGGCGGCCTCGCCGGCCTCGGCGGAGCGTTCCTCGCGATCGTCTCCACCGGCATCTACCAGGAGGGCCAGACCGGCGGCCGTGGTTACATCGGTCTCGCTGCGATGATCTTCGGCAACTGGATGCCCGGCGGCATGGCGCTCGGCGCGAGCCTCTTCGGCTTCACCGACAGCCTCAAGATCCGCGGCGGCGCCGAGAACGTCCACGCGCTGCTGCTGCTCGTCGCGCTGCTCCTGGTGATCGCCGCCGCGTGGCAGCTGTACAAGAAGAAGTACATGTCCGCGGTCGTCTCCGGGATCTTCTCCGCCGGCTTCTTCATCTGGTACTTCGTCACCGACGAGGTCCCGAGCCAGTTCGTCGACGCCGCCCCGTACATCACCACCCTGCTCGTGCTGGCCCTCTCGGCCCAGCGCCTGCGGATGCCGAAGGCGGACGGTCTGCCGTACCGGAAGGGCCAGGGCAAGTGACGCCCGCCGCCACCGAGCCCGACTGGGACCTGCTCCGGGAGACCGCCCGCGAGGCGATGTCCCACGCGTACGCCCCGTACTCGGGCTTCCCGGTCGGCGCGGCGGCCCTCGTGGACGACGGTCGGGTGATCTCCGGCTGCAACGTGGAGAACGCCTCGTTCGGCCTGAGCCTGTGCGCCGAGTGCGGGCTCGTCTCGCAGCTCCAGGCGACCGGTGGCGGCCGCCTCACGCACTTCGTGTGCGTGGACGGCCGGGGCGAGTCCCTGGTCCCGTGCGGACGCTGCCGGCAGCTGCTGTACGAGTTCGGGGGACCCGAGCTCGTCCTGGAGACCCCGGCCGGGTTCCTGACCATGGCCGAGATGCTCCCGCAGGCTTTCGGCCCCGACCACCTCGTCAAGTAAGACCTCGGAGCGGCCCTTCCGGCACGATGGGAAGGGTCGCTCCCCTTTCCCCCTCTATGCGCGTAGAAAGAGGCACCACCATGGACGTCATCTCCGTCATCCGCACCAAGCGGGACAAGGGCGAGCTGAGCCCCGAGCAGATCGACTGGGTCATCGACGCGTACACCCGCGGTGTGGTCGCCGACGAGCAGATGTCCGCCCTGGCCATGGCCATCCTGCTGAACGGCATGAACCGCGCGGAGATCGCCCGCTGGACCGCCGCGATGATCGCGTCCGGCGAGCGCATGAACTTCGACTCCCTCTCCCGGCCGACCGCCGACAAGCACTCCACCGGCGGCGTCGGCGACAAGATCACCCTGCCGCTCGCCCCGCTCGTCGCCGCCTGCGGCGCGGCCGTGCCGCAGCTCTCCGGCCGCGGCCTCGGCCACACGGGTGGCACCCTCGACAAGCTGGAGTCCATCCCCGGCTGGCGCGCGCTGCTCTCCAACGAGGAGATGCTGCACGTCCTCGACACCACGGGCGCGGTCATCTGCGCGGCGGGCGACGGCCTGGCGCCGGCCGACAAGAAGCTGTACGCGCTCCGCGACGTCACCGGCACGGTCGAGGCGATCCCGCTGATCGCCTCGTCGATCATGTCGAAGAAGATCGCCGAAGGCACCGGCTCGCTCGTCCTGGACGTCAAGGTCGGCACCGGCGCCTTCATGAAGAACATCGAGGACGCGCGCGAGCTGGCGCGGACGATGGTCGGCCTCGGCACCGACAGCGGCGTGAAGACGGTGGCGCTGCTCACCGACATGTCCACCCCGCTCGGCCTGACCGCGGGCAACGCCCTGGAGGTCCGCGAGTCGGTCGAGGTCCTCGCGGGCGGCGGCCCGGCCGACGTCGTCGAGCTGACCATCGCGCTGGCGAAGGAGATGCTGGAAGCGGCCGGCATCAAGGACGCGGACCCCGCCGAGGCCCTCAAGGACGGCTCGGCGATGGACCACTGGCGCCGGATGATCGCGGCCCAGGGCGGCGACCCGGACGCGACCCTCCCGGTCGCCCGCGAGCAGCACGTCGTCACGGCCCCGTCGACCGGTGTCCTGACCCGCCTGGACGCGTACGACATCGGCATCGCCGCCTGGCGCCTGGGCGCGGGCCGCGCCCGCAAGGAGGACCCGGTGCAGGCGGGCGCGGGCGTCGAGCTGCACGCGAAGCCGGGCGACACGGTGACGGCGGGCCAGCCCCTCCTGACCCTCCACACGGACACCCCGGAGAAGTTCGACTACGCCCTGAAGTCCCTGTCGGGGGCGTGGGACATCGCGGAGCCGGGCACGGCGTTCACGCCGAACCCGATCGTCCTGGACCGCATCGCCTGAGGCGGCCGCCCACGACGCCTTCGGGTGAACGGAACGGGACCGGTGGACCCCACCGGTCCCGTTCGGCATGACGGGCACCGCCGAGGTCCCCGTCAGCCGAGCAGCCCCACCAGCTCCCTCATGTCGTCGAAGACCACCGTCCGCGGGCCCATCAGGCGGTCCGCGCGCGTCAGGCCGCCGCAGTAGCCGAAGGCGCGCATGCCGGCCGCGCGGGCGGCCTGGACGCCGTACGGGCTGTCCTCGACCACCGCGCAGCGCTCCGGTGGGACGCCCATCGTGGCCGCCGCGTGCAGGAAGAGGTCCGGGGCGGGCTTGGCGCGGGCGACGTCGCGGGCGCTGAACACACGGCCCTCGAAGCGGTCGAGCAGTCCGGTCCGGCCCAGGTTCTTCCGGATACTGGCGTGGCTGCCGTTGGAGGCGAGGCAGTACGGGACGGACAGGCCGTCCAGGACGTCCGTGACGCCCTCCACGGCGGTCAGCTCCGCGTCCAGCGCGTCCTCGTACCGCTGCTTGAAGGGCGCCTGCCAGCCGGGTTCGAGGGGCCGGCCCCGCCGCTCCTCGACGATCGCGGTGAGCATCTCGTGCGAGGAGCCGACGAAGTACTCGGCCATCTCCGCCTCGGTGAACTCGGCGCCCAGCGAGGCGAACACCTCCCGGTCCACCCGGCAGTAGATCCGCTCGCTGTCCACCAGAACGCCGTCACAGTCGAAGATCACCAGTTCGACAGGCTCAAGAGTCATGATCGTGAGCGTAGCGATGAGTTCCGTGCACCCGGACGGTCGTACGGAACGTGGACACCAGTCAGCCCCTCGTCGTGACCCTGCCCGCCCGCCCCACCCGGGAGGACGTCGCCCGGCTCTGCGCGCGGCTCGCCGCCGCCCCGCCCGGTGACGTCGTCTGCGAGGTCGGCGCGCTCGCGGGCGCCGACCTCGCCGCCGTCGACGCCCTCGCCCGGCTGAAGCTCGCCGCCGGGCGCCGGGGCCATCGGATCCGCTTCGAGGGAGCGGGGCCCGAGCTGCGGGCCCTGCTCCTCCTGACCGGCCTCGCCGGGACCCTAGGCGTCTAGCCGCGCCGGGAGGTCGAAGAGCGGGAACCAGCGCTCGGTGTCCAGGAAGAAGTCCATCCCGCCGACCTTGCCGTCCCGCAGCTCCAGGACGATCAGCGCCCACGGGCTGAAGCCGCCCGCCGGGTCCGGGTGGTAGTGGGCGAAGGCCGGGGAGCCGTTCGCCACGGTGGCGACCAGCTTCGAGCCCCGGCACACGTCGCCGACGCCCAGCATCCAGCCCACGATGTCGTCGTGGCCCTGGAGCCACAGGTCGTACGGCGGCATGGACATCGTCGCGTCCTCGTGGAGGAGCGCCGTCAGCGCCTTCATGTCGTAGCCCTCGAACGCGGCGACATAGCGCTCCAGGAGCGCCTGCTGCTCCGCGTCCAGCGGGTTCGCCGGGTCGGAGGCGGCGGGCGCCTGCTCGGCGAGGGTCGCGCGGGCCCGCTGGAGGGCGCTGTTGACCGAGGCGACGGAGGTGTCGAGGAGCTCGGCGACCTCGCTCGCCTTCCAGGCGAGGACCTCGCGCAGGATGAGCACGGCCCGCTGCTTGGGCGGCAGGTGCTGGAGCGCGGCCATGAACGCGAGCCGTACGGACTCCCGGGACAGCGCCGTCTCCGCCGGGTCGCCCGCCGTGGGCAGCACCCGTCCGTCGGGGATCGGCTCCAGCCAGGTGATCTCCGGCTGCTTCACGAGCTGCGCCTGCGCCACCGGCGTCGGGGAGGTCAGGTCCATCGGACGCGCCCGCTTGTTGCCCGCGTTCAGCGCGTCCAGGCAGACGTTGGTGGCGATCCGGTACAGCCAGGACCGCAGTGAGGAGCGGCCCTCGAAGGAGTCGATGGCCTTCCAGGCGCGGACCATCGTGTCCTGCACCGCGTCCTCCGCCTCGAAGGAGGAACCGAGCATCCGGTAGCAGTAACCGGTCAGCTCCCTGCGGTACTTGTCGAGTTCGTCGGTCGTCGCGGTCGCGGCGTCGCTCATCGGGTCCACACCCCACTCACCCCTCACCGGCACCCGTTCGGTGCCGGTGAGAGGGAAGCTACCGCAGCGGACTGACAGCCGGGGTCAGGTTCCCGGCTTGCGCCCGTAGACGAAGACGTCGTCGCCGTTCCTGAGCAGGTTCCAGTACGCCTTCGCGTCCGCCGGCCGCATGTTGACGCAGCCGCCGGAGCCCGGCGGGTTCCACATGGACTTGGTGGTCGAGTGGAAGGCCTGGCCGCCGTCGAAGAACTGCGAGTACGGCATGGAGACGTGGTAGAGCGTCGACCAGTGGTTGATGTTCCGCCAGTAGATCTTCTTGGAGCCGGTACGGGTCTCGGTGCCGTCCTTGCCCGTGCGGACCGGCACCGGCCCGTACTTGAGGCGCGAGCCGTCCTGGATCCAGCTGAGCTGGCGGGTCAGGTCGACGCAGGCGATCCGGCCGCGGTTGGTCGGACAGGTGCCCGCCCGATTGGGGTTGGTGCCCGCCGCCTTCTGCTGGATCATCGTGTTCATGGTCCGCCAGGTGATCGGCCCGGCGTATCCCATGGTCGGGGTGATGCCGTGCTTGGCCTGGAAGGCCTGGATGGCCTGACAGTCGCCGAGCGACTGGCGCCCGTCGACCGTCCGACCGAGGAACTTCTCCACCTGCTTCTGGTACGGCCCCGTCGTCACGTTGCAGGACGCCGCCTGCGCCGGGGCCGTGCCGAGCGCGATCGTCATCGGCACCACCAGCGAGGTGATCCCGGCGGCGATGCCCGTTCTTCTGCCTATGTGCCTCGCGATTTGTTTCATGATCGTCAACTCCCCCTAGAGTCCCTGTATTTGAGGACGTAAGGGGGAGTTTGACGGTTGCAGGCCGGGAGCGGGAAGAGTGCCTACGCCGCCGCCGGGCGCAGCCGCCGGGCCTCGACGCGCGCGCTGTGCGAGCCGTACAGGGTGACCGAGACGACCCCGAGGACCGCGACCAGGCCGATCAGGACCGTGCCCGCCCAGCCGCCCGCGTGGAAGGCCATCGCGCCGAGCGTGCCGCCCGCGCTGCTGCCCAGGTAGTACGCCGACTGGTACAGCGCCGATGCCTGCGCGCGGCCCGTCTTCGCCGTGCGGCTCACCGAGGAGGAGGCGACCGCGTGGCCCGCGAAGAAACCGGCGGTGATCAGGACCAGGCCCGCGAGGACGAGGGCGAGGGAGTCGGAGAGGGAGAACAGCAGGCCGACGGCCGTCGTGGAGACCGCCAGGTACAGCGCGCCGCGCCGGCCCGTCCGGCCGACCAGCCTGCCCGCCGCCGCGGAGGAGACCGTACCGACCAGGTAGACCAGGAAGATCGAGCCGATCACGCCCTGCGGCAGCGAGAACGGCGCCTCCACCAGGCGGTAGCCGATCACCGTGTACACGGCGCCGAAGACCGTCATGAACAGCGCGCCGATCACGTACAGCCGCATCAGCAGCGGGTCGGCGAGGTGGCCCCGGACGGTCCGGGCGAGCGCCTTCGGGTTCAGCGTGCCGGGCGTGAAGTGCCGGGCCTTCGGGAGCAGCGCCCGGAAGGCGAGCGCGCACGCCAGGGAGGTCAGGCCGACGGCGGCCAGACCCGCGCGCCAGCCCCACAGCTGGGCGACCCAGCCGGTCACGAGCCGGCCGCTCATGCCGCCGATCGAGTTGCCCGCCACGAAGAGGCCGATCGCGGCGATCAGCGCCCGCGGCCGCACCTCCTCGGCGAGGTACGCCATCGCCGAGGCCGGGAGGCCGGCGAGCGCGGCGCCCTGGACCGCGCGGAGCGCGATCAGCGACTCCAGGTTCGGGGCGAGCGGCACCAGGAGCGCCACGGCGACCGCGACCGAGAGGGAGGCCGTCATCATCGCGCGCCGTCCGAAGCGCTCCGAGAGGGCGCTGAGCGGCAGGACGCAGAGGGCGAGGGCGCCGGTCGCGGCGGAGACCGTCCAGGAGGCGGCGGAGGCGGTGGCACCGAACTCGGCCGAGATGGCCGGGAGGAGGGCCTGCGTGGAGTAGAGGAGGGCGAAGGTGGCCAGTCCGGCGGCGAAGAGCGCGAGGCTCATCCGGCGGTAGCCGGGGGCACCGGGGGAGAGGCGGGTGTCGGCGGACGCGGTGGTGGCGGCCGCCTTGGTACTGGCGGAAGGCATGTCACGAACGTAGGACGGTCCGTTTCATGCGTCCAATGCACGGAACTGCTGTAATCGTTCCCATGGTGCATGAGTACAGGTCACAGCCTCGCCTGTCACCGAACAGTAACGAAGAAGACATGGGACTGCTGCTCGCGCCGCGGCTCGCGTACTTCGCGGCCGTCGCCCGGCACGAGCACGTGACCCGCGCCGCGGCCGAGATGGGCGTGCCGCAGTCGACGCTCTCGCGGGCGATGGTCCGGCTCGAACAGGACCTCGGCGTCACCCTCTTCGCCCGCCGCGGCCGCACGGTCTCCCTCACCCCGGCGGGCCGCCGCTTCCTCACCGCCGCCGAGCGGGCCCTCGCCGAGGTGGAACGGGCCGCCGACACCGTACGGGCCGACGCCGACCCGACCGCGGGCCGGGTCGCCTTCGGTTTCCTCCACACCATGGGGTCCGAGACCGTCCCGGGCCTCATCCGCGCCTTCCGCGTCGACCACCCCAGGGTCCGCTTCACCCTCGTCCAGAACTACGGCGAGGCCATGATCGAGCGGCTGCGGGCCGGCGACCTCGACCTCTGCCTGACCTCGCCCGTGCCGGACGCCCCCGACCTGGTGGCCCGGCGCCTCGACGAGCAGCGGCTGCGCCTCGTCGTCCCGGACGACCACCGGCTCGCCGGCCGCAAGCGGGTGCGGCTCGCCGAGGCCGCGGAGGAGACCTTCGTGACCCTGGAGCCGGGGTACGGGCTCCGCCGCATCACCGACGACCTGTGCGCGGAGGCCGGCTTCAAGCCCCGGGTCGCCTTCGAGGGCGAGGAGGCCGAGACCCTGCGCGGCCTCGTCGCCGCCGGGCTCGGCGTCGCCCTGCTGCCCCCGCCCGCCGTCCCCCGCCCCGGCGTCGTCGAACTGACCGTCACCGCGCCGCGCGCGGTCCGCGAGATCGGCGTCGCCTGGCTGGACGGCCACCCGGACACCGCCCCGGTGGCCGCCTTCAAGAAGTTCCTGCTCGGCCGCCGCGGCCACCTGCTCCCGAAGGAGCCCTCACCGCCTGCGTGAGCTCCCGAACCCCGCCGCCAGCGGCATCCGCAGGCCGAGCGGCGGGGGAGCCGCCATCGCGTCGGCCACCGGGCGGGCGACCGGCCGGGAGAACAGGGCGCCGAGCGCGAAGTCCACGGCGAGGGCCCGGACCTCGGCCGCGTACTGGCGCAGCGCGTGACCGTCCGAGTGGACCTCGAAACGGCAGGTGTCCCGGTTCGCCTTCTTCGCCCGCTCGGCGAACCGGAACGACAGCTCCGGGTCCCTCCGCGCGTCGTTCGTGCCGTGCACGAGCAGCACCCTGCGCCCCACCAGCTGCCGCACCGGCTCCGGCTCCGCCGCCACGTCGTCCTCCGGCAGCCACGGCGCGAGCGCGAGCACCGCGCCGACCGCCGGATGCCCGGCCGCCCGCAGCGCCGCCCGCGCGCCCATCCCGTGGCCCAGGAGGCAGACCGGGACGTCGCCGTAACGCCGTACGGCCTCCTCGACCGCCCAGGAGGCGTCCGCCACGAGATCCGCGTCCGCGCCGTTCCAGCCGCGCGCCCGGTAGCGCACCACATGCGCCGCGAGCCCCTCGGACCGGCCCGCCCGCACCAGTTCGCGCGCCGGCGCGAGCATCGCCGCATGCGCCCGCGCGGAGGCCCGCCGAGCCGACACCGGCTCCCCGTCCGGCAGCAGCAGCACCACGCCGCCCACCGCCGAAGACGTGCGGGAACCTCCAACAGGCCGCCCGAGCCGGGGTCTCCGTGCCTCGGGCGGCGCCACGAGTGCGAAGTGCGCCATGGCAGAACAGTCTCAGAAGCGGAGGTGTACGCCAGCCGTACGCGCGGTCACTGTTACGTATCGTCCGCTGAGCGAACGCCCCTTGTGCCTCCTACCGTGCGAAGCGGGCCACCGAGCCGATGACCGTGAAGCCCTTCCGGCCGTACCAGATGTGCGGCCAGTCGCCCGCGAAGGCGGTGAGGAAACGGGTCGCGCAGCCCGCGGCGGCGGCCTCGTGCAGGGCCGTGTCCAGCACCTTCCCCGCGTAACCCTGCTTCAGGTGCGCCTCCACGGTGACCAGGTCCTCGATCTGCGCGATCCCCGTCGCCGGGTCCATGTACAGATCGACCCAGGCGGCCACCTCGCCCTCCGGGGTGTACGCGGCGAAGAACCGCACGACCTCGGCACCGCGCCGCCGTCGCACCCGCCGCTCCACCAGATCGCGGATCCGCTCCGGCGGCGCCTCCGGGGCGAAGCGCGGCCAGGACGCGGTGACCGGGCCGCGCAGCTCGTCGAAGTCCACCTCGCGCGCCCCGCCGTGCTCCGGCACCGGGCCGGTGTGCGCCATGATCAGGGTGGTGGCGTGGGTGAACCCCGCCCGCTCCATCGGCGCCACACAGGCGGCGGCGACCTTCTCGTCCAGGACGTACGCGAAGCGGTACGGGAGATGGCTCTGCGCCTCGTCCGTGTAACCGGCCAGCGCCTCCGGGTCCACGGCCCCGTCGGCGAGCACGTGGTTGTTCCCCCGCGAGTGCCGGTACTCGTCGTCGAGCACCGCGACCGCGCCGGGGAACTCGACGGTACGGGCCGCCTGCCGGCGGTGGAAGTCGGACAGGAAGCGGTGGATGCGCGGGAGTTCGGATGCAGTCGAGGTCATGCGGGCAGGCTAGGCGGGCCGGTCCCCGCGCCGCCACGAGAAAAACGGCGCCGCACGGGGTGTTCTACGCGCGTAGGGGCTAGAGTGCGGAAATGACGAGCCAGACCCCCAACGTCCCCACCGCGGACCAGATCCGCCGTGCCCCGAAGGTGCTGCTCCACGACCACCTCGACGGCGGACTGCGCCCCGGCACGATCATCGAACTCGCCCGGGAGCAGGGCTACGAGCAGCTCCCCGAGACGGAGCCCGACAAGCTCGGCATCTGGTTCCGCGAAGCCGCCGACTCCGGCTCCCTGGAGCGGTACCTGGAGACCTTCGCGCACACCTGCGCCGTCATGCAGACCCGGGACGCCCTCGTCCGCGTCGCCGCCGAATGCGCCGTCGACCTCGCCGAGGACGGCGTCGTCTACGCCGAGGTGCGGTACGCCCCCGAGCAGCACCTGGAGGGCGGTCTCACCCTCGAAGAGGTCGTGGAGGCCGTCAACGAGGGCTTCCGCGAGGGCGAGCGGCAGGCCAGGGCCAACGGCCACCGCATCCGGGTCGGCGCCCTGCTGACCGCGATGCGGCACGCCGCCCGCGCCCTGGAGATCGCCGAACTCGCCAACCGCTACCGCGACTCCGGCGTCGTCGGCTTCGACATCGCGGGCGCCGAGGCCGGCTACCCGCCCACCCGCCACCTCGACGCCTTCGAGTACCTCAAGCGGGAGAACAACCACTTCACGATCCACGCGGGCGAGGCCTTCGGGCTCCCCTCGATCTGGCAGGCGCTCCAGTGGTGCGGCGCCGACCGGCTCGGCCACGGCGTCCGGATCATCGACGACATCGAGGTCGCCGACGACGGCTCGGTCCGCCTCGGCCGCCTCGCGGCCTACGTCCGCGACAAGCGCATCCCGCTGGAGATGTGCCCCTCCTCCAACCTCCAGACCGGTGCCGCCGCCTCCTTCGCCGAGCACCCCATCGGTCTGCTCCGCACGCTCCATTTCCGCGCCACCGTCAACACCGACAACCGGCTCATGAGCGGGACGAGCATGAGCCGGGAATTCGAGCTGCTGATCGAGGCATTCGACTACACGCTCGACGACATGCAGTGGTTCACGGTCAATGCGATGAAATCAGCGTTCATTCCTTTCGATGAACGACTCGCCATGATCAATGAGGTCATCAAGCCCGGATACGCCGAGCTCAAGTCCGAATGGCTGTTCCAGCAGACCGCCACGACCAGCGAGTCTTCCCACGCAGCAGGCTGAAGGACGCCCCGCGAAGGGGACGGGAGCGGTCGGGTCGTCGCGACACCCGGCCGCTTTCCGGTGTTTGCGGAGGCGACGTTCGCTGGTTAGGTTGCAGAGCCGCTCTCAATTCCCAGGATTTCCCCTCCCGGCTTTCCCACAAGCCCCCGGATTCCCCAAGGAAGATTTTCTGATGAAGCAGTCTGCCGCCAAGAAGCTCGGTGTCGCCGCTCTCGGTGCCGCTTTCGTCGCCGCCGGTGCCGGCGCGGCCAACGCCGCATCGGCGCTGCCGCTCGACGCCGACGCGCTGGGCACGGTGACCTCGGCCGTCCCGCTCGGTGACGGCCTCACCACGCTCCCCGACGGCGCTTCCGAGGCCCTCGGTTCCGGCCAGGGCGCCCTCGGCCAGGGCCTCGACCAGGGCGTGAAGACCCTCCCGGCCGCCGCCGGCCAGGCCACCCAGAACCTCCCGCTCGACGCCGCGGCGGGCGGCCTCGGCGCCACCCCGCTCGGCGGCCTCCTCGGCGGCCTGCCGATCGGTGGCCTCGCCGGCGGTCTGCCGCTCGGCTGACCCCGGCCGTACACGCCGAAGGGGCGCGCACCCGGAAACCGGGTACGCGCCCCTTCGGCGTACGCACGCCCTGACTACCAGGCGGTGCTCGCCGTCTTCTCCGCCGGCAGGAAGATCCACAGGCCCAGGTAGATCAGGAACTGCGGTCCCGGCAGCAGGCACGAGGCCAGGAAGATCAGACGCATCGTCGTCGCGGAGGTGCCGAAGCGCCGGGCCAGCGCCGCGCACACTCCGCCGAGCACGCGTCCTTCACGGGGGCGGGACAGTGCGGCCATGGTGGGCTCCTTCGGAGTCGGTCCGGGAGCCGCTCCTCGGGCTCCCGATGACTCCATCCTGCCGCCGCAGAGGGGGACGAAGCGTCGGTCTACGGGGCGATCGGGACCCTGGAAATCGTCGGGGTCGCACCCTGAGAAGCCGCCCGGTCCGGGGTGCCCGCCGCCCGCCTGCGGCGCAGCCGGCTCCGGCAGGCCGGGACGATCAGGAGATGCGCGAGGGCGACGCCCGTCGTGTTCAGGAGCACGGAGTCCACGTCCACGACCTGCCCCGGCACCGCGGTCTGGAGCAGCTCCACGGCGAGCGACACGAGCGCGCCCGCGGCGGTCGTACGGGTCAGGGAGGCCCACCCGGAGACGTGCAGCCGTCCGTCGGCCATCGGGAGCAGCACCCCGAGCGGGGCCAGGAGCAGCAGGCCCTCGCCGATCAGCCGGGCCGCCTCGGCACCGCCGAGCGCGAGATCGGCCCGCAGGCCGTGCAGGGGGATCGTGTTCGGCGCGGTCACCCAGGCCACGTCGCGTGGGCGCAGGCTGACCCAGGCGACGAGCAGCAGATGCGCGAGGAGGAGGACGAACCCCGCCACGCGGACGACCATGGCGGCCTGGCCGCCCGAACCTTGACGCTGCACGCCCCCCAAGACGCGCCGAACAGCCGAATCGGTTCCGCGCCACCCCCGTGCGGGCACCGGCCCCGCACGGGGGAGGGGTCAGGGGGTTGGTGGGGTGGTCGGTGGGGTGGAGTCGGGGCGTTCGCGGAGTTCCGTCGTGCACCGGTACCGCTTGGGCGCGTACTTCCCCGGCCCCCCGAGCAGCACCGAGTGCCCCCCCGCCCCCGCCGAGCTCTCCGCGAACGTGCAGACGAGCTGCGACAGTGCCGTAGGCGCCAGGTCCTCCGGCTGCCGGCTCAGCCGCAGCGTGCCCGCCGGGTCGCCCGCCCGCCCTCCGGCGACCTTCAGCGGCCCCCGTACCTCGGTCGTGAAGCCGGCCTGCCGCTCGCTCTCCGACGGCTCGGCGAGCAGCTGCGCGAGAAGCCCCCCGGCCGTCCGCACGGGATCGCCGCCCGCCTTCTCCTCCGGCAGCGGCGACCGGCGGTCCACCGCCTCCAGCTGCGAGCCGCAGACGAGGAACACCCGGACCGGCACGCCCGGTGCCGCCGCCTCCGGCGTACTGTCGGCGGTCACGGTGCACGGGACCCGGGACGGGGCCGCGCCCGCGTCCACCGGGACCGACGTGGTCCGGATCCCGCAGCCGGTGACCAGCGCGGTGAGCGCGGCCGCCAGGACAACGACGCGACGCTTCACGCTTCCTCCACCTCGCCCTGGCTGCTGCGCGTCTGCACCTCGCGCGTGATCCCGGAGGCGTCCAGCGGCAGGCGCAGCACGAACACCGCGCCGTCGACCTTCCCGTCCTCGCCGACCGAGTTCGACGCGGTGATGGACCCGCCGTGGATCAGCGCGTTCTCCATCGCGATCGAGAGGCCGAGCCCGCTGCCGTCGGACCGCGGCCGGGACGCGCTCGCCTTGTAGAAGCGGTCGAAGACGTGCGGCAGTACTTCTTCCGGGATGCCGGGGCCGTGGTCCCGTACCGCGATGACCAGCTCGTCGTCGTCCGTGCGGACCGAGACCCGCACCGGGGAACCGCCGTGCTTGAGCGCGTTCCCGATCAGGTTCGCCAGGATCACGTCGAGGCGGCGCGGGTCGAGCGGCGCGACGATCCCGCGCTCCGCGTCGAGCTCCACCGCGTCCAGCCAGGCCCGCGCGTCGATGCACGCGGTGATCTGGTCGGCGATGTCCACCTCGTCGAGGACGAGCCGTGCGGTGCCCGCGTCGAAGCGGGTCACCTCCATCAGGTTCTCCACCAGGTCGTTGAGGCGTCGGGTCTCGCTCACCACGAGCGCGACCGCGGGGGCGATCATCGGGTCCAGGGAGTCCTGCTCGTCCTCCAGGACCTCGGTGACGGCCGTCAGGGCGGTCAGCGGGGTCCGCAGCTCGTGCGACATGTCGGCGACGAACCGGCGGGAGGACTCCTCCCGCGCGCTCATGTCCGCGACCTTCTTCTGCAGCGACTCGGCGGCGCTGTTGAACGTACGGGACAGATCGGCCAGTTCGTCCGCGCCGGAGACCCGCAGCCGGGTGTCGAGCTTGCCCTCGCCGAGCTGCCGGGCCGCCTCTCCGAGCCGGTGCACCGGGCGCAGTACGGTCGTCGCCGCGACCTGCGCGAGGAGCACGGAGCCGGCCACGGCGAGCGCGGTGGCGATCCCCAACGACCAGGCGAGCGAGTTCAGATCGGCCTTCTCCGCGGCCAGCGACTTGAACATGTACCCGGCGGGGCCGCCGCCCTCGATCCGCGTCCCGCCGACCAGGTACGGCGTCCCGTTCCGTTCCGTACGCTGCCAGAACAGGTGGTACGCGTACGGGTCGGTGTCCGTCACCGGCCGCTTCGTGTTCACGGCGTCGCGCAGCGAGTGCGGCACGTCGGTCAGGGTGAAGTCGTCCGGGTCCGAGGCGCCCACGATCGGCTTGCCCGCGGCCCGCTCGCCGAGCAGCAGCACCTGGCAGTCGGCGGCGCTGCCGCTCGCCATCTGCTCGGCGGTCCGCCGCAGGTCGTCCTCGGTGGGCCGGAGCGGCAGCGTCGCCGCCCGGTTCTGCATCTCCTGCCGGAAGTCGTTGAGCGCCCCGTCCTGGGTACGGGTCAGCACCGCCTCACGGTTCAGCCAGTACGCGATGCCGGAGGCGGCGGTGGCCGCGGTGAGCGCGACGAGGGCGAAGACGATGACGAGCCGCAGCCGCAGGCTGGAGAACCGCAGCCGCGTGTAGATCCCTTTGCTCACGCAGGGACGTCCAGCCGGTAGCCGACCCCGCGCACGGTACGGATCAGCGTCGGCGAGGACGGCACGTCCTCCACCTTGGCGCGCAGCCGCTGCACACAGGCGTCGACGAGCCGCGAGTCGCCCAGGTAGTCGTGCTCCCACACGAGCCGGAGCAACTGCTGCCGGGACAGCGCCTGTCCGGGCCGCCGGCTCAGCTCCAGGAGCAGCCGCAGCTCGGTCGGGGTGAGCTGGAGGTCCTCGCCGTTCTTGGTGACCGTCATCGCCGAACGGTCGATCACCAGGGAGCCGTACGTCGCCGAGTCCGTCGACTCGCGCTCCCCGCGCCGCAGCACGGCCCGGATGCGGGCGTCCAGGACCCGCCCCTGTACCGGCTTCACGACGTAGTCGTCGGCGCCGGACTCCAAACCGACGACCACGTCGATGTCGTCGCTGCGCGCGGTCAGCAGGATGATCGGCAGCTGGTCGGTCCGGCGGATGCGCCGGCAGACCTCGAAACCGTCGATGCCGGGCAGCATGACGTCGAGCACGACCAGGTCGGGCCGCTGCTCACGCAGCAGCTGGAGACCGTCCTCGCCGGTCGCGGCGGTGGCCACCCGGTGGCCCTGCCGGGACAGGGAGAGTTCGAGGGCCGTGCGGATGGCGTCGTCGTCCTCGATCAGCAGCAGAAAAGGCACGTCGTCATTCTGGCCCATTGGGCCGTCCGAGATCGACCGCTCTTCGACTCGCTTCTGTTGCGGTCCCTGTGACACGGCTGTGACAGTCGGCGGACAGCGCCATGAAGTCCGGGGGGCAAGCTTCTTGGCACACGGACCGAAACACACTCCAACCGACGGGGGGCGCGAGATGAACGCACTGCACAGCACCACCTCTAGCGCAGTTGTCACGCGTCTCCACGACGTCGTGCGGAGCACGGAGAAGTCCGGCGGGATGAACGGGCGGGGGTGCGTTCGGACCGTCGGGCGTCAGCGCAAGGCGCCGTACATGGTGGCCGTTGCTGACGGGGGAGCGGCGTACGGGGAGGTCACGGGGGAGCGCACGAGCTGCTCGGAAGCCGAGTTCACGGCTTACGTGCAGGAGCGTCGTGCCTCCCTGTACGCCACCGCCTACCACCTCACCGGTGACCGTTTCGAGGCCGAGGACCTGCTCCAGAGCGCGCTGTTCTCCACGTACCGCGCCTGGGACCGGATCAGTGACAAGGCGGCCGTGGGTGGTTACCTGCGCCGCACCATGACGAACCTGCACATCAGCGCCTGGCGCCGGCGCAAGCTCAACGAGTACCCGACCGAGGAGCTGCCGGAGACGGTCGGCGAGACGGACGCGATGCGGGGTACGGAGCTGCGCGCGGTCCTGTGGCAGGCCCTGGCCCGGCTGCCCGAGCTCCAGCGGACGATGCTGGTGCTGCGCTACTACGAGGGCCGTACGGATCCGGAGATCGCGGAGATCCTGGACATCAGTGTCGGCACGGTGAAGTCGAGCATCTGGCGCTCGCTGCGGCGACTGCGCGAGGACGAGGTGCTGAGCTTCGGCCGTGACGAGGAGGAGTCCTTCGGCGAGCTGGTGGCCTGAAGGTCGGGGGGACGCACCCTGCGGGGCCACGGGGGAAACGGGGCCTTGGGGGTACGGGGGAAACACGGGGGAACCGTACGGGGGTACGGGAAGAGCGAAGCGGGTCGTACGAGTCCGGGGGGTCTCGTACGACCCGCTTCGTGCTGTGCGGCCTCGGGGGTGTCCGGGGGCGTCAGCTCGCCGCCGGTGTGCGGTGGCGGCCCGCCGCCGCTGCCGCCAGGCGGCCCAGGGCCTCCGGCTTTCCGCAGGGGTGGGCGCCCAGGGCGGTCTGGCGGGCGACGATCGCGCGCTCGGCGCGCATCAGGCGCCAGCCGCGGCGCAGCAGGAACGGGACCGACTTGCGGCCCTCGCGGAGGTCGCGGAGGAGCCGGCGGCGGAACGTCGTCGAGGGGCGGCCCCGCAGGCACAGCGCGTCCGCGAGGACGTCGAGGTCGCGGCAGCGGTTCACGATCTCGGCCGCGAAGATGCCCTCCGCCACGAAGAGCGGCGTCCGCGCGATGTCGAGCCGCTCCCGGTCCACCCGGGAGCTGGTGGCGATGTCGTACACCGGGACGTCGGTCCGCCCCGTACGGCACAGCTCGACGATCGCGGCGACGGCGGCGTCCGCGTCCCAGGACCGTGGGGAGTCCCAGTCGATGTCCGTGGAGCCGTCGACGAGCGGCAGCGTCGGGTCGTCGGCCTCCTTGTAGAAATCGTCGAGGCGCAGGACCGGAAGGCCGGCGACGGCGGCGAGGGACGACTTGCCGGAGCCGGAGGGGCCCGCGAGCAGGACGACCCGGGTCGGGATCGGTTGGGAACTCACGGAACACCAGTGTGAGGCATTCCCCCGTCCAGGGGACCACCGAGGAAGGCCGTTGGTATCGAGCATCACACCTCGACTACTGTCGGTGCCCGCCCGCTCACCCCCTGGAAGGATCCTCATGGCGCGTCACGCAGACCACCGGACCCCCCGCCGCAGCGCCCTGCTCAAGGCCGGTCTCACCGTCACGGCGGCGGGTGCGGCGATGCTCGGCGCGGGTGCCGGGGCGCAGGCCGCCGCTCCCGTGCCGCTGCCCGTCGACTCGCTGAGCCGGACGGACGCGGGCGCGGCCGGTGCGGGCGCGCTGGAGGGTGTCACACAGGGCGTGGGCCCGCTGACCCGCCTCCAGCTCGACCCGCTGGCCAACACGGGCGTCGACCCGCTCGACAACGGCCTCGGCACCCAGGTCGCCGACTTCAAGCCGGTCGGCACGAACCTGCTCACCGACCACGTCACGAAGGGCGGGGCAGTGGCCGACCTGCCGCTGGCCGGTCCGCTGACGCGGGGTCTGCTTCCGTAGCGTCGCGTAGCGGGACCTCGCGTACGAGCCAGGCCACCGCGAACGCCAGGGCGGCGAGCACGGCCGTGCCGAGCAGCACCCCGTGCACCCCGCTGGTCACCGCCGCCCGCAGGCCCTCCCGTGCCGGCTCCGGCAGCCCTGCGGCCTGGGTCGGCGTCAGGTTCGGGTCGGTCCCCGCGAGGCGCGCGGTGAAGACGGCGCCGAGGGCCGCGACGCCGAGGGAGCCGCCGAGGGTGCGGACGAGCGTGACGGTGCCGCTCGCCGCGCCCATGTCCCGGGGCGGGGCGCTGTACATCGTGATGAGCAGGGTCGACTGCATGAGGAAGCCCATGCCGGCGCCCGGGATCACGGTGAGCGCGGACGCGAGGGCCGTCGGGGTGTCCACGTCGAGCAGGAGCAGGGCGAGCGCGCCCGCGGTCATGAGCCCGCCGCCGAGGATCGGGTAGATCCGGTAGCGGCCGTCGCGCGCGATCAGCCGGCCGGTGACGAGCTGGACGCCGACCATGCCGAGCATGAGCGGCAGCAGGAGCAGTCCGCTCGCCGTGGACGTCCGGCCGCTGACGAACTGGAAGTACTGCGGCAGGTAGTTCATCGCGGCGATCATGCCCGCGCCGACGAGCAGGCTGAGGATCTGCGCGAGGGTGAAGTTCCGGCTGTGGAACAGCCGGGGCGGGATCACCGGCTCGGTGGCGCGCCGCTCGGTCCTGACGAACAGGGCGAGGGCGGCGACGGCGGTCGCGGCCAGGGCGAGGACGCCCGGCGAGGTCCAGGCGTATCGCGTTCCTCCCCAGGTCGCGAGCAGGGTCAGGGCGAGGATGCCGGTGGTGAGGAGCAGGGCCCCGGCCACGTCCACGCGGGCCCGGACGCGCGGGGTGCGGACGCGCAGCCCGAGGGAGACGAGCAGCAGCGCGGCGATGCCGACGGGCAGGTTGACGTAGAAGGCCCAGCGCCAGTTCAGGTGGTCGGTGAGCAGTCCGCCGAGGAGCGGGCCGCCGGCGAAGGCGACCGGGAGCATCGCGCCGGTGATCGCCTGCACCTTCGGGCTGTCCTGCGGGGAGACGACGGTGCCGATCAGGGCGAACGCGCCGACCATCAGGCCGCCGGCGCCGACGCCCTGGAGGGCGCGGAAGGCGATGAGCTGGTCCATGGTCTGGGCGAGGCCGGAGAGGACGGAGCCGGCGAGGAAGACGGCGACGGCGGTGAGGTAGGCGCCCTTGCGTCCGTACAGGTCGCCGGCCTTGCCCCACAGGGGTGTGCCGACGGCGGCGGTGAGGAGGTAGGCGGTGACCACCCAGGACAGCCGGTCGAGGCCGCCGAGTTCGCCGGCGACGGTGGGGAGCGCGGTGCCGACGATCGTGCCGTCGAGGGTGCCGAGGACGATGCCGAGCATGAGACCGGTGAGGCCCGGGTAGGGGAGCGGCTTTCGCTGGTCGGTCATGGTCAGGCTCCGTACGGCTTCTTGGCGCGGGCCTCGCGGAGGGCGTCGGCCCACCAGACGAGCCGTTCGAGCATCGCCTTCGCGGCGGTGTCGGCGCCGGGGTCGACGGCCTTGCCCTCGGCGTCGAACTGACCCCAGACGCCGGCGAGTCCGACGGACTCGCGGAGGGTGACGGCGTGCAGTTCGGCGAAGACCCCGCGCAGGTGCTCGACGGCGCGCAGGCCGGCGGAGAAGCCGCCGTAGGAGACGAAGGCGACGGGCTTGGCGTGCCACTCCTTGTTGTGCCAGTCGATCGCGTTCTTCAGGGACGCGGGGTAGCTGTGGTTGTACTCGGGCGTGACGACGGCGAAGGCGTCGGCGGCGGCCAGGCGGGGGGACACGGCCCGCAGGAGGGCCAGGTCGGCCTCGTCGGCGGGGGCCTGGCCGAGGTGCGGGAAGACGGTGGGCAGCGGGGTCTCGGCGAGGTCGATCACGTCGACGGCCAGGTCGGGGCGGTCGGTGGCGTGGCCGGCGAGCCAGTGCGCGACGGTCGGGCCGAGGCGGCCTTCGCGGGTCGAGCCCTGGATGACGGCGAGGCGGAGCGGCGTGCTCATGGGTCCCCCTGGGAAACGTGGTTGTGTACGGCGTACACCGATGGGTGTACAACGTACACGTCGGTGTGTACGACGTCCACAAGGCATACGCTGTACGCGACACAAGGAGGCCGGAGTGGCGAAGAAGGACGAGACGGAGCGCGTCTCGCTGTGGGAGCGGCTCGATCGGCCCGCGGCGCCCAGGGCCTCCCTCACCCCGGGCCGGATCGCCGAGGTCGCGATCGGGATCGCGGACCGCGAGGGGTTCGCCGCCGTCACCATGCGGAAGGTCGCCGCCGAACTGGGCGTCGCCCCCATGGCCGCGTACCGGCACGTCGACGGCAAGGACGAGCTGTGGGCGCTCATGGTCGACCGGGTCTCCAGCGAGATGGAGCCCCCCGAGCCCGGCGAGGGCTGGCGGGACACCCTGCGGACCCACGCGCACCGCACCCGCGAAGGGATGCTCCGCCACCCCTGGCTCGCCCAGCTGCCGACCCCGCTCTTCGCCCTCACCCCGAACCGGCTGGCGGCGGCCGAGCGGCAGCTGGCCTCGCTCGACGGCCTGGGCCTCGACGTCGACACGATGATGGCGGCGTTCCGCGCGGTCGGCGCCTATGTGCACGGGGCCGTGCAGGCGGAGGTCGCCATCGCCCTGTACATGGAGGAGCAGGGCTGGGCGAACCCCGACGAGACCCGCCGGGGGCTCGCCCCGCAGATGACGTACCTGCTCGGCACCGGCCGCTACCCGACCTACCGGACCTACGCCCTGGGCGCGGCCCGCAAGGACGACGCGGGGTGGCTGTTCGAGACGGGGCTCGAGTGCGTGCTCGACGGGGTCGCGGGCCTGATCGAGCGCGGCGGCGCATGACGAACGGCCCCCGGATGATCCCGGGGGCCGTTCGTCATGGGGGTCCTAGTACGAGGAGCCGCTCGCGCCCAGCGAACCCGTGGGGTGCCAGACCGTCTTCGTCTCCAGGAACGCCGTCATGCGGTCCGTGCCCGGGGACTCGGCGAAGTCCTCGGTACGGGGGCGCAGGACGCGCTTCAGGTTGTCCGCCGCCGCGATCTCCAGGTCACGGGCCAGATCGGTGCCCGCGCCCGTCAGGTCGATCGCGTTGACGTCCTGGTGGGCCGCCAGGTGCGGGCCCATCTCCGAGGCCTTGCCGGAGAGGATGTTGACCACGCCGCCCGGGAGGTCGGAGGTGGCCAGGACCTCGCCCAGGGAGAGGGCGGGGAGCGGGGACTTCTCCGAGGCGATCACGACGGCCGTGTTGCCCGTCGCGATCACCGGGGCGATCACCGAGACCAGCCCCAGGAAGGACGAGTCCTGCGGGGCCACGACGGTGACGACGCCCGTCGGCTCCGGGGTCGACAGGTTGAAGTACGGGCCCGCGACCGGGTTCGCGCCGCCCACGACCTGGGCGATCTTGTCGGTCCAGCCCGCGTACCAGACCCAGCGGTCGATCGCCGCGTCGACGACCACGGCGGCCTTCGACTTCGACAGGCCCTCCGCGTCCGCGACCTCGCGGACGAACTGGTCCCGGCGGCCCTCCAGCATCTCGGCGACGCGGTAGAGGATCTGGCCCCGGTTGTACGCGGTCGCGCCCGCCCAGCCGCCGAAGGCCTTCCGTGCCGCGACGACCGCGTCACGGGCGTCCTTGCGGGAGGAGAGCGGCGCGTTCGCCAGCCACTTGCCCTTCGAGTCGCTCACCTCGTACACCCGGCCGCTCTCGGAGCGGGGGAACTTGCCCCCGACGTACAGCTTGTAGGTCTTGAAGACGCCAAGGCGAGTCGTGTCAGACATCGAGGTAGGCCTCCAGACCGTGGCGGCCGCCCTCGCGGCCGAAGCCCGACTCCTTGTAGCCGCCGAAGGGCGAGGTCGGGTCGAACTTGTTGAACGTGTTGGCCCAGACGACACCGGCCCGGAGCTTGTTGGCGACCGCGAGGATGCGGGAGCCCTTCTCCGTCCAGATGCCGGCCGACAGGCCGTACTGGCTGTTGTTGGCCTTCGCGACCGCCTCGTCGGGCGTACGGAAGGACAGCACCGACAGGACCGGGCCGAAGATCTCGTCGCGGGCGATGCGGTGCGCCTGCGTGACGTTCGTGAAGAGCGTCGGGGCGAACCAGTAACCGGCCGACGGGATCTCGCACGCGGCGGTCCAGCGCTCGGCGCCCTCCGCCTCGCCCTGCTCCACGAGGGAGGTGATGCGGGCCAGCTGCTCCGAGGAGTTGATGGCGCCGATGTCGGTGTTCTTGTCGAGCGGGTCGCCGAGGCGGAGCGTCGACAGACGGCGCTTCAGGCTGTCGAGCAGCTCGTCCTGGATCGACTCCTGGACGAGGAGGCGCGAGCCCGCGCAGCAGACCTGGCCCTGGTTGAAGAAGATGCCGTTGACGATGCCCTCGACGGCCTGGTCGATGGGGGCGTCGTCGAAGACGATGTTGGCGCCCTTGCCGCCCAGTTCGAGGGTGACCTTCTTGTGCGTGCCGGCGATGGAACGCGCGATCGACTTGCCGACCGCCGTCGAGCCGGTGAAGGCGACCTTGTTGACGTCCGGGTGCTCGACCAGCGCGGCGCCGGTCTCCCCGTACCCGGGAAGGATGTTGACGACGCCCTTCGGCAGCCCGGCCTGACGGCAGATGTCCGCGAAGAACAGGGCGGAGAGCGGGGTCGTCTCGGCCGGCTTCAGGACGACCGTGTTGCCGGTCGCGAGCGCCGGGGCGATCTTCCACGCCAGCATGAGCAGCGGGAAGTTCCACGGGATGACCTGGCCGGCCACGCCCAGCGGCCTCGGGTTCGGCCCGTAGCCGGCGTGGTCGAGCTTGTCGGCCCAGCCCGCGTAGTAGAAGAAGTGTGCGGCGACCAGGGGGAGGTCCGCGTCGCGGGTCTCCTTGATCGGCTTGCCGTTGTCCAGGGTCTCCAGGACGGCCAGCTCACGGCTGCGCTCCTGGATGATCCGGGCGATCCGGAAGAGGTACTTGGCGCGCTCGGAACCGGGCAGCGCCGACCACTTCTCGAAGGCCTTCCGGGCGGCCTTCACCGCGCGGTCGACGTCCTCGGAGCCCGCCTGGGCGACCTCGGCGAGGACCTCCTCGGAGGCGGGGGAGACGGTCTTGAAGACCTTGCCGTCGGCGGCGTCGACGAACTCGCCGTCGATGAACAGGCCGTAGCTCGGCGCGATGTCGACGAGGGAACGCGACTCCGGTGCCGGTGCGTACTCGAATGCAGATGCCATGTTGATCAGTCCACCGTCACGTAATCGGGGCCGGAGTAACGGCCGGTCGCCAGCTTCTGGCGCTGCATCAGCAGGTCGTTGAGCAGGCTGGAAGCGCCGAAGCGGAACCAGTGGTTGTCCAGCCAGTCCTCACCCACGGTCTCGTTGACGAGAACCAGGAACTTGATCGCTTCCTTGGTGTTGCGGATGCCGCCGGCCGGCTTCACGCCGATCTGCACGCCGGTCTGTGCGCGGAAGTCGCGCACGGCCTCCAGCATGAGGAGGGTGTTCGCCGGGGTGGCGTTGACCGCGACCTTGCCGGTCGAGGTCTTGATGAAGTCCGCGCCGGCCATCATGCCGAGCCAGGAGGCGCGGCGGATGTTGTCGTACGTGGACAGTTCGCCGGTCTCGAAGATCACCTTGAGGCGGGCGCGGTCGCCGCACTCCGCCTTGATCGCGGCGATCTGCTCGAAGACCTCCAGGTAGCGGCCGGCGAGGAAGGCGCCACGGTCGATGACCATGTCGATCTCGTCGGCACCGGCGGCGATGGCGTCGGCGGTGTCGGCCAGCTTCACGGGGAGCGCGGTGCGGCCCGCCGGGAAGGCGGTGGCGACCGAGGCGACCTTGACGCCCGAGCCCGCGACGGCGGCCTTGGCGGTGGCCACCATGTCGGGGTAGACGCAGACGGCGGCGGTCTTCGGGGTCGTGCGGTCGGTCGGATCGGGGTTGACGGCCTTGGCGGCGAGCGCCCGGACCTTGCCCGGGGTGTCCGCGCCTTCGAGCGTCGTCAGGTCGATCATGGAAATGGCCAGGTCGATGGCGTAGGCCTTGGCCGTGGTCTTGATCGAGCGGGTGCCGAGGGACGCGGCGCGCGCCTCCAGGCCGACGGCGTCGACGCCGGGCAGCCCGTGGAGGAAGCGGCGCAGCGCACTGTCGGACGTGGTCACGTCGGCGAAAGCGGATGCTGCGGATGCAGTGGTGGGCATGGTCACCAGTCGAGCATATCTACGCGCGTAGCGACCTGTACAGGGGCGCCCCTTCATCGAGCCCGAGGTCACAGGGGGTCCGACGGCGTGGTGACTGCTGTCACACGCCCGTGACATGGAGCGGACGGCTCCCACATACAAGATCAATAGATTCTTATCAGCAGCCAGCCAGACCTCACCGGAACCAGTCGGACCGAGAAAAAGCGGCATGCGGCTCTCCTTGTCCGTCTCACCTGAATTCACAGGAGTCGTTATGCGCACCGCCCTTCGCACCGCCATCGCCACCGCCCTCGTCGCGGGTGTCGCCCTCACCACCCCGGCCCTCGTCGTCGGTGCCGCGTTCGCCGCCGACGGCCCGGTGGCCGTCAAGCCGGCCGACGCCGTGAAGCCGGCCGACACCGCGAAGCCGGGCGATGCCGCGAAGCCGGCGGACGCCACCAAGCCGGCCGAGACCGGCACGGAGGCGGAGGCCGACCCCGCGAAGGGCACCCTCGTCCGGACCGAGACCCTCCTCAACGGCACGATCGCCAAGATCTACAAGGTCAAGGAGCAGAACTACCGCGCCGAGCTCTTCTACCAGGGCAACCCGGTCGGCGTCCTGGAGGCGATCACCCGCTCCGTCGCCGGCAACGACAACGGCGAGTTCTTCGTCCTCAACCCGGACGGCACCACCTACAACTGGGACCGCAACTACGTCCCCGGTGCCACGCCCGGCGTCTACCGCCTCGCCGACGGCACGCTCCTGGAGCTCGCCCAGAAGGACGGCCGCTACGGCCTCCAGCTGATCGAGAACGGCAAGGGCCGCGGCTTCACCTACCTGAGCGGCTTCCGCCAGGTCTGGACGTACGGCAAGGCCGTCGTCGTCCTGGAGCAGGACGGAGGCTTCGCCGCCTACATCCCGGGCTCCTCGAAGCAGGCCGCCCCCGAGCTCGTCCAGAACGGCTCCGCCCCCACCCCGGGCCCCGTCGTCACCCTCGGCAAGTGCACCGTCCAGCAGGACATCCCCTCGGTCTTCGCGCTGCTGACCGTGACGCTCACCAACGACCTGGAGAAGGGCCCGAAGGCCGTCCTCAAGGACGAGGACGGCAAGCCCATCGTCACCCTCGACCGCGCCCACGCGGCCGACCTGGGCCAGGGCCTCACGATCAAGGACGCGAACACCACCACCCCGAAGCTCGGCCAGCGCACCCAGGGCGGCGACACGCCCTACCGCTGGACCGCCTTCCCGAAGCTCCCGAAGGGCTGCGAGAAGGACGCCACCGCCACCCCGGCGCCGTCCGCCACCACCCCGGCCTCCGGCGGCACCACCACGAACACCGGGCAGACCTCCGTCGTCCCGCAGGGCGGCGTCGCGGCCGGTGCCGAGCTCGGCACCGAGGGCGACTCCACCGCCCTGATCGCGGCCGGCGCGGGCACGGCCTCCCTCGCCGCCGCGGGCCTCGGCTTCGTCGTCCTCCGCCGCCGGGCCGGCTCCCGCGCCTGATCCCGCACCTTTTCCTGCCCTGACCCGAGCAGGCCACACCCCACCCCAGGCCGGTCGCCGCGTCCCGCGCGGCGGCCGGCCACACCCCGTCCTTCAGCCCGTCCGGAGCCGTCCCGTGAGCCGTCGCCCCGCCCGTACCCGTACCGCCTCGCTCGTCCTCGTGGCCGCGCTCGCCGCGCTCACCGGCTGCTCCGCCGCCGGCGAGCCCGCGCCCGCCACCCCGCCCGCCCACATCTCGCGGGCCACCGCCGCCCCGGCGCCGACCGCGAGCCCGGCGCCCGTGCAGCCGATGGCGCGGTCCCTGCCCGTCCGGGTCCGGGTGCCCGCCGCCGGGGTCGACACCGGGCCCGTGCTCTCCCTCGGCCTCAACACGGACGGCACCGTCGAGGTGCCCTCGGTCGCGGACGCCGACCGCATCGGCTGGTACGACAAGGGCGTCACCCCCGGGCAGACCGGCCCCGCCGTCCTCATCGGCCACTTCGACACCGCCCGCGGCCCGGCCGTCCTCAAGAACGTCTCCAAGGTCCGCGTCGGCGACGAGATCACCGTGACCCGCGCCGACGGCACGACCGCGGTCTTCCGGGTCCGGGAGCTGGAGCAGGTCGACAAGGACGCCTTCCCGACGGCCAAGGTGTACGGCGACACCACCCGCCCCGAGCTGCGCCTCGTCACCTGCGGCGGCGAGCTGGTCGGCGGCCACCGGCCCGACAACATCATCCTGTACGCGGACCTCGTGGCCGCGCGGGCCGCCTGAGTCCCCACCCGCCCCCTGAGGCACAATCGGCGGCATGACGACCCCCGAGCCCAGCCACGAGCCGAGCCCCGAGCAGCCGTCCGCAGGAAAGACCCCCGCGGGACAGACCTCCGCCGACAAGGTCTTCCGGTCGCCCCTCGGGGTCGCGAGCGGCGTGTTCCTGCTGCTCCTCACGGCCTTCTTCGCCGGGGACGCGATCGTCCGCGGCGAGGGCCGCACGCCCTGGATCGCGCTCGCGGTCCTCGTCCTCGCCGTCCCGCTGATCGTCGCCTTCACGATCAGGCCCGCCGTGTACGCCAACGACGACCGGCTCCGGATCCGCAACCCGTTCCGGTCGATCGTGCTGCCCTGGGCCGCGGTCGCCGACGTCCGCGCCGGCTACTCCAGCGAGGTCTTCACGCAGGAGGGCGCCAAGTACCAGCTGTGGGCGATCCCCGTCTCGCTGCGCCAGCGGAAGAAGGCCGCCCGCCAGGCCGCCCGCGCCTCCCAGGACGACCCCCACGGCCGTACCTCCGTCACCGCCGACGTACGGGACACCGCCTCCCGCACCGCCCCGAGCGACAAGACCGTCGCCGAACTGCGCGAACTCGCCGAGCTGCGCGCCGGGACCCCGGGCGCGCAGGGCGAGCCGCAGGTGCGCTGGGCGTACGAGATCGTGGCGCCCGCGGTGGCCGGGCTGCTGCTCCTCGTGATCCTGCTCGCCACACGCTGAGCCGCACCCCGCTTCCGGACACCCCGTAGGGCCTGTCTGACCATTCCCGTCGGGTCCGGCCCGCCCGGCACGCACGCTCGACGCACGGCCGGGACACCCAAGTAGCTCCGCTACGGGGGCGCCCCGGCCGCACGCCGATCGCACGCACCGGACGACCCGGCCTGATCCGACGCGAATGGCGGCGACGAGCCCCGCCGCCCGCCGCGCGCGCCGGGCCGCGAGGAGCCCCGCCGCGCCGACCGCCGCCGCGACCGCGAGCCCCGTCGGCCGGGTGAGACCGGCGGCCACCGCGAGCCCTGCGGCCCACGCCCAGCGCCCGCCGAGCACCGCGTACAGCGCCCAGGCCGCGAGCGCCGTGAACAGCGACTCCGTGTACCCCATCCACTGCACGGCGGCCACCGGCGAGGCGCCCCACAGGACGGCGAGGACCGTTCCGGTCCGGCGCCCGCGCAGCCGGTCGCCGACCGCGAACACCCCCCAGGCGGCGAGCAGCGAGCAGACCACCGCGAGTCCGAGGGCGACCGAGGCGCGGGAGCCGGGGAGGACCGCCGACAGCAGCCGGACGAGCCCGGGGAAGAGCGGGAAGAAGGCCAGGTTCCGGGGGAAGGACGGCTGGGTCGTGTACCCGTGCCCCGCGATGTCCAGGTACCACAGCGAGTCCCACGTCCGGGCGAGCAGCGGCCACAGGCCGTGCCCCTTGAGATGCGCCCAGCGGGCGAGCACCGCGAGCCCCAGGAGCCGTACCGCCAGGAAGCCGAGCAGCGCCGGGGCCGCACGCCGCAGCGCGCCGCCCGCCACGGCCTCGGGTGCGGTCGTACGGGGGCCGGGGACGTACGGCACGGGGGTGACGGACACCGGGTCACCCTGGCGCGCGCCCCCGGCGCACGGTCCACCCTTTACGTCACGTGCCGTACGGGGTTCACCCGGACGGGCGAGGGCCGGTACGGAAGGGAATCCGTACCGGCCCTCGGCGCCATGCCCTACAGCCCGGCGGCCTCGGACAGATCCCGCTTGATCGCGGCGAGGATCTCGGCGCCCGTCGCGCGGGCCGTCGCCAGCTCGCTGCCGTCGCCGACCGGGACGACGACCTCCAGGTAGCACTTGAGCTTGGGCTCGGTGCCGGAGGGGCGGACGATCACCCGGGCCTTGTAGGCGCCCTCCAGGTGGTAGCGGAGCCCGTCCGTCGGCGGCAGGGACTCGGTCCCCTTCGTCAGGTCCTCGGCCGAGACGACCGTCAGACCGGCGAGCCGCACCGGGGGCCGCTCGCGCAGGGTGGCCATCGCGTTCGCGATGATCCCCAGGTCCTCGACGCGCACCGACAGCTGGTCCGTGGCGTGCAGGCCGTGCGCCACCGCCAGGTCGTCGAGCAGGTCGGTGAGGGTCCGGCCCTGCTCCTTGAGCACCGAGGCCAGCTCCGTGACGAGCAGCGCGGCGGTGATGCCGTCCTTGTCGCGGACGCCCTCCGGGTCGACGCAGTAGCCGAGCGCCTCCTCGTAGCCGTACCGCAGTCCGTCGACGCGGGCGATCCACTTGAAGCCGGTCAGCGTCTCCTCGTAGCCGACGCCCGCGGCCTCGGCGATGCGGCCGAGGAGGGACGACGACACGATCGACTCGGCGAAGACGCCGGTGGCGCCCTTGTGCACCAGGTGCGCGGCGAGCAGCGCGCCGACCTCGTCGCCGCGGAGCATCCGCCAGCCGCCCTCGGCGTCCGCGTCGGGCACGGCCACGGCGCAGCGGTCGGCGTCCGGGTCGTTCGCGATGACGATGTCGGGGTCGACGGCCCGGGCGGCCTCGAAGGCCAGGTCCATGGCGCCCGGCTCCTCCGGGTTCGGGAAGGCGACCGTGGGGAAGGCGGGGTCCGGCTCGGCCTGCTCGGCGACCAGCGCGGGCGGCGGGAAGCCGGCCCGGCCGAACGCGGCCGTCAGGACCTCCTTGCCGACGCCGTGCATGGCCGTGTAGACGGTCCGCGCGGTCCGGGGGGAGCCCGGGGTCAGGACGGCGTCCGTGCGCTCCAGGTAGGCCTGGAGGACCTCGTCGCCCAGGGTCTGCCAGCCGTCGGCCGCGCGGGGCACGTCGTGGAGCGAGCGGATGGCGTCGATCTCGGCGGCGATCTCGGCGTCGGCAGGAGGCACGATCTGCGAGCCGTCGCCCAGGTAGACCTTGTAGCCGTTGTCGCGCGGCGGGTTGTGGCTCGCGGTCACCTCGACACCGGCGACGGCGCCCAGATGCCTTATGGCGTACGCGAGGACGGGCGTCGGCAGCGGGCGCGGGAGCAGCGCGGCGCGCAGTCCGGCGCCGGTCATCACCGCGGCGGTGTCGCGGGCGAAGTCGGCGGACTTGTAGCGGGCGTCGTAGCCGATGACGACGAGGCCGCCGGTCCGGCCCTTCGCCTTCAGGTAGGCGGCCAGGCCGGCGGCGGCCCGGATGACGACCGAGCGGTTCATCCGCATGGGCCCGGCGCCGAGCTCACCGCGGAGCCCGGCCGTGCCGAACTGCAGCGTGCCGCTGAAACGGGCGGCGAGCTCGTCGCTCGCGCCGGCCTCGATGAGCCGCGCGAGCTCCTCGCGGGTCTCGCTGTCGGGATCCTCGGCGAGCCAGGCCTGGGCCCGGGTGAGGAGATCGTCCTGCGTCACGGTGTGCCTTTCGGGGTGGGGCGGGTGGGTGCGGGGCCGGTGCGGGCTGGATCGGGTGCGGGCCGGTGGGGCGTGCGGACGGCCGCTGCGCGGAGCCTTTCCCCACCCCGCCCCTTCCCGAACTGGGGGCAAGCCCCCAGACCCCCGTACGGCCTGCGGCCGTGTCCTCGAACGCCCCCTGCGCCTGGCGGCGTGGGGGGACCCCCAGACGGGCTGGATTTCCAGCCCGTCTGGGGGAGAAGCCCCGCGCACCGGCCCCCGCACCGGCGGCGAGCTCCGGCCGGACGGGCGCACCGGCACGCCGGCGGTCGGAGGCCGCCGCAGCGCTCGGAAGCCCGACCGGCCCCCAGGGGCCGGTCGGTGCGAGGGGTGCGGAAGGAGATCAGATCCGGTCGAGGACCCGCGTCAGCAGCTCGCCCATCCGCGCCGCCGAGTCGCGTCCCGCCTGGAGGACCTCCTCGTGGTTCAGCGGCTCGCCCGAGAGCCCCGCCGCCAGGTTGGTGACGAGGGAGATGCCGAGGACCTCGGCACCGGCCTCGCGGGCCGCGATGGCCTCCAGGACGGTGGACATGCCGACGAGGTCGCCGCCCATGACGCGGACCATGTTGATCTCGGCCGGGGTCTCGTAGTGCGGGCCGGGGAACTGGACGTAGACGCCCTCCTCCAGCGTCTCGTCGACCTCCTTGCACAGTGCGCGCAGGCGCGGCGAGTACAGGTCCGTCAGGTCGACGAAGTTCGCGCCGACGATCGGGGAGGCGGCCGTCAGGTTGATGTGGTCGCTGATCAGGACCGGCTGGCCGGGGCGCATGCCCTCGCGGAGGCCGCCGCAGCCGTTGGTGAGGACGACGGTCTTGCAGCCGGCGGCGACGGCGGTGCGGACGCCGTGGGCGACGGAGGCGACGCCCCGGCCCTCGTAGAAGTGGGTGCGGCCGAGGAAGACCAGCGCGCGCTTCTCACCGATCTTGTACGAGCGGACCTTGCCGCCGTGGCCCTCGACGGCCGGCGGCGGGAAGCCGGGGAGCTCGGTCACCGGGAACTCGGCCTCGGGGGCACCGAGGGCGTCGACGGCGGGGGCCCAGCCGGAGCCCATGACCAGGGCGACGTCGTGGTTCTCGACACCGGTCAGCTCGCGAAGACGTGCGGCAGCGGCCTCGGCGGCCTCGTACGGGGTGGCAGTTGCGTTCACTGACTCTCTCGCCTCGGGGAGGGGGGTCCGAGGGGAACCCCGGACGGATTTGGTACGCGAAGCAGCGTAGCCGGAGAATTCCTACGCGCGTAGATGACGATGCTGACGGACATGCGATCGTTGTCTTGTCGTTTCCGACGAACGGGGGATTCCGCTCACCCGGTCGGATCAACCCGGCCCGCTCGCCGAGGCCGGACGGGTGAGGCGGGGCGCGATCAGCAGGGGCGCTTCCGCAACTCCATCACGTAGTCGTGCGGCGCGCCCGCCGACTCGGCCGCGTCGGCGACCTCGCCCAGGTACCGCGCGGACGGCAGCCCGCCCTCGTACGCGTTGAGGACGTACACCCAGGCCGGCTCCTCGCCGTCCAGCGTGTGCACCCGCACCCGCATCCGCCGGTAGATGTCGAGGCCCACGCCCTCCCAGCGGTCCATCGAGTCCTCGTCCATCGGCGCGATGTCGTACAGCGCCACGAAGACCTGGGAGCGGGGGGCCTCCACGATGGTGGCCAGCGCTCCCTCCCAGCCCATCTGCTCTCCGCCGAAGGTCAGCCGCCAGCCGTTGAGCCAGCCGGTGCCGCGCAGCGGGGAGTGCGGTGCGCGGCGGCTCATCAGCCGCGCGTCGAGGTTGCCGGCGAAAGCGGCGTAGAGCGACATGGGACCGAGGGTACGGGAGGGGGCGGGCTGCCCGGAGAAGACCGAGGTGGCGGCCGTACGAGGGGCTCCGGAGGCCCCGGCGCGAGGCAGCGCCCGGCGTGCGGGAGAATGGGGTACGCACTTGAAGCGTGCGGGACAATGGCGTACGCACTGCACCCCAGCGGGGGGACCCCCCGGCAGAACGAGAGCGCGAGGCGTAGATCCCAGTGACCCGGATCGTGATCATCGGCGGCGGACCCGGCGGATACGAGGCGGCCCTGGTGGGCGCCCAACTCGGCGCGGAGGTGACCGTCGTGGACTGCGACGGCCTCGGCGGCGCGTCCGTCCTGACCGACTGCGTCCCCTCGAAGACCCTGATCGCCACCGCCGAGGTGATGACCACCTTCGACTCCTCCTACGAGGAGCTGGGCATCATCGTCGCGGACGACACCCCGCACATCGAGCAGGCCGCTCGTGTCGTCGGCGTGGACCTCGGCAAGGTGAACCGACGGGTGAAGCGCCTCGCGCTCGCCCAGTCCCACGACATCACCGCCTCCGTGACCCGGGCCGGCGCCCGCGTCCTGCGCGGCCGCGGCCGGCTCTCCGGCCGGCAGGCCGTGGACGGCTCCCGCCAGGTGGTCGTCACCGCCGCCGACGGCACCGAGGAGACGCTGACCGCCGACGCGGTGCTGATCGCGACCGGTGCCCACCCGCGCGAGGTGCCCGACGCCAAGCCGGACGGCGAGCGCATCCTGAACTGGACCCAGGTCTACGACCTGAAGGAGCTCCCCGAGGAGCTCATCGTGGTCGGTTCCGGTGTCACCGGCGCCGAGTTCGCCGGTGCCTACCAGGCGCTCGGTTCCCGCGTCACGCTCGTTTCCAGCCGTGACCGCGTGCTCCCGGGCGAGGACCCGGACGCGGCCGCCGTCCTGGAGGACGTCTTCCGGCGCCGCGGCATGAACGTCATGGCCCGCTCCCGCGCCGAGTCCGCCAAGCGGGTCGGCGACCGGGTCGAGGTCACCCTCGCCGACGGCCGGGTCATCTCCGGCACCCACTGTCTGATGGCGGTCGGCGCGATCCCCAACTCGGCCGGAATGGGCCTGGAGGAGGCGGGGGTCAAGCTGAAGGACTCCGGCCACATCTGGACCGACAAGGTCTCCCGTACGAGCGCCCCGGGCGTCTACGCGGCCGGTGACGTCACCGGCGTCTTCGCGCTCGCCTCGGTCGCCGCCATGCAGGGCCGGATCGCGATGTACCACTTCCTCGGCGACGCGGTGGCCCCGCTGAACCTGAAGACGGTCTCCTCGAACGTCTTCACCGACCCGGAGATCGCCACCGTCGGCTACACCCAGGCCGACGTGGACGCGGGCAAGATCGACGCCAAGGTCGTCAAGCTGCCGCTGCTGCGCAACCCCCGCGCGAAGATGCAGGGCATCCGGGACGGCTTCGTGAAGATCTTCTGCCGCCCGGGCACCGGCATCGTGGTCGGCGGCTGTGTCGTCGCGCCGAAGGCGAGCGAGCTGATCCATCCGATCTCGATCGCGGTCGACAACAATCTGACGGTCGAACAGATCGCAAATGCTTTCACCGTGTACCCCTCCCTGTCGGGCTCGATCGCGGAAGTGGCACGGCAGTTGCACACCCGAAAGGCGACGGGCGAGGCGTAACGGCCCGCTCCGGCCCGGCTCCCGCCTGCGGGAACGGTTCGCCGACTCGGACAACCCCCGGCAAGGGGGGACATAGAACGATCAACGGCGGGGCCTCCCATACCACTTGGAGGCCCCGTCCGTGCGCATCTTCTGCAATTCGGCGCATAGTGCTGAAAACTATCGGCCGGTCACGTTACTGTCAGTTTCGTGTTCGCTGCAGAACGTCGCCAGTTGATCCTCGAAATGGTGCGAGCCAATGGGGCCGTGTCGCTCCGCGAGCTCGCCCGCGTCGTCCAGACCTCTGAAGTGACCGTACGGAGAGACGTACGGGCCCTTGAGGCAGAAGGACTCCTCGACCGCCGCCACGGCGGTGCGGTGTTGCCGGGTGGATTCACGCGAGAATCCGGCTTCCCGCAGAAATCCCATCTCGCCACAGCGGAGAAGACGGCCATCGCCGACGTCGCCGCCGGCCTCGTCGAAGAAGGCGAGGCCATCGTCGTCGGCGCCGGGACGACCACGCAGGAGCTGGCCCGCCGGCTCGCCCGCGTGCCCGGTCTGACCGTCGTCACCAACTCCCTGCTCGTCGCCCAGGCCCTCGCCCACGCCAACCGGGTCGAGGTCGTCATGACCGGCGGCACCCTGCGCGGCTCCAACTACGCGCTCGTGGGCAGCGGGGCCGAGCAGTCGCTCCAGGGGCTCCGGGTCTCCCGGGCGTTCCTCTCCGGGAGCGGTCTGACCGCCGAGCGCGGCCTGTCGACGTCCAACATGCTCTCCGCGAGCGTGGACCGGGCGCTCGTGCAGGCGGCGGCCGAGGTCGTGGTCCTCGCCGACCACACCAAGCTCGGCTCCGACACCATGTTCCAGACGGTGCCGACGGACGTCATCACCCGCCTCGTGACCGACGAGCCCCCGGCGCACGACGAGCGGGCCGCCACCGAGCTCCAGGCCCTCGCCGACCAGGGCGTGCAGATCGCCGTCGCCGGCACGGGAGCGACCGCCGGCCCCTCCGGCGGCGACCAGGTCCCCCCGGGCGCCCGGCCCCGCCGTGACATGCCGCTCCCCGTCCAGCGCGGGCGGATGGCGGCCGGTCAGTTCCGCGGGCCGGGTGGCGGAATGGCCGCGGAGACGCTGGAACGCACGGCCCGGGTCGCGGACATGCGCCGCCGCTGAGCGGGCGGGCTCGCGCCGCCGCCCCGCCGGTGGACCCGCACCGCCCCCGAAGTCACCCGAGGGACCCTCCCCCAGGGGTCCCACGCCGACTCCCGCCCCACCTCAGTCCTTCAAGCCCCGAAGCGTCAGCGCGAGCAGACGGTCCGCCAGCTCCGCGTCCTCCGGGCACTGTTCGGCCGCCAGCGCGATCGCGTTGGTCAGCTGCATCAGGTCGCCGATCGACACATCGGCCCGTACCTGCCCCGCCTTCCGGGCCCGTTCGAGCAGTCGCTCGCCCGCCGCGCGCAGGGGGTCGCTGCACCGCGCCAGGGCCGAACTCCGGTCGTACGAGGCGGACATCAGCGCATGCGCGAGTCCCCGGTACTCGCCCGCGTGCGCGATCAGGGCCCGCAGCCACTCCACCAGGGCCGCACACGGCACCTCGGCCTCCGCCAGCTCCCGCGAGCGGTCCAGCAGTTCGGCGAGGGCTTCCTGGAAGACCGCGTTCAACAGGTCGGCCCGGGTGGGGAAATGGCGGTAGAGGGTGCCGATCCCCACGCCCGCCCGTCGCGCGACCTCCTCCAGCGGCGCGTCCGCGCCCTGCTCCGCGAAGGCGGCGCGGGCTTCGATGAGCAGTCGCTCGTGGTTGCGGCGTGCGTCGGCGCGCATGAGCGCGGCCCCTCCCCTCGACGAAGGGCCCGCAGGCGGCTGCCTGCGGGCCCTTCGTACCGTACTGGGTGCGACGGTCAGTCCTTGATGTCGCAGATGGTGGCACCGGAGGTGACGGAGGCGCCGACCTCGGCGCTCAGGCCCTTGACGGTGCCGGAGCGGTGCGCGTTGAGGGGCTGCTCCATCTTCATGGCCTCAAGGACGACGATGAGGTCGCCTTCCTTGACTTCCTGGCCCTCCTCGACCGCGACCTTGACGATCGTGCCCTGCATCGGCGAGGCGAGGGTGTCGCCCGAGGCGGTCGGGCCGGACTTCTTCGCCGCGCGCCGCTTCGGCTTCGCACCGGCCGCCAGGCCCGTGCGGGCCAGGGTCATGCCGAGGGAGGACGGCAGGGAGACCTCGAGGCGCTTGCCGCCGACCTCGACGACGATCGTCTCGCGGCCCGCCTCGTCCTCGTCCGCCTCGGCGCCGGCCGGGGCGAAGGGCTTGATCTCGTTGACGAACTCCGTCTCGATCCACCGGGTGTGGACGCGGAACGGGTCGGCGGTGAAGGCGGGGTCGACGACGACGGCCTGGTGGAAGGGGATGGCGGTGGCCATGCCCTCGACCTTGAACTCCGCGAGCGCACGCGCGGCGCGCTGCAGGGCCTGCTCGCGGGTGGCGCCGGTGACGATCAGCTTGGCCAGGAGCGAGTCCCAGGCCGGGCCGATGACCGAGCCGGACTCGACGCCCGCGTCCAGGCGGACACCGGGGCCGGTCGGCGGGGTGAAGACGGTGACCGTGCCGGGGGCCGGGAGGAAGTTGCGGCCCGGGTCCTCGCCGTTGATGCGGAACTCGAAGGAGTGACCGCGGATCTCCGGGTCGCCGTAGCCGAGCTCCTCGCCGTCGGCGATCCGGAACATCTCGCGGACCAGGTCGATGCCCGTGACCTCCTCGGTCACCGGGTGCTCGACCTGCAGACGCGTGTTGACCTCCAGGAAGGAGATCGTGCCGTCCACGCCGACGAGGAACTCGACCGTGCCGGCGCCGACGTAGCCGGCCTCCTTCAGGATCGCCTTCGACGCCGCGTACAGCTGCTCGTTCTGCGCCTCGGTCAGGAACGGCGCGGGGGCCTCCTCGACCAGCTTCTGGTGGCGGCGCTGCAGCGAGCAGTCACGCGTCGAGACCACGACGACGTTGCCGTGCTGGTCGGCCAGGCACTGGGTCTCCACGTGACGCGGCTTGTCGAGGTAGCGCTCGACGAAGCACTCGCCCCGGCCGAAGGCCGCGACGGCCTCACGGACGGCGGAGTCGTACAGCTCCGGGACCTCTTCCAGGGTGCGGGCGACCTTCAGACCGCGACCGCCACCACCGAACGCGGCCTTGATCGCGATCGGCAGCCCGTGCTCCTCGGCGAACGCCACGACCTCCTCCGCACCCGAGACCGGGTCCGGGGTGCCCGCGACCAGCGGGGCACCGGCGCGCTGCGCGATGTGACGGGCGGCGACCTTGTCACCCAGGTCGCGGATGGCGTGCGGCGGCGGACCGATCCACGTCAGACCCGCGTCCAGGACCGCCTGGGCGAACTCCGCGTTCTCGGAAAGGAAGCCGTAACCGGGGTGGACCGCGTCCGCCCCGGAGTCCTTGGCGGCCTGGAGCACCTTGGCCATGTCCAGGTAGCTGGTGGCCGGGGTGTCACCGCCCAGAGCGAACGCCTCGTCAGCCGCCCGGACATGCAGAGCATCCCGGTCCGGATCGGCGTACACGGCCACGCTGCCGATACCCGCGTCCCGGCACGCCCGGGCCACACGGACAGCGATTTCGCCACGGTTGGCGATGAGCACCTTGCGCACGATGGCTCCCTCCTTGAAACAAGCTGAGTTTAGGGACTGCCGACACGGCCTTTCGACCCGTCCCCAGTGGTGAGCTTGCCCACACGGAGCGTGACCCCGGGCCTGCTCGGGTCGTGAATTCCCTTGTCGCACCACGGTACGCAGGGTTCCTTTACGGCACAGTAGCTCCGAGGTGTGGCGCAGGTCTCTGTTCAAGCGACCAGGGGCCATTCGGGTTTCTTTGTGGAGTCCCTACGAATGGCTCAATGATTCTTTGCCCCTCCGGCGTCCCGCCGTCCCCCGTCGCCCGCCGTGTGCGAACTCTTGTCCGGGGGTTTACCGGCCAGTAGCCTTCGCACTGTCGACCGTACTGCCGGTAACAGGTGAATCCAGGGGGTGGCCGAGGTGGCCCGCAGACCGATAGCGCTCGTGACGGCCGCGGTGCTCTTCCTCGAAGCGCCCGGCATCGTCGCGATCAACGCCGTCATGGCGGGCTTCCTGGAGGCCCAGTCGATGTCCCTCGACGGCATGGACCCCGACGCGATGGTCGCCGGCACCTGGGGGCTCGGCATCGCCTCGGGCATCGCCCTCGCCGTCTGCGCCCTCGTCGCCCTCGTCGCCGGCGTCCGCGACCGCCGCCCGGGCCGCTTCGGCCGGGGCCTCCTCGTCGGCTGCGCGGTCGTCCACGGCGTCCTCGGCGCGGTCGCCGTCGGCCTGCTCGGCTGGCCCGCCTTCGCCTTCCTGGTGACCGTGCTCGGACTCGTCGTCCTCACCCTGGTGGCGTACGGGAAGGAGCCCGCGGAGAAGGCCGACGCCCCCGAGGGGGCGCCGGCCGCCGGCTGACTCAGGCCCAGAGGTCGGTGATCTCGACGTCCAGCTTGCGCAGCAGCCTGCGCAGCAGCGGAAGGGACAGGCCGATCACATTGCCCGGGTCGCCGTCGATGCCGTCGATGAACGGGGCCGAGCGGCCGTCCAGGGTGAAGGCGCCCGCCACGTGGAGCGGTTCGCCGCTCGCCACGTACGCCGCGATCTCCTCGTCCGTCGGCTCGCCGAACCGGACCACGGTGGAGGCCGTCGCCGACTCGTAGCGCTTGGCGGCGGTGTCGTACACGCAGTGGCCGGTCTGGAGGATGCCGACGCGGCCGCGCATCGCCTTCCAGCGGGCGGTGGCCTCCTCGGCGTCGGCCGGCTTGCCGAGGGCCCGCTTGTCGAGTTCGAGGACCGAGTCGCAGCCGATGACGAGCGCGCCGAACGCCTCGGGCCTGGCGGCGACATGGGCGGCCTTCGCCTCGGCGAGGGCGAGGGCGAGTTCGGCCGGGGTCGGAGCGTGGACCTTGTCCTCGTCGACGCCGCTCACGATCACCTCGGGGGCGAGTCCGGCCTGCTGGAGCAGATTGAGCCGGGCGGGGGAGGCGGAGGCGAGCACGACACGGCGCGGATCAGCAGTCATGGGGGCAGCGTAGCCAGTGCGGGGCCTACGCACGCGCGCGCGTGGCTCGACGTGCGCGCGTGGTCAGCGTGCGCCGGCCACGACCATCAGGACCACCATCGCGATCCCGAGCAGGACACCGGCACGGCGGAGCATCGCCTGCATCTCGTGGAGGAACTTCGGCGGCTCGTTCTCCGGGTCGGACCACAGCATGCCTCCGATCCTGCTGACGGGGCGGCCGGGGCGCCTGAGTACGGATACTCAGGCGCACCCGCGCGAAAGGACTATTCGCGTACGAACACCCCGTCCCGCGCCGCCGCGAGGGCCGCCGTCACCGCGCGTTCGGCGACGGCCGCGTCGAGCTCCTCGCGGGTGACCGCGAAGCGGTAGTAGAGCGGCGCGGAGACGGCGCGGAGGAGTTCGACGGGGTCCGTCCCCGCCGGGACCTCGCCGCGCGCCGCGCCCTTCGTGACGACCGGGGCCCATTCCGCGAGCCGGGTCCGGTAGAAGCCGGCGAGGGCGCGGGCGCACTCCTCGTCGCAGGCCGCGGCGGCGATGACCGCGCGGAAGACGGCGCCCATCCGGGGGTCCAGGAGGGTGGCCCGGACGAGTTCGGCGTTGGCCCGCAGGTCGCCCGGGAGGCTGCCGGTGTCGGCGGCGGGCAGCGACTGCTCGGCCATGTCGTGCAGGAGGTCGGTGACCAGGCCGACGGGGGAGTTCCAGCGACGGTACACGGTGGTCTTCCCGACGCCGGCGCTCGCGGCGATCCGGTCCATGTTCAGGGCGTGGAAGCCGGTGTCGGCCAGGGCGTCCAGGGTGGCGTCGAGGACCGCCCTGCGGACCTTCGCGGTGCGGCCGCCGGGGCGCGTGGTGCCGGGCGAGGCCGGCCGGCTCTCAGTCAAACGGGTCTCCTGTTCCATTAGCGCCATCGACTCTGCTACGGTACGGGACATCTTAACGGAACTGGCTTCCCATTAAGGGGTCCTTCGTATGGTTGCCCTCGATCTCCCCACGCCCACGGACCCGTCCACGGACCCGTCCACGGACCCGTCCACGGACACGCCCACGGACCCGTCCACGGACCGCGCCGGAAGCCGGATGACCGGCCGGATGCGGCTCGTCCTCGTCGTCCTCCTCCTCGCCCAGTTCATGCTGGCCGTCGACTTCTCGATCCTGAACGTCGCGCTGCCCGCCATCGGCCAGGGCCTCGGCCTCGGCCTCGGCGGCCTCCAGTGGATCGCCACCGCCTTCGCCCTCGCCGCCGCCGGATTCACCCTCCTCTTCGGGCGCGTCGCCGACCTGATCGGACGCCGCCGCCTCTTCCTCGGCGGCATGGCCCTCCTCGGCGCGTCCTCCCTCGCCGGGGGACTCGCTCCCGGCCCCGAGGTCCTCATGGCCGCCCGCGTCGCCCAGGGCCTCGCCACCGCCGCCGTCACCCCCGCCGGGCTCGCCCTGCTCACCTCCTCCTTCCCCGAGGGCCCGCTGCGCGCCAAGGCCCTCGGCCTGAACGGCGCCCTCATGTCCGCTGGCTTCACCACCGGCGCGATCCTCGGCGGCGTCCTCACCGACCTGCTCTCCTGGCGCTGGGCCTTCCTCGTGAACGTGCCGGTGGCCCTCGCCGTCCTCCTCGTCGCCCCGGCCGTCCTCCGGGAGAGCCGCCCGGCCGTCCGCCCCCGCCTCGACGTGCCCGGCGCGATCACCGTCACCGGCGGCCTCCTCGCCCTCGTCCACGGCCTGACCCTCGCCGGCGGGCACGGCTGGACCCACCCCGCCGCGCTCGTCTCCCTCGCCGCCGGCGCCGCGCTCCTCGCCGCCTTCGTCCTCGTCGAACGGCGGGCCGCCTCGCCCCTCGTCCCGATCCACGTCCTGAAGCGCCGCACGGTCGTCTGGGGCAACCTCGCCGGGCTCGTCGCCTTCGTCACCGAGACCTCGCTGGTCTTCCTGATGACCCTGTACCTCCAGGACGTGCTGGGCTTCTCCCCGCTCGCCGCCGGACTCTCCTTCGGCGTCCTCGGCGCCGGCACGGTCCTCGGCGGGGTCACCGCCTCCCGCTTCATCGGCCGCTTCGGCGCCCGGACCGCCCTCGTGGCCGGCGGACTCCTCCAGGCCCTCGCCACCCTCGCCCTCTACGGGCTCGGCGACGACCGCTCCGGCCTCGCGCTGCTGCTCGCCGCGACCTTCGCCGGCGGCGTGGGCAACATGCTCGCGATCGTCGGCTTCATGGTCACCGCCACCTCGGGGCTGCCCGACGCGGAGCAGGGCATGGCGACCGGGCTCGCGACCATGACCCAGCAGATCGGCATCACCATGGGCACCCCGGTCATGAGCGCCGTCGTCGCCACCGCGCCCGTGCTCCTCGACGGCATCGGCCTCGCGGTCCTCGTCAACGCCGCGATCGTCGCCGCCGGAGCCGTACTCTCCGGCCTCTTCCTGCGCCGTACGTGAGCGCCGGCAGGACGGGTACGCGAAAGGCCGGACCCCCCGCACACGGGGTCCGGCCTTCTCTCGTGCCGCGACTACACGGGCCAGTACGACCGCGCCCAGGCCCGAGGGCCCGGCCGGTGCCGTACCGCCCGCGCGATACGGGAGGGGTCCGACCACCCCTCCGGTACCGCCGGGCCGCCGTCCCCGGCGGACGCCGCCGCCGTGGCCGCGGCCCGGGCTTGAACCACCGCCAGTGCGGCGGCCAACTCCTCCGGAGTCGGGTTGCCTCGTACGACCTTGATCATGTCGGCTCCTTGAGGGTCCGGAGGGGCTAGAGCGGGATGTTGCCGTGCTTCTTCGGAGGCAGGGATTCCCGCTTCGTACGGAGCTGACGCAGGCCCTTCACGATCTGCGGGCGCGTGTCCGACGGCAGGATCACCCCGTCGATGTAGCCGCGCTCGGCCGCGATGTACGGGTTGAGCAGGGCGTCCTCGTACTCCTGCATCAGCCGCGCCCGCTCGGCCTCCTGGTCCTCCGCCTCGGCGATCGTGCGGCGGTGCAGGATGTTGACCGCGCCCTGCGCGCCCATGACCGCGATCTGCGCCGTCGGCCACGCCAGGTTCAGGTCGGCGCCCAGGTGCTTGGAGCCCATGACGTCGTACGCGCCGCCGAAGGCCTTGCGGGTGATGACCGTGATCAGCGGGACCGTCGCCTCCGCGTACGCGTAGATCAGCTTCGCGCCGCGCCGGATGATGCCGCCGTACTCCTGGTCCACGCCCGGCAGGAAGCCCGGCACGTCCACGAACGTCAGCACCGGGATGTTGAAGGCGTCGCACGTACGGACGAACCTGGCGGCCTTCTCCGAGGCGTTGATGTCCAGGCAGCCGGCGAACTGCATCGGCTGGTTCGCGACCACGCCCACCGGGAAGCCCTCGACGCGGCCGAATCCGGTCACGATGTTCGGCGCGAACAGCGCCTGCGTCTCCAGGAACTCGCCGTCGTCGAGCACGTGCTCGATGACCTTGTGCATGTCGTACGGCTGGTTCGCCGAGTCCGGGATCAGCGTGTCCAGCTCGCGGTCCTCGTCCGTCACCTCGGTCTCCGCGACCTCCGGGAAGGCCGGCGGCTCGGAGAGGTTGTTCGACGGAAGGTACGACAGCAGGGACTTGACGTACTCGATCGCGTCCTTCTCGTCACCGGACATGTGGTGCGCCACGCCCGAGGTCGCGTTGTGCGTCCGGGCGCCGCCCAGCTCCTCGAAGCCCACGTCCTCGCCGGTCACCGTCTTGATGACGTCCGGGCCCGTGATGAACATGTGCGAGGTCTGGTCCACCATCACCGTGAAGTCGGTGATCGCGGGGGAGTACACCGCGCCGCCCGCGCACGGGCCGACGATCAGGGAGATCTGCGGGATCACCCCGGAGGCGTGGGTGTTGCGGCGGAAGATCTCGCCGTACATCCCGAGCGCGCTCACACCCTCCTGGATGCGGGCGCCGCCGGAGTCGTTGATGCCGACGACCGGGCAGCCCGTCTTCAGCGCGAAGTCCATCACCTTGATGATCTTCTGGCCGTACGTCTCGCCCAGCGCGCCGCCGAAGACGGTGAAGTCCTGCGAGAACACGGCGACCGGGCGGCCGTCCACCGTGCCGTAGCCGGTGACGACACCGTCGCCGTACGGCCGGTTCTTCTCCAGGCCGAAGTTGGTCGAGCGGTGGCGCGCCAGCTCGTCCAGCTCCACGAACGAGCCCTCGTCCAGGAGGAGGGCGATCCGCTCGCGCGCGGTCAGCTTGCCCTTGGCGTGCTGCTTCTCCACCGCGCGCTCCGAGCCGGCGTGCGTGGCCTCGTCGATACGGCGCTTGAGGTCCGCGATCTTGCCCGCGGTCGTGTGAATGTCGATCTCGTACTGCTCTGCCGGCTCGGACATCGGGATGCGGCTCCCTGCCTGGTCACGGGGGGTTCGTTGACTACGAATGGGCTACTGCTGGCCTACTGACCCGTAGCGTATCGACGCCGATACGGTTCGGCACTGCGGTCTTTGCCACACCTAGTCTGGCTTGCATGACGTCCTCTCAAGGCTCCGGCGGACCCTGGTCCGACCTCGACCGGCCCCCGCTGAACGCCCCCGCGCTGCGCCGCGCGCTCGTCCTCCCCGACGCGCTGTGGACCTCGCTCGACGTGGTCACCACCACCGGCTCCACCAACAGCGACCTCGCCGCCCGCGCCGACGAACTGCCCGAAGGCGCCGTCCTCGTCGCCGAGGAGCAGACCTCGGGCCGCGGCCGGCTCGACCGCACCTGGACCGCGCCCGCCCGCTCCGGGCTCTTCCTCTCCGTCCTCCTCAAGCCGGACGTGCCCGTCCACCGCTGGGGCTGGCTCCCGCTGCTCACCGGAGTGGCCGCCGCCACCGGCCTCGCGAAGGCCGCCGGCGTCGACACCTCCCTCAAGTGGCCCAACGACGTCCTGGTTTCCGTCAACGGCGAGGAACGCAAGACCGGCGGCATCCTCGCCGAGCGCGCCGGCGCCGACGCCATCGTCGTCGGCCTCGGCATCAACGTCACCCTCCGTGAGGCGGAGCTGCCCGTCCCGGCGGCCGGCTCCCTCCTCCTCGCCGGCGCGGTCTCCACCGACCGCGACACCCTCCTGCGGGCCGTCCTGCGCTCCCTCGCCCAGTGGTACGGCGACTGGGTACGCGCCGACGGCGACCCCGAGGTCTCCGGCCTCCAGGCCGCCTACGCGGCCGGCTGCGCCACCCTGGGGCGCCGCGTCCGCGCCGAGCTCCCCGGCGAGCGCATGCTGGAGGGAGAGGCGGTCGCCCTCGACGGAGACGGCCGTCTGGTCGTCGCCACGGAGGGCGGCGGCACGGAGGCGGTGGGAGCGGGCGACATCGTCCACCTGCGGACCTGACCGGGTGTGGGTATGAGTTCCGCGCCCAGGTGTGGGCAATCGTTCCGCCCGGGGGTCCCTCCCCGGACGCGGTCCTCGGCGGAGGAACGGCTGGGCACACCGGAACCCGCCGCGCGCTGCGCCCTCCGGGCCGTGCACCCGGAGGGCCCGCGCCGCCCCGTGGACCCGCACCCCGCACCCGGTGACCCGGGCGGCAGCCGTTCCCGCGTGAGCCAGCACACACCTGCCGTATCGTGGACCGCGATCCAAGGCGACAGATCGGCAGGACAAGTGGGCAGGGAACGGGCAGGAGGCGGCCGGTGACCGTCGACGACACGAACGCGGGCGGCGGAGCCGAACCGCCGACGTACCCCACCCCCCATCACGAGGTCGACCACACGGCCGAGCCGAGCCACGACCCCCTCGCCATCCGCCTGGAACAGCTCATCCTCGGCGCGGACCGCCGCTACACCCCCTTCCAGGCCGCCCGCACCGCCGGCGTCTCCATGGAGCTGGCCTCCCGCTTCTGGCGCGCCATGGGCTTCGCCGACATCGGCCAGGCCAAGGCGCTCACCGAGGCCGACGTCCTCGCCCTGCGGCGGCTCGCCGGCCTCGTGGAGGCGGGGCTGCTGAGCGAGCCGATGGCCGTGCAGGTCGCCCGGTCCACCGGACAGACCACCGCCCGGCTCGCCGAGTGGCAGATCGACTCCTTCCTGGAGGGCCTCACCGAGCCGCCCGAGCCCGGCATGACCCGTACCGAGGTCACGTACCCGCTGGTCGAGCTGCTCCTGCCCGAGCTGGAGGAGTTCCTGATCTACGTGTGGCGCCGGCAGCTCGCCGCCGCCACCGGGCGGGTCGTCCAGGCCGTCGACGACGCGGAGATGGTCGACCGGCGGCTCGCCGTCGGCTTCGCGGACCTCGTCGGCTTCACCCGGCTCACCCGCCGCCTGGAGGAGGAGGAGCTCGGCGAGCTCGTCGAGGCCTTCGAGACGACCTGCGCCGACCTCGTCGCCGCGCACGGCGGCCGGCTCATCAAGACCCTCGGCGACGAGGTGCTGTACTGCGCCGACGACCCCGGCACGGCCGCCGAGATCGCGCTCCGGCTCATCGAGACCCTCGGCCACGACGAGACGATGCCCGCGCTGCGCGTCGGCATCGCCTTCGGCACCGTGACGACCCGGATGGGCGATGTCTTCGGCACCACGGTGAACCTGGCCAGCCGGCTCACCTCGATAGCTCCGAAGGACGCCGTCCTCGTCGACGGCGCCCTCGCGGAGGAGCTGACCAGGACCGGCGAGGCACCCGCGTCGGAGGCGGAGGCGGCCGAGGAGGCGTCCCGCGCCGAGAAGGAGGGCCGCCGGGCCGCCACGTACCGCTTCGCGCTCCAGCCCATGTGGCAGCGCCCGGTCCGGGGCCTCGGCGTCGTCGAACCCTGGCTCCTGAGCCGCCGTCCGTCCTAGGATCTCCCGGTGAACGCCTGTTAACAGCCGTTAACAGGCCAGAACCGGGAGGGTGTGCGGTCATGTCCGAGCAGCGCTTTGGTGAGTTCGTGGTGGTCCGGAAGGACGGTCACGTCGCGGAGCTGGTCCTCGACCGGCCCAAGGCCATGAACGCCGTCTCCTCCGAGATGGCCCGCTCCATCGGCGCCGCCTGCGACGCCCTCGCCGCCGACCCCGAGGTCCGCGTCACCGTCCTGACCTCGTCGAACGACCGCGCCTTCTGCGTCGGCGCCGACCTGAAGGAGCGCAACTCCTTCACCGACGCCGAGCTCGTCCGGCAGCGCCCCACCGCCCGCGCCTGCTACACCGGGGTCCTGGAGCTGCCGATGCCGACCGTCGCCGCCGTGCACGGCTTCGCCCTCGGCGGCGGCTTCGAGCTCGCGCTCGCCTGCGACGTCATCGTCGCCGACGCGACCGCCGTCGTCGGCCTCCCCGAGGTCTCCGTGGGCGTCATCCCCGGCGGCGGCGGTACGCAGCTGCTCCCGCGCCGGGTGGGTGCGGCGCGCGCCGCCGAGCTGGTCTTCACGGCCCGCCGGGTGGAGGCGGCCGAGGCCCGCGAGCTCGGCCTCGTCGACCTCCTGGAGGACGACGCGCGGACGGCGGCCCTGGAGCTCGCCGGGCGGATCGCGGCGAACTCGCCGGTCGGCCTGCGGGCCGCGAAGAAGGCGATGCGGCTCGGTCAGGGCCTGGACCTGCGGGCGGGCCTGGAGGTCGAGGACGCGGCCTGGCGCTCGGTGGCCTTCTCGGGCGACCGGGCGGAGGGTGTGGCGGCCTTCAACGAGAAGCGGAAGCCGAACTGGCCGGGCGAGTGAGCCCCTCCTGACCCTCCTGCCCCGGCGAGTGGTCCTGATTCTTACCGTTTTGCACCAAATGTGACTTACGGTGACGTCTCGGTAGGGAAAACGGATCAAACCTCCCTAAGCTGGAGGAATGGGTGAGGATGTGCGGCTGCGGGCCGTAGTGGCACTGGCGCAGGGGATGGCGGCGGCGCACACTCCGCGCGAGTTCTGGCGGGCGGCGGCGCTCGGGGCCTGCGAGGGGCTCGACGGGAGCTTCGCCGCCCTGTCCGTCTGGCAGCGGGACCACGGCCGGCTGAAGGTCCTGGTGAACGCCGGGGACCGGGCCGTGGGCGAGGAGGAGTTCCCGGACTCGGAGACGTACCCGGTGCACCAGTTCCCCGAGATCACCGAGTTCCTGCACGAGCAGTGGGCGGGCGGCGGCGAGCCGGACGCCTGGGTGGAGACCGCCGCCGACTCCGTCCCGACGGGCCGGGTGACCGGCCTGCGGCGGCGGGGGCGCGGCTGCTGCGTGGTCGCCCCGATCGTGCTGCACGGGCGCGCGTGGGGGGAGCTGTACGTGGCCCGCCCGCCGGAGCAGAAACCTTTCACCCGCGAGGACGCGGACTTCGCGACCGTCCTCGCGGCGGTCGTCGCGGCGGGCATCGCACAGGCCGAACGCCTGGAGGAGGTCAGAAAGCTCGCCTTCACGGACCCCCTCACCGGCCTCGCGAACCGGCGGGCCGTCGACACCCGCCTGGACGAGGCGATCGAGCGCTACCGGGCGGACGGCTCCGTGGTGAGCCTGATGGTCTGCGACCTGAACGGCCTCAAGCGCGTCAACGACACCCATGGCCACGCCGTCGGCGACCGCCTCCTGGAGCGCTTCGGCTCGGTCCTCTCCCGCTGCGGAGCCATGCTCCCCGGCGCCCTCGCGGCCCGCCTCGGCGGCGACGAGTTCTGCCTGCTCACCGTCGGCCCGACGGCGGACGAGGTCGTCGCGGTCGCCGAGGAGCTGTGCGTACGGGCGGCGGAGCTGGAGCTCGGTGAGGGCGTGGCCTGCGGCGTCGCGTCCACCGGCGACCCCATCGGCCCCCTGAAGTCGGCCCGGCGCCTCTTCCGCCTCGCGGACGCCGCCCAGTACCAGGCCAAGGCGGACCGCTCCTCGAAGCCGGTCGTGGCGGGCCGCGACGGCACGGTCATCCGCCTCGCCGACGCACCCCCCGGGGCCCGGGACCGGCGCCGCTTCCGCGACGCCCCGACGGTGCCCGCACCGCCGACGGAGCCGCCGACGGAGCCGCCGAAGGGTCTCTGACTGGTCGTTTCGGTTCGGGAGTCACCACTGGGTGATGAGCGGCGCGTCCGGTTCGCTCTGCCGCCAGGCCTCGGTGAGACGGGCGAGGCGCTGGGGGGCGGCGATGCCGCGCAGGGTTGCGATCCTGCCGTCGCTGATGTCGAACATCGTGGAGCCGACGACCTGGTCGCCGAGCACGAAGAGGATGGCGGGGGCGCCGTTGACGAGCGCGTAGTGGAGGGCGGGCGTGCCGCCGGCCAGTCGCCGCTTCGCGTCGGTCGACTTGAAGCCGGCCCGTACGACGGCGGCGATGCGCTGCGGCGTGTCGAACCGCAGCAGCGTCCTGGCCAGGCCGCCGGCGCCGTCGGAGATCGCCGTCGCGTCGTCGGTGAGCAGCGCCACCAGCCTTTCGGTGCGGCCGGAGGTGGCGGCGGCGAGGAATTCCTCGACGATCCTGCGGGCCGACGCGGGGTCGACTTCGGCGCCGCCCCTGCGGGCGGCGGTGATGCGGCGCCGGGCGCGGTGGAGGTGTTGCTGGCTCGTGGACTCGGTGATGTCGAGGATCTCGGCGATCTCGGCGTGGCTGTAGGAGAACGCCTCGCGCAGGACGTAGACGGCCCGTTCGACGGGTGACAGGCGCTCCATGAGCGTGAGCAGCGCCAGGGAGACCGATTCGCGCTGCTCGAACGTGTCGGCCGGGCCGAGCATCGGGTCGCCGTCGAGGAGTGGTTCGGGCAGCCAGGCGCCTGCGGTGCGTTCGCGGCGGGCCTGTGCCGAGCGGAGCCGGTCGAGGCACAGGTTGGTGACGACCTTGGCCAGCCATGCTTCCGGCACCTTGATGCGCTGCCGGTCGGCGGCCTGCCACTGGAGGAAGGCATCCTGCACGGCGTCTTCGGCGTCGGTGGCGGAGCCCAGGAGCCGGTACGCCAGCGAGGCCATCCGGTGGCGGCCGGCCTCGAACCGACCGGTGTCGAAGTGATCGGTGTCGAAGTGATCGGTGGCGGCGCTGTCCATGTGGACCACCCTAAGGATGCGGTTTCCTGCGGTGGGCGGGAGAGGGGATGGCCGCGACGGCCAGGGCGACGCGGCTACGCGACCGTCTTCTCGGCGGGGGACACGTCCGAGGCGGCGGGGGCCAGCCGGTGCTTGCGCTGGGGCAGGCCGAAGGTCGGGTGCGAGGTGGCCCACAGCGACATCCTCACGATGCCCGCCTTGATCCGCGCGGCCTTGCGGCCGCCCGTGTACTTCGGCTTCGCCCGCCCTTCGCGGTCGACCATCTGCAGGATTCCGTCCCGCCGTCCGAGGCTGATGTGGTTGCCCACGTACTCCAGCTTCGTGTTCGCGATCCTGCTGCCGGTGAGGCGTCCCAGGATCGCGTTCGTGGCCTGCCGGCCGGTGTAGCCGGCCGAAGCGCAGGACATCGGCAGCGGCAGGCCGTTGTCGCCGATGGCGTAGGCGCTGTCGCCGGCGGCGTAGACGTCGGGGTGCGAGACCGACCGCATGGTGCGATCCACGACGATCCGGCCGTCCTCGGTGACCCCGAGGCCGCTCACGGCGGCGAGGGGGCCGACCGCGAACCCGGCCGTCCACACCGTCGCGTCGGACGCCAGGACGGTGCCGTCGGCGCACAGCACCCGCGTCGCTTCGACGGCCTCGACGCTGGTGTGCTCCAGCACGGTGATGCCCAGCCGGTCGCAGGTCGCGCGCAGATGGGTGCGGGCTCCGGTGGAGAGCGAGGCGCCCAGCTCTCCGCGGGCGACCAGCGTCACCGACAGGCCGGGCCGGGATTCGGCGATCTCGGTGGCGGTCTCGATGCCGGTCAACCCGTCGCCGACGATCAGCACGCTCCGGTCTTCGCCCCGCCCGTCCAGGCTGTCCAGGCGCTCGCGCAGGCGCAGCGCGGAGGGCCGGGCGGCGACGTCGAAGGCGTACTCCGCCACGCCGGGGACGCCGTGGTCGGCGACGTGGCTGCCGAGCGCGTAGAGGAGCGTGTCGTAGCCGAGCTCGCCGCCGCCGTCGGCATCGGCCACGGCGACCACCCGGCGCTCGGGGTCCACGGCGGTGACACGGGCCCGGCGCAGCCGGATCGCCGTGTCCGCGAAGACCTCGGCGAGCCGCGGAGCCTCGATCTCCTGGCCGGCCGCGAGCTGGTGCAGCCGCAGCCGCTGGACGAAGTCCGGCTCGGCGTTGACCACGGTGATCTCGGTGTCCGAGGGGGACAGCCGGCGGGCCAGGGTCCCGGCCACGTACGCCCCGGCGTAGCCGGCACCGAGGACGACGATGCGGTGCTTCATGTCTCGCTCCTGTCGGTTCGCTTGCTTCCGCTGACTTGAGCGGGACAGCGCCCCGATTCCTGACAGAAGTCGCATGTGGCCTGGGTCACACGCAGGAGCCGCACAGGGTCTCGTCGCCGACGGGCCGGAACAGCATGGTCTGGGAGTGCCCGCCACCCGCGCACTCCCGTGTGCCTTCGAGTCGCACGGACAGCCGTTTCGCGGCGGGCGCGGGCTGGGGCAGGGCCCGGGGCGGTACGTCCCGGAGCAGGTACCGCACGAGCCCGCCGGGCCGGTGTACGGGCGTTCCGTCGCCGGGCAGGCCGCGCAGGAGGTGTGCGTGTACGTCGGTGGGGGCGTGTCCGGCGTCGAGCCAGCGGGCGGCGAGGCGGGCGAGTTCGTCGCGCATGCCGGGCGGGATGCGGCGGAGGGCGGGGGAGAGGAGGTGGAGGGTGCCGATGAGGGCGCGGGCGTCTTCGAGGTGAGGAGACACGTCCACGGCGGGGTCCGGGGCCTTCGGGGCCGGAAGGTTGGAGGTGTTCTCCGGGCGGTCTTTCTCTGGATGACCGCCGGTCGACGGGGCCGTCGGATCACCGGCGGCCGGTTTCCGGGGGCTCGGTGCGACCTGCGGAGACGTGGTGTCGTGGCTGGTCGGGGCGGGGATCCCGGCGAGCACCTTGACGGCTTGTTCGCTGCTCAACGGCGTGCTGGTGACGAGCTGTTGGGTCACCCAGAGCCCACCGGCCACCTGGACCCGCCGCTCGTGCACGAACCCTTCTTCCTTGAGCTGTCGCTTGGCGCGGGTGAAGGCACATGCCCCGATCCCGGCCCGTTCGGCTGACTTGGAGAGCGACTCGCGCGCACCCCGGGGGAGGGAGAGCTGCCAGGTCAGCAGCCGGACGGCGTCGGAGTTGAGCCGGGGGTGCCGGATGATCTCGTGGGAGAACTGGGTGAAGGCGCGCAGGGGCGCGTTAAAGTGCCGATAGATCACGGTGGAACTAGTGCCTTCCACGGGTGGTTCAGGCCCTCGCCGATGGCGCCAACCATCGGCGAGGGCCGCCTTGTTGCGAACGTACAGTGCGAACCATGTCCAGCCCGACATGCCGGACGAAGTGCCCTCTTACGAGTGATGCGCCGGCCTGCCCTTCTGAATATGTCCGGCCGGACATCAGCGGGATTGTTGCTCCGGTGCCCGGCTGTATTGCTGGAGCGTCGCCTTCGAGGTGGAGGTGTCCATGAGCCTCAGCTCCCACGGCCCGGTGTTGACGTCGAAGTCCTTTCCGAACCCGACCCACTTGCCCGCCATGCGGCGACCGGTCGGCTCCACCAGCATCTGGAGCGCGCCGTGGTGACGGGCTCCCTGGTAGTGGCCCTCGATTGCGGTCTGTTCGATCCAGGACCCGGTGACGACATTGCGGTCGATGGTCAGGTCGAGGCTGAGAGGGCTGTCCGGATTGCCGGATGCCCCCGGCAGGCTCTGGCCGGTCAGCCTGCTGCCGTGCTGGAGCAGTACGACGTAGTGCCTGCCTTCGAACGTCTCGTTGCGGGAAGAGCTGAAGAACTCGTACCGGGACAGCCAGATGCCGGAGTGGTTCATCTCCGGCGGTGGCGGCTGTGTCGCGGTGGCCGCCTGGATGCCGTCGGGGCCGTGGTCCGTCTGGAGCCCGGGGGTGTGTACGCGTTCTCCCGCAACCCGCCTGCCCTGGCCGGTTGTTACGGCCCCCAGGCGTCGCAGATGCAGCCGCCGGAGAAGGGTGCGGAGCCGCTCTACGTGAAGCGCTGGGACTACGAGGCGGAGACGTGGGCGGACCTTCTCGAACGGGCCGGGTTCGCGCACGTGACGGCCGACGTCATCGCGCCCCCGGCCGGCAGGCGCACCGGGACGCTCCTCGTGCGGGGCTTCGCGTGACGGCAGGGCCCGATCAGGCCTTGCCGCGCGTCACTCCGCGAAACCGTCGGACGATCAGTCGCCGACGAACCACAGGTAGCTGCCGGGGGTCTCCGAGCAGGACCGCAGCAGCCCTTCGAGGTCGAGGACGGCCGCCGTCTGTGCCGGGCCGGAGCACTGCTGCAACAGGCCGGGCACGTCCCGCAGCGAGGCGTGCGCCTGTTGCTCGTTGAACATCGTGTTTCCGTACGGATCCACGAGCCCGAGGCTGCCCTGACGCTGGACGTCCACGCCGAGCAGCACGGCGGCCAGCGCGTCGCCGTGCTCGTACGACCCCCGGATCAGCGTCGGCCTGGACCGGTCCCAGTTCAGGACGGGCCGGCCGGCGTGCAGTTCTATTTCGACGCCCACGGTGGTTCCCTTTCGAGGGGCTGGTCCAAGCCCCCGAGTGGGGATCATGGACCGGACAACCCTAGTGAAGTGAGGTCGGATGAACCCCAGCGCCCCTGATCTGGAACTCGCCCGGAAGGTGCTGGCCGCGCAGCCCTTCAGCGTCTACCTGGGCGCCCGGCTGACGGCCTTCGGGGACGGGGTCGCCGTCCTGGAGCTCGACGCCCGCGACGAACTGCGCCAGCAGAACGGCTTCCTCCACGGCGGTGTCCTCAGTTACGCCGCCGACAACGCGCTCACCTTCGCCGCCGGAACCGTCGCCGGTGCCGGGCTGCTCACCGCCGGGTTCACCATCGACTACCTGCGTCCGGCCCGTGGCGAGACGCTCCGGGCCCGCGCCGAGGTCGTACGACCCGGCCGCAGCCGGGTCGTCTGCCGTTGCGAGCTGTTCATGGTGGACTCCGACGGCGCCGAGACGCTCTGCGCGATCGCCCAGGGCACGATCTCCGTCTCCGGCGCCTGAGCGGGGCCGTCACTACCCGCGCGGCGAATCGAGGTCCAGGACCAGGTCGAGCGACCGCGCGCCGTCCGCCCCGGTGAAGGAGCCGACGGAGCCGAAGCCGTTCTTCCGGTAGGAGCGGATGGCGCGCTGGTTGTCGGCGAGGACGCCTCCCGGGAGGCCGTTCCGGACGGGTCCGGCGGCCGCAGCCGGTCGTCCCTACAGGTCGCCGGTCGCGCCCGTCTCCACGAAGCGGACGACGTGGTGACGGATGTGGTCGAGGAACTCCGGCAGGCTGTCGGCGACCTTGTCGAACTCCGCGTCCTGCAGGGACGCGGTCCGGGAGCGGTGGACCGCGCCGCCCCAGTCGGCGACGTACAGGAGGCCCCCGCCGTTCGAAGCGATCACCATCCCCTGGGGGTCATCGGCTTCCGGAAGGAAGACGGGCCCCTCCTGCGCGAGCCGGTCCAGGACCTCGCGCGCCGAGTGGACGAAGCAGCCGTTGCCCACATCGGGCAGCACCACTTCGGCGATCTCCTCGTAGAACGTCAGCAGATCCTCGAATCCCAGGACCTCCTCGCTGAAGTCACGGGCGGCCCGGCAGTCCTCCCGGCCGGCGAGCCGGACCTCGTTCCTGCCCGGCTCATAGCCGTAGGTCTCCTCGAAGGTCGAGAGCAGGGAGCCCACCGCGTCCGTGATTTCGCCACGCCACTGTGACAACCATGCGATGCAGTACGGGAGCTGATCCATGGGCCGGATCATGCCACCGCTGCCTTCCCTCGCCGCGCCCCCAGGCCCGGTTTGCGCAACTAAAGGTTGCGTGAGTGTGGAGTGCCGGGTATGGTGATGTGCAACCGTTGGTTGCGTGAGACTAGGGGTATCCCATGGAGTACGGAAGCATCGAGCGCGAGCTCCGCATCGACGCCGCTCCCGAGGTCGTCTACGAGGTGATCAGCTCCCCCGAGCACCTGCGGGAGTGGTGGCCGGACGAGGCCGAGCTGGACCCGGTCCCCGGTGGCACCGGCGTGATCACCTTCGACGGCAAGGGGACCGCGCCGGTCACCGTCGTGGAGGCCGACCCGCCCCGCCGGTTCGTGTTCCGCTGGGCGTACGACGAGGCCCCGGCCACCGACACGAACTCGTACCTGGTGGCCTTCGACCTCGTCCCCTCCGGCGACGGCACCCTGGTGCGCTTCAAGGAGACCGGGTTCCGTGAGCGCGGGTGGGAGGCCGCCGTGCTGGAGGACGCCTACCTCGACCATGTGCGCGGCTGGGACCACTTCCTCCCGCGCCTCGTCTCGTACGCCGCCAAGGTGGGTGTACGGCCATGAGCGCCGCCATCGACGACGACCTCTGGTCCGCGGTCGGCGATCCGACCCGCCGCCGGATACTCGACCTGCTCCTCACCCACGGGGGCGGTACGTCGACCACCCTCAGCGAGCGGCTGCCCGTCACCCGGCAGGCGGTCGCCAAGCACCTGGGCGTGCTCGACCGCGTCGGCCTGGTGCGCGTGTCACCGGCGGGGCGCGAGCGGCGGTACGAGGTGGACGAGGCCCAGTTCGCCCGCGCCGTCGCCCAGCTGTCCGCCGTCGGCGCGGCCTGGGACGCCCGCCTGCGGCGGATCAAGCGGATCTCCGAGCGCATCCAGCAAGCCTCCGACGCGAAGAAGCAAGGAGTCGATCAGTCATGAGCGCACAGGAATCGACGAGCGGTCGTGGTGCGAGTGCCGGCGAGCGCGGCTACTCGACGTCGTACACCGTCGCGCAGTCGCCGGACGAGGTCTTCGCCGCCGTTCAGGACGTTCCCGCCTGGTGGACGGGGCAGATCGAGGGGAGCGCCGACGGGCTGGGTGCCGAGTTCACCTACCGGCACCCGCCCCAGCACCACAGCGTCCAGCGCGTGGTCGCGTTCGAGCCGGGCCGCCGCATGGTCTGGCGGGTCACGGACAGTCATCTGTCCTTCGTCTCGGAGCCGGAGGAGTGGACCGGCAGCGAGATCGTGTTCGACATCGTGCCCGTGGACGGCGGCACCGAGCTGCGGTTCACCCATGTCGGCCTGGTGCCGGACGTCGAGTGCTTCGGTGCCTGCTCCACGGCCTGGCTGCACTACGTCAACGGCAGCCTGCGCAGCCTGATCGCCACGGGGGAGGGCCTGCCCGAACCGTGGTGACCGACGGCCGGCCGGGCGGCGCCCCCTACGTCCGGGTGCGCCGCCCGTCCGTCGTCCTCCCCTGCGCCCGTTCGGCGCCGTCCCCTGCCCGTGCCTGCGCCGCCCGTCCGGCGCCGTCCCCTGCGCCGCCGGCGCCCCGGCGCGGCAGACTGGAAGCCCGGCGGCGCGCGGTCGTACGCGGTAAGGGGCCATCCCGTCTCGGGGCAGTGACGAATTCACCTAGTGACATGTCGGTCTTCAATCCGTAGGGTGCTGAATATGGATATGCAGACAGTCGTCCTCGGCACGTCCGGCACGACCCCGCAGGACGTCATCGACGTCGCCCGCCACGGCGCCCGCGTCGAGCTGTCGACCGAGGCCGTGCGCGCCCTCGCCGCCGCCCGTGACATCGTCGACGCGCTCGCCGCCAAGCCCGAGCCCGTCTACGGGGTCTCCACCGGATTCGGTGCCCTCGCCACCCGTCACATCAGCCACGAGCTCCGCGCCCAGCTCCAGCGCAACATCGTCCGCTCGCACGCCGCCGGCATGGGCCCGCGCGTCGAGCGCGAGGTCGTGCGCGCCCTGATGTTCCTCCGTCTGAAGACCGTCGCCTCCGGGCACACCGGCGTCCGCCCCGAGGTCGCCCAGACCATGGCCGACGTCCTCAACGCCGGCATCACCCCGGTCGTCCACGAGTACGGCTCCCTCGGCTGCTCCGGCGACCTCGCCCCGCTCTCCCACTGCGCCCTCGCGCTCATGGGCGAGGGGGACGCCGAAGGCCCCGACGGCGTCGTCAAGCCCGCCGGCGAGCTCCTCGCCGCCGCCGGCATCGCGCCCGTCGAGCTCAAGGAGAAGGAGGGCCTCGCCCTCCTCAACGGCACCGACGGCATGCTCGGCATGCTGGTCATGGCCCTCGCCGACCTCGACACCCTCTACAAGTCGGCCGACATCACCGCCGCGCTCTCCCTCGAAGCCCTCCTCGGCACCGAGAAGGTCCTCGAGCCCGAGCTGCACGCCATCCGCCCGCACCCCGGCCAGGCCGCCTCCGCCGCCAACATGCTGGCCGTCCTCAAGGGCTCCGGCCTCACCGGCCACGCCCAGGCCGGCGAGGCCCCCCGCGTCCAGGACGCCTACTCGGTGCGCTGCGCCCCGCAGGTCGCCGGCGCCGGCCGCGACACCATGGCCCACGCCCGCCTCGTCGCCGAGCGCGAGCTCGCCGCCGCCGTCGACAACCCGGTGGTCCTCCCGAGCGGAGAGGTCCGCTCCAACGGCAACTTCCACGGCGCCCCCGTCGCGTACGTCCTCGACTTCCTCGCGATCGCCGCCGCCGACCTCGGCTCCATCGCCGAGCGCCGCACCGACCGGCTCCTCGACAAGAACCGCTCGCACGGCCTCCCGCCGTTCCTCGCGGACGACGCCGGTGTCGACTCGGGCCTGATGATCGCCCAGTACACGCAGGCCGCCCTGGTCAGCGAGATGAAGCGGCTCGCCGTCCCGGCCTCCGCCGACTCCATCCCGTCCTCCGCGATGCAGGAGGACCACGTCTCCATGGGCTGGTCCGCCGCCCGCAAGCTGCGCACCGCGATCGGCAACCTCAACCGCGTCATCGCGGTCGAGCTGTACGCCGCCACCCGGGGCGTCGAGCTCCGCGAGGGCCTGACCCCGGCGCCCGCCTCGCAGGCCGTCATCGACGCCCTGCGCGCGGCCGGTGTCGAGGGCCCGGGCCCGGACCGGTTCCTCGCCCCCGACCTGGCCGCCGCCGACGCCTTCGTACGCGAAGGGAAGCTGGTCGCGGCCGTGGAGCCGGTCACCGGCCCGCTGGCGTAACGATTCGCGAGAAGCGGGAAAGGGCCGCCCCCGGCATCCGGGGGCGGCCCTTCGCGTGTGACGGGACGCGTCCGTACGAGACGTGTCCGTACGAGACGTGTCCGTACGGGACGCGTGCGTACGAGGCGCGTGCGTACGGGATCAGGAAGCGCGGCCCCGGCGTCGCATCGCGAGCGCCACGAAACCCGCCCCGACCCCCAGGAAACCCGTCCCGCCGAGCAGATACCCGGTGTTGTCCCGGCCCCCTGTCTCGGCCAGGTGCCCGTCGTCCAGGAGGGGAGCGTCCTGGGTCACCCCGATGCGCACCCCGCCCTGCTCGTCGGAGGCGTTCGCGGACGGCACGAACCACAGGGCGCACAGCAGCGTCCCCGCGGCGGTGGCGGTCAGCAGTGGGCGTCGGGCGGCGGACACGGAAATTTCGATCCCCCTTGCGGAAACCGCGAATTGGCTGGTGCGCCGATGCTACGGAACACAGCGGGTCGCGGGAAAGCCGAGGGCCCCGGGACCCCTACGCTCCGACCCATGAGCACATCTGAGACCACACGCTATGTCCGCCTTCGCGTCGATGTCGTCCTGGAGATCGACGGACCGGCCGAACTGACCGAGGCCGCCGAGGCCCGGATCGACGGCGACGAGTTCATGCCCGAGGAGGAGCGGGTGCACGCCCGCGAGGCCGCCCGCGAGGACAGCGCCGAGGCGCTCGCCTACCTCGTCGAGCCCTTCGACCTGATCCGTGACGTCCCCGGCATCGAGATGGTCCAGGCCTCCTGGTCCAGCGAGGAGATCGATTACGACCCCGATGCGCTGGAGTGGGACCTCGGCGAGGAAGATGGTGCCGAGGAAGACGACGACCAGCGGTAGGGCCGGCACCAGACCGGTTCGAAGGCCCCGGGACGCCGTCCCGGGGCCTTTCCGTGACGCCGGAACGGCACCGGGAACCGGACGCTCCGCCCGTGCGTGTGGATCAGTGGTGTTCCCCACAAACCCTCCGGTCACGGAACCGGACAGGGTGTCATGGCGTTCATAGAAGAAGTTGGCAGGGAACCGGCGACGATGGAGAAGCGTGTGATGACGGTCGGCAAGCGCCGCAGGAGCCTGGCGGCCGCGGCCGCGGTGCTCGGTGGCGTACTCGTGCTCTCGGCGTGCAACGACGGGGACAAGGGCGGCAGCGCCTCCGGTTCCGCGACGCCGCAGTCACAGGCCCAGGTCGACGAGGCGGCCGCGCAGAAGACCTCCAAGGCGCAGATCACCATCTCGCCGAAGAACGGCGCGCAGAACGCCTCCATCAACAACGACGCCAAGGTCACCGTGGCCGAGGGCAAGCTCACCGAGGTCACCATGACCTCCGCCGAGGGCGCCTCCGTCAAGGGTGACATAGCGGCCGACGGGCTCAGCTGGAAGCCGAGCGAGCAGCTCAAGCGGGCCACGGTCTACAAGATCGCCGCCACCGCCACCGACGCGGAGGGCCTGGAGGCCCACGAGAACTCCTCGTTCACCACCGTCTCGCAGGCCAACAGCTTCATCGGCAACTTCACGCCCGAGGACGGCTCGACCGTCGGCGTCGGCATGCCGGTCTCGATCAACTTCAACAAGGCGATCACCGACAAGAAGGCCGTCCAGAGCGGCATCACGGTCTCCTCCAGCTCCGGCCAGGAGGTCGTGGGCCACTGGTTCAACTCGACGCGCCTGGACTTCCGCCCCGACGCGTACTGGACCGAGGGCTCGACCGTCACGCTGAAGCTCGACCTCGACGGCGTCGAGGGCGCGGACGGCGTCTTCGGCGTCCAGCAGAAGACCGTCACCTTCACGATCGGCCGCAACCAGGTCTCGACCGTCGACGTCGCCACCAAGACCATGACGGTCAAGCAGGACGGCAAGACGATCAAGACCATCCCGATCTCCGCCGGCTCCCCGGAGAACACCACCTACAACGGTCAGATGGTGATCTCCGAGAAGTTCAAGGAGACCCGGATGAACGGCGCCACCGTCGGCTTCACCGACGACGACGGCAAGGGCGAGTACGACATCAAGGACGTGCCGCACGCCATGCGCCTGTCCACGTCCGGCACCTTCATCCACGGCAACTACTGGGGCGCGCGGTCGATCTTCGGCAGCGTGAACACCAGCCACGGCTGCGTCGGCCTCGCCGACGTCAAGGGCGCCGGCGACCCGAACCAGACGGCGGCCTGGCTCTTCGACAACTCGATCGTCGGTGACGTCGTGATCGTCAAGAACTCCAACGACAAGACGATCAAGCCCGACAACGGCCTCAACGGCTGGAACATGAGCTGGTCGGAGTGGAAGGCCGGCTCGGCGGTCTGATCCGCGGACATCCACGAGGGCCCCCTCCCGCGCCGGGAGGGGGCCCTCGCGCATGTCACTTCCGTACGTCCACGGGCTCGTCCGCGCCCCACTGCGCGAGCAGCCGCAGCGCGTCCGCCGAGGGCGTCCCCGGCTCCGCGTGGTACGTCACGAGCATCAGGTCCGGATCGTCCCCGGCCACCTTCAGCGACTCGTACGACAGCGTCATCTCGCCCACCAGCGGATGCCGCAGCCGCTTCTGCCCGTGCCCCTTGTCGGTCACCGTGTGCGCCGCCCACAGCGAGCGGAACTCCTCGCTGCGCACCGACAGCTCCCCGACCAGCGCGAGCAGCTCCTTGTCGTCCGGGTAGCAGCCCGCGTACAGCCGCAGCACGCTCACCACCTCGGTCGCCTTGCACTCCCAGTCGACGTAGAAATCGCGCGCGTTCGGATCAAGGAAGATCATCCGGGCCATGTTCCGGTCACCCGGCTCCCACGCCTCGAAATCGCCCATCAGGGCCCGCGCCATCCGGTTCCAGGCCAGGATGTCGCCCCGGCGGCCCAGTACGAAGGCGGGCAGCCCGTCCATCGAGTCCAGGAGGTGCTGGAGCCCCGGCCGCACCCGCTGCGGACGTGCGATCGCCGCCCGCTGCCGCTTCTTCACCGTCGGCTTCGCCAGATGCGTCAGATGCGCCCGCTCGGTGTCGCTCAGCCGCAGCGCCCGCGCGATCGAGTCGAGGACCTCCATGGACACGTTCCGCCCGTTGCCCTGTTCGAGCCGGGTGTAGTACGCCACGGACACCCCGGCCAGCTGCGCCAGCTCCTCACGGCGCAGCCCCGGCACCCGCCGGTGCCGCCCGTACTCGGGCAGGCCCACGTCCTGCGGCTTCAGCCGGGCCCTCCGGGAGCGCAGGAATTCGCTGAGTTCTGCACTGAGGTCCATACCGCCCCATTATCGCCGCCGGGCCCCGCGGACGGACGTACGTTCCTGACCCTGCCAGTGGTAGGCACGCCGGTCGTAGGCAGAACAGGTGGCTGGGTACGGTCCGCGCGCCCCGGCAGGCTGGACGCATGACCACGAACGTGACGACCGTCCCCGCGTACGCCGCACCCGCCGCCAACGCCCCGCTGGAGCGCACCACCGTGCCGCGCCGGCCCGTCGGCGAGCACGACGTCCTCATCGACATCAAGTACGCCGGAATCTGCCATTCCGACATCCACCAGGCCACCAACGGCTGGGGCGAGGGCATCTTCCCGATGGTCCCCGGCCACGAGATCGCCGGCATCGTCGCCGAGGTCGGCCCCGGCGTGACGAAGTTCCGGGTCGGCGACCGGGTCGGCGTCGGCTGCTTCGTCGACTCCTGCCGGGAGTGCGAGTACTGCCTGCGCGGCCTGGAGCAGTACTGCGTCACCGGCGGCACCGCCACCTACAACTCCCTCGACAAGAACGGCGAGCCGACCTACGGCGGCTACTCCACGCACATCGTCGTCGACGAGAACTACACCCTGCGCATCCCCGAGGGCATCGGCCTCGACGAGGCCGCCCCGCTGCTCTGCGCCGGCATCACCCTCTACTCGCCGCTCGCCCACTGGCAGGCGGGCCCCGGCAAGAAGGTCGCGATCGTCGGCCTCGGCGGCCTCGGCCACATGGGCGTCAAGATCGCCCACGCGCTCGGCGCCGAGGTGACCGTCCTCAGCCAGTCGCTGAAGAAGCAGGAGGACGCCCTCAAGCTGGGCGCCGACCACTACTACGCCACCAGCGACCCGGCGACCTTCTCCGCCCTCCGCGGCACCTTCGACCTGGTGATCTCCACGGTCTCGGCGCCGCTCGACTTCGACGCCTACCTGAGCCTGGTCAGGACGGACGGCGCCCTGGTGAACGTCGGCGCCCCCGAGGAGCCCGTCAAGGTCGGCCTCTTCTCCCTCATCGGCGGCCGCAAGACCCTCGCGGGCTCGATGATCGGCGGCATCGCCGAGACCCAGGAGATGCTCGACTTCTGCGCCGAGCACGGCCTGGGCGCCGAGATCGAACTGATCCGCGCGGACCGGATCAACGAGGCGTACGAGCGGGTCGTGAAGAGCGACGTCCGCTACCGCTTCGTGATCGACACGGCGACCATCTGACGCGGCGGGGTGCGCGACGGCCGGGGCATGACGTGCGGGGTAATCGACCCGTACGGCATGCCCCGGCACGCTTGCGTCATGACCGCTTACGCCATCGGAAACCTGCACCCGAAGCCCGTCCTCGACGAGGAGGTCTTCACCTACATGGAGCGCATCCAGGACACCCTGGACCCCTTCGGCGGCCGCTTCCTCGTCCACGGCGCCCCCGCCCGCGAGGTCCGCGAGGGCACCTGGCCCGGCGCCCTCGTGATCATCGGCTTCCCGACGTACGAGGACGCCCGCGGCTGGTACGACTCCGAGCCCTACAAGGCCCTGATCCCCCTCCGCACCCGCCACATGGCCGGCGACGTCCTCCTGATCGAAGGGGTCCCGGAGGGGTACGAGGCGGCGGCGACCGCGGCCCGGCTCCGCGCGGCCGTCAACTGACCTCGGCACAGAGCGGATCCGTGGTCCCGTGGATCAGGTTCAGCGTCTTGTAGCCGGTGGGGGAGACCTCCAGGGTGTAGGCCCCGTCCACCGTGTAGAGGCCGCGCGGCACGTTCCCGCCGCCCTCGCCGAAGCCCGCGAGGATCGGCCCGACGACGTACCAGGACTGGGAGCGGTCCGGGCGGATCTCGACCACCGCGCGGCCGCTCGCGTCCGCGTCGTACGAGGCGCCGGTCGCGGAGTTGACGACCCGGACCACGAGCTCGCCCTTGTACTCGACGAGCTTCGTACCGTCCTCGTAGGTGGCGAGGGTGCGCCGCACGACCTCGTCGACCACGGGCGAACCCTGGACGGCGAAGTCGCAGCGTGCGCCGGCCGGATAGGACCAGGAGGGGGAGGGGGCGGGCTCCCAGCCGCCGGCGGATTCGGAGGCGCCGGCGGGCGCGGTGAGGGCGGCCACGACTCCAACGGCGGCCAGGGACACGAGAATGCGTCGCTTCAAGGGGAACTCCTGGGTGAGGACGAACGGGAGAGCGAACGGACCCCACATTCCCCCCACCCCCTCACCACATCCTGACCACCGCGCGCCCTAGGGTGACCGGCCATGGACTTCACCCTGCTCGGCCCCTTCGAGACCCGCCACGAAGGGCGTCTCGTGCGGCTCGGCAGCCGCCGTCAGGAGCGGTGCCTGCTCGCGGTCCTCCTCCTGGAGGCGGGCCGTCCCGTCCCCACCGACCGGCTCGCGGACCTCCTGTGGAACGGCACCCCGCCCGACGGCGCCCGCGCCACCCTCCACACCTACGTCGGCCGGCTGCGGGCCGCGCTCAAGCCGTACGGCGTGACCGTGGAGACCCGCCACGACGGATACGCCGTCGACGTCACCGGACACACCGTGGACGTACGGGAGTTCCTCGACCTCGCAGGCCGGGCCGCCCTCGCCGCCGACCCCGGGGAACAGGTCCGCTGCCACGACAGGGCCCTCGCGCTCTGGCGCGGCCCGCTCCTCGCCGACACCCTCGACGCGACCCAGCGGGACCGGCTCGGCGGCCGGCTCGCCGAACTCCGCCTGACCGCACTGGAACAGCGCGCCGAGGCCCGGCTCACCATGGGCCTCCACGAACGGGTCCTCGCCGATCTCGCCCCGCTCGCCGGCGAACACCCCGGCAGGGAACGGCTGGTGGCCGCGCACATGACCGCGCTCTACCGGGCCGGCCGGCAGACGGAGGCGCTGGAACTCCACCGCGTCACCCGCGACCACCTGGTCACCGAACTCGGCATCGAACCGGGACCCGCCCTCACCACGCTCCACGAACGCATCCTGAACGCCGACCCCCGCCTCGACCGCCCGCCGGCCCCGCTCTACGCGGTCCGGGTTCGCGAGGAGTGGCTGCCCTGGTCCACGGGCGGCCACCCGGCCCTGGAGTTCTGCAACACGTACGCGGGCTGGCACCGCGCCCCCGCCGTCCCCGGCTCCGACTGGCTCCGCACCTACCGCACCCTGGCCGTCTGGGCCGGCCACCAGGCCCTGACCGACGACCTCTCGGTGGACCGCCTGTTGACCGGGGCGGGCGCCCACCCGACCGAGGCGGCCGAAGCGCTGGCGGAGGCCAAGAGCTTCCGCACCGCCCTCCACGCCTGCCTCACCGACCCCGCCGACCTCCGCGCCTTCCGCACGGTCGCCGGTTTCGCCGAGGCCGCCGCCCGGGCGGCCGTCCTGGAGCTCGACGAGGACGGCCTCGCCCACTGGCGCCTCCCGCCCGCCACGGGCCTGCGCCTCCCCGTCCTCGCCACCGCCCGCGCCGCCGCCGACCTCCTCGCCGACCCCCGCTGCCTCACCCTCCGCGCCTGCCCGAGCGACGACTGCGGCTGGCTCTTCCTGGACGCGACGGGCCGCCGCCGCTGGTGCTCGACGGCGACCTGCGGCGGCGGCCGGTCCTGACGCCGGGGCGGGCCGGAGCGCCCTACTCGGCCTTCGCGACCCCGATCGGGCAGGAGACGCCCGTGCCGCCGATGCCGCAGTAGCCCGCCGGGTTCTTGTCCAGGTACTGCTGGTGGTAGGCCTCCGCCGGGAAGAACGGGCGGGTCTCGTCGGCCGGGAGGACCGTCGTGGTGATCTCGCCGTAGCCGGAGGCCGTCAGGACCTTCTGGTAGGACGCGCGGGAGGCCTCCGCCGTGGTGGCCTGCCCCGGGGAGTGGGTGTAGACCGCCGAGCGGTACTGGGTGCCCACGTCGTTGCCCTGGCGGAAGCCCTGCGTGGGGTCGTGGGACTCCCAGAAGAGCTTCAGGAGCGACTCGTACGAGACCCTCGACGGGTCGAAGACGACGCGGACGACCTCGGTGTGCCCGGTCAGGCCCGAGCAGACCTCCTCGTACGCCGGGTTCCGCGTGAAGCCGCCCTGGTAGCCGACGAGGGTCGTCCAGACGCCCTCGGTCTGCCAGAACTTGCGCTCGGCGCCCCAGAAACAGCCCAGCGCGAAGTCGGCGACCTCAAGGCCCTCCGGGTAGGGGCCGAGGAGCGGGTTGCCGAGTACGGTGTGGCGCTCCGGGACGGAGAACTCCGGCTCCGCGCGCCCGGGCAGGGCCTGCTCGGGAGTGGGGAGGACGGGGGTGCGGGACAGGAACATGCTGCATCTCTCCTCGACGTTCGGCAGTCCTGTCAACGCCGGACGGGAGGGTGGGATTCCCCGTCCGGCACGTGCCCCGCGCAGTCGTCGCGGGCCCGGCAGAACTCCTCCGCCGGGTCCGTCTTGTACCGCCAGGGCAGGGCGCCGACATAGCCGTCCACCAGCCGGAACTGCTCCAGCGCCGCCGTGTGCCGGTCCTGGAGCCACAGGTAGTACGCCAGCAGGTGCCGGGCCTCGGGGAGCCGCGGGTGGGCCGGGTCGGCGGCGGTCACGTCCGCGAGGAGCGCGTCCACGGCCGCGTACATCTCGGGGGTCCGGTCGACGTCCGCCGTGTCCGAGGTGTCGTGCTCGAAGTGGGCGATCAGCGGGAGCGCCGTGAGCAGGCTGCCGGGCGGGGCCTCCGCCGCCGCCCGCACCGCGAAGGCCCGCGCGAGCTCCGCCGAGCCGCACCACTTGCCGCACCAGTACTGCAGCGCCGCGAAGTGCGCCTCGTAGTGGTGCGGCGCCCGGTCGGAGACCTCGCGCCAGAGCCGCCGCAGCTCCTCGTGGGGCAGGCCGAGGCCGAGGGCCGTCCAGATCTCGCCCACGTACGGCGAGGGGTCGTCGGCCGGCGCCAGCGCCAGCGCGCGCGTGTGCTCCGCCCGGGAGCGGGCCAGGACGCGGCGGAACCCCTCGGTCTGCTCCCGCGTGGTGTCCTCGTCCCGCTGCCCGCCCCGTACGTTCCACGCCAGGAACACCGTCCCGCGCGCCCGCACCAGGGCGGCCCCGGGATCGGCCGGCCGCGCCTCCTCCCAGGCCAGCAGCCACCCGTCCGCCTCGGCGGCCAGGTCCGCGAGGCGCTCGCAGAGGGCTGTGCGGCCCTCCCAGTCGCGGGCCTCCGCCGTCGCGTCGAGGAGCTCGGCGGCCGGCGTCCAGTCGCCGGCCCGGGCGGCCGCGAGCGCCACGGTGAGGGCCGCCGGCCGCGGGCCCGCGAGCTCGGTGTGCTGCCGTTCGGCGGGCAGCAGGCCGAGCGCGGTGGCCCGGGCGGCGGTCTCCTCGGCGCGCGGATCCGTGCGGACGTCGCGGGCCAGGCCGCGCACGATCGCGATCAGGAAGACGAGGGCGACGGCGGCCACGCAGAGGGCGAGCGGCGTCAGGACGATCCAGAGCAGTACGGTCACGACGCGCCGGCGATCGCCTTCTCGCGGGCCCGGACGTACGCCCCCGCCGGGTCGGCCTGGTAGTTCCACGGGAACGCGCCGATGAAGCCGTCCACGATCCGGAACTGCTCCAGGGCCTCCGTGTGCCGGTCGAGCCGCACCAGGTACCAGGCGAGCAGCAGGCGCGCCTCCGGCAGGTGCGGGTGGCCGGCCGGCGCCGCCGCGACGTCGGCCGCGAGGGCGTCGACCAGGGCCGACACCTCCGGTCCTGTGAAGCCCCGGTCCGTGTGACCGAAGGACTCGTGCTCGTACCAGCTGATCAGCGGGAGCACGGTCAGCAGGCTGCCGCGCGGGGCGGACGCCGCCGCGCCCTCCGCGAACGCGGTGGCCAGTTCGAGGGAGCCGCGCCACTTCTGGCACCAGTACTGGAGCGCCGCGTAGTGGGCGTCGTAGTGGTGCGGGGCCCGCGCCTCGATCCGCTTCCACAGCCCGCGCATGTCCTCGTGCGGGGCGCCGAGGGAGAGCGCCACCCAGATGCCGCTGATCAGCGGGGTCGGGTCGGCCGGGTTCAGCTCGGCGGCGCGCGCGATCTCCTCGTCGGCGCGGGCCATCATCCGGTGGAAGTTGTCGAACTGCTCGCGGCTCGTCTCGGACGCGCGCGCCGAGCCCCGCAGCTTCCCGGCGAGCCCGACGGTGCTCCAGGCGCGGACGGCGGAGGCGCTCGGGTTCTCCGGGTCGGCCTGCTCCCACGCCGTCAGCCAGGCGTCGTCGTCGACGGCGACGTCGCCGAGGGCGCCGATCAGTCCGGTGCGGAGCTCCCAGTCGGGGCCGTCGACGGTGTCGGCGAGCAGGGCGGCGGCGGGCGCGAAGTCCCCGGCGCGGGCAGCGGCGACGGCGGCCGCCACGTGGGGCTCGCGGGGGCGGCTGCGCTCGGTGTCGAGCCGGTCCTCCGGCAGGAAGCCGAGTTCGAGGGCGCGGGCGGAGACGCCGGTCTGCGGCGCGGCCGGGGCGGTCCGCCTCCGGGCCTGGCGGGACTTCCACCAGAAGTAGACGGAGACCGCGATCACGATCAGGGGGATGAGACGGGGCACGGGTGCTTCCTCGGTACGGGGTGGTGGCGGGGGTTCGGTGAGGGGTACGGGCGGTCAGGCGGCGGCCAGCAGCTTGCGCAGCCGCTCGGTGTCCGGGCGGTCCGCGATCGCCGCGTCCAGGGCCGCCGGGAGTTCCTCGGCGTACCCGTCGGGCAGCAGCAGGGAGGCGGGGGCCGACCAGGAGAGCTGCCAGCGGGCCCGGCCGTCCACGGCGAGCGCGGTCGTGAGGAGGCGGGCGAGTTCGCGCCGCAGCGAGGAGCGGGCGAACTCGCGGGCCGCGCGGCCGCTCGCGGCGGCGGCCTCCTCGGACTTGGGGAGCCGGTCGACGAGGTCCCAGACCGCACCGGCGTCGACGGCGTCGAGGAAGGCTTCGACCTCCCACCGGAGGCACCGGTCGGTCCCGTCGGGCCGGTCCGGTGCCTCCGCGGGCTCCCCGATCGCCTCCCGCAACACCTCCGTGTCCCGTACGTACTTCGCCGTCATCGCCTCGTGGACCAGGTCCGGCCAGTCGAGCCGGCGCATCCGCAGCGCCTCCGGGGTCAGGGTGGCGTCCTCGACCGCGCGCAGGGCCTCCTCGGGCGAGGCGAACAGGGTGAGGGCCGGACGGTCCTCCTCCGCGGCCCGGCCGTCGTCGGGCAGGGCCTCGACGGTGGCGACGCGCTCGGCGGTCGGCGGGTGCGAGTCGTACGGTGTGGCCGGTTCGGCGGGGAGTGCGGCGCGCATCCCCGCCAGTTCCCCGGCGCGGGCGTCGAGCAGGTGGCGTACGCCGCCGAAGACCTCCCCGCGCGGCGGCAGCATCCCGAACTCGACGCCGAGGGTGGCGTACGAGCTCAGGTAGAACTCGTGCGCCGTGTCGAGCGCCGGGAGCGCGCGCAGCGCCGAGGCGGTGGCGTCGCGGCCCGCGATGCGCGCGGCGGCCAGGTCGGCGGCGATCTCCTGGCGGCGGGAGCCGCTCAGGGTGGCGCGCATGGAGAAGCGGCCGTACGCCGTGTAGATCCGGGCCATCACGCGGTACGTGATGCCGACGCCGGTGGTGTCGACCTCCCTGGCCGTCTTGCCCCTTGCGACCCGCCGGGCCGACTTCCGTTCCTGCCGGGCGCGTTCCTTGGCGACCTTGAGGCCGGACTTCTCCTCGAACCGGCCGACGGTACGGGCGACGTGGAGGCGGCTGCGTTCGGTGATGCCGGAGAGCCGGGTGTCGGAGTGGGCGTAGTGGCCGAGCTCGTGGGCGAGTACGGCGCGCAGCCGGGCCTCGGAGAGGCCGGTGACCAGGGGGAGTCCGAGGTAGAGGCGGCGGGTGCCGCCGAGGAGGCCGAGGAGGCGGGCGTCCTCGGTGACGGCGGCGTTCATGTCGGCGGTGAGCCGGATCTCGTCGGGCGCGCGGGTCCCGACGAGCGCGGCGAGTTCCCGTACGGCCGCCCAGAGCCGGGGCTCCTCGGCCTCGGTGACGGGGACGCCGGCGACGCCCTCGTCGCGGGGGGTGCGGAGCATGAGCATGCCGCGGACGACGGGGACGGCGAGCACGAAGCTGAGGGCGTAGATCTTGAGCGCCCACAGGGCCGGGGCCCAGCGCCAGGCCACCCAGTCCAGCGCGCCGAGCAGGGCGAGCAGACCGAGGCCGAGCAGATGGAAGCCGGCGAGCAGGACGAGGGCGCGCAGCGCGCGCAGAGTGGCGCCCATCGGGCAGATTCCCCCCCACGGGAAAGGCGTGGCGATCATCGTACGAGCAAGTGGGGGAGCCCGGATCATGGCCCACGGGGACGGACGCAGTCCACCCGGATTCCGTGGGTCTACGCAGGCGAGGCCGGTCCGAGGGGGGGGCTCAGCGAGGCAGTGTCGCCGGGCTTCCGCCGTTCGCCTCGTAGCCCGCGACCGCCAGGTTCCGGTAGACCGTGTACCCGGCCGCCGGATCCTCGCTCAGCGTCCACGGCAGCGCGCCCACGTGTCCGTCCACGCGCACCAGCTGGTGCATGGCCTCCGCGAAGCGTTCGGCGGGGACCAGGAACCACACCAGCAGGTGACGGACGTGCGCCAGCATCGGGTCGTCGGCGCGGGCCGAGTGCACCGCGTACAGGGCGCCGTCCATCGCCTTGGACACCACCGCCGTCCGGTAGAAGTCCGTGCCGAGCACGAACTCCGGCCGGTTCTCGAACACCGCGAACAGCGGCAGCGCGGCGAGCAGCGAACCCCGCGGGGCACGCGCCGCGGCCGTCGTCGCGAAGTGGTCGGCCTCCTCGCGCGAACCGTGCCACTTCTCGCACCAGTAGTGCAGGGCCGCCAGATGCGCCCCCATGTGCTGCGGCGCGCGGTCGATCACCTTCGCCCACACCTGGTCGAACTGCTCGTGGCCGTACCCCAGTCCACGCGCCACGGCCAGCTGGGTGATGCAGGGGACCGGGTCGCCGGGGGCGAGGAGCGCCGCCTCCTCGGTGACCTTCAGCGCCTCCTCCAGGATGATCCGGAAGTCGTCCGTGCCGGCCGACGACGAACGCCACGCCTGCTGCACCAGGAACTCGCCGTGCACCGCCGCGCCGCCGGCGTCCTTCGGCGCCTCCGCCCGCCAGGACCGCAGCCACGCCCCCCCCACGCCCGGCCGCTCCTGGAGCTCCAGGGAGGCCGCGCCCGCGAAGGCCTGGACGCGCTGCCAGCGCACCTCGCCGTCCGCGCCGGTGGCGGCGAGCAGCCGCGAGGCGGGCCGCCAGTCCTGGGTGGCCTGGACGACGTCGAGGACGTGCAGGAGCTCGTCGTCGGCGCCCGGCAGCCGCACGTCCTGGTCCTCCTGCCGCACGAAGCCGTACGCCTCCGGGTCCGCCGCGTCCGGCGACCCCGGCTCGACCTGCCGGATCCCTCCGCCGCGGCGGCGCAGCACGAAGGGACCGAGGACGCCGAAGAGCAGGCCGAGCGCGATCAGGAGCCAGAGAATGTCCATGTGTCCATTGTCCAGGACACCCGGTGAGACGAACGAAGCGGTGGGAGGCGTACGGCACTACGCTCCTGACCCATGAGCGACCAGCACTCCCATCAGAGCTTCGAGACCCGCGCGATCCACGCGGGCAACACCGCCGACCCGCTGACCGGCGCGGTCGTCCCGCCCATCTACCAGGTGTCCACCTACAAGCAGGACGGCGTGGGCGGGCTGCGCGGCGGTTACGAGTACAGCCGCAGCGCCAACCCGACCCGTACCGCCCTGGAGGAGAACCTCGCGGCGCTTGAGGGCGGCCGCCGCGGGCTCGCCTTCGCCTCGGGCCTCGCCGCCGAGGACTGCCTGCTGCGCACGCTCCTCGTGCCCGGCGACCACGTGGTCATCCCGAACGACGCCTACGGCGGCACCTTCCGGCTCTTCGCCAAGGTCGTGCAGCGCTGGGGCGTGGACTTCTCCGTCGCGAACACCTCGGACATCGAGTCGGTGCGCGCCGCCGTCAACGACCGCACCAAGCTGATCTGGGTCGAGACCCCGTCGAACCCGCTCCTCGGCATCACCGACATCGAGGCCGTCGCAGGCGTCGCCCGCCAGGCCGGCGTGAAGCTCGTCGTCGACAACACCTTCGCCTCGCCGTACCTCCAGCAGCCGCTGGCGCTCGGCGCGGACGTCGTCGTGCACTCGCTCACCAAGTACATGGGCGGCCACTCCGACGTCGTCGGCGGCGCCCTGGTGACCGCGGACGAGGCGCTCGGCGAGGAACTCGCCTACCACCAGAACGCGATGGGCGCGGTCGCCGGTCCCTTCGACTCGTGGATCGTGCTGCGCGGCATCAAGACCCTCGCGGTCCGCATGGACCGGCACAGCGAGAACGCGGCGAAGATCGCCGAGATGCTCACCCAGCACCCGAAGGTCACCCAGGTCCTGTACCCGGGTCTCCCGGAGCACCCGGGGCACGAGATCGCGGCCAAGCAGATGCGCTCCTTCGGCGGCATGATCTCCTTCCGCGTGCAGGGCGGCGAGGAGGCGGCCGTCGAGGTCTGCAACCGCGCGCAGCTCTTCACCCTCGGTGAGTCGCTGGGCGGCGTCGAGTCCCTCATCGAGCACCCGGGCCGGATGACCCACGCGTCCGTCGCGGGCTCCGCCCTGGAGGTCCCGGCCGACCTGGTCCGCATCTCGGTGGGCATCGAGAACGTCGAGGACCTGCTCGCCGACCTGCGCCAGGCGCTGGGCTAAGACCTGATCCGCGATTCACCAGGGGTGGGTCGCGGGTTGCGGCCGGGGCGGTGTCCGGGCTTTCCGGCGTGGTCACCTTGCGGTGGCTCATCCGGGGTTGCTCGGTGCCGCCGTCCGGCGGTTCGGGGAGCAGAGGTCCCACGGCGTTGCCGTGGGACTGCCACGCGACCGGCACCCCGAGGGGTGTTCTGACACGGTGTGGTTGACTCCCGCAGGGCTTCTTCCAGCCCTTCGGAGAAGATGATCTGTGCATGCCGGGACACGGTGGTGTCCAGGTACGCGGTCCTGGGGTCGTCCACGTCGGCGAAGCGGACGAACGCGGCCAGGGCGGCGGAGACGAGGTGCGCTTCCCGGCCAGGCCGCAGGCGGGGCACGCGTGCTCGCGGTCCCGCAGCGATGCTCACCAGCCTTCCAGCGGCGGGGTGGTCTCCGCCGGCGGGACCTCCCACGGGTGGGTCATCGACGCCCACACCACGAAGGCGAGCACGGCGACCGCTCCCAGGGCCCACAGCACGCGCCGCACCCGCCGGGCCCGGTCGCGCCGCCGGGCCCCGCGCTCGGCCGCCCGCAGCGCCAGGTCGCGGGGGACCGGCGGGTGCGGGGTGTCGAGCAGCCGCCGGACCGCCTCCTCCTTGTCCTCGTACCGGCTCACGCGGCGGCCCCCGCGGCGCCCCGCCGGGCGGCCCTGAGCGTGGCGACCGAGCGGGCGCACACGGCGCGGACCCGGGCCTCGGACTGGCCGAGCAGCGCCGCGACCTGCTCCTCCGCGACCCCCTCGTACAGCCGCAGGACGACGACGAGCCGCTCCTGCGGGGAGAGCAGGGCGAGCACCCCGCCGTGGCCGCCGTGGTGCCGCCAGGCGGTGCGGGCGAAGCGGGCGGCGAGTTCGCGCCGCGCGAGGTCGTAGGGGTCCTCGTCGCGCTGCCGGTCCCACACCGCGTACGTGTGTGCGAGGGCGGCGGTGAGCAGGGCCTGGGCGTACGGGTTGCGGGTGCGGGTCTCGGCGGTCAGCAGCGTCGCGGAGTGCAGCAGCCGGCCCGCGGCCCCGGCCACGAAAGCCTCGAACTCCCTGGTGCGGCGGGCGTGTTCGGCGCCCTGCCCGCGCTGTTGCTCGCGCACCTCCTCATCTGAGGACAGCGCGGGTGCGGGGTCAAGAGGTCTGCGCGGAGTCGGTCCGCTCGCGCGGGGCGGTCCGTCAGGCGGTGGTCCCGGACTCCGTCCCGGCCGGCGGGTGGCCCGTGTGCGCCGACTGCCGTGCGGACAGGGCGGTGTTGAAGCGGGTGAGCAGCGTGCAGAAGGACTCGCGCTCGTCCGGGGTCCAGCCCTCCGTGACCTCGGCCATCAGCTGGCGGCGCGAGGAGCGGACCTCCTCCAGACGCGCGAGACCGCGCGGCGACAGCTGGAGGACGACCGCCCGCCCGTCCTCCGGGTGCGAGGTCCGCTTCACCAGGCCGGTGTCGACGAGCGGGGCGACCTGGCGGGTCACCGTGGAGGAGTCGATCCCCATGCCCGCCGCGAGCGCCTTCACGCCCATCGGCCCTTCCTGGTCGAGGCGGTTGAGGAGGAGATAGGCCGCGCGGTCCATGGAGTTGCGGAGCTGGCCGGTGCCGCCGAGGCGGGTCTGCTCCGCGCGGCGGGCGAAGACGGCCACCTGGTGCTGGAGGGCATCGAGGAGACCGGGGTCGAGCGCAGTCGTCATGTCCTGAGATGTGGGCATGGCTGTGGGTCTCTCTCGTGCGGGGGTGGTCGGTCGGTGGGGGACAGAGTACGCGGCCCCGCCGGGGTCCGTACCGGCGCTGCGCAAACCCGTTCGGCGACCCGGCCGCCGGGCGGCCACGAGGGCCGTGAGCTGCGAGACTTGCTGTCATGAGCTTCCGTATGCCACACCCCTTGCACCGGCTGATGCTCGACGACGTGCGGGGGGCGCAGAAGATGCTGGCCGGGGTGGCCAGGGTGACGGCGATGGAGGGCAGCCGCCATCTGTCCTCGCTGGTGGGAGCCCCGGTCCACCTCAAGTGCGAGAACCTCCAGCGGACCGGTTCGTTCAAACTCCGCGGGGCCTACGTACGGATCTCCGGTCTGCGGCCCGAGGAGCGGGCGGCCGGGGTGGTCGCGGCCTCCGCCGGCAACCACGCGCAGGGCGTCGCGCTCGCCTCGAAGCTCCTCGGGGTGCACGCCACCGTCTTCATGCCGGTCGGCGCCCCGCTCCCGAAGGTCGCGGCGACCCGGGAGTACGGCGCCGACGTCCGGATGCACGGCCATGTCGTCGACGAGACGCTCGCGGCGGCGGAGGAGTACGCCCGCGAGACCGGCGCGGTCTTCATCCACCCCTTCGACCACCCCGACGTCATCGCCGGCCAGGGCACGGTCGGCCTGGAGATCCTGGAGCAGTGCCCCGAGGTGCGGACGATCGTCGTCGGCATCGGCGGCGGCGGGCTCGCGGCCGGCATCGGGCTCGCGGTGAAGTCGCTGCGCCCGGACGTGAAGGTGATCGGCGTCCAGGCGGAGGGCGCGGCCGCCTACCCGCCCTCCCTGGCCGCCGGGCATCCGGTGGTGATCGAGTCGCCCGTGACGATGGCCGACGGGATCAAGGTCGGACGCCCGGGCGACGTGCCGTTCGCCCTGGTCCAGGAGTACGTCGATGAGGTCCGTACGGTCTCCGAGGACGCTCTCTCCTCGGCGCTGCTGCTCTGCCTGGAGCGGGCGAAGCTCCTGGTCGAACCGGCGGGCGCGAGCCCGGTGGCCGCCCTCCTCGCCGACCCCACGTCCTTCCGGGGCCCGGTCGTGGCGATCCTCTCCGGCGGCAACGTCGACCCGCTGCTCCTCCAGCGGATCCTCCGGCACGGCATGGCCGCCGGGGGCCGCTACCTGAGCCTGCGGCTGCGCGTCACGGACCGGCCGGGGGCGCTCGCGACCCTGCTCGCGGTCCTGACGGTCGTCGACGCGAACGTCCTGGACGTGAGCCACGTACGGACCGATCCGCGCCTCGGCCTGACGGAGGCGGAGGTCGAGCTGCACCTGGAGACGAAGGGCCCCGAGCACTGCCGGGAGGTGGAGGAGGCGCTGCGCGACGCCGGGTACACGGTGCTCGGCTGAGCCGCCCCCGCGCCTCCTCCCGCGCTCCCTCCCGCGCCTCCTCCCGCGTCTCACCTGCTCTTACGGGCCGCCCTGCTGAGGACGCCCACCAGGCCGCCGCCGACCAGGGCCCCCGCCGCGATCAGGCCCAGCGGCCGGCCCAGTTCCGGCCGGCCGGACGCCCGCCGCGGGACCGGGATCACGGGGACCAGCACCGGCTCCCGGCCCCGTACGCGCTCGTGGGCGGCGGCCGCCGCGCGGGCGGCCGTCTCGTGCGCGAGGGAACGCTCCAGCCGGAGCAGCAGGGGGCGCGGGTCCGTCCCGGCGGCCGCGGCGAACTCCTCGACGGCGACCCGGGTCGGCAACTGCTTCTGGTTCAGGAACCGTTCCCACGAGGAGCGGCTGTAGTGGGTGCGCTGCGCGAGCTTGCCGTAGCTCAGCTCGGTGGCGCACTTGATGCGGCGCATCTCGGCGGCCAGCTCGGCCCAGGGCGTCGTCGCCTCACCGCCGCCGCACCCCGAGCACTCCCGGTCGCCCGTCTCCCCCGTCCCGTTCGCCCCGCCGGTCCTGCCCGTGCCGTGTGCGCCGACCGCCATCTCAAGCTCCCCGTCGTCGTCGTACTCCGTGCCAGGACCCCAGCATCACCCCCGGGACCAACGGCCCGCCAACAGCACGCCAACGGGCGTCCCGGGCTCCCGTCCGGGACACCGGGACGGCCCGACACGCCGCCGCGCCCACCATGCGAAACCCCGTCACGTTCCGGCCGCCCCCGGCCTACGATGCGTCCGTCGGATCACCTCCCTGGCGGCTGGTGAACGGCGAGGGCCTGTCGGACGGGCCCCAGGGGGAGGGGCGCCGTGCGATTCGGGCTGCTGGGTTCGTTCGTCGTGGAGGACGCCGGGGGCACACCCCGGCCGGTCGGGACGCCGAAGGCGCGGGCCCTTCTCGCGGTGCTCCTGATGCGGCCGAACTCCCTGGTCTCCTGGGACACCGTGAAGGCCGCGATGTGGGGGGAGTCGGTTCCGGCCACCGCCCGCGCCTCGCTCCACAACCACGTCGCCCGCCTCCGGCGCGTCCTGGACGCCGACGGCGAGACGGAGTCCCGCATCCAGGTCGCCCCCCTCGGCTTCCGACTGCGGGTCGGCGAGGACGAGCTGGACGTCACCCTCTTCGACGACTGCCTCTGCCGGGCGCGCGCCGCGAGACTCGCCAAGGACTGGACCGCCGTCCACGCCCTGACCGGCTCGGCGCTCGCCCTGTGGCGCGGCGAGCCGCTCTCCGGCATCGCCCTGCCCGACACCGAGCGCGGACCCTTCGTCCGGCGCCTCGAAGAGGCCAGGCTCCAGGTCCTGGAGTGGCGCTACGAGGCCGACCTCCACCTGGGCCGCCACCAGGGCATCGCCGCCGAACTCGCCGAGCTCGTCGCCGCCCATCCGCTGCGGGAGACCTTCCACGGCCAGCTGATGCTGGCGCTCCACCGCAGCGGACGGCAGGCCGACGCCCTCCTCGCCTACGACACCGCGCGCCGCACGATCCGGAGCGAGCTGGGCGTCGACCCGGAGCCGGGGCTCGTGGAGCTGCACCGGCGCATCCTCCGGCTCGACCCCTCGCTCGCCGTGCCCGCGCCGGAACCCGAGGAGCCGCCCGCCGCCGTCGGTACGAGCGCCGGCCCCGCGCCCGTACCGCACCAGCTGCCCTCGGCGATCGACGACTTCACCGGCCGGGAGGAGGAGCTCGCGCGGATCGTCGGCGAGCTCGCCGCGACCGACCGCCCCGAGGGCGCGACGGTCCTGGTCCACCGGGTCTCCGGTGGTGGGGGCATGGGCAAGACGACCCTGATGGTGCAGGCGGCGCACCGGATCCGCGAGCGGTTCCCGGACGGGCAGGTCTTCCTCGACCTGGGTGGCATGACCACCATGCCCATGACCCCCGAGAACGCCCTCGGGCTGCTCCTCCGGACCCTCGGCGTGGCGCCGGAGGAGGTGCCGGACGGGGTGCAGGCCCGCAGCGCGCTCTTCCGCAGCCTCGTCGCCGGCCGGCGGATGCTGATCCTCCTGGACGACGCGGGCGACGCGGCCCAGATACGGCCCCTGCTGCCGGGCGCGGCGGGCAGCGCCGTCCTGGTCACCAGCCGCCGCCGGCTGGTCAGCTTCCCGGGCGTACGGATCGACCTCGGGGCCCTCCCGGACGACGCGGCCCACCGGCTCCTCGCCTCGATCGTCGGGGAGGAGCGGGTCGCGGCGCAGCCGGAGGCGACGGCGGAGGTGCTGCGCGCGTGCGGCGGGATGCCGCTGGCGCTGCGCCTCGCGGGCTCCCGTCTCGCCGCCCGGCCCGCCTGGTCGGTCCAGGACCTGGCCCACCGGCTGCACAACCACGGCCGTGTCCTGCGCGAGCTGTACGCCGACGACCTGCACGTCCGCACGGCGCTCCAGATGAGTTACGAGCTCCTCCTCCAGGAGCCGGCGGGTCCGGACGGTCCGGCGCGGGCGTTCCGGCTGCTCGGGCTGATGCCCAGCGTGGCGTTCGGCGTCGAGGCGGCCGCGGCCCTGCTCGACTGCGACGAGCTGTGCGTGGAGGACTGGCTGGAGGCGCTCGTGGACGCCCATCTCCTGGAGTCGCCCGCGCCGGGCCGCTACCAGTTCCACTGCCTGGTCCAGGCGCTCGCGCGGGAGCTCGCCAAGGAGACGGACACCGAGGACGAACGGCTGCGGGCCGTCGAGCGCCTCGTCACCTGGTGCCTGCGCGGCGCCGACGCGGCCACCGCCCGCCTCGCGCCCTCGGCCCGCCGCGTACCCCTCGGCGAGGGCCCGGAGGACCGGGGGCCGGAAGGCCGGGGGCCGGGAGAGCAGCGGCCGGAAGGCCGGGAGCCCGGAGAACAGGGGCCGGAAGCGGGGCGGGCCCCCTTCGCCGGCTACGACGAGGCGTACGCCTGGTGCGAGCGGGAGCGGGAGCTACTGGTCGCCGGGGTGCCCCTGGCGCACGGGGCCGGCCTCCACGCCCTCGCGTGGAAGGTGGCGGCCTCCCTCTGGGCGTACGTCAGGCTCGGCCGGAGCGACGACTGGCAGTCCACCCACACCACCGGCCTCGCGGCGGCCAGGGCCGCCGGGGACGAGCGGGGCGAGGCGTGGATGCTGAACGGTCTGGGCAACGGCCGGATCCAGGCGGGCCGCCCCGACGAGGCGATCGCCTACTACCGTCAGGCGCTCGGCATCCACGAGGGGAAGCCGGACCGGGACCGCGAGCTCGGGGCCGTCCTCAGCAACATCGGCACCTGCTGGACCGACCTCGGCGACCACCTGTCCGCGCTCCGTCACTACCAGCAGGCCCTCGTCCACGAACCCGACAGCGCCGCGACCAGGAACAACCTGGCGGACGCGCTGGCCAACCTGGGCCGCCACGACGAGGCCCTGGCCGTGCTCGACGAGGCGGAGAGGAAGCAGCGCGCGACCTGCGACCGGGTGAGCCTCGCCATCGGCCTGCGGATCCGGGGTGACGTCCTGCGCGGTGCCCGTCGCCCCACGGAGGCGGTCGAGGCGTACCGGAGCGCGCTCGTCCTCCAGCGTCAGGGCGGGGACCTGCACGGAGAGGCGGTGTCGTTGTCCGGCCTCGGGGACGCCCTCGCCGACCTCGGCGAACCGGCCGAGGCCATGGCCTGCTGGGAGAGCGCGCTGCTCGGCATGGAGCGGGTCGGCGACGCGGGCAGGGCCGTGGAGCTGCGGCGACGGCTGGTGGAGACTCACTGGGCGGGAGCCGCTCCGCAATCCTAGGATCGGGAGGAAACGCCCGAATCTCTCTGGGAGCGTCCACATGCCAGGCGCGATCTACGCCGAGGGTCTGGTGAAGACATTCGGCGATGTACGAGCTCTGGACGGCGTCGACCTCGATGTGCCGGAAGGCACCGTCCTGGGTCTGCTCGGCCCGAACGGCGCGGGGAAGACGACCGCGGTGCGGGTCCTGACGACCCTGATCAAGCCCGACAGCGGGCGGGCCGTCGTCGCAGGGATCGACGTCCTCAGACACCCCAACGAGGTCCGCCGCTCGATCGGCCTCTCCGGCCAGTTCGCGGCGGTCGACGAGTACCTCACCGGCCGCGAGAACCTGCAGATGGTCGGCCGGCTCTACCAGATGAGGGCGAAGGCGGCGAAGGTGCGGGCCGGCGAGCTGCTCGACCGCTTCCACCTCGCCGACGCCGCCGACCGGCCCGCCAAGACGTACTCCGGCGGCATGCGCCGCCGCCTCGACCTCGCGGCCGCCCTCGTCGTCTCCCCGCCGGTCATGTTCATGGACGAGCCGACCACCGGCCTCGACCCGCGCAACCGCCAGGAACTGTGGGACGTCATCAAGGAGCTCGTCGCCGGCGGTACGACCCTGCTCCTCACCACCCAGTACCTGGAGGAGGCCGACCACCTCGCCCACGACATCTGCGTCGTCGACCACGGCAGGGCCATCGCCCGCGGCACCTCCGACCAGCTCAAGGCCCAGACGGGCGGCGAGCGCGTCGAGGTCGTCGTGCACGAACCGGAGATGATCACCGACGCCCGGGACGTCCTCGCCCGCTACGGCCTCGCCGGGATCGGCCACGGCGAGGTCTCCGTCGAGGACCACACCCGCAAGCTCACCGTCCCCGTCACCGGCGGCGCCAAGCTGCTCGCCGAGGTCATCCGCGACCTGGACGCCGTCGGCGTCGAGATCGACGACATCGGCCTCCGCCGCCCGACCCTCGACGACGTGTTCCTCTCCCTCACCGGCCACGTGGCGGACCTGGGCGAGGAGGAGGGCGAGGGCAAGGCGGCGGCCGGGGACGGGAAAGGCCGGAAGGAGGCCGTGAAGTGACCACCGCCCTGAGGTCGGCGGACCCGCTGACCTCCCCGCGCCCGCGCGGGGGGATCGCCCAGTCCGTCAACGACTCGCTCGTGATCGCGCACCGCAACCTGATCAGGATGTCCCGGATCCCCGAGATGATCGTCTTCGGGCTCATCCAGCCGATCATGTTCGTGGTGCTGTTCAGCTACGTCTTCGGCGGCTCGATGGAGATCGGGAACTCCACCTCGCCCGCCGTCTACCGCGAGTTCCTGATGGCCGGCATCTTCGCCCAGACCGTCACCTTCGCCACGGCCGGAGCGGGCGCGGGCATCGCCGACGACATGCACAAGGGCCTGATCGACCGCTTCCGCTCGCTGCCGATGGCCCGCGGCGCCGTCCTCACCGGCCGCACCCTCGCCGACCTCGTCCAGACCACGCTCACCCTCGTCGTCCTGGCGATCGTCGCCCTGCTCGTCGGCTGGCGCATCCACGAGGGCGTCCCCAAGGCGCTCGCCGCCTTCGCCCTCCTGCTCCTCCTCGGCTACGCCTTCTCCTGGATCGGGGCGCTGATCGGCCTCTCCGTCCGCACCCCGGAAGCGGCGACCTCGGGCGGGCTGATCTGGCTCTTCCCGGTCACCTTCATCTCGATCGCGTTCGTGGACTCCAGCAACCTGACCTCCTGGCTGCAGCCGATCGCCGAGTGGAACCCGTTCAGCGCGACCGTCCAGGCCTGCCGCGTGCTCTTCGGCAACCCCGGCGTGTCCACCTCCGACGCCTGGCCGATGCAGCACCCGGTGTGGGCGTCGCTCCTCTGGTCGATCCTGATCATCGTGGTCTTCCGGACGCTGTCGGTGCGGAAGTACCGGTCGGCGACGGCGTGACCCGCCGGGAGGATCAGGGCAGGTAGCCGGAGAAGACCATGCCGTCGGGGAGGGCGACGAAAGCCGCCCCTCCGGCGGCCAGCGACACCCCGGCGGCCTGCACCTGGAAGTCCCGCGGCAGGTTCGCCTCGAACGTCTCCACGTCGGATGTGGAGGTGGGACCCGACGCCGGGACGGAGATCGCCTCGTCCTTTGCCACGGCGAGGACCCGGTCCCCCGCGAAGTACACCTCGCGCAGGACGCCCTCGGTCACCACCGGCAGCATGGACCAGCGCCGCTCGCCGCTCTCCAGGTCGTACGCGCTGATGACCTGGCCGCTCGCCACCGCCACGAGACCGTCCGCGTTCACCGCGGGACCCCCGGTCACGGCGGCGCCGAAGGACCGCTTCCGCCGCAGCGTCGCGGCGTCGAGCACCGTGACGGACCCGTCCGAGGAGCCCGTGCACAGCACGCTGCCGCTCTTCTCGTGCACCACGAACGCCTGGCAGCCCTCCGCCCCGCGCGCCACCTCCTCGCCGGTACGGGCGTCGAGCGCGACCGGCACGTTGCCGAGCGGCACCAGGACCCGTCCCGCCGCCGCGACCGGCTGCTCCGGCAGCGCGTCGAGCCGCTTGCGCCACAGCTCCTCGCGGTCGGCGAGGCGTACCGCGGTGACCAGGCCGGTCCGCTCGTCGCGCATGTTCACGTACGTCGAGTAGAGGACGCCGTCCCGCAGGTCGGTGCCCTTCACGGCGAAGTCGGCTCCGGGCGCCGGGACACGTCCCCGCTCCTTCCCGTCGCCGACCCCGTACGCGACGATCCCGTCCGGCCCCGTCACATACGCCGTGTCGCCGACGACCGCCGGGTACTGGGGTCCACTGAGCAGCCCCTCGCCCCGGCCCGGCACCTTCCACAGCTCCTTGCCGTCCGCGGCGCTCAGCCCGGTGACCGCGCCGCCGTTCCCCGGGCAGACCAGGACCTTCGGGGAGAGCGCGCAGCTGCCGACGCCCTGCTCGACCCGCGCGGTCCAGGGCGACCAGCCCGCCGGACGGTAGGCACGGTCCGTGGCGGCCGCGCCGAAGTCACGGCCGTGGCCCTCGCCCCCGTACGGCAGGACCACCTGGCTCAGCGAGGCGACCGGCGGCGTCGTGCCGGCGCCGCTCGACGGCCCCGCGACCCCGCCCGTGGACCCGCCCCCCTGCCCGCCGCCCCGGTTCAGCAGCACCACGCCGCCCGTCGCCACCAGGGCCACGGCCACCGCGCCCGCGACGACGGCGCCCCACGGGCGGCGGCGCGGCTCCACGGGGGCCGCCGCGATCACCGGCCGGTCGGTCAGCGCCGTGGGGGAGTACGGCACGACCGGGCCGAGCGTCGGCAGATCGGCCACGCCCGACCCGGAGGCCGCCGCCTCCCCGGCGCTCCGGGCCGCCTCCCCGTACTCGGCGAGCAGCGAGAGCACCCCGCCGGGCCACGGGAAGGCCTCGGGAGCGGCGCCGCCGCCGAGGAGCTCCGCGAGCTCCGCCGCCGACGGCCGCTCGGCCGGGTCGAGCCGCAGACAGCGCTCCAGGACCGGCCGCAGCTCCGCCGGAACCCCGTCGAGCTCGGCCTCGGCCCGGCTGATCCGGTAGATCACGGCCGCCATCTCGTCGTCGTGGAACGGCCCCCGGCCGCTCGCCGCGAACGCGAGGACCGCGCCCAGACAGAACACGTCCGAGGCGGGCACCACCGCCCGGCTCCCCACCAGGTGCTCCGGCGACATGAAGCCGGGGGAGCCCACCACCAGACCGGTCGAGGTCAGCGCCGTCGCCTCGAAGGCCTGCGCGATCCCGAAGTCGATCAGCTTCGGCCCGGCCGCGGCGAGCAGCACGTTCGCCGGCTTGAGGTCCCGGTGCAGCACCTTCACGGCGTGCACGCCCGCGAGCGCCCGCGCGAGGGCGGCCCCGAGCGCCCGGACGGTCGCGACGGGCAGCGCCCCGGACCGTACGACGGCCTCCGCGAGCGAGGGCCCCGGCACGTACTCGGTCGCCAGCCACGGCGAGGCCGCGTCGGCGTCCGCGTCCACGAGCCGGGCGACCCCCGGCCCGTCCACGGTCCGCGCCGCCGCGATCTCGCGCCGGAAGCGGGTCCTGAAGTCCCCGTCGACCTCCAGGTCGTCCCGTACGGTCTTCACCGCGACCATCCGGTACGGATCGGCCGTCGGCGCGTCCGTACGGCAGGCGAGGTGCACCTCGCCCATGCCGCCGGCGCCGAGGCGGGCGAGCAACCGGTAGGGGCCGAGGATCCGCGGCGGCCGGTCCTGCGGCAGGGCTTCCAGCAAGGGACTACTCCTCGGGCAGTGCGACGGAGGCGACGACGCCGGTGTCGTACACGACGTGGGCGACACCGCCGAGCGGCAGGACCACCGGCGGACGGATCTCCCGGTCCAGGTACGTGCCGTCCACGCGGTCGTACGGGTCCTTGGCGCGCGGCCCGGGGGCGCCCGGCACCGGCACGACGCGCTCCTTGCCGGGCGCACCGCCGCTGCCGAGCGGCACCAGGTGCAGGGCCGAGAAGTCGGCGTACAGGACCGAGGTACCGGCGATCAGCGGGTCGGAGACGAGCTGCTGCTTCCCGTCGGCCGAGGTGACCGGGGGAATCGGGTAGTGGCCGAAGGCCTTGCCGGTGGCCGGGTCCAGGACGTAGACACCGGCGGGCTCGCCCGTGTTCCCCCAGTCGGCCCAGCTCATCGGGCCCCGGTCGAGGACGACGGCGGCGCGCGCGGACAGGGCGGTCGGCCAGGCACCGGACTTCGCGACGTCGGCGGGCACCGCGAGCGGGCCACTGCCCACCGGGGCGAGCGTCGCCGCGTCCAGGCGGTACAGCTCGAGCCTGTCCGCGTTCGACGCGTTGGTCGGTGCGCAGTACGCGTACCGCCCCTGGATGTGGAGGCTGTCGCACCCCTTGGCCTCGGACGGGACCTGGCCGCGCTGCTGGCCGGTCTTCGCGTCGAACGCGACGAAGCCGCCGTCGCTCATCGCGTACACGAGCCCCTTGGCGTAGGCGACGGGCTCGAAGTCGCGGAAGTCCCCGCGCGCGAGGTCGGCGTTGGTGAGCGACTTGGACCACAGCTCGCGGCCGTCGGCCAGGGAGAAGGCCGTCATGTGCCCGCTGGTCTCGTCACCGGTCGGGACGAAGACCATGCCGTCGCCCACGACCGGCTGGGTGCGCATCCTGGCTCCGGCGGTGCTCTTCTTCTCCCAGCGCACCGCGCCGCTGCGGGCGTCCCGGACCTGGACGCGCTCTCCGGAGAGCAGGACGACGGAGCTGTCGTGGACCGCGGGCACGGCGGTGCCGCCCGCGATGAAGATCCCGCCGGTGGGTCCGATGAAGCTCATGGCGTCGCGGGGGTCCGCCACCAGGTCCGCGGTCCACAGCCGCTTCCCGTTGGCCGGGTCGAGGGCCTCGTACCGCCCGTCCGTCGTCCGGCACACCAGCGCCTGCTCCCCGGCCGAGCAGCCGAACGCGGGGGCGGTCAGCTTCGCCCGCCAGGGCTTCCAGCCGGCCGGGCGCTGGGCGGCGTTCTGCGCGACGACGCCCGAGGCGTCGGCGGGGCCGCGGTCGCTCACGCCGGGGACGCGGGGCCCGGCGGCCTTCGCGGGGGCCCGCGGCGGCGGCGCCGGCTCGGGCCACAGCAGGTACACACCCAGCCCACCGGCGGCGACGGCGAGCGCGAGGACGGCGGCGAGCAGCCGCTTCCGCCGCTTCCGGGGCGCCTCGGCGGCGGGCACGGTGGGGGACGAGGCGGGCGCGAGCGTCGGTACGGAGTGCAGACCCGGGACCGTCGCGGTGACGAGCGGCCCGGGCGCGGCGGGCCCCGCCTCCAGGAGCGGCCCGCCCGAGGCGACGAGCTGGGCGAGCTCCCTGCCGTACTCGCCGATGTGGTCCCGGACGCCCTCCGGCCACGGGAAGAGCTTCGCGGCCCCGGTGCCGAGCAGCCCGGCCAGGGCCTCCGGTGCCGGCCGGTCCGCCGGGTCCACGGCCAGGCAGGCGGCGATCGTCCCGCGCAGCTCCTCCGGGACGCGGGACAGATCGGCCTCGGCCCGGGAGACGCGGTAGAGGACGGCGGCGAGGGGCCCGTCGCCGAAGGGGTCCTCGCCGGTCGCCGCGTAGCAGAGGAGCGAGCCGAGGCAGAACACGTCGGATGCGGCCGTGACCCGGCGGGCGCCGGCCACGTGCTCGGGGGACATGAAGGAGGGCGTGCCGACCATGAGACCGGTCGAGGTCATGGTGGTGGCGGTGCTGCTGCGGGCGATGCCGAAGTCGATGAGCCGGGGGCCGTCGACGGAGAGCATGACGTTGCCGGGCTTGAGGTCCCGGTGCAGGACCCCGGCCCGGTGCAGGTCGGCGAGGGCCCGGGCGACGTCCGCGCCGAGCGCCCGGACGGCGGCGACGGGCAGCGGGCCGCCGCGCCGCACGGCCTGCGAGAGGCTGGGGCCCGGGACGTACGCGGTGGCCAGCCAGGGCACCTCGGCGTCGGCGTCACCACCGACGGGCGCGGCGGCGTAGGCGCTGTCGACGAGCGCGGCGACCTTGATCTCCCGCCGGAAGCGATCCCGGAAGGCCGGATCCCCGACGACATCCCGCCGCACGGTCTTGAGGGCGACGAAGGTGCCGTTCCCGACCCCGTCGGCGTCCCGCGCGAGGAACACCTCGCCCATGCCGCCGGCGCCGAGCCGGGCGAGCACCTCGTACGGTCCGATGCGGCGTGGCGCGCCCTCGCGCAGCGGTCCCAGCACCTCGTCCTCCCCCTGGTGACGCGACGTCAGAACCCGCATCGTTGCATGCACATGCAACACGAAGGGCCGGCCCCCGGGGGCCGGCCCTTCGCTCAAGGAGTCGCTGCTCAGCCGGTGTACGGCTTCGCGCTGAGGATCTTCACCGTGGCCTTCTTGCCGTTCGGCAGCTCGTACTCCGCGTCGTCACCGGCCTTCTTGCCGTTGACGCCGACGCCGAGCGGCGACTGCGGAGAGTACGTCTCGATGTCACCGCTCGCGTACTCGCGGGAGGCCAGCAGGAAGGTCATCGTGTCGTCCTCGTCGCCGTCGAAGGCGATCGTGACGACCATGCCGGGCTCGACGACGCCGTCGTCCGCCGGCGCCTCGCCGACCTTGGCGTGCTGGAGCAGCTGGGTGAGCTGGCGGACCCGGAGCTCCTGCTTGCCCTGCTCCTCCTTGGCCGCGTGGTACCCGCCGTTCTCGCGCAGGTCCCCCTCTTCGCGCGCCGCGGCGATCTTCGTCGCGATCTCGGTACGCGCGGGACCAGACAGGTACTCAAGCTCGTCCTTGAGCTTGTTGTACGCCTCCTGGGTGAGCCAGGTGACGTTGTCGCTGGTCTGGGTCACAGGTGCTCCTCGTAGGTACTGGGAATACAAAGCATCGCCCTACACGGGAAAACTGTGCTGTCCCGGGCGGGCGAAACCACGAGCCTAACAATGAGTGGCGAAAAGCGGGAGGACATAAACCACAAGGATGGCGTCACCCCAGGTCACCGTGGTGACTCGCCGGGACTCGACACCCCGTCCCTACCCACCGCTACCGCGCCGTACACCCGATGAGCTCGGCGCTCGTCGCGCGGGCGGTCGTACGGATCGAGAAGACACGGTCGACGCGGGTGGCGGCGTCGGCGATCCGGACGTCCTTGCGGGCCACCTCGGCGCCGTCCTCGGAGCGGGAGCGCAGCGTGCAGACGCCCTCGACGTCCTTGTCCTTGCGGATCTCCAGGTGCACCTGGACCTCGGCTTCGCTCACCACGTCGAACTTGATCACTTCGGCGCTGATCTTGCTGTCGACGACGTAGTGCCAGCCGAACCAGCCCATCACGCCGAGGAAGAGGACACCGAGCACCGCTCCGGTGATCATGAGCTTGCGGTCGGCCCGCTCATCCGCGGAGCGCCCGTAGCGCCCCTCGGGCAGCTGCTCTCGCACCGCGCTCATGGGGGATCCTCTCGAAGCCGGGGGTGGCGGAATTTTCGCTCCCCCGATTCCGTCACTATAGAGACCACCCTCCGCGTCGAATCACTGAGGATCGAGTCTTGACTGAGCAGCTGCGATTGATGGCCGTTCACGCCCACCCCGACGACGAGTCGAGCAAGGGTGCGGCCACGATGGCCAAGTACGTGTCCGAGGGGGTGGACGTCATGGTGGTGACGTGCACGGGCGGCGAGCGCGGCTCGGTCCTGAACCCCAAGCTTCAGGGCGACCCCTACATCGAGGCCAACATCCACGAGGTGCGCCGCAAGGAGATGGACGAGGCCCGCGAGATCCTCGGCGTCTCGCAGCACTGGCTGGGATTCGTCGACTCGGGCCTGCCCGAGGGCGACCCGCTGCCGCCGCTGCCCGAGGGCTGCTTCGCCCTGGAGGACGTCGACACGGCGTCCGGTGCCCTGGTCCGCGAGATCCGCTCCTTCCGTCCGCAGGTCGTCACGACCTACGACGAGAACGGTGGGTACCCGCACCCCGACCACATCATGACCCACAAGATCACGATGGTGGCCTTCGACGGCGCGGCCGACGCCGAGAAGTACCCGGAGGCCGAGTTCGGCCCGGTCTGGCAGCCGCTGAAGCTCTACTACAACCAGGGCTTCAACCGGCCGCGCACCGAGGCCCTGCACGAGGCGCTCCTCGCCCGCGGCCTGGAGTCGCCGTACGGGGACTGGCTGAAGCGCTGGGACGAGTTCGGCGGCAAGGCGCGCAACCTCACCACGCACGTCCCGTGCGCGGAGTTCTTCGAGATCCGCGACAAGGCCCTGATCGCCCACGCCACCCAGATCGACCCCGACGGCGGCTGGTTCCGCGTCCCGATGGAGATCCAGAAGGAGGTCTGGCCGACGGAGGAGTACGAGCTCAGCAAGGCGCTGGTCCCGACCTCCCTCCCCGAGGAAGATCTCTTCGCGGGCATCCGCGACAATGCCTGACATGAGCGCACACCTGGCACTGACCCAGCTTGTCCCCTTCGCCGCCGAAGAGCTGGACAAGAACAAGGTGACCCCCGGCGTCCTCGGCTTCGTCGTCTTCGCGGCCCTGGCCCTCGCAGTCTGGATGCTGATGAAGTCGATGAACCGCCACATGGGCAAGATCACCTTCGAGGAGGCCCCGGACCCGAAGGCGAAGCCCTCGGACACCCCGGCGACCACCCCGGGCAAGTAGCCGACGGACGGCCCGGCCCCACCAGGGGCCGGGCCGTCTCGGCATGCCCGGGCCTGCCGATCTGGGCCTGCCGATCTGGGCCTGGCGATCCGGGTCCGCCGATCTGGGCTCGCCGATCCATGCCCGCCGATCTGGGCCCGGATCCGTGCCTGCCGGTCCGTGCCTGCCGGTCCGTGCCTGCCGGTCCGTGCCTGCCGGGCCGTGCCTGTCAGGCCTGCCGTGCCCGCGCAGGCCTGCCGTGCCTGCCAGGCCTGCGGGGCCTGCCGGGCCTGCGGGGCCTGCCGGGCCTGCGGGGCCTGCCGGGCCTGCGGGGCCGGCCCGCCATGCCTGCGCGGGCGACCCCGGGTGCCCTGGGCAGGCCGGCCAGGCGCGGGACGGGCACGTCCGGTCCCGAGCCGTGCGGCGGCCCGGGGCCTCGGGGCCGGCCCCGCTCAGGACGCCTCCGGGACCCCCAGGACCTCCCGGGCCGGGCGGGACGGGACCAGGCCCAGGTCCCAGGCCTGCCAGGGGGTCGTCGGGGCGATGCCCCGGTCCAGGAGCAGGGCGTGGGCCTCGGCGCAGTCGTCGACCCTCGGGTCGCGCGCCGGATGCCGGTCCGCGGCCAGCGCCGCGAGCTCCTCGCGCGCCGACGCCGTCCCCGGCTCCGGCGTGCCCGGCGCCGCGTGCGGGAGCAGCCCGCAGCGCAGCAGCCGGGCCCAGTCCGAGCCCCGCCGGTCGCCGTACGCGTCGAAGAGCGAGCGCGCCTCCTCGCACAGCGCGAGCGCCTGCGGGACCCGCCCGTTGCCGGCGTCGACGATCGCGAGCTCCAGACAGGCCCACGCCTCCCCGTGCGCGACCCCGATCCGCCGGAAGTCCGCCCGCGCGTCCACGAGCAGCTGCCGGGCGAAGCCCGAATTGCGCAGGTTCCCCGCCCGCGCCCCCTGCTGGTCCCGGCTGACCCGCCCCAGCTGGTGCCGGGCGCAGGCGAGCCCGTACAGGTCCCGCATCCGCGAGAACATCGACCGCGCCCGCCCCAGCTCCCGCACCGCCTCGTCCCGGTCGCCCCGCTCCTCGAGGGCCTGCCCCAGGTAGTACAGCGTCCACGCCTCGCCGCGCGCGTCCTCCTGCTCCCGGTGCCGCGCGAGCGCCCCGCGCAGCTCCTCCACCGCCGCCTCCGCCTCCCCGCCGGCGAGCCGCGCCCGGGCCAACTGGGTCAGCGCCCAGGCCTCGCCGCGCCCGTCGTGGACGCGCCCGTACGTCTCCAGGGCACGCCGCAGCTCGCCCTCCGCGCCCGGCACGTCACCCCGGAGCAGCAGCACCTGCCCGAGCTGGAAGTGCGCCCACGCCTCGCCGTGCAGCGACTCGTGCTCCCGGTGCAGGGCGAGCGACCGGTCGAGGAGCGCCGTCGCCTCCGCCAGATCGCCCCGGTCCCGCTCCACCGCGGCGAGCGCGTGCAGCGTCCAGCCCCGGTCGGCGGCCAGGGACTCCGGCTCCTGGAGCGCGAGCGCCTCCCGCAGCCGCGCCGCGGCCTCCGTGAGCCGCCCCTGGTGGTGCAGGGTGATCCCGAGCGAGCAGAGCGCGAGCGCGGCCCCCGCGTCCTGGTGGGCCTCCTGGTAGAGGGAGACGACCGAGGTCAGCGTCTGGTGCGCCTTGTCGAGCTCGCCGAGCTGCCGGGCCGCGATGCCGGTCCGCCACCGCACCGAACGGGTCAGCAGCCCCTGCCCGACGGACTCCGCCAGCTCGTTGATCTCGCCGAGCCGGTACAGGTCGCCGCGCAGCAGGCAGTAGTCGCAGAGCGCGCTGAGCAGACCGAGCACGGTCTCCTGGTCGACGCCCTCCGCGTGCCGCAGGGCCGCCGTGATGAAGCTGGACTCCTCGTCGAGCCAGCCGAGCGCGGCCTCCAGGGAGCCGAAGCCGTGCCCGTCGAACCGGTCGGCCCGCGTCGACATCTTGCCGTCGACCATCCGGATCACCGCGTCGGCGAGCTCCGCGTGGTTCCGGATGAGCCGCTCCTGCGCCGCCGCGACCTCGGCCGCGTCCTCCTCGTCCAGGAGCCGCACGGCCGCGAAGCCGCGCACCGCGTCGTGCAGCCGGTACCGCTCCCCGCGGACGTGGTCGAGCAACCCGGCCGCGGAGAGCTCCCGCAGCCGCCGGGCCGCCTCCGGCCCGTCTCCGCCGAGCAGCGCGGCGGCCGCCGCGGCGCCGAGGGAGGCCCGCCCGGCCAGCGCGAGCCGCCGCAGCAGCTGCCGGGCGTCCTCGTCGAAGTCGAGGAAGTACCGTACGGACAGGGCGCGTTCGAGGGGATCGGTGCCCCAGCCGGGCCGGGCGAGCACATGGCTCACCTCGTCCATGGAGCGGTGCCCGAGCAGGGAGCCCACGACCCGCAGCGCCAGCGGCAGGCCGCCGCACAGCTCCCGTATCCGCTCGAAGGCCTCGGCGTCGTACGGACCGGGGTCGGGCGCGCCGGCCGTCGCCCGCAGCAGCTCCTCCGCGCCCGCCGCGTCGAGCGCGGCCACCGGCAGCGCGTGCACCTCCGCCGGTACGTCCTCGCCGAGGTCCAGCGGCTCCCGGCAGGTCACCAGGACGAGGCTGTCGGACCGCTCCGGCAGCAGGGCCCGCACCTGGGCGGCGTCGCCGGCGTCGTCGAGGATCAGTACGACGGGCACGCCGCTCAACTGCCGCTGGTACAACTCCGAGAGCCGCCGCACCTGTTGCTCGGCCGAGGCGCCCTCGCGGAAGAGCAGCCGGTCGCGCGGGGCGCCGAGCCGGTTGAGGAGGTGCAGCAGCGCCTCCCGGGTGGAGACGGGCCGCTCGCCGCTCGCGGCGCCCCGCAGGTCGACGACACAGGCCCCGCGGAACTGGTCGCGCAGCGCGTGCGCGGCCCGTACGGCGAGGGCGGTGCGCCCGGATCCCGGGGCGCCGTGCAGCAGCACCACGGTCGGCCGGGTGACCGCCGAGGCCCGCCCGGCCTGCACCCACCGGGTGAGGGACGCCAGCTCCTCCCGCCGCCCGGCGAACATCCGGCCGGGATCGGGCAGGTGCCCGAAGGACCGCTCGAGGACGGTACGGCTGCGGGCCGCCGCACTCCGGTCGGCACCCCGCAGCCGGCCACCGGGAAGCCGGTCGTCCCGCGCCTGCCGCGGCACCGCCACCACGCCGTCCGACACCCGGCCCGAACCGCCCCGAGACACGTCACCGGACACCCGGCCCGAACCGCCCCGAGACGCACCGTCCGACACCCCGCCCGAACCGCCCCGAGACACGTCACCGGACACCCCACCCGAAGCGCCCCCCGAACCGTCCCCCGACACCCCGCCCGAAGCGACCCGAGACGCCTCGCCCGACACCCCACTCGACATGACCCCTGCCGCGCCGCCCGGCGACACGCCTGCCGCGCCGCCCGGCGAGACGCCCGCCGCGCCGCCCGGCGAGACGCCCGACGCGAGGGCAGCCCGCTGCCGCTCCAGGAAGGGCCGTACGCCACGGGTCTCCAGGGCCTTGAGCCATGCCTGCCGCAGTCCGTCGAGCGGCGGTGCGTACCGGTCGACGGCCGGCCGGGTCGTCGCCGTCACCTTGAGCACGGTCGCCGCCGCTCCAGCGACCGCCACCGCCGCGCCCGTGCCGAAAGCCGTTCCCGCGCCCGTGCCGAGGGCCAGGTCCGCGGCGACGGCGACGGCCGTCGCGACCCCGGCGACAAGCGCGGGAGCACCCACCGCGGGCCCGGTGAAACGGTCCTTCCACCGCACCCGCCCGAACGGCGTCTCCGTCCGGCCCTCCCAGGACTCCAGAGCCTCCAGGAAGGCCGCGTACTCGCCCTCCGCGCTCGCCGCGATGGTGTCCAGCGCCTCCCGGCCCCGCGCGAGCAGCTCCTCGGCGGGCAGCGCGTCGGCCGGGTCGGCGGAACCGCGCGCCTCCTCCCGCACGATCCGCTCCAACAGCCGTTCGACCACGGCCCGGTGACTCTCCCGCATCTGCGTTCCCCCTCCGCGCGTGCCCGACGAATCCGGCCCAGTGTCCTGCGTCGCGCGCGTCGGCGCGAGAGAGCGGAGAAAGGAGGAGACCGCTGCGGCAGGATGGGGGCATGCCGAACCGACTGGCCCATGAGACCTCCCCGTACCTCCTGCAGCACGCCGACAACCCGGTCGACTGGTGGCCGTGGTCGGCCGAGGCCTTCGAGGAGGCCCGGCGCCGCGACGTCCCCTTGCTGCTCAGCGTCGGGTACAGCTCCTGCCACTGGTGCCAGTGCATGTGAACAACCAGGTAGTCACGACCTGGGGTGTTGTCAGGGTGTAGCCGCATGGACACGCGTGATCAGGAACTGAACACAAGCATCGATGCTTGGGCGGGGGCCGGAACAGGCCGCCAGTTCTGCCGGAGTCTGGAGGACGGCACATCCGCTGTTGCCGCTGGGGAGTAGGGGAGCAGGGTCGCGGACTACGGGCCCGGCGGCAGCCCCTTTCGCACGGTGTGGGGAGGCAGCAGATCGCGTGGTGTCGGCGGTAGCCGTCGGTAGCAGAGCTGGACGACCGGGTGAACTCGTACAGCGGGCGATCAGCCGGCTGCGCGTTTAGCTCGCCACCGGGCGGAGGGTCGAGCTGGACCAGGACCGGGGTGGGATCCTGGGTATTGCCGGAGGCGTCAACCAGTAGCCAGACCCAGGCCGCCAGCCGCGCGAGGGTCGGGCACGGTGGACTCGATCCAGTCCTCCGTGCCCGTAGGCGGGTTCTTGCCGATGTTGACGAGGGCGCTGTGTCCGGTGCCGCTGAGGAAGTGCCGCTCGTCGGCGAGGTGAAGGACCCTTATGCCGTCGGGAAATGGGATGTCTTGTCTCCGGGAGAGGTCGGCTGGGGGTGGACCTGCTCGATGCGGTCGCGCTTGGTGTACAGGTCCCAGTAGTGCTCGGCGAGGTCGTCAGGGTCGACGAGCGGGCCGACGCCTTCCGGCAGGGATGCGGCGGCGATCTCGCCCATCTCGCTGCGGGCGATGAAGGCCGCGATGGACAGGGTGCCGGCGTAGGCGCCGATGTCGGCGAGTTCGCCGTTGAGGGAGTGCAGCCAGTTACGGGCGGCGGACATCAGCGGGCCCACGCCGCTCATGTACGGCCGCGGCGCCACGGCGGTGTGGCCGGTGGTCATCAAGAACGCGCCGTCGCCGCGCTCGGCCCACTCCGGCAGCACCGCGCGGACCACCTCGACCGGGGTGAGCAGGAGAAGGGGGCTGTCCTTCTGCAAGGTGGCGGCGTCCAGCTTGGCGGCGGGCGAGAAGCTCTGTTCGCCGCTGATCGGCCCGTACTCGATGACGTCGATCCGGCCGAAGCGGTCGCGGATGGCGTCGATAAGGGCGGGAACCTCGGCGGGCTTGGAGAGGTCGGCGGTGAATCCGGCCGCGTCGATGCCCTCGGCGGTGAGCTGTTCGACGAGTGCGTCGAGGCGGTCCTTGCGGCGGGCGACGAGGGCGACGCGGAAGCCTTCGCGGGCGAAGCGGCGGGCGACGGAGGCGCCGAGACCGGTGCCGGCTCCGAAGACGGCGATGACCTTGGGCGTGTCGGGCATGGGGATGTCTCCTCGGGATTCAGGGGTGTTGTGGCTGTTCGGCAGGGGTTCGGGGTGGGTCAGCCGCGGGCGTTCCACACCAGCGGGGCGCGGCGGATCCAGGTGTCCTCGTCGACGGTGTCGAGGAGGAAGCGGGCGAGGTCGGCCCGGTTGATCCAGCGCCCGGGGGCGGTGGTGCCGGGGTCGGCGGCGCGCAGGGGGCCGGTGGCGGGCTTGTCGGTGAGGGCGACGGCGCGGGCGAGGGTCCAGTCGGTGTCGGAGGCGCGCACGGCCTGGTCGACGCCGGTGTGGTCGGTGAAGCCGGCCTTGATGTTCGACAGGTTGATGAACGCCTTCATTAGGGGGTTGAGGCGGGCCCAGTCGTCGCCGGCGCCCTGGGAGGAGGTCAGGGCGATCCGGCGGATGCCCTGTTCGGCCATGACGGTCAGGGTGTTGCGGGCGGCGTCGGTCATGAACATCGGCGGGCTGACCGGCTTGGCCCAGGGGTTGTCGGAGGCTCGGGCGTTGTTCAGCACGCTGATCACCGCCTGGGTGCCGTGGGCGGCCCGGCGGATGTCGTCGATGTTCGCGGGCGTGCCCTGGATCAACTCGACGCCGGCCGGGGCCAGGACGGCGGAAGGGTCGCGGACGAGGGCGCGGACGCGGTGGCCGCGTTCGGCGGCCTGCGCCAGGACGTGGAGGCCGGTGCGGCCACTGCCGCCGAGGACGAGCAGGTCGGTCATGGGAAGTCATCGCCTTTCGCGGGCGGGTTCGGAAGGATCAAGAGCCGTACGGGCCGAAGCGGCCCCAGGCCACCACGGCGGACAGGGCCAGCAGCACACCGTTCATGCCGATGGCGCTGTACTCCCGGCGGCGGAGGTGGAAGGCCCCGGCCAACGCCATCACCACCACGAGGCCGACGGCGGCGAGCGGCGTGAGGACCACCGCGACACCGGTGACGGCGGGCAGGACCAGGCTGAACGCGGCGGCCAGCTCGACCGCCCCGATCAGCCGTACCGTGCCCGGCGCGAGGTCCTTGGCGTACGGCAGGGTGCCGGCGAGCTTGTCGATTGGCTGGGTCGTCTTCATGACGCCGGCCATCGCGAACACCGCGGCCAGCAGTCCCTGCAGGACCCACAGCAGGACGTTCATCGGACTCCTCGGTTCTGGATCACGGGTGCTGTGGGGGGATTCAGCCGTGTACGGGGACGGCACAGCCGTCCGGGCCGCAGACCGGGGCGTCACCGCCACCGGCGACGGGGGTGAGGGGGTGGGTGTCGTCCCAAGCGGTGCGGAGCAGGTCCAGCAGGGTGTCGCTGTCCTGGGCTCCGGGGACGCCGTAGCGGCTGTCGACAACGATGAACGGGGCGCCCGTCGCGCCGAGGCGCTGGGCGCGGGCCGCGTCGTCGCGGACCTGTTCGCGGTAGCGGCGCTGGGCGAGGGCCTGTCGGGCCTGCTCGCGGTCCAGGCCCAGGGTGTCGGACAGCGCCAGCAGGTCGTCCGGGGAGAAGACGGGCTCGGCCTTGCCGAAGTAGGTGTCGAAGATCGCGCCCCACGCTTCGCGGTTCTTGCCCTGGGCGGAGGCGTGGGCGAGGAACTCGTGGGCCAGGTCGGTGTTGCCGACCTGGTTGTCCAGCACCCGGTAGGGGCTCAGTCCCTCGGCCGCGGCCAGTGCCTCGATCCGCCGGGTCGACGTCTCGGCCTGACTGCCGCCGACACCGTGCCGTCGCAGCAGAGCCTCGCGGACGGAGAAAGTGCGGTCCTCGGGGAAGCTGCTGCTGAGCGGGAACGAGTGGTGGACCACCTCCACCTCGCTGGCGTGCTCGAACCGCTCCACGGCCTGCTCCAGGCGGTGGTTGCCCAGCCCGCACCAGGGGCACGTCACCTCGGACCAGATGTCCACCTTCACCGCGCACCTCCAATTCTTACGACTTGTTCGTAACGCCATGGTGGACCAGTATGGAAGGCGGCACAAAAGGCACATCCGTGTGCGTGCCGGAGAGGAATGTGCGTGATGGAACAGACCCGCGAAGCGGCGGCGGCCGGCGGAACGCAGACGGTCGGGGCGGCGGCAATCGGGCCGTGCGCGGCGATCCCCGCCGAGCACATGGCCTTCATCCGCGAGGTCCTGGACCGCGTCGGCGACAAGTGGAGCCTGCTGCTGATCGCCGTCCTGGAGTCCGGCCCGCTGCGCTACACCGACCTGCAGCGCCAGGTCCCCGGGATCTCCCAGCGCATGCTCACCCTCACCCTGCGCCAACTCCAGCAAGACGGCCTGATCTCCCGCACCGCCTACGCCGAGGTGCCCCCGCGCGTCGAGTACGCCCTGACCCCGCTGGGCCGCGGCCTCCACGAGATCGTTACGTCACTGGTCGGCTGGGCCGCCGCCCACCACGACGAGATCCGCGAGCATAGAGCCCGCGCGGCTGCGGGGCAGTCGAGCACGGGCGCAGGCGCCTGAGCCGCTGAAGGCCGTCTCTGACGACAGTGAACCCACAGCGACCTGGCCCCCCCCATCAGGTAGCCGCGTGTAGGGGAATTCCCACTGGCCACAGGGCCTGATGACGTCAATCACTGCGGACATCCCGCCGTCGGTGCTCACATCGCCCTGATGATCACGCGATTCCAGCAGAGAATCGACCGCTCGTCGCGGGCACCTGGATGAGGCCGGGCAACCGCCTGGTTTCAGCCGCTGTGCTCGCGCAGAAGTTCGATCATGTTGTGGACCGACCGGGACGTGGTGGGCGGCGTCGCATCGCCCGCGGTCGCCTGGACGGCTCTCCTCGGTCGGACGGCGCACAAAAAGCCGGGCGGACCCGCGGTGGGGGTTGTGGTCGCCTGGCCGGGAGTGGTGTGGGGCAGGATGGCCGTGAGTGCTGTGAGAGGAGTGGTGGTGGATTCGGTGATCGGGTCGGCGCGGGAGGCTGCGGACGACGGACGCGTGCTGGCGTTCGGGCGGCTGCTGGGGGCGGCGTCCCGGTTGGAGCACATCCTGGGGCGGGCGATCGAGGAGGAGTGCGGGATCAGCCACGTGGTCTTCGAGGTGCTGCTGATTCTGGGCCGACACGGTGAGCCGGGGCTGTCGATGCGGGCGATCGGCCGGGAGCAGGTGCTGACGACGGGCGGGGTGACCCGATTGGTGGACCGGATGGAGGCGGCCGGGCTGGTGGAGCGGACGGATGATCCGTCCGACCGGCGGGGACGGCTGGTGCGCCTCACGCCACTGGGCGAGGAGACGGCGGTGCGGGCCGCTCGGGTGCACGTGGTCAACGTCCAGCGGTTCTTCCTCGATGTTCTCCCGGAGGAGGATCGGGGCCGGTTCGCGGAGGATCTGCGCGTCCTCAGTCACAGTGCCCGTGACGCGCTGCCCCCGCTGCGGTGATGTCACCCTGACGGCTGCCCGCGTTGGCGCGTGGGCTGCGGTCCGGTCAGGGTCGGATCGGGGGTCGGTTTCGATTGCCGTCCTCGGAAATATCTGACTGCGCAGTTACTGTTGTCTCAGGTAACTCGTCCGCGTCGGCGAACACCGCACCCTGAGGAGACCCACGTGAGCAGCCTCGACTTCACCGTCTTCGACCTGGATTTCCCGGTCGGCTCCAAGAACAAGACCGCGACCCTGGTCACCGGCGAGAACGACGCGCTGCTGGTCGACGCCGGCTTCACCCGCGCGGACGGGCATCGCCTGGCCGCCGCCGTCCTGGACTCCGGCAAGAAGTTGACGACCGTGTTCGTCAGTCATGGCGACCCGGACTTCTACTTCGGCGCCGAGGTGATCGCCGACGCCTTCCCCGACGCGGTGTTCGTCGCCACGCCGATCGTGATCGAGCACATCGAGCACTCCTACCAGGGCAAGCTGAAGGCGTGGGAGGTGCTGGGGGCGAACCTGCCGACCCGCCTGGTGGACCTCAAGCCGCTGACCGGAGGCCTGGCACTGGAGGGGCACCGCTTCGAGCTGAAGGGCGGCCCTGCCGCGCTGCCGGACCGCCACTACCTGTGGCAGGCCGAGCAGCGCGCGATCCTCGGCGGGGTGCTGCTGTTCCAGCGGGAACACGTCTGGGTCGCCGACACCGCCACCGCGGAACAGCGCGCCGCGTGGATCGCCCTGCTGGACGAGATGGCCGCCCTGAACCCGCGCCTGGTCGTGCCCGGCCACCGGCTGCCCGGCACCCCGGCGGATGCCAGCGCCATCGCCGACACCCGCGAGTACCTGACCTCGTTCGAGAAGGAACTCGCCCAGGCCGCCGACGGCGCCGCCCTGACCGAAGCCCTGGTCAAGCGCTACCCCGATCACGGCATGCTGATCGCGGCGCAGATCGGTGCCAAGGTCGCCAAGGGCGAGATGAAGTGGGGCTGACGGAAATGACTCATCGCCAGACCATGAGCACCACTGCGGACTTCGCCACCTCCACCGCTCCTGCCGACGTGGTGCGCCGCCAGTACCTGGCCTCCGCCGCCGGCGACCTGGAGGCCCTGCGCGCCACGCTCGCCCCCGACGTGGAGTGGACGGAGATGGCCGGCTTCCCTCTCGCCGGCACCTACCGCACCCCCGACGGCGTCACGGCGAACGTCATGGAGCAGCTCGGCAAGGAATGGGACGACTGGACCGCCCACGACGACACCTACGTCGTCGACGGCGACAACGTCGTCGTCCTCGCCCGCTACACCGCCACCAACAAAGCCACCGACAAGCCCGTCGACGTCCGCGTCGCGCATCACTTCGTGGTCCGAGGCGGACTCATCGTCCGCTTCGAGCAGTTCGTCGACACCGCCCTCGTCCGCGACGCCATGACCGCCTGACCGGCACCGCATCGCCGTCGCCGAAGCTGCCTGCCTCGTCGGAATCGTCTTCCTCACCCGAGCCGAGTCAGCCCTGCGCCGCACTCTGCTCTACGCGCTCGCCGTCAGTTCCCAGGCCCTTACATGGCCCCAAGATCGACCGTGATCGAGAAAGGCGCGGCGACCTTCACCGTGCCGGTGAACATCTCGCCGTCCCGGTAAGCCTTGGTGGCGGGATCGAGAACGTAGGTGTAGACGATCGGGACACCGGTGGCGGCCTGTTCGACCCGCCAGTAGAAGGGGATGCCGGCCTTGGCGTACTGGTCCACCTTCACGACCCGGTCGGTGGTCTCCGAACCGGGCGACACGACCTCGACGACCAGGAGCACGTGCTCGGGTCGGGTGGGCGTGAGGTCGATGGTGTCCGCCCGGTAGACGATGACGTCCGGACGGCGGTTGGTGAGCGGCACGTCCTGCAGGCGGACGTCGAAGTCCGTGTCGGCGTTCCAGTCCGGGCCCGCGGCGGCGTCCAGGGCATTGGCCAGGAGCCGAGCCAGCCGGTTGTGCCGCTTGGAGGCGCTCGGGCTCACGACGACCATCCCGTCCACGATCTCGATGCCGGCGCACTGTTCCTCGGACCAGGAGTCGTACTGCTCCGCGCTGATCTGCGTGTGCATCCAGGCGGGCGCCACCATCTCGGCGGACATGGAGTACCTCCTTCGAGGATGCGGTGCTGCCCGACTCAGCGTACTGCCCGCTTCCGGTCGGGCACCGGCTTTGGGTCGGGGCAGAACCTCCAGCGTCCGCAGGGCGACCTGGGCGTAAAGGGGCGATCCGCATTCACCACGTGATGGCGCATGAGTGCAAATCGGCCAAGTAGGGCGGGGGCTTGCGGGCCGAACCGGCAGGGCCGTGTCGGCGTGAGAGGCTGGGTCGTATGAACCGGTTGGCTGGTATGACCTCGCCTTATCTGCTTCAGCATGCTGACAATCCGGTCGACTGGTGGCCGTGGGGACCTGAGGCGTTCGAGGAAGCGAAACGGCGCGATGTACCCGTTCTGCTGTCGGTCGGATACTCTGCGTGTCATTGGTGCCACGTCATGGCGCACGAGTCCTTCGAGGACGACTCCACCGCCGCCCTGGTCAACGACCACTTCGTCGCCGTCAAGGTCGACCGCGAGGAACGCCCCGACGTCGACGCCGTCTACATGGAGGCCGTGCAGGCCGCGACCGGCCAGGGCGGCTGGCCGATGACCGTCTTCCTCACCCCGGACGCCGCCCCCTTCTACTTCGGTACGTACTTCCCGCCGGAGCCCCGGCACGGCATGCCGTCCTTCCCGGAGGTCCTGGAGGGCGTCAGGGCCGCCTGGGCCGACCGTCGCGGCGAGGTCGACGAGGTCGCGGACCGGATCGTGAAGGACCTCGCGGGCCGCTCCCTGGCCTACGGCGGCGACGGCGTCCCCGGCGAGGAGGAGCTCGCGGGGGCCCTCCTCGCCCTCACCCGCGAGTACGACGCGACCCGCGGCGGCTTCGGCGGCGCCCCCAAGTTCCCGCCGTCGATGGCCCTGGAGTTCCTGCTCCGCCACCACGCCCGTACGGGCTCCGAGGGCGCCCTCCAGATGGCCGCCGACACCTGCGAGGCGATGGCCCGCGGCGGCATCTACGACCAGCTCGGCGGCGGCTTCGCCCGCTACGCCGTCGACCGGGCGTGGGTTGTGCCCCATTTCGAGAAAATGCTCTATGACAACGCCCTTTTGTGCCGTATTTACGCGCACCTGTGGAAGGCCACCGGCAGCGACCTGGCCCGCCGGATCGCCCTGGAGACCGCCGACTTCATGGTCCGGGAGCTCCGCACCCCCGAGGGCGGCTTCGCCTCCGCGCTCGACGCCGACTCCGACGACGGCAGCGGCAAGCACGTCGAGGGCGCCTACTACGTGTGGACCCCCGCCCAGCTCACGGAGGTCCTCGGCGCGGAGGACGCCGCCCTCGCCGCCGCCCACTACGGCGTCACCGAGGACGGCACCTTCGAGGAGGGCAGCTCCGTCCTCCAGCTCCCGCGCGAGGCGGGCCCGGCGGACGCCGACCGGATCGCCTCGATCGCGGCCCGGCTCCTCGCCGCCCGCGAGGAGCGCGAGCGCCCGGGCCGTGACGACAAGGTCGTCGCCGCCTGGAACGGCCTCGCGATCGCCGCCCTCGCCGAGACCGGCGCCCTCTTCGACCGACCCGACCTGGTCGAGCGCGCGACCGAGGCCGCCGACCTCCTCGTCCGCGTCCACATGGACGAGTCGGCCCGCCTCACCCGGACGTCCAAGGACGGCCGGGCCGGCACCAACGCGGGCGTCCTGGAGGACTACGCCGACGTCGCAGAGGGCTTCCTCGCCCTCGCCGCCGTCACCGGCGAGGGCGCCTGGCTGGAGTTCGCCGGCTTCCTCCTGGACCTCGTCCTCGACCGCTTCACCGCCGAGGGCGGCGCGCTCTACGACACGGCCCACGACGCCGAGACCCTCATCCGGCGCCCCCAGGACCCCACCGACAACGCCACCCCGTCCGGCTGGACCGCCGCCGCCGGAGCGCTCCTCTCGTACGCGGCGCACACCGGCTCCGAGGCGCACCGCGCCGCCGCCGAGGGCGCCCTCGGCGTGGTCAAGGCCCTCGGCCCGCGCGCGCCCCGCTTCATCGGCTGGGGCCTGGCCGTCGCCGAGGCCCTCCTCGACGGGCCCCGCGAGATCGCCGTCGTCGGCGACCCCGCCGACCCGGCCTTCCGGGAGCTGCGCCGTACGGCCCTGGCGGCGACCACGCCCGGAGCGGTCCTCGCCACCGGAGCCCCCGGCGGCGAGGAGTTCCCGCTCCTGAAGGACCGGCCGCTCGTGGCCGGGTCACCCGCCGCGTACGTGTGCCGTCACTTCACCTGCGACGCGCCGGTCACCGACCCGGCCGAGCTGCGCCGGAAGCTCTGACCCCGGAACGGGGACGGCCCCGCGGCCCCTCGGAGGAGGGGCGGCGGGGCCGCGCCGTGGCCGGGCGCCGTGGCTCAGCTGTTGCCGGCGCCGTTGCCGGAGAGCACCGGGATGTCGCTGAGGATGTGCGACAGCGGCTCGTCACCCTTGGCCTGGGTGGAGTTCTCGGTGCACTGCTGGTTCTGCGGGGAGGACAGGACGTTGATGTCCTGGACGGCGATCGGGATCGCGCCGACGATCGAACCGGCGTTGACCTTGGCCGGCAGCCCGATGCACGGCTTGTTCAGGGAGCCCTGGACGAGCGCGAACTGCGGGCTCATGTCGCCGTAGGTCGCGGAGTTGCCGAACTCCTGGTGCGCGCCGTTGCCGGACAGCGAGGTGGTGCCGCCGTCGTCGGCGATGGCGAGCGCCTGCCCGGCGCCGGCCGCCGTCGCGCCGAGGACGGACGCGGCCACGGCAGCCGTCGCGAGGAGCTTCTTCATGGTTCAGGCCTTTCGGATACGGGCCGCTGAGTGGCGAGCCGTGCTGATCAACTGGCCGGTGGCCCGGAGGTTCCGGGAAGTCCACCGGACGGACTACGGGCAGATGAGCGATGACCCCGTGTCCGGCCGGTACGTGGCGGCCGGGATCTCGCTCGGCGTGACGGCCGTGCCGGCGGGCAGCGGCCGGTCCTCGGCGAGCCGCCCGAAGACCTCCGCGGCCCCTTCGCCGTCCCAGCCGACCGTGGACCCGACGCCCTCGATGTCCGGGTTGAAGCCCCGGATGGGTACGGTGGCGAACTCCGTACGCTCCGGGGGCAGGTCCTTCAGGTGCGCGGCGAGCGTGAGGAGCTCGGCCGTGGAGATCCCCCGCTCGGTCGCCGCCGTCCCGCGCAGGGTCGCCGCGAAGGCCTTCAGCAGCTCCGGGTCGTCGAGGATCCCGTCGTGGAGCCGGCGCAGGGTGTTCACCACGAACTTCTGCTGCTTCCGGATGCGGCCGAAGTCCATCTGCCCGTCGGCCTTCCGGGACCGCACGTACTGGAGCGCCTCGCCGCCCGCGACCCGCTTCGTCCCGGGCTGGAGGTCGATGCCGGTGGAGGGGTCCTTGAGCGGCTGCTCCGTACAGACGGGCACCCCGCCGTCGACGCGGTCCACGGTGTCCATGAAGCGCCGGAAGTCGATCTCCAGGTAGCGGTGGACCGGCAGCCCGGTCATCGACTCGACGGTCTCCACCGCGAAGGCGGAGCCGCCCTCCGCCCAGGCGTTGTTGATCTTCGCCGGGTGGGCGGGGTGCACCTGACCGGTGCGCCGGTCGCGGTGCCCCTCCGGGAAGGAGGCGAGCGAGTCGCGCGGCAGGCTGACGACGTCGACCCGGTCGTTCGCCGCGGAGACGTGCACGAGCATCATCACGTCCGTGCAGTCGCACTCCTTCCCGCCGAGATGGAAACGTTCCTTCTCCTGCTCGGTGACCCCCTTGCGGCTGTCGACGCCGACGACCAGGAGGTTCAGCCCCTTCTCCGGGGCGGGGAGCCCGGTGGGGGCGGCCGCGAGGGCGCCGGGGGCGAGGGCGGCGAGGGCGGCGAAAGCCGCCCCGGCGAGCAGCGGACGGCGGGCGGACCGTGGGCGCGGGAATTTCATGCCCGCACCGTATTTTCGACCCCCTCGTACACAGGTACGCGACGCGACATGAACAGGACGAATCACTCTCCTGCTCCGCCTGTGTAATGATGCGGGAATCGCAGCGGAAGGAGCGAAAATGGCGCCGGATCCCGGAAAATGGGAACGGATGGCCTTCATTCCGAAGAGCCGATATGTGAGCGACCCGCCCCCGGCCGACAGCAATCCGTTCCCCCTCTATTCCGCACTGGTCACCCAGTGGGTACAGGCGGGGCGGGCGGTGCCGGGGATGCCCGACCGGGAGTGGGAGCGCCTGATGGCGACCCCGGTCTGGCCCACCTGGTAGCGGTGGGAACGGGGGAGACGAAAGGGGCCGCCCCGGAGGGCGGCCCCTGACGTGTGAACGTCGTCGTGCTCAGGCGGAACGTCAGCTGTTGCCGACGCCGTTGCCCGACAGGACCGGGATGTCGTCCAGGATGTGCGACAGAGCCTCGTCACCCTTGGCCTGGGTGGAGTTCTCGGTGCACTGCTGGTTCTGCGGGGACGACAGAACGTTGATGTCCTGGACGGCGATCGGGATCAGGCCGACGATCGAACCGGCGTTGACCTTGGCCGGCAGGCCGACGCACGGCTTGTTCAGGGAGCCCTGGACGAGCGCGAACTGCGGGCTCATGTTGCCGTAGGTCTTGGAGTTGCCGAACTCCTGGTGCGCGCCGTTGCCGGACAGCGACGTGGTGCCGCCGTCGTTGGCGATGGCGAGGGCGGGGGTGGCCACGGCGGCGGTGGCGCCGACGATGGAGACGGCTGCGGCCGCAGTGGCCATAACCTTCTTGATCACGGGAGTTCCCTTCTAGAACCGGCTCCGTGCAGGGAGCGACCTGATCAACAGGCCTTCGGACGCCGGGGTTCCGCAGTGTCACCCCCTTGGCGGAGCGCGCGCGGCAGCGCGAAACACGGACACAGTCGAACGAGTGAAGTGCCGGAACCAAAGCCCGCGACCACAGTTGATCCCGTCGCATCAATCAGGTCGATTGGTGGGAACAGGAACGGAATCACCGTGATCAAGAAGATTATGGCGGCTGCGGCTGTGACGGCCTCTGTTGTCGGCGCTTCTGCTGCGGCGGCCTCCCCGGCGCTCGCCATCGCCGACGACGGCGGCACGACCTCGCTCAGCGGCAACAGCGCGCACTCGGAGTTCGGCAACTCCGAGACCAAGGGCGACATGAGCCCGCAGTTCTCGGCCGTCCAGGGCTCGCTGAACAAGCTGTGCCTCGGTGTCCCGGTCAAGGGCAACGTCGGTTCCGTCGTGGGCATCCTGGTCCCGGTCGCCGTCCAGGACGTCAACGTCCTGTCCTCCCCGCAGAACCAGCAGTGCGCGGAGAACTCCACCCAGGCCAAGGGTGACGAGCCGCTGTCGCACCTCGTCGAGGACATCCCGGTCCTCTCCGGGAACGGCGCCTACAACGGCTGATCCGTTCCGCGGGCGACAGGGCCGGAAGGAACGCCACGTTCCCTTCCGGCCCTGTTCCGTACGGGGGGTCGTGCGGGCAATGGGGTGAAACAGCAGGTGCCGGTGTTATTCCGGTTTCCTTTGTGCGGGATGTTCGTTGTGTTGTGTGCCGCGGAAATGCATTCCGCCGAGGAAAGGATCCAGACGAAATGAACTGTAAGAAGGCTGCAGCCGTCGTCGCCGGAATCATCATGGCCATGGGTGTGGCGTCGCCCGCCTTCGCCGACGCGGAGGCGGAGGGCTGGGCCATCGGTTCGCCGGGCGTCCTCTCCGGCAACGTCGTCCAGGCCCCGATCCACATCCCGGTCAACGTCTGCGGCAACAGCGTGAACGTCATCGGCGTGCTGAACCCGGCCGCGTTCAACACCTGCATCAACGCCTGAGTCCCGGCTCTCGCAGGCGCGGAGGGCCGGTCCCGGAAAGCTGCCGCTCCCCGGGACCGGCCCTCCGTCACGCCGTGACCGGCGCCCGCCCGCCCGTACGCGGCCGGCCGGGCGTGCCGGAGCCGGCGCCGGCCCGCAGCCGCTGCCGGACGCCCTTCACCAGCCGCGCCGCCGTGTACTCGGCGCCGAAGACGAACCGCATCGACGGCCCGTACGAAGGGGCCGTGAGCAGACCGGCGAGGAAGAGGCCCGGCCAGGAGGACTCGAAGAGGCCGCCGACCTCCGGGGCGCCGCCCGCGCCGACCCGCCGCAGCGCCCGGCGCAGCGCGGGGGAGAGGACCCCGGCCCGGTCCAGGCTCGGGGTGAAGCCGGTGGCCGCGATCACGTGGTCCGTCTCCAGGACCGTCGTCCCGTCCGGCCCGGCCACGTCGAGCCGCAGCCGCTCGTCCCCGGTCACCCGCGCCGCGGTGATCCGCTGTCCCAGGCGGACGTCGCCGACCGCCGCGAACCGCTCGCGGAGCCACCAGGCGCCCGCCGGGCCGAGCGCCGAGTCGAAGATCCGCTCGCGGGTGGCGGCCGGGAGGCGCCGGAAGATCCCCGGGGTGTCCGCGTACAGCCTGTTCCGCCAGCCGCAGCCGAGACCCGTGTGCGGGGCGCGCAGCGAGGGCCACAGGCCGCGGTCGAGCGCCGGCGGCACCGTGTTCCAGCGCAGCCGGCCGGCCCGGGCGACGATCCGTACGGCTCCGGCGCCCCGCTCGACGAGGAGCGCGGCGGTCTCCAGGGCCGCCTGGCCGGCCCCGACGACGGTGACGTCCCGGCCGGCGAAGCCGTCGAGCTCGCCGTGGTGGCTGGAGTGGGTGACGTACCGTCGGGGCAGTCCCCGCAGCGGCCCGGGGATCTCCAGGAACGGCAGGACACCGACGGCGAGGGCCACCGTCCGGGCGCGCACCGCCTCGCCGTCCTCCGTGCGCAGCTCGAAGCCCCCGGCGGCGGGTAGGACCGAGCCGACGAGGCGCTCGTCGAGCACGGGCACGGTCTGCCTGGCGAACCAGTCGCCGTACGCGGCGAAGAAGCCGACCGGCAGCGGCACGCCGTGCTCGGCGCGGACGCCCCTGGTCGCCGCGTAGGCGTCCAGGCCGTACGCCCCCTCCGGGTCGGAGAGGTGGGACGCCCAGGGCTCCGACTTCAGGAACATGCCGGAGGGCATGGCGTGCCAGGCCTCCATCGAGCGGCCGAAGGCACGGAGGCGCAGCCCGTGGGCCGCGGCGTGGGCGGCCACGGACAGACCGTAGGGTCCGGCCCCGACGACCACCAGGTCGTACATCGACTTCGACATCGCGCCTTCCGCGTTCATCGTGGGGTGAGCTGATCGGTGGGGGTACGGGCCGGGGGCGCCGCGGGTCCGACAGCCGGGCCCGCCCGGCGGGCCACGAGCGCACGGCGCAGCGCCGCCCGTGCCTTGCGCAGCAGATGGGCGAGCCACGCGCCGCCCATGGCGAGCGCGGGCAGGGGATCGTCGGCCGCGAACCAGGCGCACTCGGTCCGCCCCCGCGCGCCGCCGGGCTCGGGCGCGTACCGGCGGCGCGGGGAGGCGAGCAGCGACAGCGCCGCGTAGTTCTCGACCAGGAACCGGCGGCCGTACGCGGGGGAGTGCGGCGGTACGGGGCGGCCGGTGAGGTCTAGGTGCAGCGCCCGGACCACGTCCAGGCCGTCCGGGTCGGTGAAGAGCCGGAACTGGGCGCCGGGCCGGGGGTTGAAGTCCAGCAGGTGGTAGGCGCCGGTCGCCCGGTTCAGCCGGAAGTCCAGGTCGCACACGCCCCGGTAGCCCAGCGCGTCGAGCAGCTCGCGGGCCGTCCGGTCGACGACCGGGTTCGCCGTCCAGCGGCCGGAGGCGGTCAGTCCGGCCCCGTCCGGCCAGGAGCGCTCCTTGCGCCCGGTGGCCCCGGTCGGACAGCGGCCCGCGGAGTCCACGTACCCGTGGAAGAACCAGTCGAGGTCCCGGCCCGCCGGGAGCAGCTCCTGGAGCAGCAGCCGGCTGCCGGCCTCCGTGGTCCGGGCGTACAGCTCCCGCACCTCGGCCAGGGAGCGCACGATCGTGGTGCTCCGCAGCCCGCGGCCGGCCGGGAGCAGCCAGGGCCGGCTCCACTTGGCGACCACCGGAAGCCCGAGCGACCACGCCATGGCGGCGGCCTCGTCGGCGCCCTCGGGGAGTTCGGTACGGGGGTGGGGCAGGCCCAGGTCCGCGCAGGTCTCGGCGAGCGCCGCCTTGTCGGCGACCCGCAGCAGCTGGCCCTCGGTCTGCTCGGGCAGCAGGAAGCGGGGGACGAGTCCGGGGCGGCGGCGGGCGAGCGCGAGGGCACTCACCTCGTCCAGCGGCACCGCGAGCAGGGGATGCGACGGGTCGTCGGTGATCTCCTCGGCGATGCGGTTCAGGAGGGCGGTGAGCGCGGCGGAGGAGTCCGTCCCCGGGCGCTCGCGGGCCGAGCGGAGAAAGCGGGAGCGGGCTACCGGACTGGTGCTCGATTCGATGACGGCGTGGACCGGAATTCCCGCCCGCCCCAGCGAACGGGCGGCGCCGAGCGTGCCGTGATGGAAGGGGTTCCGGTCGAGCCGCACAAGGACGGTGGGGACGCTGGTGTCGAAACGCTGGCGCGGCACGGCATGCCCTTCATCTCGGTGCCCCAACTGGGCGATGAAATCCTCTAATGGACTACGTATCAGATGGAAGCGGAGTTCACGGTCGGCTCATTAGGAATACTTTCTGAGTATCGGATTGACGGACCATCAAATGGCGTAGCCGTGAAGGAGTGGCCATGGCAGCTGGATACCGGAGAACATCGAGAAGATGGTTGGGGGTGTTCACCGCCGGTCTCCTCGCCACGGGCTCGGTCGCCCTCTCGTCCCCCGCCCACGCCACCGAATCCGTGACGACGAAGGACCCCGCACCCACCCTCGCCACCGCCATGGGGGCCTTCCTCGACTCGGGCGATCGCGGTGTCGCCCGCATCGGGCAGCTCGAACGATGGCTCGGCGGCCACGAACTCCGTGTCGGTCACACCTACCTGCCCGGCGACCTCTGGAAGAACATCGAGGGACCCCGCGGCTTCCTCGACGCCTGGGCCGACTGGCGCAACGAGCGCACCGACCGCATGCTCGTCCTCAACGTGCCCATGCTGGAGCGCAACGAGGCCCGCGTCTCCGACCGCGAGGTCCGGCGGCAGCTGCAGCTCGGCGCCGCCGGCTACTTCGACCACCACTTCACGACCCTCGCCGAACGGCTCGTCGAGCAGGGGGCCCTCGACACCGTCATCGTCCTCGGCTGGGAGATGAACGGCACCACCTACACGCACCGGTGCGCCCCCGATCCCGCCGCGTGGAAGAAGTACTGGAACCGGATCGTCACCGCGATGCGTTCCGTCCCGGGCCAGAAGTTCCGTTTCGACTTCAACCCGAGCCGCGGACTCGACGCGATTCCGTGGACCGAGTGCTACCCGGGCGACGACGTCGTCGACATCATCGGGATGGATTCGTACGACCAGCCGTCGGGGAGCAGTTTCGACCGGCACGTCAGCGAACCGTACGGGCTCCAGAAGCAGGTCGATTTCGCCGCCGAGCACGGAAAGCAGATCTCCTATCCCGAATGGGGGCTCTTCCGGAACGGCGACAACCCGGAATACATGCGGCGCATGCTGGACTGGATGAAGCAGCACAAGCCGCTGTACCACACCATCACCGACTACTGTCCGCACGGCGTCTGGCAGTGCGACGACAATCCGCAGTCGTCGCTGGTGTTCCGGCAGGCGCTGTACGGCACGGAACCGGAACTCCCGACGGACCCGACCGATCCGACCGATCCGACGGACCCGACCGATCCGACGGACCCGACAGACCCGACGATCCCTGAGCCGAAGCCTGAGCCGAAGCCTGAGCCGAAGCCGGAACCGAAGCCCGAGCCCAAGCCCGAGCCCAAGCCTGAGCCCAAGCCGGAACCGAAGCCTGAGCCCAAGCCTGAGCCGAAGCCTGAGCCCAAGCCTGAGCCCAAGCCTGAGCCGAAGCCGGAACCGAAGCCCGAGCCCAAGCCGGAACCCAAGCCTGAGCCCAAGCCTGAGCCGAAGCCGGAACCGAAGCCTGAGCCCAAGCCGGAACCCAAGCCTGAGCCCAAGCCCGAGCCCAAGCCGGAACCGAAGCCTGAGCCGAAGCCTGAGCCCAAGCCCGAGCCCAAGCCGGAACCCAAGCCTGAGCCGAAGCCTGAGCCGAAGCCCGAGCCGAAGCCCGAGCCCAAGCCGCAGTGTTGGACCCTCGACCTCGGTTCGTGGGTGGAGCACTGGCTCGGCGGGTCCGTCTGTGTCCCGGAGGGCAACTGGAAGGGCGACGCCGACCTCGGCTGGAAGGACAGCCTGAAGGAGGTCTGGCCCTTCTGACGGCCCTCACGGCGGCGGTGGCGGAGCTCATCCGCCACCGCCCCGACCGAGCAGCCGCCCCACCCAGGCCCGTTCCCGCGCCTGCCGGGCCACCCAGCGCCGGGCGTCGGCCGCGCCCGCGCGCAGCCAGAGGAGCGGGGCGGTACCGCGCCCGGTGAGGAGCAGCCGGCGGTTGCGGACGGGCTCGGGCCGCCAGTGCTGCTTGTACGACTCGCTGCCCCGCAGCATGCTCAGCGTGGCCCGCCCGCCCGCGCTGGTCTCGCGCGCCCCGTGGCGCAGGAGCATCGTCGCCACGTCGACCTTGCGGGCGCGCAGCGCCGGGTCGGCGCCGTACAGATAGCCGCCCGCGAGCCGGGGGGACATCAGGGTCAGGTCGGCGGCGACCACGTCCCCGGCGAGCCGGAACTCGGTGACCATCGCGTCGCCCCGCTCGACCATGGGCCGTACGGCCCGGGTGAGGTGCTGGGCGAACCGCTCGCTGGTGTGCTCGGCGGTCACGCCCCGGCCCTGCCACTGGAGTTGATGGAGCTTCAGGAGCCGGTCGAGGGCGGCCGGTACCTCCTCGCCGGACACCACGTGCGCGTCGATGCCGAGCGCGTCGAGCTTCCGGAGCTTGGCACGGACCCGCTGGGCCTTCCCGGACGGGATCCGTTCGAGGAGCCCCTCCATGGGGACGGCGGGCAGCTCCAGGCAGAGCGAGTCGGGCAGCCGGCGGCGCGGGCCGCGCCAGTGGGCGAAGACCCGTTCGCTGGCGGCGCCCGGCCGGACCTCCCGCAGGTCGAGGACCGCGCCCCGGGCGGCCCGGGCGAGGGCCCCGGCGAGGGCGGGCGCCGCCTCCGGGCAGTCGTCGTCGAGGAGGACGTCCGTGAAGTCGGTGATGGTGCCGCCGAGCTGGGTGAGGACGGGCAGCGGCCCGCGGGCCCGCATCAGGGGCGCGGCGGCGACGAGTGCGCCGTCCTCGCGCCGTACGAGCACCACCCGCAGCGCACCGGGCCTGCCGTACGAGAGCCACCAGGAGTGCAGCCAGGAGTGGGACTGGAAGGGGGTGGCGGAGGAGCAGCGCCCGTACAGCGCCGTCCACTCGGCCGAAAGCCGCCCGAACTCCGTCTCGTCACGGCAGATCTCGGTCCGCAGGGCTCTCTCGGCGACGGGGGTTCTCGGGCTCATACCGCCTCCGCCGGGTGGGTGGCGACCGCCGGGGCGGGCACCGCTGCGGAGGCGGCGGGCGCGGCAGGGGCGGTGGACTGCCGGGAGTGCCGGGCCCCGTCGCGGGTGGCCGCGCGCTTCGGGCGGACCAGGAGGACCAGGCCGCCGAGGAGGCCGCCCGCGCAGCCGCCGACGAGCGCGGAGAGCGGCGCGGAGGGGGAGACGGGGGTGACGGGCTTGGTGGCGCGGGAGAACTGGACGACCTTCACCCCGGTGTTGCCGGCGACGTGCGTGCTGTTCAGGACGAGCGCGCGGGCCACCCCGTCGGCCATCGAGACCGCCTGGGCGGGCTTCGCCGACCGCGCGGTGATCGAGATCATCGGCGCGTCCGGGGAGGTCGCGGCCTGCACGTTCTTCCGCAGGGTGTCGGCGGTGACCCCGGCCCACACCTGGGCGTCGCCGGTCACCGCGATGTCGGTGGCGACCCGCCCGTACGCCTGCGCGAAGCCGAGCACCGCCGCCGGGTCGGACTTCTCGGCCGGTACGACGATGACGTAGCTGGTCGCCGCGTACTCCGGGGTCTTCAGGGCCCCGTAGCCGCCGCCGAGGACCGCGCCGGCGAGGACGGCCGCCGGGAGGACCGCCCAGCGGCCGGGGGAGCGCAGACCGGCGGGGAGGAAGGCGCGGGGTGGGGTGGTGTTCATGGTGGGGCTCTCTCACTTCGCGGGGGAGGGGGTGCCGTGGACGGCCTGGTCGTAGAGGGACATCAACTGCCGTGCGCTGTGCGCGATGTCGTAGCGGCGGGCGGCCTCCGGCAGCGGGAGCCGGGCGAGCCGGGCGTCCCGGATGCCGCGCAGCGCCGAGATCAGCTCGGGTACGGACTCGCCGATCCGGCGCGCGCCCGGTGCCGCGTCCGGGGGCAGGTCGTCGATCGCCGGGCAGGCCACGTACAGCACGGGAAGGCCCGCGGCGAGCGCCTCGACGACCGCGAGCCCGAAGGTCTCGTCGGGGGAGGTGGACACGAACACGTCCATGGCGGCGAGGAGTTCGGGCAGCGTCGGCCCGAGCGGGGCGACGGCCGGCGGATCCTCGCAGGCCCCGGCGAGGAGGATCCGGCCGGCGGCCCCGCACTCGCGGGCGATCCGCAGCAGCTCCTCCCGGTGCTCGCCCTCGCCGACGAGGAGCAGCCGGGCCTCCGGCACCGAGGCCACCGCCCGGACGAGCCGGTCGAACCGCTTCCCGGGCGTGAGCCGCCCGACTCCGCCGACGACGTACGCGTCCTCGGGGATGCCGAGGGCGCCCCGGGTGAGGCGCCGGGCGCGCGCGTCGAAGGCGAACCGGCCGGTCTCGATGCCGTTCGGCACCACCCGGATGCGGTCCGGGGGCACCCCCCAGTCGGCGAGCCGGCGGGCGACGCTGGGCGAGACGGCGACCGTGGACGTGCCGAGCCGCTCGGAGGCCAGATAGAGGGCGCGGGTGCCCGCGGAGAGCGGCCGGCCCTCGATCTGCGTCTCGCCGAGGGAGTGCTCGGTGGCGATGACCCGGCGGACCCCGGCGAGCCGGGCCGCCGTCCTGCCGTACACGCACGCCCGGTAGAGGTGCGTGTGGACGAGGTCGTAGCGGCCCTGCCGGACGATCCGGGCGAGCCGCGGCAGTGCTCCCAGGTCCCGGTTCCCGGTCATCCCGAGATGGGTGACGGGCGTGCCGTCGGCCTGGATGCCGGCGGCGACCGCGCCCGGGTTGGTGAGCGTGACCACCTCGCTGCGCGTCGGCAGGTGGCGGAGCAGGAGCCGCAGCTGCTGTTCGGCGCCGCCGATGCCGAGGCCGGTGATGACGTGCAGGACCTTCACGGCGCACCGACCGCGGCCGGGCCGTGCGGGGCGGGGAACAGGTCGGCGGGCCGGCGGCGGCGCAGCGGGTGCAGGACGCGCTTGGCGGTGAGCCGCCACGGGGTGTCGTTCTCGCCGATGTGGACGCGGGGCAGGGCGTACGTGCCGGTGTGCGGGCCCGGGTCGATCGCACAGGCGTAGCGGTAGCCGGCCTTGCGCACGGCGTGCATCGCGCGCGGGTCGACCTGCCCGTACGGGTAGCAGAAGCCGTCCACCGGACGGCCGGTCATCTCCTCCAGGAGCTCACGGCTCTGCCGGGTCTCGGCGGCGAGCGTCGCGTCGTCGGCCTCGGTGAGCGGGACGTGCCGCAGGCCGTGCGAGCCGATCTCCATGCCGGCCTCGGCGATCCGCCGGATGCCGTGCTCGTCGAGCAGCGGCTTGCGCGGCCCGTCGGTGTCCCAGCCGTTCTCGCCGCCGAGGCGGCCCGGCAGGACGTACACCGTCGCCGTGAAGCCGTGCCGCCGCAGCAGCGGCAGCGCCGAGTCGAGGAAGTCCGCGTACCCGTCGTCGAAGGTCAGGCCCACGAGCCCCTTGGCGCGGCCCTCGGCGGTGGCGGCGAGCAGCTCCCGCACCGACACCCCGCGCAGCCCCCGGTCGCCGAGCCAGTGCAGCTGCCGGGCGAAGCGCACGGGGGAGACGGTCACCCGGTACGGATCGTCAGCGGTGTCCGTGATCGAGTGGTACATCGCCACCCACAGGGGCGGCTTCCACAGGGACGGCTTCGGCAGGGGACGGCGCAGCGCGGTGGCGGCGGGCATGGGGGGTCCTCCGGAAGGCGGAGCGGGGCAGGGGCGGGATCTCGGGCGCTTTGGCGGCGCAGGCGATGAAGAGCAGGAAGACGCCGACGACGACCAGTCCCGCGACGGCGACGGCGAGGAGGGCGGAGCCGATCGCCAGCTGGCAGAGCCAGCCGGCGCCGGTGGCCCAGGCGCTCGCGGTGGCGAGCCGGAGCAGCCCCTCGCCGAGCCGGCCGACGTGGATCGGGACGGCCTGGCGGTGCGCGCCCCGCAGCAGCAGGACGGCGCTGAGGGTGATGCCGAGGGCGTTGGCGGCGGCGATGCCGACGGCGCCCCAGTAGTGGGCGCCGGGGACTCCGGCGGCGGCGGTCGTGACGAGCCCCGCGGCCATGGCGGCGGCCGGGTACCAGAGCGGGCGGGCGGCGGAGAAGTAGCAGCGGACGAGCGCGCCGACCATCGTCTGGCCGAGCAGGCCGAGCGCGTACACCCGCATGACGGCGGCGGTCGCGGTGGTGTCGGCGCCGGTGAACTCACCCCGCTCGAAGAGCAGTTCGACGATGCGGGGGGCGGTGGCGATCACCGTCGAGGAGCCGACGAGCACGACGACGGCGGCGAGCAGCAGATCCCGCTCGACCCGGCGTCGGGCCCCCTCGGGATCGCCCGCCGCGAGCGCGCGGGCGACGACCGGGAAGCTGACCGTGCACAGCATCAGGGAGAGGATCATCGGCATCTGCGCGACCTTCTGCGCGTAGTTCAGATGCGAGATGGCGCCGGCGGGGAGCGGCGAGGCGAGGAACCGTTCGATCAGCGTCTGGGACTGGCGGCACAGCGAGAACGCGACGACCGGCGCGATGAGTCCGAGGACCAGGATGCGCCCCTCGCCGGTGGTGGCGGGCGCGGGCGCCGACGGCTCCCTGCGCCGGGGTGAACGGAGCTCCCGCAGCAGCGTCGGTGCCTGTACGAGGACCATCAGGACGCCGCCGACGGCGACCCCGGCGGCGGCGGACCGCACGCCCCACGGCTCGCGCAGCACCAGGATCGTGCCGATGATCCCCGTGTTGTACGCGACGTAGATCGCCGCCGGCGGCAGGAACCGTCCGTGCGCCCGGAGCGCCGCCGAGCAGTACCCCACCAGGGCGAAGGACAGCACGCAGGTCCCGGTGAGCCGGGTGCAGTCGACGGCGAGCGCCGGGTCGGGAAGCCCCGGGGCGAGCGCGGCCACAAGGAGCGGCGCCGCGACGATGAGGACGACGGCGGCGACGCCGAGGGAGAGGACGATCCGGGGGAGCGTCCCGCGCACCAGGGCGCGCACCGGGTCGTCGGACAGGCCGGCCGAACGGCGGGCCAGGGCACGGGAGAAGGCGGGCACCAGGATCAGCGCCATCGCGTCCTCGATGAGCAGCGTCGAGGCGAACTCGGGCACCGTCCACGCCACCAGGAACGCGTCGGTCCCGGCCCCGGCCCCGAAGTACCCGGCCATGATCTGGTCCCGCACGAGCCCGAGGACCGCCCCGGCCGCGGTGAGCCCGGCGGTCACGGCCGCCGCCTTCGCGAGGAACCCGCCGCCACCGGGGGCGGCGGCACGCGCGTGGGCCCGGCGCCCGGAGGCCGGAGCGGACGCCGGCGCGGGCGGCGCGGCGGTCGGAGCGCCGGCGGGGCGACGCGGCACGCACCGGGCCCCGGCGATCAGCCCGGCCCCGGCGGCGGCCCGGGCGGGCGCTCCCGCCCCGGCCCCGGCGGCCCGGGCGGCGCGTACGGCCCCGGCCCCCGCACCCGTCGCCGAACCGTCTCCCGGCAGCACGACGGCCCCCGGGGCCCACGGGGAGTCCGTGGGGCCCGGAGGCGCGGTGGGCCAGGGGTCGGTCAGCGGCGTGCCGCACGGCGGCCGGGGCGAAGGGGGCGGCCCGTCGGCCCACGGCGCGTCCGTGGGCTCCGGTTCCCCGGCCCACGGGTCACGCACGCCTCACCTCCGCCAGCGACCACCAGGCCGCCAGACCGAACACGACGGACATCAGGACCGTCGAGGGGCCGCCGATGTCCGCGTAGAAGAAGTCGACGAGCTGCCAGGCGAGCAGGCCCGTCGCGACGAGCGCGCAGTCCGCGCCGAGCCGCTGCCGCCGCAGCGCGCCGACGAGCAGCGCCACCCAGCTGCCCGCCAGGGCGAGCAGCCCCACCAGGCCCTGCTCGCTCAGCACGAGGAGGTACATGTTGTGCGGGGACAGCAGCGGCTGGCGCGCGAAGGCCGCCCCGGCGCCGGCGGTGTCGCTGCCGGAGGAGAGGGCGAGCGAGGCGTTCGAGTCGCGGTACTGGGGGAAGCCCTTGAGGCCGACGCCCGTGACCGGCTCCGCGCGCCACATCCGCCCGGCCGCCGCCCACATCGTGTACCGGTCCGTCACCGACTGGTCCGGCGCGGCCGTCACCTGCGTGATGCTGGCGACCCGCTCCTTCACCATCTCCGAACCGATCCCGAGGCCGCCGACGAGGACCACCCCGAGCGCGGCCGCCACGAGCGCCAGCCGGGCCGCCCGCCGCACCCCCGCGAGCAGCAGCTGGATCGCGCAGGTGAGCACGGTCGCGATCCACGCGCCCCGGCTGAACGACAGCACCAGCGGCAGGAAGAGCAGCCCCGCGCAGACCGTCGCGGCCGTGCGGACGCGCCCGGGACCGCTGCCGAGCGCGATCCCGACGGCGACGACGAGCCCGTACGCCACGACCGTCGCCATGCCCATCACGTCGGTGGCGCCGAAGGTGCCGACGGCCCGGATGTCCTCGCCCTGGTACGAGGCGCCCGTGCCGGTCAGGTACTGGGCGACGCCGACCGCGCCCTGGAGCAGCGCGAACGCGACCAGGCCCCAGGCGATCACGGCGAAGTCCCGCCGGTCGCGGATCATCAGGAGCACGGCCGCCGGCACCAGCACGAAGACCTGTACGTAACGGGCCACGCCCGGCAGGCTCGCCGCCGGGTCGTGCGAGGTGATCGCGGCCAGACAGATCCCGAACACCGGCAGACCGAGGACGACGGCCGCCGCCCGGGTCAGCGGCCGGGTCCCGCCGCGCAGCACCCGCACCAGACAGATCAGGACCAGGAGCCCGGAGGCCGCGTCCGCGACCGTTCCCGTGCCCCCGGTGCCGCCCTGCGAGCCGCCGCCGCCCGGGACGAGCAGCAGCGCGATCACGGCGAGGACCGGGGACAGCGCCCCGGCCCTGCGCAACCAGTCCCGTACGTCCGGGCCGGTCGCCGTCACCGTCACGGCCGTGGCCATCCTCAGCTCCCCGTGGGTCGGACGAGCCCGGCCGCCGTGCGCAGCAGGATGCAGACGTCCTGCCAGAGCGACCAGTGGTCGATGTAGTGGTTGTCGAAGCGGCAGCGGTCCTCGATCGAGGTGTCCCCGCGCAGCCCGTGCACCTGCGCCAGACCCGTCAGCCCCACCGGCATCCGGTGCCGGGCCGCGTACCCCGCGTGGATCTTGCTGAACTGGGCGACGAAGTACGGCCGTTCGGGCCGGGGCCCGACCAGGCTCATGTCCCCGCGCAGCACGTTCCACAGCTGCGGAAGCTCGTCCAGCGAGGACTTCCGCAGGAAGCTGCCGGCCGCGCTCATCCGCCGGTCGCCCGCCACGTTCCAGCGGGTCGCCGCCTCGGTGTCGTCGGAGGGGCGCAGCGTACGGAACTTGAGCAGCGTGAAGAGCCGCCCGTGCTGGCCCACCCGCTCCTGCCGGAAGAGCACCCCGGGACCGTCCGAGAGCCGCACCGCGAGCGCGCACAGCAGCAGCACCGGCAGCGCGACGGCGAGCGCGGGCCCGGCGAGCGCGATGTCGAGAGCCCGCTTCGCGGCCCGCCCGCGCCGCTCGCCCAGCGGGACGACCCGCTGCCAGGCGTACCCCCACATGTGCGCGCCCATCGGCCCGTCCTGCTGCCGGCCGCCGACCCGCCAGGTGGCGCAGCCGTACTGCTGGAAGAGCGTCACCAGACCCGGGTCGTCGTCGAGGAACACCGCGTCGCGCACGGCGTTCTGGATGACGGCCCGGTGGATCTCCTCGGTCGTGGTGAGCACCGGAAGCCCGGCCTCCCCGGCACCCCGGGCACCGCCCTGCTCCGGCACGCCCACGATCCCCACCGGCCGCACCCCGTACTCGGGGTGCTGCGCGGCCGCCGCGGCGAACCGGCGCGCGGCCCCCGTCCCGCCGATGACGAGCGCGGACCGGGGCCGCTCCCGGGCGATCCGGCGCCGCCGCCCGAGCAGCGCCGCGCGGACCAGACACACCAGGGCGACATGAAGGCCGTACGCGGCGCAGAGCCGCAGCGGCCCGAACGCCAGGGTGGGGGAGTACGCGGCGACCGCGGCCGCCGCCAGACACCAGGCGAACCCGGCGCGGGAGCCCAGCGCGGGCAGTTCGTCGAGGGCCCGGGTGTGCGCTGCGGGCCGGTAGAGCCCCGCGTGCCCGTCGAGGACGAGGACGACCGCCAGGACCGGCAGCAGGAGCCGGACGTCCTGGTGCGCCGCGCTCAGCGCCGTGGCGGCGGCGAGGACGGCCAGCGCGTCGACCGCCACGAGCGAGGCCACGCCCGACCGTTGCCGCACCCGGCGGTGGCGCGGCAGCGCGAGCCGGCCGGGCGCCCCGCGGCGCGGCGCGAGGGAGACGAGGCCGAAGGCCTGGCCCGCCGTGGGCCAGGGGCCCGGCGAGGAGGGAACGCTGGTACTTTCCGTGGTCACTGCGCAATCGGCTCTCTGTGCTCGGCCCCCCGCACTCCGGCCAGCTCGCGGTAGACGTCCGCGACGGCCGCGCCCGTGCGCCGGACATCGAATCTGCTGAGGACGTGCTCATGGGCCTCGCGGCCCAGGCGGTGCCGCAGTTCCGGCCTGCCGAGGAGGCGGCCCAGAGCGGCGGCGAGCGCGGCCGGGTCCTCGGGCGGGACCAGGCACAGGGGTTCATGGGCGGGCGGCAGGCTCTCGCGCGCCCCGTCGACGTCGCTGACGACGACCGGCCGACCGGCGGCCATGGCCTCCAGGGGCGCGAGCGCCATGCCCTCCCAGCGGGACGGCAGGACGACCACGTCGGCGGCCCGGTACCAGGGCACGGTGTCCTCGACGGCCCCGGTGAACCGCACCGACGGACCCGCGAGGGCCCGCAGCGCCTCCTCGTCCGGGCCGTCGCCGACCAGGACGAGCCGGGCCGCGGGCACCTCCGCGAGGACGGCGGGCCAGGCGGCGAGCAGGACGTCCTGCCCCTTCTGACGGCAGAGCCGGCCCACGCAGACCACGGTGGGCGCCGGGTCGCCGGGCGGACCGTCGGTCGCGAACCGGGCCGTGTCCACACCGTTGTGGACGACGGACCAGTGCGCCGTGACCCCGGCCTTCTCGCCGGTACGGCGCTCGGCCTCGCTCACGCACAGGATCCGGTCCGTCCACCGGGCGCCGAACCGCTCCCAGCGCCGGGCGAGCGCGGCGGTCCTTCCCTCGACCGCCTCGAAGGACCAGGCGTGCGGCTGATAGACCGTCGGAATCCGTCCCCGCACGGCGAGTCGGGCGCACAGCCCGGCCTTGGCGCTGTGCGCGTGGACGAGCCCGGGCCGGACCGCGCGGATCAGCCGCGCCAGGTCCCGGGTCTCACGGAGGACGGCGGGACCGGGGTCGCGGCCGGCCCGCCAGTCGTGGGTCTCGGCCCCCTCGGCGCGGACGGCGGCCGAGAGTCCGGTGCCGGGCGGGCAGGCGACCGCGACCCGCAGGCCGGCGGCGCGCTGGGCGCGGACCAGGTCGACGACGACACGGGCGACCCCGCCGTCGCCGGGCTGGACCGCGTGCAGGACGGTGACGGACCCGGGGTCCGTATCAAGTGGTGACAGCACGTCAGCGCCGGACGTCCGCCTGGAGGAAGACCGCGCCGAGCCAGACGGTGTCCTTCCGGCTGCCGACCCGGACATGGACCCGGTCGCCCCCCGCACGCAGCGCCCCCCGCAGGTCGAACACGTCGGAGTCGTATCCGAGGGTGTTCGTACGATCGGGTCGGCGTACGGTACGACCGGCGCCGAATTCCGTGATGCTGGAGTTCAGCACGTCGTCCGCGGAATTGGCGGAATCGGAGAGACGGGTGCTCTTCGAACGGCTCGTTTCCACCGACAGGTAATCCCCGGAAGTGCCGCGGTCACCGTCATACGCGATCAGTCCGAGACGCCCGGAGACACCCTTGGGAAAACGGTTTCCGTCGAGGGGCACGCGCAGCTCGCCGGCGCGCGGACCGACCGTTTCGAAACCGTCCCAGACGCTGATCCTGCGCAGTGGTTCCGAGGCCTTCTCGTACGCGGCGACGAGCGTCCAGCCGCCCCAGCCGCCCACCGCGGAACGGCCCATGGCCACGTTGACCTGGGCGACGGTCCACAGCCCCGGGTGCGAGCGGCGGACCAGGGCGGTGACGTCGGCGGAGGCCTGGAAGGCGTCGGCGCCGTCGGCCGTGCGGTGGCCGATCAGGGAGTCGGCGAGCAGCGCCTTGTACTGCCCGCCCGGCTCGGCGATGAGGACGCGGCCGTTGTCCTTCGGCGGCTTCTGCTCACCCACCCGCAGGTTCCCGCCCCAGTAGAGACGGGCCCAGGTCACCCGCGCACCCGACGGCACCGCCAGCTCGGCACGGCTGGAGTTGTACGTGTTCGGGTCCTTGTCCACGTCGACGTACCTGATGGTGGCGCCGTCGTTGACCCTCTCGGTGCCCTTGGCGCCCTTCGCCGAGGTGTTGGCGGCGCGCACGATCCCCCCGTGCTGCACGGCCTGGTGGCGCGCGGCGAAGGGGAGGCGGCTCGCCTCCCGCGGCTGGGGTGCGGCTGCGGAGGCCCCGGGCAGCGCGGCGGACAGGGCCGCACACGACACGGCGCACAACACGCTGCGACGCACAGCAAGAAGCGCTGAATTCCGCATACAGGTTCTCCGCTTTGATGAGAGAAGGGAGGGAAGACCCGAGTAGGCCGGGGGAGAAGAAGGTGTCGTCCGCACGAAATGGGTGAACGCGCGGCGGGCCCGGAAGCAACGTTCGGGAACGTTATAACCCCGATGCGGGGCGATAGTAAGCATTAGATGCCCGGAAACGCTAACTCCCGTATCCGCGCGGCCGGTTCCTCGTTGTGCGTGTTGCGCCATTCCACGCCCAGTCCCTCCAACGGCCCTCTTATGGCCCAAAGATCGGTTGAACGTCACCCGTTCGGGAGAGCAACCGATGAAAAGCCGGGGCGTTGTTGAGGGAGCCGGGCCGAACAGTCCGCGCAGTCCGAGTCCGATGAATTCGATCGAGGAGCCCCTCTCCATGTCCCGTATCGCCAAGGCCGTTGTCCTGACCGTCGGTGCCGCCGCCGCCGTCGCCGGTACCGCCGGTGCCGCCTCCGCCGACGCCGGCGCCGAGGCCGCGGCCGTGAAGTCCCCCGGTGTCCTCTCCGGCAACGTCGTCCAGGTCCCGGTCCACATCCCGGTCAACCTCTGCGGCAACACCGTCAGCGTCATCGGCGCGCTGAACCCGGCCTTCGGCAACGCCTGCGTCAACGCCTGATCTCGCACGCCTGATCGGTCCTTCCGAAGCCGGTGCGCCCACCCCGACGGGTGGGCGCACCGGCTTTTCCTTGCCGCCACTGGTTCGGTCCTCGTTCGGACGCACCCTCGTGCGCCGTTCGGTGCAACGGCGTACGCCCCTCCGGGGGGCAGGTCGCGGGGGCGGATTCACTCGAACGGAGACGTGGCGCTCGGTAGTTCTGCGGTTGCGGAGCGCTATACCCGCAGGCACGGTGAGAGAGCAGTTGTCCGACGCATAAGGAAAAGGAACACATATGCGTCCCCTGGCTACACGCCGCCTCACCGCCCTGGCGATATCCGCCGCCATCACCCTCGGCATGGCGGGACCCGCCTTCGCCGGCGAACACCACCCGTCCACCGCGGCCGACCGGGCCGCCCACGCGCCCCTCCCCGACGCCACCGCGCTCCTCGCCCAGGCCGAAGCGCTCGGCGAGCTCGGCTCGGTGACCACCCCCGTGACCGAACTCGTCACGGCCGCGCTCAAGGCCGACTCCGGCCAGCTGGCCGCCGCCGACGCCGAGGCCCTCAAGACCAAGATCACCGAAGCCGTCGACCAGGCGAAGGCCACGGTCCCGGCCCCGCTCCCGGACACCCCGGCACCGGAGACCCCGGTGACCCCGCCCGCGGCCGAGCTGCCCGTGACCCCGCCGGCGGCGGACCTCCCGGTCACACCTCCGGCCGCCGACCTTCCGGTGAAGCCGCCGGCGGCCGAGCTGCCGGCCACCCCGCCGGCCGCCGACCTTCCGGTGAAACCGCCCGCGGCGGACCTGTCCGTGAAGCCGCCCGTCACCCTGCCCGTCGCGGCCGGTGCCGCGGCCGCCGCGGCCGGCAAGGCCGCCCCGGCCGACGTCGTGTCCGACGCCCTCGCGAGCGTCGAGAAGGCCGTCGCCGGCCTGCTCGCCGCGGTCACCTCCGGCGATGCCGGCGGCGTCGTACCGCAGGTCACCTCGACCCTGACCTCGCTGGTCAACCTGGCCGTCGCCACCGTGCTCGGCAGCGGGCTGCCCGCGCCGGACCTGCCCGGTCTGCCCAAGCTCCCGGCGCTCCCGGTCGCCGCGCCCGAGCTGCCCGTCGACCCGCCGGTCGCCGCGCCCGAACTGCCGGTCAAGCCCCCGCTGCCCGTCCGGTAGCACCCCGCAGACCTGTGCCGGTCCGGTGTCCCCCCGGACCGGCACAGGCGTGTGCGATCGGCAAATCACACCGGCCCGCATCGATCGGGTGCAGTACCGAGAAATCCTTCCTCCCGGAGTTTCCGGGGCGCTCACTCCTCGTTACAGAAGCAGAACGATGTACAGGATTCGGCCAAGAACCCTGTACAGAACGTGACTTGAAAGTGCAGAGGAAGGATTCACTCCATGAAGCCCACCAAGGTTGCCGCGGTCGTCGCCGGTTCTCTGATGGCCCTGGGTGCCGCCGCGCCCGCCATGGCGTCGGAGGCGCTGACCCCCACCAGCCTGAACGGTGGCCTCGAAGCGATCGCCGCCAACGGGCTGAAGAGCGACATGCTGAGCAGCACCACGGACGGCTCCCCGGTTCAGACCGTGACCAAGGCGGCGGACCAGCTGAACACCGCCACCAAGGGCGCCCCGCTGCTCGGCGGCCTCCCGGTCCCCGGCGGCCTGGCCGGCTGACGCACGCTCAGCAATCCCGTCCCCAGGGGCTCTTACGGCGGCCCTTCGTGTCGCTGTTCCTCACGGTCGGCTGATCGAATGATTTTCTGATCAGCTGCCGTGTGGCCCCGGCTGCACGCCGGGCGCCGACCCATACCCTCTGGCCGATCCCTCGTGAACTTCGGTGTGGATCAGGCCGGTCGGAGCGAGGGGGGATCCTCGCCGGTCTCTCCCTTTGTCCAGAGGAAGAGCGGTATGCGGTCCATCATCAGCAGGAAAGTACTCACCGCGGCGGCAGCGACCGGCATCCTGTCGCTGAGCGGCGGTTTCGCCCTGGCCGCGAACGCCCACGCCGGTACGGGCGACGGCCCCGGCTCGGGCACGGCCGGCCATGTCCAGGCCCCCCTGCCCGCCGACGTCTGCGGCAAGACCATGGAACTCGGCGGCTTCGTCGCGGAAGCCGTCGGCGACCTCTGCGCCCAAGCGGAGGAACCCGGCGGCTACGGCGAGGAGCCGGGTCCCACGCATCCGCCCCACACGACGCCGCCGACGCACACCACGCCTCCCACGCACACGACGCCTCCCACGCACACCACCCCTCCCACGCACACGAAGCCGCCCACGCACACCACCCCTCCCACCCACACCACTCCGCCGACGCACACGATGCCTCCCACGCACACCACCCCTCCCACGCACACCACGCCTCCCACCCACACCACTCCGCCGACGCACACGACGCCGCCGACTCACACCACGCCCCCCACCCACACCACTCCTCCCACGCACACCAAGCCCCCCACCCACCCGGGCCCCGGTGACTGCGACGAGGACTCGGGCTACGGGTACGGATGTGAGGGCCCCACGAGTCCGCCGAGCTCGACGCCTCCCACGCACACCACTCCTCCCACCCACACCACCCCGCCCACCCACCCGGGCCCCGGTGACTGTGACGAGGACTCGGGGTACGGGTGCGAGGGGCCCACGGACCACCCGTCGTCGCCCGGGCACCCCAGCCACCCCGGGAAGCCGCACCTCCCCGACACCGGTAGCGAGCCCATGCTCATGGGCGCCGCAGCGGTCAGCGCCGCGCTGATCATCGGCGGCACCGTCGTCTACCTCCGCGGCGGACGCATCGCCCGCCGGCACTGATCCCGCCGTCGAGCACCGCGTCAACCAGGGCCCTCGCCTTCACCGGTGAGGGCCCTGCGCGTTAGTGCACATGGGTTAGGCCCGCGACGTTTCGGCCAAGGGGCTCGTTCTCCTCGTATGACTCTGCGTTCTCACGCGGGCATGGGACTCCTCATGACCGCATTCGCCTCCGCCGCCCTGGCCTCCCCCGCCGCCGCCGTCGAGGCCCCGGTGATCGTCCCGCTCCAGGGCCTCGACCCGGTCCTGCCGATGGACGCGCCGACGGTGGCGACCGGCGTTCCCGTCCCGATGCCCGGCGCGCCCACCGGCTTCCAGAAGGGCCTCGGCGCGCTCCCGGACCTCGCCCTGCCCAGCGTCCCGCTCGCCGGCACCCTGCCGGAGACCGTCGTCGACGCGCCCCTGCCCGAGCTCCTCAAGGGCAGCGAGCCCGGCCGTGCCCTGCTCAGCAGCCCGCACTCGGAGATGAAGGCGGCCACCCCGGGCGCCGTCGTCGGCAACCCGCTGGAGGCCCCCCGCGGCAACGGGCTCGCCGGGCTTCCGGACCTGGCGAAGCCCCAGGTCGGTCTCCTCACCCCGGTGCTCAGCGGAGCGCTCGACCCCCAGCTGGGTCTGGCGCAGGACGCGGGCTGACGCGAACGGCCCCGTTCGGCGAACGGTCCCGTTCGTTCGTACGACTGTTGACCGGGCGGGTGAAGACACGATTCTTCCCCGCCACCCCAAGGGATGTCGGTCGTTGCAACAGAAGGCTTGTCGCATGGCCGCGGCCCGCGGGCCGAAGACGTCCCGTCGTATCCGGCGGCGGACGGCATTCGGGCCGCGGGCCATTCTTTCGGTTTTCCTTCCTCCCGTTCGGAGCAATGGCCGTGACCCGGAACGGGGACAAGCGTTGAACGGAAGTGACGGCCGTGATTCCTGCGGTCGCTTTCCACGTCCAAGGAGTTCTTGATGTCTCGCATCGCGAAGGCTGCCGCTGTTCTCGCCGGCACGGGTGCCGTTGCCCTCAGCGGAGCCGGCCTGGCCGTCGCCGACTCGGGCGCCGAGGCCGTCGCCGCCCACTCTCCCGGTGTCGCCTCCGGCAACGTCGTCCAGGTCCCGGTCCACGTGCCGGTCAACCTCTGCGGCAACACCGTCAACGTCATCGGGCTGCTGAACCCGGCGTTCGGCAACACCTGCATCAACGCCGACGGTGGCCACGACGACGGCGGCTACGGCGGCTGATCCCCCGCTTCACACGGATGTCCCCCCGGCCGTCGGCCGGGGGGACATCCGTGTGTGGGGGTCAGGCGTACCGGTAGATCCGGCTGTGGTCGAACGTCGACGCCGGGGTCACGCCCCAGGGCGCCATCGGCTCGTGCCGGGCGGCGACCTTGCGGTACTGGGAGTCCCCGAGGGGCGGCGGCTCCGCCGGCAGATAGCCGGCCCCGGGGTTCCGCTGCTGCCAGCGCGACCAGACCAGGTCGACGAAGGAGTGGTGCAGCCAGAACACCGGGTCGTTCACCGAGCCGCCGCCGAGCATCAGGCCGCCGACCCAGCGGTGCACCCGGTTGTGGAGCCGGAACCGCTCGTTGCCCCGGCCGGGGGCCCAGCCCTCCAGGGCGTTGCGGAAGCCGGTGGCGCTCGTCGAGTTCCACGGCGCCGCGTCGTACACCCGCTCGCGCATCGCCGCGTCCAGCTGGGCCGGGGTGGGGAGCGTGATCGGGTCGCGGGGGCGGCCGAAGTCCCTGGTCAGATAACGGACGTCGGTCATCGCCTGGGTGATCTGCCACCGCCCGGACGAGTGTGCGAACGGGCCCGTCATCACCTGGAGGTCGGCCCGGCGGCCGTTGCCGCCCATGAAGTCCTCGCGCCAGATCGAGGAGGCCGGCGAGTTGTCCCGGGTCCAGTCCCAGTACGGGACGGAGACCGTGGGGTCGATCCGGCGCAGGGCCGTCTCGAACTCCAGCAGGAACTTGCGGTGCCAGGGCAGGAAGCTCGGCGTCATGTGGGCGATCCGGAGCCGGCCCTCCCCGTCGGCCGTGTAGTAGTCGATGTGGGTGCGGACGAAGCGGTCGTACGCTCCGGTGCGCTTGAGCTCCAGGACGGCGGCGACGAACTTGCGGCGCTCGGCACCGGTCAGATCGCGCTGGTTCTTACGCGTGTACACCACGCGGGCTCCCTCCCGTCGGGTCGGTGGGGACGCCGTGGGCGCCCGCGAGGGGGGAGAGCCGGGCCGTGCCCAGCTCGTCCACGGCCGCGCGGGTGGCCGCCAGGGGCGTCGGACAGGACTCGTAGTGGTCGATCGGGGTGACGTAGCCGCCGTCGGCACAGCGCATCAGATGCAGCGGACGGCCGTCGACGAGGGCGGTCGGCTCGCCCCCGGGCCCGGAGAAGCCCAGGAGGCGGCGGCCCCGGTACATCTCGTCGAAGGCGTGCGGATCGCGCGTACCCTCCGATTCCGGTCGGGCCGATTCCGGTCGGGTCGCGACACGGCCGAGCGCACCGCCGGTGAAGGCGGTGACGGCCAGGGCGAACAAGGACCGCAGTGCGACGCGGCGCGGGACGATCATCAGTGATCTCCTGGTGGTCGGCTTATGCCCTCAGGGCACAACGATGAAAACCCGGGTTCGTTGCGGCGGAAATGCCAGCGGCGTGAATGTCGGCCGTTCGAGTGAAAACGGCGCGGGGAAAGGGTGGTTGGAGCACTAGCATCCGGATTCATGACCACTTCCAACGTCGTTTCCTCGGCGCGCAGCGCCTCTCCGCTGGGAACTCTCACGGTGATTCCGTGGTCCAGCGAGCCCTCCGCCGATTCGGCCGGGACGCCCTTCCTGATGGCGTATTCGCTCGGCGACGGCCGGGACGGGCCGGAGGCCGGTCAGCAGGCGATGCGCGAGGCCCTGGACTCCATGGGCCTCTCGGTCGGCGACCGGCTCTTCGATCTGGACAAGGACGCCGGGATCAACGCCTCGCTGCTCGTCGAGGGCGGTTCGGCCGTGCTCACGCTGCCGTTCCTGAAGGTGCAGTGCCCGGTGCCGGACGAGTGGCAGGCGGCCGCCCGCGAGCAGGGCAAGGTCTACTTCATCTGCTCCGTGCGGCCCTGGGCCGAGGGTGTGCCCGGAGAGCCCGTGGACGAGGCGCGGCTGCGTGCCTTCGTCTCGGAGGAGGCGATGCTCGCCGACAGCGCCCACGTCCTGCTGCCGGTCCGCCGCATCCAGGGCTGACCGGGAAGGGGGCGCGTCATGGCGACGGCGAACGTACGGGGTGGGGTGCCGGGTCAGCGGCAGGAGGAGGCCGCGCGGGAGACGGGCGGTCCGATCGGCGCGAGCCGGGCCCTCGGCTGGCTGCTGCTGGTCACCGGCGCGGCGGGCGTGCTCGCCGGCTGGGTGATCACGATCGACAAGTTCCTGCTCCTGGAGGACCCGGGCTTCCAGCCGGGGTGCAGCCTGAACCCGGTCGTGTCCTGCGGCAACATCATGAAGAGCGAGCAGGCGTCGGTGTTCGGCTTCCCGAACCCGATGCTCGGGCTCGTCACGTACGGCGTCGTCGTCGCCGTCGGCGCCGGGCTGCTCGCCGGGGCCCGCTACCGGGGCTGGTTCTGGCTCGGCCTGAACGCCGGGATGCTCTTCGGGGTCGGCTTCTGCACCTGGCTGATGTACCAGTCGCTGTACGAGATCAACTCGCTCTGCCTGTGGTGCTGTCTGGCCTGGGTCGCGACCATCGTCATGTTCTGGTACGTCACCGCGCACAACGTCCGGGAGCGTGTGCTGCCCGCCCCGGCGGGGCTGCGGACCTTCCTCGGCGAGTTCACCTTCGCCCTGCCCGTCCTGCACATCGGGATCATCGGGATGCTGATCCTGACCCGCTGGTGGGACTTCTGGACGAGCTGACGTGAGTCGCCTCCTCGCGTGGTTCACCTGGCCGCGGGCCGCACTGACCGTGCTGCTCGCGGCCGTTGTCGTCCTGCTGCTCGTGCTGGTGACCGGCCGGACCGGGACGCGGAACGCGCCCGAAACGGCGCCGGAGCCGCTGACGGGCGTGCCGTCGGGGTTCTTCACCGGCTCCGACGAGGCCGGGGTGCGACGGATCGCCCAGGTGCAGGAGTGGCTCGGCGGCGACTCCCTGACGGTCGGTCACACCTATCTGCCGGGCGACCGCTGGTCCAACATCGAGGGGCATCCGGCGCTCTTCGGGCCCTGGGCGCGCTGGAAGGCCGAGCGGCCGGGACGTCTCTTCCTGCTGAACGTGCCGCTGCTCGACCGGAACGAGGCCGGGCTGCCGGACACGGAGGTGCGGGCGGGGCTGCGGCAGGGTGCGGCCGGCGCGTACGACGGGCACTTCCGGACCCTGGGGGAGCGGCTCGTCGAGCACGGGCTCGGTGACGCGGTGCTGGTGCTGGGCTGGGAGATGAACGGCACCACGTACAGCCATCGCTGCGGCCCGGACCCGACGGCCTGGAAGGCGTACTGGCGGCGGGTGGTGGGGGTGCTGCGGGAGGTGCCGGGGCAGCGGTTCCGCTTCGACTTCACGCCGAGCCGTGGCCTCGACGCGATCCCCTGGCCGCACTGCTACCCGGGCGACGACGTCGTCGACATCATCGGGATGGACGCCTACGACCAGCCGGCCGGGCTCTCCTTCGAGGAGCAGGTGGACGAGGAGTACGGGCTCGCGCACCACGTGCGCTTCGCGGCGGCGCACGGCAAGCCCGTCTCGTACCCGGAGTGGGGGCTCTTCAGGAACGGGGACAACCCGGCGTACGTACGGGGCATGCTGGACTGGTTCGCGGCGCACCGGCCCGTCTACCAGACCGTCACGGACTACTGCCCGCACGGGGTGTGGGAGTGCGCCGACAATCCGGAGTCGGCGCGGATCGTCAGGGGTGCGCTGGGAGCGCCGGGCCGCCCTTGAGGATGTCGATCGTGCGGTCGAGGAGAGCGACCAGGTCGTCGGTCCTGCCGTGCTCGGCCCAGTGGACGGTCGCCTCGCGCAGGGCGCCGAGGACGGCCGCGGTGAAGACCCGTACCTCCAGGTCGTCGGGGCTGCGGCCGGTGCGGTCGGCGAGGGCGCGGGCGAGCCGGCGGCCGGTCTCGGCGGTGGTCTCGCCGAGCCGGGCGCGGACCGCGGGGATCTCGACCATGAGCCGTGCGCGGAGCAGGGTCTCGTCCGGCTCCTCGTCCAGGGAGGTGCGGACCGCCTCCAGGAGGACGGCGCGCAGGGACTCCAGCGGTTCCTCGCCGGCGGGGCGGGCGCGCAGCCGGGCTTCGAGGAGCTCGTCGTTCTCGTCGGTGAGGAGGATGTCCTCCCGGACCGGGAAGTAGCGGACGACGGTGGAGGGGGAGACCTCGGCGGCCGCGACGATGCGGTCGGTGGTGGTCGCGTCCCAGCCGTGCTCGGCGGCGAGCCGGTAGGTGGCCTTCCGGATCGCCGCGCGGGTCTTCGCCTTCTTGCGTTCGCGGAGGCTGGGGCGGTCGTTCATGACCTGCATTGTCCCAGGTCAGTCGTGCTGGTAGGCCACCAGCGAGATGCCGACGTAGTGGACGATGAAGGCCGCGAGGGTCAGCGAGTGGAAGACCTCGTGGAAGCCGAACCAGCGGGGGGAGGGGTTCGGGCGCTTGATGCCGTAGATGACGCCGCCCGCGCTGTAGAGCAGTCCGCCGACGATCACGAGGACGAGGACGGCGATGCCGCCGGCGCGCATGAAGTCGGGCAGGAAGAAGACGGCGGCCCAGCCCATCGCGATGTAGCAGGGCGTGTACAGCCAGCGAGGGGCGCCGACCCAGAAGACGCGGAAGGCGATGCCGGCGGCGGCCGCCGCCCAGACCGCCCACATGAGCGGCTTCGCGGTGGAGTCGGGGAGGAGCAGCAGGGTGAGCGGGGTGTAGGTGCCCGCGATGATCAGGAAGATGTTGGCGTGGTCGAGGCGCCGGAGCACGGCCTCGCCGCGCGGGCCCCAGTTGCCGCGGTGGTAGAGCGCGCTGATGCCGAAGAGCAGGCAGGCGGTGAGGACGTAGATCCCGCAGGCGATGCGGGCGCGGGGTGAGTCGGAGAGGGCGACGAGGGTGAGGCCCGCGACGATCACGGCGGGGAACATCCCCGCGTGCAGCCATCCCCTGAGCCGGGGCTTCGTCGGGAGCGACGCGGTGCGCTCGATCGGGGTCACTTCCGGCGTGGCTGCAGTCATGAGACGGAATCCTAGCTACGGCTCCGTAGGTAGCGGATATGAGTGGCGATGCTCACGTGTGCACCCCCCTGGACATATGGGCGAATCCGTCGGATGATCAAATGAGTGCGGTCGGCACCGGATGAGCAGCTACGACGCATCCGGGTCGCAGCCCCCACGGGGCATACAGCGGAATACACCCCTCAACAAGGAGCAATCGTGGCGCGCGACAACGCGGCTCCCCTTCCCACCCAGCACCAGGAGCTCGTCTCCTGGGTGAACGAGATCGCCGAGATCACCCAGCCGGACAGCATCGTCTGGTGCGACGGCTCCGAGGCCGAGTACGAGCGCCTGTGCGAGGAGCTCGTCGCCAAGGGGACCTTCAAGAAGCTCGACCCGGTCAAGCGCCCGAACTCGTACTACGCCGCCTCCGACCCGTCCGACGTCGCGCGCGTCGAGGACCGGACCTTCATCTGCTCCGAGAAGGAGGAGGACGCGGGCCCGACCAACCACTGGAAGGCCCCGGCGGAGATGAAGGACATCTTCGCGGGCGAGAAGGGCATCTTCCGCGGCTCCATGCGCGGCCGCACCATGTACGTCGTGCCCTTCTGCATGGGCCCGGTCGGCTCGGAGCTCTCCGCCATCGGCGTCGAGATCACCGACTCCGCGTACGTCGCCGTCTCCATGCGCACCATGACCCGCATGGGACAGGCCGTCCTCGACGAGCTCGGCACCGACGGCTTCTTCGTCAAGGCCGTCCACACCCTCGGCGCGCCGCTCGCCGAGGGCGAGGCCGACGTGCCGTGGCCCTGCAACACCACCAAGTACATCTCGCACTTCCCCGAGACCCGCGAGATCTGGTCGTACGGCTCGGGCTACGGCGGCAACGCCCTGCTCGGCAAGAAGTGCTACGCGCTCCGCATCGCCTCCGTCATGGCCCGCGACGAGGGCTGGCTCGCCGAGCACATGCTGATCCTCAAGCTGACCCCGCCGCAGGGCGAGGCCAAGTACGTCGCCGCCGCGTTCCCGTCGGCCTGCGGCAAGACCAACCTCGCGATGCTGGAGCCCACGATCTCCGGCTGGACCGTCGAGACCATCGGTGACGACATCGCGTGGATGCGCTTCGGCGAGGACGGCCGTCTCTACGCGATCAACCCCGAGGCCGGCTTCTTCGGCGTCGCGCCCGGCACCGGCGAGCACACCAACGCCAACGCCATGAAGACGATGTGGGGCAACTCCGTCTTCACGAACGTCGCGCTCACCGACGACGGCGACGTGTGGTGGGAGGGCATGACCGAAGAGGCGCCCAAGCACCTCATCGACTGGAAGGGCAACGACTGGACGCCGGAGTCCGAGACGCCGGCCGCCCACCCCAACGCCCGCTTCACCGTCCCGGCCGGGCAGTGCCCGATCATCGCGCCGGAGTGGGAGGACCCGAAGGGCGTGCCGATCTCGGCGATCCTCTTCGGCGGCCGCCGCGCCTCCGCCGTCCCGCTGGTCACCGAGTCCTTCAACTGGCAGCACGGTGTCTTCCTCGGCGCGAACGTCGCCTCCGAGAAGACCGCCGCCGCCGAGGGCAAGGTCGGCGAGCTGCGCCGCGACCCCTTCGCCATGCTGCCGTTCTGCGGCTACAACATGGGCGACTACATGGCCCACTGGGTCAAGGTGGGCGCCGAGGCCGACCAGGCGAAGCTGCCGAAGATCTACTACGTGAACTGGTTCCGCAAGAACGACGCCGGCAAGTTCGTCTGGCCCGGCTTCGGCGAGAACAGCCGCGTCCTGAAGTGGATCGTCGAGCGCCTCGACGGCAAGGCCGAGGGCGTCGAGACCCCGATCGGCATCCTGCCGACCGCCGAGTCCCTCGACACCGACGGCCTGGACCTGCCGGCCGAGGACCTGGAGTTCCTCCTCAAGGTCGACCGTGACGTGTGGCGCGAAGAGGCCGCCCTCGTCCCCGACCACCTGAACACCTTCGGCGACCACACGCCGAAGGAACTGTGGGACGAGTACAACGCGCTCGTGGAGCGCCTCGGCTAGTCCCCCTCGAACTCGTGGTGGGCTGCCCCGAAACACCGCCCTGACCAGTGGGGTCACGACGGTCCATCACGACGCAACCGGCCCCCGGAGCCCCCTCAGGCTCCGGGGGCCGGCGCATGTCCGCCTACAGGATGGTCTGGCCGGCCTCGACGGTGGCGATGGCCCGACGGCAGGCGTCGGTGAAGGCGGTGAACCGGGGGTTGTCGTCCCAGGTGGCGAGTCGGCCGCTCTTCCAGTCGAAGTCGTTCTCCAGTGGGCCGAAGAGGGACCGGCGCAGGTCCTCGGTGATCTCCAGCTGCGCGCCCGCGCCGATCGCCGTCCGGTTGCAGATGTTGTTCTGGGCCGCGCCGGCGAAGTCCGCCAGACGGTAGCGGTCCCGCCACTCGTCGGAGAGGGCGTCGAGCGCGGGGAACCCCGCGGTGCTCAGCTCGTGCACCAGCGCCTCGCGGAAGGTCTTGTCGAGACCGCCGACGACGACCAGCTTCGGGTCCGACTGCGAGGGCCAGATCATGGTGTCGGGGAATCCGAGCTGGCTGTACTGGCAGCCGTGCAGGCTCAGCACGTTGAGGTGGGTCGCGGCGAGCCCCCGCGCCACGTGGTCGTCGCAGTTGACCGAAGTGACGTGCAGCTCGCTGTTGTTCGCCGAGCGCATGCCCTCGAACATCCAGTAGTCGTAGGTGGTGGTGGACAGCGCCGCGTTCACGTCCGCGGGGTTGTAGCCGGCGATGGCCAGACAGAGTTCGGATGTGCCGCGCTCGATCTGGCCGCCGTGGATGGCCATGACCGCCGTCTTCTTGAACGGTTCCTTCTTGGTCAGGAACTGGTCCTGCTGCGGGTGCAGCCTGTAGCGGCGTCCGTAGTCGGTGCCCTCGACGACGGGGTGTTCCGTGCTGGTGTAGAGGTCGGTGTTGTTGTCGTAGAGGTCATTGTCGCCGGTGGCGAACGCCGGTGCGGCTGCGGCGAGTTGGCCGACCAGAGGGGCGCCCGTCGCCGCTGCGGCCGCCAGTGCGGTGAGGACGGTGCGACGGGACGCGGTGCGATCGGTGAATGTCATGCGCGGAACATAACTGATCACGGGCCGCGATCCTCCAGATACCGCGTGTGGATCTCCTGACGGATCGCCTCCGCCTGCCGGAGTGCCGCGGCGATGCCGGACATCTCCTCGTGCAGCACCGACAGCTGGCGTTCCAGGTGCCGCTCCGGCGGCTCCGCGCCCGGGGCGACCCGGGACCACCACCGCGTCCGTACGAAGGTGTCGACGGCCTCCGGGATGTCCTGGCGGACCGCGCGGCCGAGGGCGTGGAGGTGGTCCGGGTCGCTCACCCAGCCCGGTTCGAGCAGGGCCTCCACGAGGGTGGCGAGCTCCGTCAGCCCGTCCCGGGTCGCGGACGGCAGCTCCACCTCGTCCAGGTAGTCGCGCAGGGTCGCGAAGTCGGCGCGCAGGGAGTCGAGTTGCTCGCCGGCGTTCGGGAAGTGCGGGGTGTCGGGGCGCTCGGGCGGGGCGATCAGCGCGCCCGCCGCGTACAGACCGCCGACGACCAGCGGCCACAGACCGCCCGCCGCGCCGGTGAGGGTGATCCCGACACCGGCCAGACCGCAGACGCTGCCGGTCAGGTTCTTGCGGGACTCGACGTACCCGAGCAGGCGGCTACTGGTACCCACGGATCTCCTCGAAGGCGCCGTCGAGCGAGCCCCGGGTGGCGTCGAAGAGCTTTCCGCCGGTCAGGCTCGCGATGTGGTCGAGCTCGCCCCGGTCGGAGTCCCCGAAGAGGATCGGGAAGACCGGTGTGCGCTGCTGCTCGGCGGGGAGGGAGCGGTAGAAGGTGTCGAAGGCGGACGCCGGGTCGCCGTCGGTGTTCTCCCCGTCCGTCATCAGGACGACCGAGGTGAAGGTGTCGTCGCCCGGGGTCCTGCCCAGGAAGCGGTACGCCTCCTGGAGGCTGGTGTAGATCGCCGTGCCGCCGGAGGCGGAGAGCTTCCCGGCGTCGTCACGGATCGCGTCGAGCGCCGCCTTCGGCGAGGCCGGGTCGACCGTGTGCGTACGGACCTCGTCCTGCTTCACCGAGGAGCCGAAGGGCATCAGGGTGACCTCCTCCCGGTCCCGGAAGTCGCCGGTCAGCTCGGCGAGCGCCGACTTCAGCCGGTCGAGCCGCTCCCCACCCATGGAGCCCGATGTGTCGAGCACGTACACCGTCCGGGAGGGCCTGCGCAGGGTGTTGTCGTACGCGTCGAGCAGATCGTCGGCGACGGCCCGGCTGCCCGGGAACGGCAGCTCGCGGCGCGGGTCGCGGGCGAGCGCCGAGGCGGGGCGGACCCCGGCGACCACGGGCCGGCGCAGGGTCGTCTCGGTGATCCGGCGCTGGGCGTCCGGGGTGCGCAGCCAGGTGGTGAGCCGGTTCGCGGCCTCCTTCGCCTCGGGGCGGGCGGAGGTGAGCAGGGTCAGCGGGTAGTCGGCGGTCACGACACCGTCGGACGGCCGGATCACGGTCAGCTTCTCGGGCGCGGACAGCAGCACGGACTCGTAGTTCACGAGCGCGTCGACGTCGGTGCGGCGGGCGTAGGCGGTGGCGAGCCAGCCGGAGGAGCCCGAGGTCAGCTTCTGGCCCGTGAAGAACTCCTTGAGCTTCGGGGTGGCCTTGGTGACGTCCTGCTCGGTGAGGGCCGACTGAGCGCCGGACAGGCCGGAGGCGACCGAGACGAGCGCGGAGAAACCGGAGTTGGAGCGCTTGGGGTCCGTCATGCCGTACGTCAGCCGGCCGTCGGCGACCGCCCGGTGCAGCTGCGACCAGGTCACCTTCGCCGGGTCCCAGCCGAGCCGGGCGACGGCCGCGGGCCGCACGCCGAGCGCGACCGGGGAGGTCATGATCGGCGTCTCGTTGGTGATCCTCTTCGCGGTGTCCGGGCGGAGCCGCAGGTAGTCGTTGGACGAGAGCCAGACCGCGTCGTACGCCTTGTCGGCCTCGCCGGAGGCGATGCGCTCGACGGCGTCCAGGGTGCCGGCGTACGTGGGGCGGACGGTGATGCCGGTCGCCTTGCCGGCCTCGTCGAGGACCGGGCCCATGTCGGCCAGCTCGGAGGAGGCGAGGACCCGGAGGGTGCCGGCCTTGTACTCCGTGCTCCGCGCTTCGGGGTGGTCGTCTCCGCCGCCGGAGCAGGCGGTGGCGAGGAGGGCGAGCGCGAGCGCGGCGACCGTGGCGCGGGCGGTGACGGCGGCGCGGGTCGTGCGGCCGGTGCGGGTGGCGACGGTGGTGCGGCCGGCGCCGGTGGTGCGGTCGCTCATCCGAGACCGCCCTCGGTCGCGCCGTTGCGGCGGCTGCGCTCCAAGTGGGCGCTCGCCTGCTGGAGTTCGGCCGTCAGCGACTCGACGGTCGCCGCCATCGACTCCGTCGCCCGCACCTTGTACGTGTCGATGGCGTCGAGCGTCCGGTAGATCTGCTGGAAGGCGGTGCGGAGCGTCTCCGCGCCCACGGCCGGGTCCGCCGCGATCCGCTGGATCTCGCCGGCCTGGTCGTCCAGCATCTTGGCGTTCTTCAGGATGATGTCCTCGGTCGTCGCGTTCAGGGCCTTCACCTGCGCGGTGACCTTCCGCTGGTTCTCCAGCGCGGAGGCGAGCATCACCGCGATCTTCAGCGCCGACACGGTCGTCGTCTCCGCCCGCTCCACGCCCTTGATCAGCTCGTCGTTGTTCCGCCGGACCACGTCCATCGCCAGATAGCCCTGGGCGCAGACGGCGAGCTGGGTCAGCAGGTCCTGGTGCTTCTGCCGGACCGGGAAGAGGACGTCGGCGCGGAGCGCGTCCGCCTGCGCCGGGTCCGGGGTGAGGGCGATGCGCTCCTCCACGGCCGCGTCGAGGGCGTCGGTGAGCACCGCGTACTCCTGGAGCTTGCCCATGGTCTCCCACAGCCGGGCCCGCTCGGTCTGCAACGCGGCGTTGTCACGGCTCAGTTCGTCCCGGCCGCTCTTCAGCGAGCCGACGATCCGGTTCAGAGTGGCCTGCGAGGAGGCGTACTTGGCGACGTGGTCGCGCAGCTTGTTGCCGCCGGGCAGCTTGGAGAGAAGGCCCTTGAGGCCCTTCGCGGGCGTCTCCCGGGGGTCCAGGTCCTCGACCGTGCGCCGGAGTTCGACGAGGTGGGAGCCGACGCGGGACTGCGCGTCGCCGCCGCTCGCGCCGAGGGAGCGGACCGTGCGGTCCAGCATGCGGTTCGACTGCTGCGCGGCGGAGCGGATCTCGCCCGCGCCGAGCGCCGCGATCTCGTTGATCCGGCCGGCGAACTCGGGGGAGCGCGGGTCGAGTCCGGAGAGCGAGCCGACGTACTCGTCGGCCCGGCGGGACATCTCCGTACGGACCGACTCGTCCAGCGGCACCAGGCCGGAGGCCTGTTCGGCGCGGACGGCGGGCACGGGCTCGGGCGGGGTCAGGACGAGCGGGGTGTCCTGCTCGGGCGGTGTCAGGGCCATCGTTCTTCTCGGATCCTCGGGAGTGGTCATGCGGTGTCCCCCTGGTCGCGGGCCCGCAGCGCCATCTCGTGCAGCACCTTGCTGGTGGGCACGGGCGCCTGGCGGACTCCGGTCAGCGTCTGGTTGAGGTAGGCGGTGTGGCCGCCGGTCGCGGCGGTGAACTCGCCGGCCGCGCCCTGCGGGCGGAAGCCGTGGCGGACCGCGAGCTTGCGCAACTCGGGGTCGGTGGAGAGCAGTTCACCGAGCGCCCGGCCGTTCTCGGTGAGCGGTACGAGGGTGTGGTCGCTGTTGACCGTGGTGTCCGGGTAGAGGACGACGAGGTCGCCCATGGGCCGCCCGGCGAGCAGCTGGGAGGCGACCTGCGACTCGTACACGAGGACGAGCGGGTTGCCGACGCCGCTGACGAAGTCCCGGAAGGGCGCGTCCGAGCCGGACTGCTGGGCGCCCTGCACCTGCACCAGCTTGCGCATGAGCGGGGCCGTGCGGGTGACGGCGGCCTTGTCCCCCGCGACCCGCCCGCCGTCGGCGACGTAACTCGCGGCGGCGAGGTAGAGGGCGCCGGAGTTGGAGGCGACCGGGTCGGTGGAGGTGATGAAGAGGGTGCCGCTCAGTTCGGGGTGTCCGGCGGAGCCCTTCAGCTGCTGCCAGGTCCGGTCGGCGCGGGCCGCCGCGAGGTAGGCGTCCATCTTCAGGGTGCCGCTCGTCCCGCGCGGGCCGAGGGTCGCCAGGCCGTTGTCGGCGAGGACCCGGGCGGCGGCGCTGTGCGCGACGACGACGAGCGGCGAGTAGAAGGGGCGCAGCGGCGCGGAGGCCGCCTTGTCCTTCGTCTTCTGCTGCGCCTTGGCGCGGATCTCGTCGGCCGGGCCCTTGGAGGACGGGAAGGCGAAGTCGTAGCCGTCGAGCGGCAGTTCCTCCATGTCCCAGGACCCGGAGGTCTCGGTGCCCACGGTGAAGCCCTTGGCGGCCAGGGCCTTCACGACCTGTGGATCGGCGAAGAACTCGGCCTTCTCCGATCCGATGACTCCTCGCACGGTCTTCGTTGCCGTGCCTGTGTCCTTGTCGCCGCCCGTCACGAGGACGGCGGCCACGCCGCCGAGGAGCAGGACGGCCAGGACGATTCCCAGGATGCGTCTCACGCGGGCAGCGTGCTCGCGGAAACCCACATTCCAGGGGGAGTCGGGTGTACGGGGGGTGAAGGAGCGATCCCGGTACCGAACCGGAGCGGGGGGTGCCGTATCCCCTGTCCTCGTTCGGCGCCGCGATGAGGGGCGCCCGGTCCGCGCGGTTCGTGCCGCGCGGACCGGGGCCGTCAGGGGGCGGCGACCAGGGTGTCCCCGGCCAGCGCCGCGGTGTGTGCGTCCATGCGCCCGGCGGCGAGGATCGCGGCGGCCGTGTCGGCCCGGGAGGCGGCGACGACCAGTGCGCGGCCCGCGAGGGCGTGCGCCTTGCGGTGCAGGTCCTGCGCGGACGAACCGCTCAGACCCGCGTGCCGCGCGGGCGGTGCGCCGCGCAGCCGCGCCACCTGCCGGGCGATGAGCTCGCCGGCCTCCGTGTCGCCCAGCTCGTCGGTGACGGCGAGCAGGGCGGCGAGGTGTCCTGCGAGCTGGATGTCCAGCTCCTCCTCGCGGGAGCGGTGCGGGTACGCGTCCTGGGTGTCGTCGGCCATCCGGTGGACCGACTTGGTGCGGATCGGTTCGTACATGGGGATGGCCTCCTGAGGTGCTCTGGGGCCATCCTAGCTTAGATTCGGTCTAAAGTTGAGCGTCGTCTCGGGTGGGGGCTCAGGGCTGGCTGTAGCCGTCCAGGAAGCGGCCGATCCGGGTCACCGCGTCCGCCAGGTCCGCCGCCGCCGGCAGCGTGACGATCCGGAAGTGGTCCGGCTCGCGCCAGTTGAAGCCCGTCCCGTGCACGACCATGATCTTCTCGGCCCGCAGCAGGTCCAGGACCATCTGCCGGTCGTCCTTGATCTTGTAGACGTTCGGGTCGAGGCGCGGGAAGAGGTACAGCGCGCCCTTCGGCTTCACGCACGTCACGCCCGGGATCTGCGTCAGCAGCTCGTACGCCGTGTCCCGCTGCTCCAGGAGCCGCCCGCCCGGCAGCACCAGGTCCTCGATCGACTGCCGGCCCTGGAGCGCGGCGGCCACGGCGTGCTGCGCCGGCATGTTCGCGCAGAGGCGCATGTTCGCGAGGATCGTGAGGCCCTCGATGTACGAGGTCGCGTGGTGCTTCGGACCGCAGACCGCGAGCCAGCCGGAGCGGAAGCCGGCCACCCGGTAGTTCTTGCTCATCCCGTTGAAGGTGAGGACGAGGAGGTCGGGGGCGATCGCGGCGGTCGGGGTGTGCGTCGTGCCGTCGTAGAGGATCTTGTCGTAGATCTCGTCCGAGCAGACGACCAGGTTGTGCCGGCGGGCGATCTCCGTCAGCGAGCGGAGCATCTCGTCGTCGTAGACGGCGCCCGTCGGATTGTTCGGGTTGATGATCACGATCGCCTTGGTGCGGTCGGTGATCTTCCGCTCGATGTCCGCGAGGTCCGGCATCCAGTCCGACTGCTCGTCGCAGCGGTAGTGCACGGCCGTACCGCCCGCGAGCGAGACCGAGGCCGTCCACAGCGGATAGTCCGGGGCCGGGACGAGGACCTCGTCGCCGTCGTCGAGCAGCGCCTGCATCGACATCTGGATGAGCTCCGAGACGCCGTTGCCGAGGTAGATGTCCTCGACGGAGAGCGGGATGCCCTTGGTCTCGTAGTGGCTCATCACCGCCCGGCGGGCCGAGAGCAGCCCCTTCGCGTCGCCGTAGCCGTGTGCCTCGGAGAGGTTGCGGAGGACGTCCTCCAGGATGGCGGGCGGACACTCGAAGCCGAAGGCGGCCGGATTGCCCGTGTTCAGCTTGAGGATGCGATGACCCGCAGCCTCAAGCCGCATCGCCTCTTCGAGCACCGGACCCCGGATTTCGTAACAGACGTTGGCGAGCTTCGTGGACTGGATCACCTGCATGACGAGAGCTTACGGCGGAGGCGGTCGCGATGCGGCGTGTTTTGGGACACGTCGGACAGCGGGGCGTGGCGTCGCGGCGTCGTTCCGGCAGAGGCTTGTCCGGAATGTGTGTGGACTCGCACTGCCGTGACGTGCTCTCTACAATGCGCGCACATGAGCCACCAGGACAACAGCGTCTTCGTCGACGCCTCGGGGCGACGCGGCCGCAGAGTGCGGTGGGCGACGGCCGGAGTCGGCGTCGCGTGCCTCGGCTTCCTCGCCGTCGTGGTCGCCGGATCCTTCGGCGCCGGACCTGCCGGAGGCCCGCTGCCCTGGGCGGAGGACGAGAAGCCGGACGCGCCCGCGCTCATCCAGCCCGACCCCGCGGCCTCCGGGGACTCCGGCGCCGGCGGCGCACCGAAGCGCACGGCGACGCCGAGCGCCACCGCCGAGACCGGCTCCAAGGGCTCGGCCACCCCCGACGCGGATGCCACGACGGAGACCCCGTCGCCCACCGGCACCGCCGCCCCGGCCACGACGGGCCCCGCGCCGACGGCCGCCACCACCGCGAAGCCGGGCAAGGCCGGCCAGGCGCCGGGCGCCACGAAGCGCCCGAAGTGACGAGCGACGAGGGACGCGGAGCGGGACAGGGCCACGGGTACGAGTACGGCCCCGTGGATCCGTACACCGCGGGGCAGGGGTACGGGTACGCGCCCGGGGCCCCCGAGCCGCTCGCGTACGAGCGGGGCGACGCCTTCGCGGCCCCGCGGCAGGACCAGCAGCCGTACGCCGAGCAGGCGCCGTACCTCTCGTACCCGGAGCAGACGCCGTACGGGGAGCAGACACCGCGGACCGGGCACGCCCCGTACCCGTCGCACGCGGAGCAGGACCCGTACGGAGAGCAGACCCCGTACGGAGGGCACGACGCGTACGGAGGCGAGCGCGACTCCTACGGCGAGCACGACTCGTACGGAGGGCACGACGCGTACGGAGGCGAGCGCGCCCCGTACGGAGGCGAGCACGCCCCGTACGGAGAGCACGACCCCCACCCCTCGTACGCCCCTCCTGCCGCGCCCGTCCCCCCGCGCCCCGCGCCCGCCAGCCCCGCCCCGCCCGCCGGCCCCCGTACACGGCACGCGCTGCGGCGCGACCCCCGGGCCCACTGGGCCATGCTCTGTCTGATCCTCCTCGTCGCCGCCACCGCGCTCGTCTTCGCCGGCTACGGCCGCCACGAGATAGCCGCCACCGGCGCGCCCCAGCCGCACTGCCCGACCACCCCCGCGACCCGCGGCGAAGGCCCCGTCGTCCAGGTGGACCAGAACGGCATCGTCCGCAGCGCCACCCCGCCCGACGGCACCGTCGCCCTCACCTACGACGGCGGGCCGAGCCCGGACTGGACCCCGCGCCTGCTCGACGTCCTCGCCGCGCACCACGCGAAGGCGACCTTCTTCCTGACCGGTGCCGAGGCCGCCGCCCACCCCGACCTCGTCCGCCGCATCGTCTCCGACGGCCACGAGCTCGGCTCGCACACGTACACCGACGTCGACCTCGCCCAGGTCTCCGAGACCCGCGCCGACCTGGAGCTCTCCCTCACCCAGAACGCGCTCGGCGCGAGCACCGGCCTCGGCACCCGCCTGCTGCGGCTCCCGCACACCACCGGGCTCGCCACCTTCTGCGAGGACCAGTGGGAGGCCGGACGCCGGGTCGCGCAGGCCGGCTACGTCCTGGTCGCCGCCGACGGGAAGTCCGTCCTCCAGCTGACCGGCTCCGCCCAGGCCGTCGACGAGACCGAGAAGCTCCTCGCCCGCCCCGGCGGCACCACCCGGTACACCTCCGTCGGCCAGGCCCTCGGCCTCACCGAGACGACGTACCACGTGTCCACGCTCGCCGAGTGGAAGGGCGCCGCCTTCGTCCAGGCGCAGAGCGCGTCCCGGGGCTTCGCCGACGCCATGACCTGGCTGCTCGTCGCGGCCGGCGTCATCACCGCCGTCCGGCTCGCCCTCCTGATCGGCGTCGCCCGCGTCCACGTCCGCCGCACCCGGTCCAAGCGCCGCCGCGGCGCACCCCGGCTCCCTCCCGTCACCGAGCCCGTCTCCATCCTCGTCCCCGCCTACAACGAGGAGGCCGGGATCGAGGCGACCGTCCGTTCCCTGCTCGCCTCCACGCACCAGGCGATCCAGGTCGTCGTCATCGACGACGGCTCCTCCGACCGCACCTTCGAGATCGCCGAGTCCATCGACGATCCGCGGGTGATGGTCGTGCGCCAGCCCAACGCGGGCAAGGCCGCCGCCCTCAACACCGGCCTCGCCTGGGCGCACCACGACCTCGTCGTGATGATCGACGGCGACACCGTCTTCGAGCCCGACGCCGTCCGCCGCCTGATCCAGCCGCTCGCGGACCCCCGCGTCGGCGCGGTCAGCGGCAACACCAAGGTCGGCAACCGCCAGGGCGTCCTCGGCCGGTGGCAGCACCTGGAATACGTGATCGGCTTCAACCTCGACCGGCGCATGTACGACGTCCTGGAGTGCATGCCCACCGTCCCCGGCGCCATCGGCGCCTTCCGCCGGGGCGCCCTCGCCGGCGTCGGCGGGGTCAGCGAGGACACCCTCGCCGAGGACACCGACCTCACGATGGCGCTGTGCCGGGCCGGCTGGCGCGTCGTGTACGAGGAGTCCGCGATCGCCTGGACCGAGGCCCCGTCCACCGTCCGGCAGCTGTGGAAACAGCGCTACCGCTGGTGCTACGGCACCCTCCAGGCCATGTGGAAGCACCGCAGGGCCGTCGTCGAGGGCGGCCAGTCCGGCAAGCTCGGCCGCCGCGGCCTCCTCTACCTGCTGCTCTTCCAGACCGTGCTGCCGCTGATCGCGCCGCTGGTCGACGTCTTCGCCGTCTACGGACTGCTCTTCCAGGACCCCGGGCAGGCCCTCGGCGTCTGGCTCGGCTTCACCGCCGTCCAGGTCGGCACGGCCGTGTACGCGCTCCGCCTGGACCGCGAGCGGTTCGAGCCGATCTGGACGCTGCCCCTGCAGATCGTCGTCTACCGCCAGCTCATGTACCTGGTCGTCGTCCAGTCCGTCGTCACCGCGCTCCTCGGCAGCCGGCTCCGCTGGCACCGGATGCAGCGCACCGGCACCGCGACCGAGACCCTGGACCGTACGGCCGCGGTGGGGCACTCCACGACGGGGTAGGTTGGCACGTCATGTGGGTTCTCAGTGCCTCCGGATGCCGGTGGCTCGGCACGGGCGGGTCGCTCGCCGTGGCCGTCGGCGGGTACGCGGCGGGCACCCTGCCCGTCCTCGGCGGCGGGCCGCTGTGGGAGCCGCGCGGCTCCGCGCTCACCGTCGCCGGCGCCGTCCTCGCGGCCCTCGGGCTGACCCTGCTCGTCGCCGCCTGGTGGCGTTACGGCGTCCTCCTCGCCCGCGGCCTGCGGGACGGGGTGCTCGCGACCCTCGCCTGTTGGACCGCGCCGCTGCTCCTCGCCCCGCCGCTGCACAGCGCCGACGTCTACAGCTACATCGCGCAGGGCGCCATGGTCCTCGAAGGCCACGACGTGTACGGCGCCGGGCCCTCCGTCCTCGGCCCCGGCGACCTCGGGGCCGACGCGGCGGCGAGCGTCGGCGGGAACTGGACCCACACCCCCGCCCCGTACGGGCCCGCCTTCCTGCTCCTCGCCGCGGTGGTCGTGAAGGTGACCGGCGGGGCGGTCGTGCCCGCCGTCCTCGGCCTGCGGCTGATCGCGCTCGGCGCGCTCGCCCTGATCGTCTGGGCCGTCCGCGGCCTCGGCGGCCTCGGCGGCGGGGCCGGCGGCCGGGACGGAGCCCTCTGGCTCGCCGCCCTCAATCCGCTGCTCCTCCTCCACGTCGTCGGCGGCATGCACAACGACGGCCTGATGATCGGCCTCATGCTCGGAGGCGTCCTGCTCGCCACGCGCGGGCGGTGGGTGCTCGGCAGTGTCCTCGTCGGCCTCGCGACGATGGTCAAGTCGCCGGCGGCGGTCGCCCTGCTCTTCATCGGCGTCCTCCTGGCGCGCGGTGGCGGCGTACGGGGCCTCGTGAAGGGGCTCGTCCTGCCGGGGGCCGTCGCGGGGGCGGTGGCGGCGGGGGCGTCGGTCCTCGCCGGGACCGGGTTCGGGTGGCTGCGGACGCAGAGCGTGGCCGCGGCGATCCACACGCCCCTGTCGCCGACGAGCGACCTCGGGCTCGGGCTGGGGCTGCTCTTCGGGGGCGAGGCCGAGCCCGTGAAGGGTGTGGTCCAGAAGCTGGGGCTGCTCGCGGCCCTCGTGGTCGTCGCGGCCCTCGCGTGGCGGGCGTACCGGGGCCGCCTCGACCCCGTCCTCGGGCTCGGGCTCTCGCTGGTCGCGCTCGTGGCGCTGTCCCCGATGGTGCAGCCCTGGTACGTGCTGTGGGGGACGGTCGTCGTCGCCGCCGTCGCGTGGCGGAGCCGGGCGGGGCAGGTGCTGGCCGTGCTCTCGGCGGCGCTCGTGTACGAGACGCAGCCTTCGGGGCACACGCCCTGGTACGGGTTCGTGCCGGCGGGGCTCGTGCTGGCGGCCGGGCTCGTGCGGGTGCGGCGGGAGCCGTGGGCCCTCGGAGACGCCGGTGCCGCGGAGGGTGCTGTTCCGCCCCAGCGCACCCGCGGTGCGGGCGAGGCGACGACGGCCCCCGGCTCAGCGGAGCTCGGTTCTCCGGACTGAGCGGCCCGCGAGCACGTCCGTCCTCCGTCCGTCCTCCATGACGAACCTGCCGTCGATCAGGACGTGCGGGATGCCGACCGGGAGGGTGCGCGGGTTCTCGTACGTCGCGCCGGAGGCGACCGTCGTCGGGTCGAAGAGGACCAGGTCCGCCACGTAACCCTCCCGCACCAGACCCCTGTCCGGGAGGCGGAGACGCGCCGCCGGGCGGGAGGTCAGATGGGCCACGCACTCCTCCAGGGAGAGGACACCGAGCTCGCGCACGTACCGCCCCAGGTACTCGGGGAACGTGCCGTACGCGCGCGGGTGCGGCTTGAGGCCCTGGAGGATGCCGTCCGAGCCGCCCGTGTGCACCCGGTGGCGCATGATCGTCCGGACGTTCTCCTCGTGGCCGACGTGCTGGAGGATCGTCGTGCCCAGCCGGTCCTCCAGGAGGAGACGGCGGGCGGTCGGCCAGCCGTCGAGACGGCGGCCCACCCGGTCCGTCAGGGCCCCGTCCGCCACTCCCGAGATCTCGATCGTCGCCCAGTCGACCGGGACCCCGTGGCAGCCGTCCGAGCCGAGCTCCTCCAGGTGGTGCCGGATCCGTTCCGCCGTCGCGTCGTCGCGGAGCCGGGCCAGGGCCGCCTCCGGGCCGCCCTCGCTCGCCCAGCTCGGCAGCAGCGCCAGCAGGGTCGTACTGCCGGGGGTGTACGGGTACGTGTCGAGGCTGATGTCGGCGCCCGCGCCGAGGGCCTCGTCGAGCAGGGCAAGCAGCTCCGGGGCCCTGCCCTCGTTCACGCCGAAGTTCATGGTGGCGTGGGCCAGGTGGAGGGCGCAGCCCGCCTCCCGGGTGAGCGCCACCATCTCCTCGTACGCGCGCAGCGCCCCCGCCCCGTACGAGCGGTGGTGCGGGCAGTAGTAGCCGCCGTACTCCGCGACGACCCGGCACAGCTCGGTGAGCTCGGAGTCCGGCGCGTACATGCCGGGGGTGTAGGTGAGGCCCGAGGACATGCCGACCGCGCCCTGGGCGAGGCCCTCGGCGACGAGCCGGCGCATGCGGTCGAGCTCGGGCGCGGTCGCCGGACGGTCCTCCCAGCCCATCGCGTACATGCGGACCGTGCCCTGGGGGATCAGGTACGCCGCGTTCACCGCGATGCCCCGGTCGAGCCGGTCCAGGTACTCGCCGACCGTGCGCCAGTCGACGTCGATGTCGGAGCCGTCGCCGTTCCAGCCGGTGATCGCCCGGCGGACCTCGTCGAGCGTGCGGTCGTCGACGGGGGCGTACGACAGACCGTCCTGGCCCAGGACCTCCAGGGTCACGCCCTGCGCGGCCTTCGCGCTGTGGTCCGGGTCGCGGAGCAGCGCCAGGTCGCTGTGGGCGTGCATGTCGACGAAACCGGGGGACAGGACGAGGCCCTCGGCGTCCAGGACGCGGCGGGCGCTCGGGCGCTGGCAGCCGGCCGCCGCGGCCTCCTTGACGATCGAGACGATCCTGCCGCCCTCGATGCCGACGTCGGCCCGGTAGGAGTCGCCGCCGCTGCCGTCGACGACCTCCGCGTCACGGAAGACGAGGTCCATGTCCTGCCCCCTCCCGAGATCAGAAGAACGTGCGGATGTGGTCGACCACCGTGCCGTCCGCGTCCACGAGCGGGATCAGCTGCCACTTGTCGAAGATCGTGCAGGGGTGGGACAGGCCCATCCCCACCCAGTCGCCGACCTCCAGGTCCGCGCCCGGTGCGGTGGCGAGCCAGGCGTGCTGGTCGGAGAGGCCCGTGACCCTGATGCCCTCCGCGGGGCGGATCTCACCCGTGCGGCCGTCGCGGACGACCTGCGCCTCGGGGAGGTGCAGGTCGTGGGCGGCGTCCCGCTTGCCGGCGTTGGTGAAGGCCTGCTCGGCCGTGGGGCGGGAGACGACCTGCGACCAGAGCCGGAACGCGGGCTGGAGCGCGCCCTCCTCGGGGATCCGGTTGAAGGGGGTGCGGTTGCGGTACTGGCCGTCGTCATGGGAGACGTACGCGCCGGAGCGCAGCAGCTTGAGGACCGGGAGGGAGAACTCGGGGATCTCCGCGAAGACCTCGGCGACCGTGTCGAACCACTCGCTGCCGCCCGCGCTCACGATGATCTCGCCGACGGCGGGGTCGAAGCGGCCGGCCTTGTCGAAGTCGACCGCGAGCCCGACGAGGCGGTGCAGCCACTCCCGGACGCTGTCGGCGTCGGCGCCGGGCATCGTGCCCTCGTACCCGGCGACGCCGACGAGGCGCAGGGTGGGGGCGGCCGCGACGGCGTCGGCGACGGCCGCGCACTCCGCCTCGGTCCGTACGCCCGTCCGCCCGGTCGCGCCGGCGGCCAGCTCGACGACGACGTCCACGGGACGGCCGGCGCCGGCGGCGCGCAGGGCCTCGTCCATCAGCTCGACGCCGCGCACGGAGTCGACGTAGCAGACGAAGCGGAACTCCGGGTCGGCGTCGAGCTCGGCGGCGAGCCAGCGCAGGGCGACGTCGTCGACGAGCTCGTTCGCGAGGAAGATCCGGGCGACGCCGTGGGCGCGGTAGACGCGGGCCTGGTGCGGGACGGCGGCCGTGATGCCCCAGGCACCGTGCTCCAGCTGCCGGTCGAAGAGCTGGGGGGCCATGGAGGTCTTGCCGTGCGGGGCGAACGCCAGGCCGTGGCGCTCGGCGTAGGTCTCCAGGAGGCGGAGGTTGTGCTCGACGGACTCGGCGGAGAGGGCGAGGACCGGGGTGGTGTAGCCGCCCGTGAAGAGGTTGCGCCGCTGGGCGGAGAGTTCGCCGACGGTCAGGCCCTCGGCATCCGGGGGCAGGGCCTTGAAACGGTGGTCGACGCGCTCGTTCGCCAGGTCGGGCATGAGGCCTCCTCGTTCGAGTGTTGCGTGGTGTGCAACGCTCATTGCATATCTTGTTCCTCGCTGTCTAACATCCGGGCCAAGGCCGGGTCAATGGACCCGTACGAGCCACAGGGAGCCCGAGAGTGAGCGGACACGCGGCCCCGGACGTCGTCTGCCTCGGCGAGTCCATGGTCACCTTCCTGCCCACCCGGCCCGGCCGCCTCGCCGACGTCCCCTCCTTCACCCGCGCCATCGGCGGCGCCGAGTCCAACGTCGCCTGCGCCCTCGCCGCCGCCGGCCACCGCACCCGGTGGGTCGGCCGGGTCGGCACCGACGGCTTCGGCGACCACCTCCTCGACACCGTCGCAGGCTACGGAGTCGACGTCAGCGCCGTCCGCCGCGACCCGCACCGGCCGACCGGCGTCTACTTCCGCACCGACGAGGACCGGGCCACCGACGCCCACGAGGTCGTCTACTACCGGGCCGGCTCCGCCGCCTCCGCCATGTCACCCGCCACCGTCCCGTACGACACGGTCGCCGGCGCCCGGATCCTCCACCTCACCGGCATCACCGCCGCCCTCTCCGCCGACTGCCTGGCCCTGCTGCGGGAGCTCACCGCTCCGCGCCCCGGACGCCCGCTCGTCTCCTTCGACGTCAACCACCGGCCGGGGCTGTGGCGCGACGGCAGCGCCCCCGAGGTGCTCCTCGAACTCGCCCGCCGCGCCGACCTGGTCTTCGTCGGCGCCGACGAGGCGAAGGCGCTGTGGGGACTCAAGGGCACCGGAGCCGTCTCCCGGCTCATCGACGGACCCGAGACCGTCGTCCTCAAACTCGGCAGGGGCGGCGCCTTCGTCGTCGACCGCCGCCCCGAACCCCACGCCGACATCGAGGACGCCGACGGCGTCGCCTTCCTCGAACGCCCGCCCCGCGTCGACGTCGTCTCCGCCGTCGGCGCCGGCGACGCCTTCGCCGCCGGCTTCCTCTCCGCCACCCTCCGCGGCCTCGACATGCGGACCCGGCTCCGGCACGGGCACCTCATGGCCGCCGCCGCCCTCACCGTCCCCGGCGACCTGGCACGGCCGCCCCGCCGCACCCACGCCGACCGGCTGGCCGCGCTCCACGCCGCCGCCTGGGGCACACTTCACCTCGGCCCCGGCTGGACGGGGGACGACCAGGAGGTACGTACGCCATGAGCCAGACCGTCGACCGGGCGCTCAGCATCCTGCCGCTGCTCGCCCAGGGACCCGCCGACCTCGGCCAGGTCGCCGAGCGGCTCGGCGTGCACAAGTCCACGGCCCTGCGGCTGCTGCGCACGCTCCACGAGCACGGTCTCGTCCACCGGCAGCAGGACCAGCGCTACCGCCTCGGCGCCCGGCTCTTCGCGCTCGCCCAGGAGGCCGTCGAGAACCTCGACGTCCGCGAGATCGCCCACCCCTACCTCACCGCCCTCAACGAGCGGATCGGGCACACGATCCACCTCGCGGTGTACGAGGAGGGCGAGGTCGTCTACATCGACAAGGTCGAGTCCCGCTACCCCGTCCGCATGTACTCCCGCATCGGCAAGCCCGTCGCGATCACCGTCGCCGCCGTCGCCAAGCTGCTCCTCGCCGACCTGCCCGAGCCGGAGCGGCGCGCCGTGGCCGCCAAGCTCGACTACCCCCCGTACACGCCCCGTTCGACGCCGAACGCCGCCGCCTTCCTCCAGGAGCTGGCGACCGTACGAGAACAGGGCTGGGCCACCGACCTCGGCGGCCACGAGGAGTCCATCAACTGCGTCGGCGCGCCCATCCGCGGGGCCGACGGGCGGGTCGTCGCCGCCATGTCGGTCTCGGCGCCCAATGTGGTCGTGACCGCCGAGGAACTCCTCACGCTCCTCCCGCAGGTGCGCAGCACCGCGGACGCCATCAGCCGCGAGTACTCCGGCACCGCCCCGACGAAGGAAACAGAGGAACCGACCGCATGACCGAGAAGACCGCCCTCACCCCCGCCACCCACACCGCCCCGCCCGCGAAGTTCTCCCACGGCGTCCGGAAGGGCAACATCCTCCAGGTCGCCGGCCAGGTCGGTTTCCTCCCCGCCGTCGAGGGCCGGGCCCCGACGGTGGCGGGCCCGACGCTGCGCGAGCAGACCCTCCAGACCTTCGCCAACGTCAAGGCGATCCTGGAGGAGGGCGGCGCGGGCTGGGACGACGTGATGATGATGCGCGTCTACCTCACGGACGTGGACCACTTCGCCGAGATGAACGAGATCTACAACCAGTACTTCGAGGAGCAGAACCTCAAGGCCCCCGCCGCGGCCCGCACCACCGTCTACGTCGGCCTCCCCGCCGGCCTCCTCATCGAGATCGACGCGCTCGCGGTCCTCGACTGAGAGGTGCCCCGGCCGCGGGGCGGCCGGGGCACCTCCTCGTTCACGGGCCGTCAGGCCGCGCAGTACTGCGCCTGCTTGCCGATCGAGCGGTACATGCAGTCCGCGTTCTCCAGGAGCTGGAGGACGGCGTCGCGGTTGCGGCTCGTCTCGCGCTCGATGACCTCGTCGGGCGGGTAGAAGCCCCCGCCGCCGTTCGACGGGTACATCTCGAAGGTGTACGCGAAGATCTTCTGCGCGCCCCACAGGTAGTCGTCGATCGAGCCGTCCGTGATGTACAGGTCGCTGGACTGCTCGGGCGTGTAGCCGTTGCTCGCGGCCATCTTGCCGCCGACGGTCGCGAAGGCGTCGCGGTCGTCCTGGGTCATGCCGGTGGTGGTGTTGGCCGTCGTCCAGCCGAAGGGCCAGAGGACCAGCTCGCTGTACGTGTGGAAGTCGATGGCCGCCGTGATCTGCTGCTTGCCGCCCACCACCCGGGAGCGGACGAAGTCGGCGACGACCTTCACCTCGGGGGCCGACTCGGGGGCCGTGCCCCGGTAGGTCTCCGAGCTCTTCGTGCCGGAGGAGCCGCCGCAGCAGCCCCATTTGTAGTCCCAGTTCCGGTTGAGGTCGGTGCCGATGTACGAGGAGTTGGCGTTGGGCTGGCGGTTCTTCCGCCAGCTGCGGTAGGAGCCGCTCGCGATGTCGTACTCGCCGCCGTCCGGGTTGAGGTCCGGGACGATCCAGATCTCCCGGCCGTTCACCATGTTGGTGATGCGGGAGTCCGTGCCGTAGCCCGCGCCGAGTTCGCGCAGCAGGTAGAGCGCCATCTCGACGGTGAGGTGCTCGCGGGCGTGCTGGTGGTGGGTGAAGAGGACCTCGGGCTCGTTCTCGTCGGTGGCGACGTTGTCGCTGATCTTGATGGCGACGATGTCCCGGCCCTGGTACGTCTTGCCGATGACCCGCTTGCTCATGATCGAGGGGTGGGCGGCGAGGCGCTGGTCGATCTCCGCGTTCATCTCGGCGTAGTTGTGGTACTTCGCGTCGGCGGAGGGGAAGTCGAGCGGGCCGGCCGTCCTGTCGGCCTCGGTGCTGCGGTCCGGCGGGCCGGGGAGGGCGACCGGCTTGTAGCCGAGGGCCTTGAGGCGCGCGAGCTGTTCGGTGTTGGCGCTGACCACGACCGAGCGGGCGTCGACCTCGTCGATGGAGACGCCGGTGGCGGTCAGCGCGGAGCGGGCGGCCGGGGTGGACGGTCCGGCGATCTCGTACTGCCGGATCACCTCCTCGGCGCCGGACGCGATGCGGGCGGCGGTCGGCGCCGGGTCGGCCCCGGCGGGGGTGCTGAGGGCGGAGAGGGGCGCCGCGAGGGCGAACGCCACGAGGGCCGCGAGGGTGGCGGTCCTTCTGCCGCGGGTGGGACGTCGCATGCTGTCTCCTGGGTGGGGAGTGTGGGGGAGTGCGACCGAGCCAAGCCGTGCGGGTGCCCGGGTGCGTGACTGTCCGACAGCTCGCGCTTCCCGGGCACGTGCCTGTCCGGCCACATGGTCCGGCTATGTCATGGACCGGTCAAGGTAGGCAGTTCGGCCATACTGTCCCGCGTGGGGACCCTCATCGGTAGATACGTCATCGAGCACAAGCTAGGCGAAGGCGGCATGGGCACCGTCTATCTGGCCCGATCGCGCGGCGGGCGCGCCGTCGCCGTCAAGGTCGCCCGGCCGGAACTCGCCTCCGACCCTTCCTTCCGCGCCCGCTTCCGCGCCGAGGTCGCCGCGGCCCGGCAGGTCGGCGGCTTCCACACCGCGCAGGTCGTCGACGCCGACCCCGAGGCGGAGGCCCCCTGGCTCGCCACCGCCTACATCCCGGGGCCCACCCTCTCCGGACTCCTCACCACCGAGGGGCCCATGGACGAGGCGCGGCTCCGCTCGCTCGGCGCCGCGCTCGCCGAGGCCCTGGAGGCGATCCACGCCTGCGGGCTCGTCCACCGCGACCTCAAGCCCGGCAACATCGTCATGGCCGCCGACGGGCCGCGCGTCCTCGACTTCGGGATCGCCCGCGCCCTGGAGTCCACCCGGCTCACCGCCACCGGCAACGCCTTCGGCACCCCCGGCTACCTCGCCCCCGAACAGGCCCTCGGCGAGGAGGTCACCGGCGCCGCCGACGTCTTCGCGCTGGGCGCCGTCCTCGTCGCCGCCGCGGGCGGGCGGCCCTTCGGGGAGGGCACGCCGATGGGCCTCATGTACCGGTCGGTGCACGAGGCCCCCGACCTCGACGCCGTACCAGAGGCGCTCCGCGGGCTCGTGGGGCGCTGCCTCGCCAAGGACCCCGCCGAACGGCCCACACCGGACACCCTCATGGACGAGCTGGCGGGGACTTCGTACGAGGCGGGGCCCGCTTCTCCGGTGGTGCCACCTGCGTCTCCTGCGGTGCCTGCGTCTCCTGCGGTGCCCGCGTCTCCGGTGGTGCCTGCGTCTCCGGTGGTGCCTGCGTCCCCTGCGGTGCCTGCGTCTCCTGCGGTGCCTGCGTCTCCGGTGGTGCCCGCGTCTCCGGTGGTGTCCGCGTCTCCTGCGGTGCCCGCGTCTCCGGTCATCCCGGACCCCCGGGTGGCGACGGGGCCCGTCGACGCGGTGCCGGCGGCCGCGCTGCCCACCCGGACCGACGGCATCCAGGACGCCGTCCCCACCCCCGTACCGGCGCCCGTCCCCGCCCCGGCGCCCGCCCCCGTACCGCATCCCGCCACCCTCTACGTACCCCCGCCGCCCCTCGTCCCGCCCCCGCCCGCGCCGGACTTCACCGCCGCCGACCGGAACTCCGGGATCGCCGTCGACGGGAGCGGGGTGTCCCTGCACTACTTCGGCGAGGAGGCCGACTTCCTCTGGAGCGAGATCGGGGCCGTACGGTACGAGCGCGTCCGGCGCGGCCGGGTGCTGCGGATGGCCGTCACGCTCTACGACGGCTCGGTCTACGACTGCGAGCTCGACGGCCGCCGCCCGGCCCGGGTCGACGACTGGATCCGGCTGCTCGACCCGGTGCTGCGCCACTACCTGCCCGCGTGAGGAGACGGCACAGCGCCGCCGGGGGAGCGGCGGCGCTGCGCTGTCACCTGGGAACCGGGTCCGCTACGGCAGGTTGTGCACCTTCGGGCCCACCGCGTTCGACCAGGCGTTGCCGGCCGTCGCGTCCCAGTTGGTCGACCAGGTCATGGCGCCGCGCAGCGACGGCCAGGTCTGCGCCGGCTTGAAGGTGCCGCAGCCGGTGCCCTTGGTCAGGCAGTCGAGCGCGTTGTTCACGATCTGCGGGTCGACGTAGCCGCTGCCCGCGCCCCGCGTGGAGGCGGGGACGCCCAGGCCGACCTGGGACGGGTCGAGGCCGCCCTGGAGCTGGATGCAGGCGAGCGCGGTGAGGAAGTCCACCGAGCCCTGGCTGTAGACCTTGCCGTCGCAGCCGAGCATCGAACCACTGTTGTAGTACTGGGTGTTGACCACGGTGAGGATGTCCTTCACGGCGAGCGCGGTCTTGAAGTACTCCGAGCTCGTGTTCTGCATGTCGATGGTCTGCGGGGCCATCGTCAGGACCATGGAGGAGCCCGCCTTGGCGGAGAGCTGACGGAGCGCCTTGGTGAGGTACGTGGCGTTGACGCCGTGCTCCAGGTCGATGTCGATCCCGTTGAAGCCGTACTCCTGCATCAGGGCGTACGCGCTGTCGGCGAAGGCGGTGGCGGTGGCGTCACTGTTGATCGTGACGTTGCCCTTCTCGCCGCCGACCGAGAGGATCACGGACTTGCCGGCGGCCTTCTTGGCCGCGACGTCGGCCTTGAAGTCGGCGACCGAGGCGTAGCCGACGGCCGGGTCGAGGTTGAAGGTGATCTGGCCGGGCGTGGCCGTGGAGTCGGCGAACGAGACCGCGATGATGTCGTACGCGGCCTGGACGTCGCGCAGCTTCTGCTTCGCGGCGCCGTTGTCGAAGTTCTGCCAGTAGCCGGTGACGGCGTGCTTGGGCACGGCCGGGCCGGGGCCCGGGTCGGTGGCCTTGGCGGTGCGCGCCGTCACGGCGCCGGACTTCGCGGACTCGCCCGCGGAGTTCGTCGCGGAGACCTGGAACTGGTACGCGGTGTCGGCGGTGAGCCCGGTGACGGTGGTCGAGGTGCCGGTGACCGTCTGCGGGTTGGCGCCGTCGCGGTACACCTTGTAGCCCGTGGCGCCGTTGACCGCGCCCCAGCTGAGGGCGACGGAGCTGGTGGTGACCGTGCCGGCGGCGAGGCCGGCCGGGGTGGCCGGGACGACCGGGTCGGGGTCCTGGCCGCCGCCCCCGTCGGGCCCGAAGACGCTCACGTCGTCGACGAGGTAGGGGGAGGTGCCGTACCAGCCGTGGGTCCAGATGTCGACGGAGGTGGTGCTCGCGCCGGTGGTGAAGGTGGTGGTGAGCTGCTTCCAGGAGGGGCTGTCGGGCGTCCAGGTGGAGACGGTGCCGGTGCCGGTTCCGGTGTTGTTCGCGCCGAGGTAGGCGTAGCCGCCCTGGACCCAGGCGCTCAGGGTGTACGTCGAGTTCGGCTTCACGGTCACGGTCTGCACGCACTGGGCGTAGTCGAGACCGGCCGGGGTGGCCTTGAGCGCGCCGCTCCCGGTGCGGACCGGCGAGGAGACGACGGCGCCGCTCCCGGCGGAGCAGGACCAGTTGGTGAGGCCGTTCTCGAATCCGGCGTTCTTGGCGACGTTGACGTCGGCCGCCTGTGCGGTGCCGGCTCCGCCGACGAGGACGAGCCCGGAGCCGACGGCGAGCGCGAGGGCTCCGGCGATCCGTCGCCGTCCGTGCGGGCGGGTGGTGGTGCGGTCCACGTGCATCCTCCGGTGGGGGAGTTGGGGATGTGGAGGTGCCGTACGTCGTCGTACGGAGGGGAGGTGCGGGTACGGGGGGTACCGGCGGTGGCCACCGCTGTCGCAACAAGTTGGTCCAGACCAATCGCGTTGTCAATACCTCTGGCGGGGAAGGGCGTTCACGCGGGGGTGCGGAGGCGGCCAGGGCGGAGGCTGCGGTGACGGGAGCCGCGGTGAGGGAGGCGGGGGCGGCGGAGGGGCCGCGGGGACGGACGCGACGGATGCGGTGACGGTCGCGGTGACGGACGCGGTGACGGTCGCGGTGACGGACGCGGCGGTGACGGACGCGGCGGTGACGGATGCGGTGACGGACGCGGCGGTGACGGGAGCGTCAATGGCGGAGGGGCCCGCGGGGATGGACGCGACGGTCGCGGTGACGGATGCGGTGACGGACGTGGCGGTGACGGGAGCGTCAATGGCGGAGGGGCCCGCGGGGATGGACGCGACGGTCGCGGTGACGGATGCGGTGACGGACGCGGCGGTGACGGGAGCGTCAATGGCGGAGGCCGCAGCGGGGCGGCGGGGCCGCAATTAATGGAGGCAGCTTGGCGGATTGTGTGTTCACCACCCCGCGGGACGTGGATAAGGTGCAGAGACGGCGGCACCCTGCGGTGACGCCGCGAACGCGGTAAGTGATCCGCGGCCCCCGGGGCACCGGAGGCCGGAGGGGACGGGGGGTCCGACGTGCCGACAGCGATCGCCGTCACCGGTGCCGACCTGGTGCTGCCGGCGGCCGACCCCGGGACCCCGCAGGCCGCCGTGCTCCCGCCCCCCGAGACCCGCTCGCTCGACTCCTCCCTCGCGGACATGCAGCAACTCCTCGCCCGGTACGGACACGTGGTCGTCGTCTGCCCCACGTCCGCGCCGACCGCCGTCGAACACCGCCTGCACGCCGTCCGCGCCCTCCTGGAGAGCGACCGCATCGCCCTGGTCAGGACCGATCTGCCGCCGCTCGGCGCGGCCGTCCTCGTCCGCCAGCTGCGGCAGCTCGCCGGCTGCGACTTCAGCCCCGGAGTCCTCGCCTCCGCCGCGCGGCTGCTCGCCCACTACATCTACGCCGGCGCCGTCCTCGGCTCCGTCTCGCGGCTCGACCGCGTCCCCGTCGGCCTCGGCTCCCACCTCAAGAGCTGGCTCCCGGGCGCCCACTTCGCCGTCCTCGCCGGACCCACCCCGCAGATCGTGCGCATCGGCTCCGCCGCCGAGGAGCCCCTCGCCGGGCCGGAGTTCGCCACCGAACTCCTCCTCGCCCGCGGCCAGCTCCAGACCGACTGGCCGACGACCACCCTCGTACCCCGCTGGCGGATCCCCGGCCCCGTGCACGAGGTGGCCCTGCCCGCGTCCTCGCCCGGCTGGTGGGGCACCGGCAAGCTCGTCGAGTTCGCCGCGTACCTGCCGGACCTGCCCGTCCTCCACCAGCTGGTCTCCTCCGTACGGCGCGAGCGATGCCACTGGTGCGGGATGGAACTGATCGGCGACCGCTGCGGCTTCTGCGCCGCGCCCCTGGCCCCGGCCGCACAGCTCCCGCCGCCGGACCGGGGAGCGCGGGCCGACGGGGCGGGGCAGCGGGCGGTGGGTACCGGGCAACAGGCTCTGGGTCCGGGGCGGCACGCTCTAGGTCCCGGGCAGCAGGCTCTGGCTCCCGGCCAACAGATCCTGGCTCCCGGCCAACAGATCCTGGCTCCCGGGCAACAGGCTCTGGCTCCCGGGCAACAGGCCCTGGCCCCTGGGCTGCAGTCCGGTGCGCACGCGCTCGGGCCGGGGCCACAGGCCGGGGCGCAGGCCGGGGCGCAGGCAGGACCGCAGGCCAGGCCACAGGCCGGGGCGCAGGCCGGGGCGCAGGCAGGACCGCAGGCCAGGCCACAGGCCGGGGCGCAGGCCGGGGCGCAGGCAGGGCCGCAAGCCGGGCCACAGGCCGGGGCGCAGGCAGGGCCGCAAGCCCGCGCCCTCGGGCCCGGCGACCGTTCCGCCCGCGCCGCGCTGCCGTGAGCGGCCCCGTGGGCCCCGGCCCCCGTCCCAGCCGCCACCCCCGTCCCAGCCGCGACCCCCACCCCAGCCGCCACCCCCACCCCAGCCGCCATCCCCGCCCCACGGATCCGATCGAGGAAGTACGGCCATGAACTCCCGCCAGCGCCGCGGCGTGATCCTGCTGCTGCTCTCCGTCCTGTGCGCCCTCGGTGCGTTCGCAGGTGTCCTCGCCGTCATCAGCGACGTGAACTCGAAGGTCGGCCCGGAGACCACGGCGTACCGGCTCAAGGACGACGTGGCTCCCTACGAGCCGTTGAAGGCAGGCGACTTCGAGAAGATCTCCATGCCCAAGCGCTGGCTGTCCCCGACCGCCGTCACCGACCTCCGCCAGATCGAGGGCAGGATCGCCGTCACCCGACTCAAGGCCGGCTCGCTCCTCCAGACCGACATGATCGTCGAACGGCCCCGGCTCAAGCCGGGGGAGCAGGAGATCGCGATCATGGTGGACGCCGCCACCGGCGTCGCCGGCAAGATCTACACGGGCTCGACGGTCAACATCTACGCGACCTTCGCCGGCAAGAAGAAGGGCGACCCCGACCAGTCCCGGTTGATCGTCGCCGGCGCCCGTGTCCTCGAGGTCGGCCGCCTCACCCCGGCCGCAGAGAGCAACGACCGCTCCAGCCGGGCCACCTCCACGGTCCCGATCACCTTCGCGCTCTCCACCCTCGACACCCAGCGCGTCGCGTACGCCGAGTCCTTCGCCGAGCACGTACACCTCGCCCTCGTCGCCCCGTCCACGGCCGGATCCCCGGTCGACAAGGACGACCGCACCTACACGCTCGACAAGGACAAGTGAGGCCGGATGACCACCAGGATCCTGCCGGCCGTCGGCGACCCCGACGCGGCCCGGTCCGTCAGTACGCTGCTCAGCCAGCTCCCCGACGCCGAACCCGCCCAGCCGGTCACCGACTCCACCCAGCTCGTCGACACCCTCGCGCGGCTCGCCGCCGCCTCCGTCGACGAACTGCCCGAGGTCGTCCTCGTCCACGAGCGGATCGGGCCCGTCCCCGCGCTCGAACTCGTCCGCGAGGTCGCCCTCCGCTTCCCCGCCGTCGGAGTCGTCCTCATCACCGCCGACGCCAGCCCCGTCCTCTTCTCCGCCGCGATGGACTCCGGCGCCCGCGGCCTCGTCACCCTCCCCCTCGGCTACGAGGAACTCGCCAGCCGCGTCCAGGCCGCCGCCCAGTGGTCCCTGGGCGTCCGCCGCCACCTCGGCGGGGGCGCCGAGCGGATCGCCGGCCCCGGCGGCACCGTCGTGACCGTCAGCGGCGCCAAGGGCGGCGTCGGCGCGACCGTCACCGCCGTCCACCTCGCCCTCGCCGCCCGTGCCTCCGGGCGCAGCGTCGCCCTCGTCGACATGGACCTCCAGAGCGGAGACATCGCCTCCTACCTGGACGTGCAGTTCCGCCGCTCCGTCGCGGACCTCGCGTCGATCGCCGACATCTCGCCGCGTGTCCTCCAGGACGCCGTGTACGTCCACGAGACCGGGCTCTCGCTGCTCCTCGCCCCGGCGGAGGGGGAGCGCGGCGAGGAGGTCACCGACCGCGCCGCCCGGCAGGTCGTCAGCGCCCTGCGCGGCCGGCACGAGGTCGTCGTCCTCGACTGCGGATCCCGGCTCGACAGCGCCAACGCCGCGGCGATCGAGATGGCCGACACCGCGCTCCTCGTCACCACCCCGGACGTGGTCGCAGTCCGCGCCGCCAAGCGGACCGTACGGATGTGGGAACGGCTCCAGGTCCGCAAGGCGGAGGAGACCGTCACCCTCGTCAACCGCCACCACCGCTCCACCGAGATCCAGCCGCCCCTCGTCCAGAAGATCACCGGCACCCGCATCGCGGGCGTCGCCGTCCCGGCCAACTTCAAGGAGCTCGCGGCGGTGGTCGACGCCGGCCGCCTCCACGAACTCGACGCGAAGTCGACGGTCAAGCAGGCCCTGTGGGGCCTGGCGGGGGAACTGGGCCTGGTGCAGGCGTCGGGACAGCCCGGCAAGGAACTCGCCCGCGCGGGCGACCGAGGCTCCCTGGGCCTGCGGCGCCGCACCGGAGGCCGCTGACCGATGCGGACGCGCCGGGACGAGGACAGGGGGCAGGTGGCGGTGGAGTTCCTGGGCATGGTGCCGCTGATCCTGCTGACGCTGGTCCTGCTGTGGCAGGTCGTCCTGGTGGGCTACACGTACACGCTGGCGGGGAATGCGGCGGACGAGGCGGCGCGGGCCGGTGCCGTCGGCGACGACTGCGGAGAGGCGGCACGGCGACACCTGGACGGGGCCTGGCTGGACGGTGCCGAGGTGAGCTGCCCGCCGGGCGACGGGATGGTGACCGCGGTGGTCACGCTCCAGGTCCCGGTCCTGGTCCCGGGGGTGGGAGGCCTGTTCCGGGTGGAGGGCAAGTCGGGCGCCGTGGACGAGAGGGGCCTCACGCCATGAGGAGAGAGACGCGCAACGGGTGCCGCGACCGGGGGCAGGCCGCCATCGAGTACCTCGGCTTCCTCCCCATCCTGCTCCTCGTCGGGCTGGCGGGCCTGCAGCTCGGGGTCGCGGCGTACGCGGCCCAGCAGGCGGGTTCGGCTGCGCGGGCGGCCGCGCGGGCGGCGACCAGCGACGCCGAGGACGCGCCCACCGGCGAGGCGGCCGGCTACGCGGCGGCCGACTGGGCCACCGACGTCAGCGTCCTCCCCGGCGGCGACGAGGTCGTCGCCACCGTCACCGTCCGCATCCCCTCGGTCGTCCCCTTCTGGGACTTCGACCCCGTGACGAAAACCGCGACCATGCCGATGCCCGCCGAGGAGGACCTGCCATGAGCCTGCGCGCCCGTATCAACGCCCCCGAGGAGAAGGCCGCGGGCGGAGGCCGGGAGGACGGCCACCTGGTCGCCGCCTTCCGGGCCAAGCTCCTGGAGGAGATCGACCTCACCGAGATGTCCGCGCTCGCGGCGGCCGAGCGGCGGGCCCGCCTGGAGCGCGTCCTCGGCCACATCATCAGCCGCGAGGGCCCGGTCCTCTCCACGGCCGAGCGGGCCCAGCTGATCCGCCGGGTCGTCGACGAGGCCCTCGGGCTCGGCGTACTCGAACCGCTCCTCGAAGACGCCTCCATCACGGAGATCATGGTCAACGGCCCCGACCAGATCTTCATCGAGCGCGGCGGCCGCGTCGAGCTGCTCCCGCTCCGTTTCGCCTCCCACGAGCAGCTGATGCAGACCATCGAGCGGATCGTCTCCACCGTCAACCGGCGCGTCGACGAGTCGAACCCGATGGTCGACGCCCGGCTCCCCTCCGGCGAGCGCGTGAACGTCATCATCCCGCCGCTCTCCCTCACGGGGGCGACCCTCACCATCCGCCGCTTCCCCCGCGCGTACACGCTGCACGAGATGATCGGCCTCGGCTCCCTCGACGAGCAGATGCTGCTCCTGCTCTCGGGACTGGTTCAAGCCAAGTTCAACCTGATCGTCTCCGGCGCGACCGGCACCGGGAAGACGACCCTGCTGAACGCCCTGTCCGGACTCGTTCCGGACGGCGAGCGGATCATCACCATCGAGGACTCGGCCGAACTCCAGCTCCAGCAGTCCCACGTGATCCGCCTGGAGGCCCGCCCGCCGAACATCGAGGGCCGCGGGGCCATCTCCATCCGCGACCTCGTCCGCAACTCCCTGCGCATGCGTCCCGACCGCATCATCGTCGGTGAGGTCCGCGGCGGCGAGACGCTCGACATGCTGCAGGCGATGTCCACCGGCCACGACGGCTCGCTCGCCACGGTCCACGCGAACTCGGCCGAGGACGCGCTGATGCGGCTGCAGACCCTCGCGTCGATGTCCGAGGTGAAGGTGCCGTTCGAGGCGCTCCGGGACCAGATCAACAGCGCGGTCGACGTCCTCGTACAGCTCACCCGGCATCCGGACGGCACCCGCCGCATCACCGAGATCGCGGTCCTGGCCTCGCACGGCCGGGAAAGGTTCCTGCTCGCCACGGTGTGCCGCTTCCAGGCCCAGCCGGTCGCGGCGGACGGGCGGGTCTACGGGAGGTTCACGTACCACCCGCTGCCCCGGCGCGTCGCCGAACGCCTCTACCTGGCGGGCCAGCCCATCCCACAGGCCTTCGGCGTGGCCGCGACCGATGCCCACCTGGCGACCCGAGAGGCGGAGTGATGACGGAAGCAGGCACAGCGATGACCGACGACCCGACGTGGCGGCCGGGGGCCGGAGCGGCGACGGACGACCCGACGTGGCGACCTGGGAGCGGCGTGACGGCCGAGGACCCGACGTGGCGGCCGGGGGAGCGGCGATGACGACGCACGAGCCCACGCCCCGGCGGGGAGAGGCGATGACGACGCACGAGCCGACGCCCCGGCGAGCTGCGGCGATGGCCACGCACGCGCCTACGCCCCGGCGAGCTGCGGCGATGGCCACGCACGCGCCTACGCCCCTCCGGCGACGCGAGGCGCGGCGATGATGACCGACCCCTTCTGGCTGACGGTCGGTGTGGCACTGGTCGCGTGCGTACTGGGCGTCGTCGGCGTCCAGTTGTACGCGAGCGGGGCCCGCCGTCACGCGGCCCTCGTGGCCCGCCTGGACGAGAGCGGCGAACCGGAGACCGTGGCCGGCCGCCGCAGGCGCCGGTTCCGGGGCGTGGACCGGCGCGTACGGAAGACGGCGCTCGGGCGGAAGCTGGAGCTGCGGATCGCGGCGACCGGCCTCGACATCACGCCGGGCGAGTTCACGGTGGCCCTGGCGGGGACCGTGGCGGTGCTGTGGGTGGTGGGGCAGGCGGCGCTGTCGCCGTTCTTCGGTCCGATCTGCGGACTCCTCGGCATCTGGGTGGCGATGGGCTTCCTCAACTGGCAGCGCCAGAAGCGGATCGAGAAGTTCATCAACCAACTCCCGGAACTCTCGCGGATCCTGGCCAACGCCACCCAGGCGGGCCTTGCCCTCCGCATGGCCCTGAGCCTGGCGGCCGACGAGCTGGAGGCCCCGGCGGGAGACGAACTGGAGAAGGTGGCCCAGCAGTTGGCGGTCGGCACCTCCCTCGACGACGCGCTCGGGGAGCTCGCCGAACGCCTCCCCTCCCGCGAACTCGTCGTCCTGGTCACCACCCTGGTCCTCGCCAACCGGGCCGGCGGCACGGTCGTCTCCTCGCTGCGGAACCTCACGGAGACCCTGGAGGAACGCAAGGAGACCCGGCGCGAGGTCCGCACACAGCTCTCGCAGGTGAGCATGACGGCGTACTCGGTCCCGGTGATCGGCGTCGGCTCGCTCCTGCTGATCGACAACATGCAGCCGGGCGCGCTGGACCGGATGACGGCCTCGGGCATGGGGCAGTTCGCGGTGGTGGCGGCGTTCGCTCTGTACGTGATCGGTTTCGCCGCCATCCGCCGCTTCTCGAAGATCGACGTGTAGGGACAGCCGAAGTGGACCTCCTCCTAGCGCTCCTGGCAGGCCTGGCAGTCGCGGGCATCGCCTACGGCCTGCGCCTGTACCGTGCGGACGCGAAGCTCCCGGACGACCTCAAACTGGCCCTGGAGGTCGGTGCGACCCGCACGGGAGCGGTGGACTCGGCGGTGGACCGCCTGGGCATGCGCTGGTCGCCGGCGGTGCTGCGCCTGATGGGCCCGAAGCGCGTCAACGCGGTGCGCCGCCGGATCGACCTGGCGGGCAACCCCGGGGGCCTGACGATCGACCGGTACGGGGCGAGGCGGGCGGTCTACGGCTTCCTGGGCGGGCTCGGCGGGCTGGTGATGCTCAGCAAGGGCTCGTACGTGACGGCGCTGCTGCTGCTGGCGTTCGGCGCGTTCTGGACGGAGGTCGGGATCTGGTCGGCGGTCCGCATCCGCAAGGACCAGATCGAACGCACGCTGCCGGACTTCCTGGACGTCCTGGCGGTGGTGGTCAGCGCGGGCCTGGGCTTCCGGCAGGCGCTGGAGAGGGTGGCGGAGAAGTACGAGGGGCCGTGGGCGGACGAACTCCGCATCACGCTGCGGCAGATGGACATGGGCGTGAGCCGCCGCCAGGCTTTCGACGAACTGCGGCGGCGCAACGACTCGGAGCAGGTGGCCCAGTTCGTGACGGCGCTGCAGCAGGGGGAGGAGCTGGGGGCCCCGATCGTGGACACGCTGATCCAGATCGCGAACGACATGCGGCGCACGGACGCGCAGAACGCCCGCCGCAAGGCGGCGAAGGCGGTCCCGAAGGCGACGATGGTGATCACGACCCTGATGGTCCCGGCGACGATGATCCTCCTCGGGGCGGGCCTGTTCCTGGGCACGGGAACGGACTTCGGGTCGGTCACGGGCGGCGAATGACGTGTGAACGCGCTGACATATTCGAGGCAAACGACTTCGCGTGCGCAACCCGATGTGCCAGAGTGCGGACAGAGTGTGAGGGGGGTGGAGCTGATGGACCGGATCGCCGCGACCGGCTGCCTCGGCCCCACCCGATGAACGGGCCCTGCCCGCCGACCCGCCCGTCGGCGTACGGTGCCCAGGCGCAGGCGTCTGAACGCGGAGGGGACCACGATGAACGACGCGATGCTGAAGCTTTTGACCAGGATGAAGGTAGGAGCGACCAGCCGACTGCTGCGGGGGGACCGCGGCCAGACGGCGGTGGAGTATCTGGGGATCATTGTGGTGGTGGTGGCGATCGTGGTGGCGATCACCGGCACGGATCTCGGGCAGTCGATCAAGGGTGCGATCGCGGAAAAGATTGCCGAGCTGACGGGCGAATAGCGCCCAGGGGTTCTGGCGATTCTGGTCAGGCGTTTCCGGTCTACGTTGCTGTGATCGCAGGCCTCTTGTTCTTGGGGTTTGCCTACTTTTTGGTGGGGCAGGCGGCATTGACTCGGAACAGCGCCCAGACCGCTGCTGACGCTGCGGCGCTCGCCGCAGCCGAGGATGCTCGGGAGCAGCTGCGAGAGCGCTGGACCGAGGTAATCCTCGATCCTGGGCAATGGGACGAGTTCCTTCAGGGCGAGGCATCCACCGAGTTCTCCGCATGCCGGCGGGCAGCGGAGTTCGCGGTGCGGAACGAGGCGAAGCTCACGGGCGACGGGTGCATGCCCCTTGCCACCGGGGGCCATGGCTTCAGAGTGACCGTCATTACGACCGGCCGGGAGTCGCATCCAGCTACGGCGTCTGCTGAAGCCGTACTCGAACCGCGTTGCACTTTCGACCCGCCGGAACCCCCTCCGGACCCACCGGAGACGACGCCGCCGAGCCCCGACGAGGGTGGCGAAGACCCAGACGGAGGGGTGCCTGTGGTCGGACTCGTATGCGGTGGCGAGCCGTGGGTGATTGATCCGGACAGCCCGCGCCTCCCCGACGCCGTAGACCTCTTCAGAGTCCGACTGTCGGACTGACCCGCGACGAGTAAAGGAAGCACGCTTCATGAACGCGCGCTACGCAAGGAAGACCCGCAACGGGGTGGTCGTCGTCGCGATCACGGCCGGGGCACTCTTCGTGGCCGGTTGCGGCGCTGACGAGAAGCCCAGCGAGAACAAGCCGGCCGTAACGAGCACAGCGCCCCAGAAGGGAGCATCCGCCACCCAGGGGGCGCAAGAGGCTGAGGAGCCCGCCGAGACGTTGGCAGTCCTGAAGGGGCAGAAGGGGCTTGAGCTGGTCGTCAACTCGGTGGAACGAGACACGGGCGGATTCCTGACAGTGAAGGGACGACTGCGGAATACCTCTGAGTCCAGTCATGCCGTGCCGCCTCAGACGAGTGGGGACGAGACCGAAGTGGTCAAGCACGGCACGTCCTTGGGCGGGGCTACGCTCGTTGATTCCGTCGGGAAGAAGAGGTACTACGTGCTTCGGGACACGGACGGGCGTCCCCTGACGACAACGGGTCTTGGCGTCGTCAAGGCCGACGACGCGGTGGACGTCTTCATGCAATTCCCCGCACCCCCCGCCAACACCACCGAAGTCAGCTTCCAGCTCCCCACCTTCGAACCCGCCACCCTCAAGCTCTCCTGAGGCGACGCCATGACGACGACAAACCGCCGCCTCGCCTCCGTCCTGTTCGTGTGCGTGGTCCTGGGGCCGTTCGCCGGGCCGGCCGCGTACGCCGACGACGGGCCCGGGCCCGCCGGTACCTCCTCGCCCGCTCCCGTCATCGATCCGACCTCGCCCGGCCTGATGCTCCCCGACGGCGCCACCCTCGCCCCCGCCAAGGTCCTCGACATCAAGCAGATCGTCGAAGAGGACGGCGGGCAGCAGCGCCGGCAGGACACCAACGTGGACGTGACGTTCGCGCTGCAGGCCGAGGTGCTGTTCCCCAAGAACAGTGCCAAGCTCTCGCCCGACGCCACCTCCCGTATCGCCGCCATCGCCGCCGAGATCAACAAGATGGGCTCCGGCCGCGTCCGGGTCTTCGGGTTCACCGACAACCTGGGGACGTACGAGCACGGGCTCAAGCTGTCCAAGGAGCGGGCCGTGGCCGTGCAGCAGGTGCTCGCGCGGGCCCTCGACCCGGGGACGAGCTTCGACATCCGCGGGTACAGCGAGGACTACCCGATCGCCGACAACCGCACCGAGGAGGGCCGCAAGAAGAACCGGCGCGTCGAGATCTCCTTCCCCCGCACCACGTCCGGCTAGCCGGGCGAGGCCGTCGCAAGGGGTGGGCGGAGCGGCGTGTTGCGGTCATTCCGGCGGGCAGCGGCAGGGACCTCAACGGCCTTGCCGGGTCTGGAGCCGCCGGCCGGCTACCGCAGCTGTCGCGACCAGCACGGGGACGAGCACGAGTGCCGTCGGGCTTCCCTTCGCGTCGGCGAGGTGCGCGAACACGGCTGCCCCTGCCGCACCACCGGCCATGTCGAGCGTACTGAGCCAGGACATGGTTTCGGTGACCTGCCCAGCCGGGGCCAGGTCACCTCCGGTGGTGCGCAGGAGGGCAAAGACGGACCCGATGACAAGGCCGGCGACCGGGCACACCATGAGGACCGCCATGGGGGAGAGTCGTGCGGCCCCAGCCAGAGCGGCACATCCGAGGGCGAACAGTCCGAGCAGGACCGGCAGGGTGAGTCGCCGCCGCAGCCGCTGCGTGGTCGTACCGAGAGCGAAGCTCCCCACAAAGCTGCCGACCGCAAGACTGCCCAGATACAGGCCGGTCAGCTCGGTCGCCTGCTCCTGGCGCGCGTAGATCGGCAGCACCACGTCCACGGCCGTCACCCCCGTGACGAACAGGGCGTCGGAAGCCAGCAGGCGGCGCAGGAGCGGCGAGGCGAGCGGCCCCAGCCAGTGCCCCGTCCTGGCCGGAGGCGCGTGGACGTTGGAGGAACGACCCGTCACCAGCACGACGGTCGTGACCGTCATCGTCGTGATGGCCGCAAACGGCAGGATCGGTGAGAGCGACAGGCTGAGCCAGCCGGCGAGCACCGGTCCGACGATCAGCGCGGCACCCATCATGGACGCGTCGAGCGCCATCGCCGTGTTCAGGGTCGTCCTGGTGGTGACGCTGTGCCAGACGGATCGCATCATGACCGCGACGGGAGGAGCACTCGCGCCAACGGCTGCGGACAGCGTGCAGATGAGCGTGGCGTCGGCGCCGCGCCGCACCGCCGTGATGACGGCGATGGTGGCGGCGAGCTGGGCGGCAAGACAGCTCAGCAGGACCGGGCGGGCCGGATGGCGGTCGATGAGCCGCCCGCGCAACGGCGCGGTCAGGCCCTGGCCGAGGGTGGAGCAGCTCACCGCCAGTCCGGCGGTCCCGTACGAGGAGGAGCTGCTGACCAGGAGCAGCAGACTCAGGCCCGTCATGCTCGCGCCCAGTTTCGACGTCATGCCGATGGTGGCCATCCGCCAGAAGCCGGGCACGCACATCAAGGTCCGGTAGTCGGCGAAGAACCGGTACGGGGAGGGTCGGCCTGTTGTTGATGCGTCGGGCGCGATGCGTGAGGGGCTCACTGCTGCGGTATCCGGGTACGGAGTGCTTCGGCGGACCAGCTGAGCACGGGCGCCAGGTTCCCGGGCGCCGGCCAGCCGTTGATGACGGCCAGCAAGGACAGGTACCGGTCGCGACGTGGGTCGTTCATCTGCGCGAGCCGGGCAGCGAGGCGCCCGTAGAGGGCGGGGGTGTCGTGTGGGGCCGAGCAGCCGAGGATGCGGGCGTAATGGGCCGCGAGTCCGGTGATGATCGGCTCCGCTTCGGCCGAGTCGGGCGCGATACCGGCCTCGAGCGCCGGTGTCACCAGGGCCCGGACGGCCTCGGCGAGGATCCGGGGCAGGCCCGTGGCGTCGTCAGGGGCCCGATCGACCGCCAGATCCTGGGCCATGCCGTGCAGCGTGGTGCGGAAGGCCCGGTCCTGGGACAGCTCGGCCAGCTCCACCCACGCCTCGATCTGCTCGGGCTCGGGGTCGTCGGGCAGCTCGGGTGTCAGCGAGCGGGTGACAGCCGCGAATGCGGGGTGGTCACGCAAGCCGTCGAACACGGCACCGAGGAAGTCGTCGATCAGACGGTTCCTCTCGGCTTCCGACAGACGTGCCAGTTTGTGCATGAGGTCCATCTCCTGGGGAGTCGAGCCGCGCCGGACCACCGCCGCCAGCACTGCGCGGCGCTGCCGCAGGACGCGGATCTGAACGTCCAGTGCCTCGGCGTGCGTCGCCGCGACGTCCGTCAGCGAGACATCCCGATCGATGACCTTGCGGATCGTGGCCAGATCGATTCCCAACTCGCGCAGTGTGCGGAGGAGTTCGAGGCGCGCGATGGCATCGGCACCGTACCGGCGGTATCCGGCGGGGGTGCGGTCGGTCGCTGGCACGATCCCGGTGTCCGCGTAGAACCGGATGGCCTTCACCGTCAGGCCCGTCCGCCGAGCCAGATCACCGATCGAATAGAGCTTCTCGCCGTTCATGCCCCCACCCTCGCGTCTCCCCTTACGGGAGACTCAAGCCTCAAGAACCGGGCAGGGTGCACGAGCCGGCCCGACTCGTCGCGGAACTTCTCCAGGCCCCATCCCTACGAGAGGGTCTCTCAAGCCTCGGGCCGGCCCGACAGGCTCAGTTCGAGCGTCGCCCTGATCGTCGCCGTCATCCGCTCCGGGTGCTGGAACACCTCCCGTGCCGTGAACCGCAGCACCCGGCGGACCTCCCGGCAGGACTGGAGCGCGTTGAAGCGGGCGACGTCCCGTTCGTGGGCCCGGCGGGTGCCGTGGAAGGCGTAGCCCTCGACCTCCACCGCCAGGCCCGCCGTGCGGAAGAGGAAGTCGGGGCGCAGGGGGCGGCCGTCCGCCGTGAGGAGGGTCGGCTGGCACTCCGGGACCAGGCCCGAGTCGCCCATCCTCAGCCGGGCCACCGTCTCCGCCGGGGACCCCGAGGCCGGTTCCGCGAGGCGCAGCCAGGCGCGGGCGCGGGCCGCTCCCCGGCGGGGTGCGGCGAGTTCCGCGGTGAGTTCCTCGTACCGGACCAGGGCCTCGCGTCGTACCCCCTCGACCACCCGCCGCGCGAGCGCGGAGTCCGCGACGACCACGGCCTCCTCCCGGGTCGCCGAGGCCCGTATGAGGTCGCCCACCGTTCGTGTCGGGGTCGTCGTCCGTAGACCCCGACGGACGGATCTGTCCCCGTCCGTCAGGGTGGTCGTGGTGTGGATGCTCATTCCGATGCCGCGCGCCGATCCCGCTCTCGGCGGTGCGGTGAAGTCGAGGTGCTCCGACGGCGGCTGCCCGCCCAGTACCTCGATGCGGTGCAGTCGCGCCGCCGTCCGGTGGCTGCACACCAGTTCCGGGCGCAGCAGCTGGACGGCCGTCGCCCTCAGCCGCCAGTCCACCTCCCTCCCCGGGGCCGCCCACGCGCCCCGGCAGATCCGCTGCCAGCCGTCGCGGCGCAGCCGTCCGGCCAGCCGGCCCGGCGGCCAGCCCGCCGCGACCGCCCAGACCGTCAGGAGGACCCCGCCCCTGGCGAGGATCGCCAACTCGTACATACGCCCAACGATCCACGGAAGAGGGACACTTCGCACCCCCTGTGGAAAACCCGGCGAAAGACGTCGCCAGGAAAGCGTAAATCCGGCGAGACGTACGCCTCGGGCAGGAGCATTCTGGGGAGATGACGGTGACCCCGAGCGCGAACCCGAACGCGACTCCGAGCGTGCAGTTGGTCAGTGATCTCGTCACCCGGATCCCGGAGTTCCGGGGCGCGTACGAGACCCATGTCTTCCATCAGGGCGGTGTCCTGCCGCACGTGTTCTTCTGGGACGTCGTCCAGGACACCGTCCGTTCCTTCCTCGGCGAGGCCCCCAGCGCCGCCGACTGGCGCCGCACGCTCGACTTCCTGGAGGAGCAGAGCGCGCGCGGGGTCCTCGGCATCGACGAGGTCATCGTCACCTCCTTCCTCGGCGACCTGCCCTCGCCCCAGGAGCCCGGGCACGCCATCGTCGAGCAGCTCGGTCCCGTCATGGCCGCGAAGTTCGTCCGCATAAGGCCCCTCGGCTGAGTCCCCGGGAGGCCCCGGGATAATCGGGCGCATGCCCCTGACCAGGCCCGTCCGTTTCGACCGCACCACCCTCGCCGCCCTCGGCGGGTACGCCGCCGCCCGGCTCGTCGGGCTCGTCGTCCTCGCCGTCGCGGCCGGCGTCACCGGGAAGGACGGGCTGCACCGGCTCAAGGGGCGCTGGGACTCCGTCTGGTACGTGCGGATCGCCGAGCACGGGTACGGGTACCAGGTCACCCTGCCCAACGGTGACGTCCACTCCGACCTCGCCTTCTTCCCGCTCCTCCCCGCCCTGGAGCGCGGCCTCTCCGCCGTCCTCCCCGTCGACGCCGCCACCGCCGGGCTCCTCGTCTCCTGGACCGCCGGACTCGCCGCCGCCTGGGGCATCGCGAAGTGCGGCGCCCACGTCGCCGGGCCCCGCGCCGGTGTCCTCCTCGCCGTCCTCTGGGGCGTGTACCCCACCGCGTTCGTCCAGTCGATGGCCTACACCGAGACGCTGTTCACCGCCCTCGCCGCCTGGTCGCTGTACGCGGTGCTGCGCGGGCGCTGGATCCTCGCCGGTGTGCTGTGCTCGGCCGCCGGGCTCACCCGGCCGACGGCCGCCGCGCTGATCGCCGCCCTCGGCATCACGGCCCTCGTCACCCTCGTACGGGAACGGCGGCTGCCCGCGCGGACGGTCGTCGGCGTGCTGATCGCCCCGCTGGGCTGGCTCGCGTACGTCGCCTACGTGGGGGTCCGGCAGGGGAGCCCCACCGCCTACTTCGACGTCCAGGCCGCCTGGGGCAACTCCATCGACGGCGGTGTCGCCCTCGCCCGGTTCATCGCGGGGCTGCCCTGGCCGGCCGCCCTCGGACTGTGCGCGGCGCTCGCGCTCCTCGGCTGGCTGATCGCCCTGTGCGTACGGCAGCGGCAGCCGCTGCCGCTGCTCGTCTACACGATCGGCGTCGTGTTCGTCTCCCTCGTCGGCGCGGCGTACTTCGGTTCCCGGCCGCGCCTGATGATGCCGGCGTTCGGGCTGCTGCTGCCGCCCGCCGTGGCCCTTGCGCGCGTGCACACCCGTACGGCCGTGGCCGTCCTCGCCGGGCTCGCCCTCGCCTCCGGCGCGTACGGGGCGTTCACGCTTCTCGGCTCGGGCCCGCCGTGACCTGTCCGAAGAGCTTCGGCCCGCCGTGACCTGTCCGAAGAGCTTCGGCCCGCCGTGACCTGTCCGAAGAGCTTCGGCCCGCCGTGACCCGTCCGAAGAGCTTCGGCCCGCCGTGACCCGTCCGACCACCCTCAGCCCGCCGTGGCCCCCGACCCGCCCGTGAGGTCCACGCGCACGCGTACCCCCGGTCTCACCCCCCACCCCGCCATCGCTCCCGCCTCCGCCTCCAGGACGTGTCGGCCCCTCGGCCGGATCATCCCGAGCCGCCCGGGTCGCATCGTGACCACGGACCGGACCGTGAACGAGCCGTCCAGATAGGCCACGTCGATCGGGAACCGCATGCCGAAGGTGTGCACGCTGTTCGTCCGCACGATGAGCAGCGCCCCCGCGATCCCGTCCCGGCCGAGCAGCCCCCGCCGCCGTGTCCGGTACGAGGCCGCCACATCCAGCGGGATCTCCCGCGCGGCCACCGTCAACGTCCCCGTCCCGTCCGCCCATTTCCCCATGCGGCAGACCGTAGCGGCCCGGGCGCCTAGGGTCTCGTCCGTGTACGTCACGCTGATCGCCGTCGCCGCCCTGTGGGGGGCCGCCGTCGGGCTGCTCGTGCCCCGGGCCGCGTACCGTCTCTCCGTCGAGCCGGAGGAGCCGTGGCGGGACCGCTGTCCCGCAGGGCACGTCCTCGTCGGGCCCGGGCGCGGCTGGCTCGGCGGGCCCGGGCGGCAGGCCTGCGCGACCACCGCGAGCCCGTTCCTCGCGCCGCTGCTCACCGCCCTCGCCTGCGCCGCGCTCGCCGCCGCCACCGGCGGGCCCCGGCCCGAGCTCGCGGTCTGGCTGCTCGGCGCGCCCTTCGCCGTGCTCCTCGCCTGCGTGGACGCGCGCGTGTACCGGCTTCCGGACGCCCTGACCCTGCCGCTCGCCCTCGCCGTCCCGCTGCTCCTCGGCGGTGCCGAACTCCTCCCGTACGACGCCGGATCCTGGATCCACGCGTTGCTCGGCGGGCTCGTCCTCGGCGGGGCCTATCTGGTGCTGTTCCGGATCAACCCGAGCCAGCTCGGCCTCGGCGACGTGAAGCTGGCGGTCCCGCTGGGCGCCGCCCTCGGCTGGTACGGCTGGGGCGTGCTCTTCGCGGGGGCCTTCGCCGGCTTCCTCCTCGGCGCGGTGTACGGCCTCGGTCTCGTCCTGCTGCGCCGCGCCGACCGCTCCTCGGCGATCCCCTTCGGCCCCTTCATGCTGGGTGGCGGCCTGCTCGGCCTCCTCCTCGGCGCGTTCACCGCCCTCCCCTGAAGGCCCGCCCCCAGGGCCCGCCCCCAGGGCCCGCCCCCAGGGCCCGCCCCCAGGGCCCGCCCCCAGGGCCCGCCCCCAGGGCCCGCCCCCGGGGCCCGCCCTTCGGGTCTGCCTTGCGATCGCACGCGCCAGACACCGCTGCCTAATCCGGCCGGACCCGAAGGGCAGGCCCTAGCATCGCCGCACATGCGGACAATTGCGACCGAACCGCCCCTACGAGCCAGGGTGCCCGCGCGCCCCGTGCCCTGGTACCGCCGCCCCGCTCCCGTTCCCTGGGGCTGGGCCGCCGGGCTCTTCCTCCTCTACTCGGCCGTCGCCGTGCGCCGCCACCAGCTCCTGCGCACCACCGGCTACGACCTCGGCATCTTCGAGCAGGCCGTCCGCGCCTACGCCGAACTCCGGGCGCCCGTCGCCCCCTTGCGCGGCGAGGGCTTCCACCTCCTCGGCGACCACTTCCACCCGCTGCTCGCCGTCCTCGCCCCCCTCTACCGGCTCTGGCCCTCCCCGCTCTGCCTGCTCCTCGCCCAGTCCGCGCTGCTCGCCCTCGCCGTCGTCCCCCTCGCCCGCCGCGCCGGTGCCGTCCTCGGGCCCGCGGCCGCGCACACCGTCGCCGCCGGGTACGGGCTGAGCTGGGGCGTCGCCTCCGCCGCCGCCTTCGACTTCCACGAGGTCGCGCTCGCCGTCCCGCTGCTCTCCTTCTCCCTCGAAGCGCTCGCCCGGCGCCGCTGGCGTCCGGCCGTCGCCTGGGCGGCGCCGCTGCTGCTCGTCAAGGAGGACCTGGGGTTCACGCTCGCGGCCGTCGGCGCGTACATCGCCCTCAAGGGGCCTCGCGGTCTGGGGCTCGTCACCGTCGCCACCGGTGTCCTCGGCTCGCTCCTGGAGGTCGAGGTCCTGCTGCCGGCCTTCAACCCGGGCGGCTACGCCCACGGCGGCAACCTCGCCGACGGTCAGGGCTCCCTGCTCGCCACCCTCGCCCAGGCCCCGCTCGACCTGCTGCGCCCCGAGGTCAAGGCGGTCACCCTGATCCTGGTCTTCGCCCCGTCCGCGCTGCTCGCGCTCCGCTCACCGCTCGCGCTGATCGCCGTCCCCACGCTCGGCTGGCGGCTGCTCTCCGAGAACGGCTTCCACTGGGGCACGGCCTTCCACTACAGCGCGATCCTCATGCCCGTCGTCCTCGCCGGCCTCGTCGACGTGCTCGGCAGGCGGGCCCCCGACCGGCGTGAGCTGCGGGCCGTCCTCGCGACGGTGCTCGTCGTGACGGTCGTCCTGCTCCCGTCCTTCCCCCTCGCCCAGCTCGCCCAGCGGGCCACCTGGCACACCACGCCGCACGTGGCGGCGGCCCGCGCGCTGCTCGCCCGCATCCCGGACGGCGCCACCGTCGCGGCCTCGAACCGGCTCGCGCCGCAGCTGACCGCGCGCTGCACGGTCGTCCTGTTCCCGACGTTCCCGGTGGGCGGCGAGCTCTACCGCCGCGACGTCCCGCGCATCCCGGCGCCGACCGCCGCGTGGATCGTCCACGACGAGCGGGCGCCCGAGGCCTGGCCCCATCCCTCGGGCCACTGGCCCTACCCCCTGGAGCGGCAGCGGGCCGAGCTGGAGGCCGCGACCCGGACGTACGGCTACGAGGTCGTCGCCCGCCGTGACGGCATCACCCTGCTGCACCGGCGGGCGGACGCCTGACCTGCCGGAAGGCAGTCCTCCGCGGCCCCTCGCGTCAACGCCGCGCCCTTGCGGGGCGGTCCCTCTTCGGAGGGACGGAACCCCGCCGCCACGCCGGGGCGCAAACCCGCCACGGGGCCCCGGAGCCCTTGTGGCGCCTGGGATCCGGCCCATCGGGCACGGTTCGTTCGGCGCACGTGGCGCGCAACACGACTAACGAAGGGTTATGGTGGAAACCCCCCCCTCGGGCCGGTCCGTATCCCCCCCACGGACCGGCCCGTTTTTCTTGCTCCGGTTCCCCACCGGGGCCGTCAGCCCCGGCCGGCCCAGATGTTCGTGCCCTCGGTGTCGATGGCGAAGGAGTCGATCTCCTTCAGCTCCTCCTCCGACAGCGGCGCCCCGTGCAGGGCCGCCACGTTCTCCTCCAGCTGGGCGACGCTGGACGCGCCGATCAGCGCCGAGGTCATCCGCTCGTCCCGCAGCACCCACGACAGCGCCAGCTGGGCGAGGGACTGCCCGCGGCGCTCGGCGATGTCCGCGAGGCCGCGCAGTCGCCGCAGCACCTCGTCGGAGAGCAGGTTCGGGTCGAGGGACTTGCCCTGGGTGGCCCGCGAGCCCTCCGGGATGCCCTTCAGGTACTTGTTGGTGAGCAGCCCCTGCGCGAGCGGCACGAAGGAGATGCAGCCCATGCCGGCCGCCTCCAGGGTGTCGAGGAGGGCGTCCTCCTCGGTCCACCGGTTGATCATGGAGTACGAGGGCTGGTGGATGAGCGGCCGGATGCCCATGTCCTGGAGGATCCGGGCGGCCTCGGCGGTCTGCTCGCTGTTGTACGAGGAGACGCCGACGTACAGCGCCTTGCCCTGCTGGACGGCGGAGGCCAGGGCCCCCATCGTCTCCTCCAGCGGGGTGTGCGGGTCGAAGCGGTGCGAGTAGAAGATGTCGACGTAGTCGAGGCCCATCCGGTCCAGGGAGGCGTCGAGCGAGGACAGCAGGTACTTGCGGGAGCCCCACTCGCCGTACGGCCCGGGGTGCATCAGGTAGCCGGCCTTCGTCGAGACGATCAGCTCGTCCCGGTAGGGCGCGAAGTCCTGGGCGAAGATCTTGCCGAAGTTCAGCTCGGCGGAGCCGGGCGGCGGCCCGTAGTTGTTCGCCAGGTCGAAGTGGGTGACGCCGAGGTCGAAGGCGCGGCGCAGGATCGCGCGCTGGTTGTCCAGGGCCTTGTCGTCGCCGAAGTTGTGCCAGAGGCCGAGGGAGATCGCCGGGAGCTTGAGGCCGCTGCGGCCCGTGCGCCGGTACTCCATGGAGTCGTAGCGGTCCGCGGAGGCGCGGTAGAGGGGGGAATCAGTCACGTATCTCTGCTTATCACGGACTTGTGACAGTCCCGGGCTGGGAGCTCGTTACCCGTCCGCAGTAGTGTGGCGGCTTCGGGGGCCGACACTGCATGGAGGGGTAAAGAACAGTGAACCTGCGCGACCTGGTGTACGGGCTCTACGCACGCCGGGTGGAAGGCCGCCTCGACCACACCCAGGTGCCCAAGCACATCGGCGTCATCCTCGACGGGAACCGTCGCTGGGCCAAGGCGTCCGGCGGGACCCCCGAGCAGGGACACAAGGCCGGCGCGGACAAGATCCAGGAGCTGCTCGGCTGGTGCGCCGAGACGGACGTCGAGGTCGTGACGCTCTGGATGCTCTCCACGGACAACCTGAACCGCCCGGAGGAGCAGCTCGTCCCGCTGCTCGGCATCATCGAGAACGCGGTGCGCGCGCTGGCCGCCGACGGCCGCTGGCGGGTCCACCACGTCGGCACGATGGACCTGCTGCCCGCCCGTACGCAGACCGTGCTGAAGGAGGCCGAGCAGGCCACCCACGGCAACACCGGGATACTCGTGAACGTCGCCGTGGGCTACGGCGGACGGCAGGAGATCGCGGACGCGGTGCGCTCGCTCCTCCTGGAGCACGCGGAGCGGGGGACGAGCTTCGAGGAGCTCGCCGAGATCGTCGACGTCGAGCACATCTCGGAGCACCTGTACACGCGTGGCCAGCCCGACCCGGACCTGGTGATCCGTACCAGCGGCGAGCAGCGGCTCTCCGGGTTCATGCTGTGGCAGAGCGCCCATTCCGAGTACTACTTCTGCGAGGTCCACTGGCCGGCCTTCCGGAAGGTCGACTTCCTGCGGGCGCTGCGGGACTACGCGGCCCGGCACCGGCGCTACGGCGCCTGACCCTCCACGGACACCTCAACCGGACATTCCCGGTCGGAATCGATCACCTCGTGTTCATGAACACGTCGTCATATGCCATGGCATGGCAAGGCGTGTTCGAGGGCATATCCCCAGTGAAGTGAGCGGCACGGAGACCGCCACCCGGGAGGCCCCTTGCACCAGGACGACCGTGCGGGACACGTACGGGAGAAGCGGAGGGCCGTGGTTCGGCCCGCGCATGGCGGCCTGAGCCCGGTCCCATTCCGCAGCGACACCGGTTCCGTCGCACCCCGACCTCACAGGGGTCTTCCGAGGGGGTCTGTCCTTCCGTGGTGACCAGCACGAAGCGCCGCCTTTCCGACCGGCGCACCTATGTTCTCGACACCAGCGTCCTGCTGGCCGACCCCAACGCCGTCTCGCGCTTCGAGGAGCACGAGGTGGTGCTCCCGATCGTCGTCGTGACGGAGCTGGAGGCCAAGCGGCACCACCCCGAACTCGGGTACTTCGCCCGGCAGGCGCTGCGCCTGCTGGACGACTTCCGGGTCCGGTACGGACGCCTGGACGCCCCGCTCCCCATCGGGGACCTGGGTGGCACCCTGCGTGTCGAACTCAACCATTCCGACCCCGGCGTCCTGCCCGCCGGCTACAGGTTGGGGGACAACGACTCACGGATCCTCGCGGTCGCGCGCAACCTCCAGGCGGAGGGGTACGACGTCACGGTCGTCTCCAAAGACCTGCCGCTGCGCATCAAGGCCTCCTCGGTCGGGCTCCTCGCCGAGGAGTACCGCGCGGAGCTCGCCATCACGGACACCAACGGCTGGACCGGGATGTCCGAGCTGGCGCTCTCCGGGGAGCAGGTCGACCTGCTCTACGAGCAGAACACGCTGTACGTCCCGGAGGCCGCCGAGCTTCCGGTCCACACGGGCCTGGTGCTCCAGTCCGAGCGCGGCAAGGCGCTCGGCCGGGTCACCGCCGAGGGGAACGTACGGCTCGTCCGCGGCGACCGGGAGGCCTTCGGGCTGCACGGCCGCAGCGCCGAGCAGCGGATCGCGCTCGACCTGCTGCTCGACCCGGACGTCGGCATCATCTCGATGGGCGGCCGGGCCGGCACCGGCAAGTCCGCGCTCGCGCTCTGCGCGGGCCTGGAGGCCGTCCTGGAGCGCCGGCAGCACCAGAAGGTGATGGTCTTCCGTCCGCTGTACGCGGTCGGCGGCCAGGAGCTCGGATACCTGCCGGGCAGCGAGTCCGAGAAGATGAGCCCGTGGGCCCAGGCCGTCTTCGACACGCTGTCCTCGGTCGCGGGCCGGGAGGTCATCGAGGAGGTGCTCGGCCGCGGGATGCTGGAGGTCCTGCCGCTCACCCACATCCGGGGCCGCTCGCTCCACGACGCCTTCGTCATCGTGGACGAGGCCCAGTCCCTGGAGCGGAACGTCCTGTTGACCGTTCTGTCCCGTATCGGGGCGAATTCGCGGGTCGTCCTGACCCATGACGTCGCCCAGCGCGACAACCTCCGGGTCGGCCGGTACGACGGAGTCGTCGCCGTGGTCGAGAAACTGAAGGGGCATCCGCTCTTCGCCCACGTCACCCTCACCCGCTCCGAGCGTTCGCAGATCGCCGCGCTCGTGACGGAGATGCTGGAGGACAATCAGCTCTGACCGATTCGTACCCGTCTGTGCGGGTAAGGCAGTTGGCGCCGCCCGGCAAAGCCCAGGAGCTTAGCCGGGCGGCGCCCCGCTGTCCCGTGGATCCGTCAAAACACCTGCGTCCACTGAGGTGTGAGCTTTCACACGCAACACGGAATTGCCTTGCGGCCTCGCCGTCCGGCAGAGTCTTGCTTCCGTCAGGCCCCGCATACGGCACACGTGCACCCTCAGGGGTGCGCACCGCACCACACAACTCCACAGCCGTAGCCGTATGCCGCCCACAGCACCACGGGCCCGTGTCTTCTGTGACCCCGTACGTCGGAGACCAGTGCCAGGGGCAAGATTTCGCCCGCGTGGTCACCTGTGCGGGCGTGCTGGAAGGAAACCGTGTGAGCCGGATCTCGGTCCGGGGATTCGCGGTGGCTTCGGCCACTGCGGTCACCACTGTCGGCGCCATCGCCGGTGTTGCCACGGGCAACGCCGCGCAGCCTTCGGACGACAACTTCGAGGCCACCGCGGCCGGCACCACGCTGCTCGCGGACATTCCCGCGGGCGAGCAGGCCCAGGTGCAGGTCTCGTCCCTCTCGGAGCAGGCCGACGTCCAGGCTGCCGCCGCCGACGCCGCCGCCAAGAAGTCCGCGGAGGAGTCCGCCCGCATCCGCGCCGCCAAGGACGCCGAGGCGAAGAAGGAGGCCGCCGACAAGGCGGCCGCCGAGGCCAAGGCGGAGAAGGAGCGCAAGGAGGCCGAGGAGCGCGCCAACCGTTCCTCCATCCGCAGCGCCACGTCCTTCGCCACCCAGGGCTCGTACAGCATCGCCGAGGTCAAGGCGATGGCCCGGCAGATGATGCCGTCCGACCAGTTCTCGTGCTTCAGCAACATCGTGGACCACGAGTCCGGCTGGAACTACCGCGCGACCAACCCGTCCTCGGGTGCCTACGGTCTCGTGCAGGCGCTGCCCGGCTACAAGATGGCCTCCGCCGGCGCCGACTGGCAGACCAACCCGGCCACCCAGATCAAGTGGGGCCTCAACTACATGGACAGCCGCTACGGCAGCCCGTGCGGTGCCTGGTCCTTCTGGCAGGCCAACCGCTGGTACTAGTACCGCGCGCTCAACCTCCGAGAGCCCCTCGCCGTCCTACGGTGAGGGGCTTCTTGCGTGTAGGTTCGCGAGGAAGAGTGAGCGGGGGAAGAGGAAAGAGATGTCCGGAGTGCCAGGCTGGCTCGGCCGGCTGGGCGAGAGCCTGAGCCGCATGGGAGAACGACTCGACGAGGCCCGGGCGGAGGCGGAGCGGGAAGACCCGCTCGGTCCGCCCTACGAGGCTGTTCGCGAGGTCCCGCAGGACGCACCGCGCGCGGCCGCCCCCGCACGGCCGGACGTCGACCCGGACACCGCCGCACCCCTCCCGGACACCGGGACCGCGGCGACCGAGGCCGCCCCCGCCGAGCCGGGCCGCTCCGTGCCCGCACCCCCCTCATACGCACCGGCCGTCGCTGCCCGCCCCGACCCCGTCGCCGCCATCCCCTGGGGCATGCGCGTGGCCGCCGAGGCGGGCTGGCGGCTGCTCGTCCTCGCGGGCACGGTCTGGGTGCTGATGAAGGTGATCAGCTCCGTGCAGCTGGTCGTCCTCGCCTTCGTCGCCGCGCTCCTCGTCACCGCCCTGCTCCAGCCCACCGTGGCCATGCTGCGCCGCAAGGGCCTGCCCCGCGGACTCGCCACCGCCGTCACCGCCGTCTCCGGCTTCGTCGTCATGGGCCTCGTCGGCTGGTTCGTGGTCTGGCAGGTCATGGACAACATCGACAACCTGTCCGACCGCGTCAAGGACGGCATCGAGGAACTCAAGCACTGGCTGCTCGACAGCCCGTTCCACGTCACCGAGCAGCAGATCAACGACATCGCCAAGAACCTCAGCGAGGCCATCGGCGCCAACGCCGAGCAGATCACCTCCGCCGGACTCCAGGGCGTCACCGTCATCGTGGAAGCCATGACCGGCATCCTGCTGGCCATGTTCTGCACCCTCTTCCTGCTCTACGACGGGAAGAAGGTCTGGGAGTGGACGCTCAAGCTGGTGCCCGCCCAGGCCCGGCCCGGCGTCGCCGGCGCCGGACCGCGCGCCTGGCGCACCCTCACCGCCTATGTGCGCGGCACCGTCCTCGTCGCCCTCATCGACGCCGTCTTCATCGGCCTCGGACTCTGGTTCCTCGACGTGCCGATGGCGGTGCCGCTGGCCGTCTTCATCTTCCTCTTCGCCTTCATCCCGCTGGTCGGCGCGGTCATCTCCGGAGCCCTCGCCTGCGTCGTCGCCCTCGTCACCAACGGCGTGTTCACCGCCCTCATGGTGCTCGTCGTCGTCCTCGCCGTGCAGCAGATCGAAGGCCACGTCCTCCAGCCGTTCATCCTGGGCCGGGCCGTCCGCGTCCACCCCCTCGCCGTCGTCCTCGCCGTCGCCGCCGGCGGCCTCACCGCGGGAATCGGCGGCGCCGTCGTCGCCGTTCCGCTGGTCGCCGTCCTCAACACGGTCGTCGGCTACCTGCGCGCGTACAGCACCGAACAGGCCCTCCGCAGCACCCCGGAGCCGCGCGGGGCCACGGCCTTCGCCGTCGCACCGGTCCCGGCACCGGGCGCCGTCGACGGGGAACGCGTGTGATATCCGAGCCGGAGCTGACGGGCGGCGAGGAGTTCGACGCCCCGGAGCTGCTCACCGAGACCCCGCCGCCGCGCCCGCCCCGGGCCCGCCGCCCCTGGCTTTGGGCGCTGGGCGGCGCGGTGCTCGCCTCGGCGGTCTGGGGCGCGGGACTGTACGCGTACGGGCAGAAGGAGGAAGCGGGCCCGGACTTCGGCGGCTACACCTCGAAGGCGGACATCTGCCGGGTGGCGAAGCTGAAGGCGCTCGGCGGGATCCTCGGCAAGCGCAGCGAGGACGGCCCCGGGCCCGAGATGGACGACCCCGCCGTGTACGAGACGTCCTGCTCGATGACCTACGGGGATCCGGACGCCGGGTACAGCGCCTCCGTGACGTACACCCTGCACAAGGTGACCGACCCGGGGCCCGAGTTCGCGGCGCGGGCGAAGTACTACGAGCTCAGCACGCCGATCGGCGGTCTCGGGGAACAGGCCTTCTTCGACGACCGCGGCGGCGAGGGCGGGGAGCTGAGGATCCTCGACGGGCAGGCCGTGATCGAGCTGAACATCTACCGGCAGTACTCGACGGACGCGCAGGGGAAACCGCTCGGGAAGGGCGAGGAGATCGACCTGTCCGGGATCGACGTCCCGATGACCGAGGACATGCTGGCCCTCATGGCCGCCCTGAAGAAGTGACGGACTGACGGAAGGGCCCCGGGGCGCGAAGCCCCGGGGCCCTTCTCGTACGGCTCGGACCTACTCGGCGAGCACGGCCTCCGCGTCCAGCGTGACGCCGACCGCCTGGATCACCGCGGCGATCTTCACGGCCTCCTGGATCGTGGCGCGGTCGACCCCGGCCTGGCGCAGGACCTGCTCGTGCGAGTCCAGGCACTGGCCGCAGCCGTTGATCGCGGAGACGGCCAGCGACCACAGCTCGAAGTCGACCTTCTCGACGCCCGGGTTGCCGATGACGTTCATCCGCAGGCCGGCGCGCATCGTCCCGTACTCGGGGTCCGACAGCAGGTGCCGGGTCCGGTAGAAGACGTTGTTCATCGCCATGATCGCGGCGGCGGACTTGGCGGCCTGGTACGCCTCGGGCTTCAGGTTGGCCTGGGCCTCGGGCTCCAGCTCCTTGAGCACCTTCGGCGAGCGCGAGGCGATCGCGCAGGCGAGGACGGTGCCCCACAGCTGCTGCTGCGGGAGGTCGCTGTTGCCGATGACCGAACCGAGGTTCAGCTTCAGGTCCTTGGCGAAGTCCGGTATGGCGGACTTCAGTTCGTCGAGAGCCATGTCGGGTCCGCCCTTACTCGCCGGAGAGGAGGGCGGCGGCGTCGAGGGTGCTCTCACCCTTGTTCCAGTTGCACGGGCAGAGCTCGTCGGTCTGCAGGGCGTCGAGGACCCGCAGGACCTCCTTGGGGTTACGGCCGACGGAGCCGGCGGTCACCATGGTGAACTGGATCTCGTTGTTCGGGTCGACGATGAAGACGGCGCGCTGGGCGAAGCCGTCCTCGCCGCGGACGCCGCAGTCGCTCATGAGCTCGTGCTTCGAGTCGGCCAGCATCGGGAAGGGCAGGTCACGCAGGTCGGCGTGGTCCTTGCGCCAGGCGTGGTGGACGAACTCGGAGTCGCCGGAGACGCCGAGGATCTGGGCGTCACGGTCGGCGAACTCGTCGTTCAGCTTGCCGAACGCGGCGATCTCGGTCGGGCAGACGAAGGTGAAGTCCTTCGGCCAGAAGAACACCACGCGCCACTTGCCCTCGTAGGACTTGTGGTCGATCTGCGCGAACTCCTTGCCGCTCTCCAGCGACACGCAGGCGGTCAGGTCGTAGGTGGGGAACTTGTCACCGACAGTGAGCACGCGCTCTCCTTGCAGGGTCGGAAGGATCCCTTTTGGGGGCTTCCGTGAGGGGTTGGACGTCTCACATACTGGCACGGGGTGCATTGATCAGTGAAATAGCTAGACTCGGTCGGGTTGATCGAAGGTGGTTATCAGTGGCATCCCCGTACAGCCCCCCGCACGGCCCGCACCGAGGCAAGCAGCCGAGCCTTTCGCAGCTCAGAGCCTTCGCGGCGGTCGCCGAGCATCTCCACTTCCGGGACGCGGCCGCCGCCATCGGCATGAGCCAGCCCGCCCTCTCGGGCGCGGTTTCGGCCCTCGAAGAGGCACTCGGTGTCCAGCTCCTCGAGCGTACGACGCGGAAGGTGCTGCTCTCGCCCGCCGGGGAGCGGCTCGCGGTCCGCGCCCGGACGGTCCTCGAAGCGGTCGCGGAGCTGATGGAGGAGGCGGAGGCGGCCCAGGCCCCCTTCACCGGCGTCCTGCGACTCGGCGTGATCCCGACCGTCGCGCCCTATCTGCTGCCCACCGTCCTGCGGCTCGTCCACCGGCGCTACCCCGACCTCGACCTCCAGGTCCACGAGGAGCAGACCTCCTCGCTCCTGGAGGGGCTCGCCGCAGGGCGGCTCGACCTGCTGCTCCTCGCCGTGCCGCTCGGTGTGCCCGGCGTCACCGAACTCCCCCTCTTCGACGAGGACTTCGTCCTGGTCGCCCCCGAGGGGCACGCGCTGGCAGGGCGGGACGACATCCCGCGCGAGGCCCTCAAGGGACTCCGGCTGCTGCTCCTCGACGAAGGGCACTGCCTGCGCGACCAGGCCCTCGACATCTGCCGGGAGGCCGGGCGCTCCGACGGTGCCGAGGTCACCACCACCGCCGCCGGGCTCGCCACCCTGGTCCAGCTCGTCGCCGGCGGCCTCGGGGTGACCCTGCTGCCGCGCACCGCCGTGACCGTGGAGACCGCCCGCAACACCGCCCTGTGGACCGGGACGTTCGCCGAACCGGCGCCCTCGCGGCGGATCGCCCTCGCGATGCGGACGGGCGCGGCCCGGCACGCCGAGTTCGAGGAGCTGGCCCAGGCCCTGCGCGGGGCGATGGAGGAGCTTCCGGTACGGGTACTGGCCTGAGCTCGTACGAGAGGGGCGCGGGTTCCCGACACCCCCCGGTGCCAGGAACCCGCGCCCCTCTCGTACATGCGAACGGTGGGTTACTCCGTCCGCAGCCCGTCCGCCCGCATCAGCCGCCACAGCACCGGCATGCTCAGCAGCGTCACGACCGCGATGAGGCCGAGGCCGATCCCGACGACGGGCAGGAAGACCCACCAGTCGTTCACCGGCTGCCCGCCCATCCTCAGCAGGACGAGCCCGAGGCCGAGGCCGCCCGCCACGGCCAGGGCCAGTCCGAGGAGGATCGGCACCGCGGTCTGCCACAGCACCGACCAGCTCAGGGTCGAGCGCCGGGTGCCGAAGGCCACGAGCGAGGACAGCAGCCGCTTGCGGTCCCTGAGCTGCTCCAGCGTCGCGACCAGGAGCGAGGCCGCCACCAGGAGCATCGTCAGGGTGGAGCCGACGAGGATGCCGGTGCGGACGCTGGAGAACGCCGCGTCGCGCTCGGTGTCCTTCAGGGTGCGCACCCAGGAGGTCGGATCGATGGCGTCCGCCGTGTTCCGTACGTGGTCGGCGGCGTCGGGCACGGCCGGGTCGAGCCGGACCATCGCCTGCGCGTCGGGCTCGTCGAGGAGCGCGGTGTCGATCGCCGACGGGGTGGCGAGGACGCCGTACTCGTACATGCCGGTCGGGTCCGGGCGGGAGTCCACGACCTTGGCGGTGGCGGGGATGCGCCACTGGGGCAGCGGGGCGCCCTTCGGGCGCTGCGGCTCGCTCGGGTGCGGATGCGGGTCGCCCAGGGCGACGGTGGCGCCGGGCCGGGCCACCCTGGTGACGAAGGAGTCGTCCGGATTGCCCTGTGCGCCGTGCGCGAGGAAGACGAAGACGTCCCCGTCGGCGCAGGAGGGAAGCGTGGCGAACTCCCGGAGGGAGGCGCAGTCGCCGACCCGGATCGAGGCCCTCGGGGAGAACTCCTCGCCGCCCTTCAGGGGGCCGGGCCGCCACACGGTCGACTCGATGATGCCGATCACGCCGGCGACGCCCTCGGTCCGCCGGAGCCGGTCGATCATCCCGCGGGCCTCGTCGGCGTTCTCGGCGTCGACGCCGATCGCGATCTGGGCGCGTGAGGTGTCCTCGCCGGTGGGCTGCGTGAAGTCGCTCTCCATCGCCTGGAAGAGCATCTGGAGCGCGATCGCCCCGGTCGCCGCGACGACGATGCCGCTGACCGCGCGGGCCGCCGTGCCGCTGCTCAACTGGAGCCTGCGGACGGCGAGCTGCCAGGCCACCGGACCGGCGTGCAGCCGCTTCACGCCGGCCTCCACGAGCCAGGGCAGCAGGGTGGTGAGGCCGATCAGGGCGAGCGTGGTGCCGAGCACGACGCTCACGCTGTCGATGCTCGTCTGGTTCGCGCGGATGTCGCCGATGAGCGGGACGAGCAAGGCCACGCCGGCCGCGAGGAGCAGCAGCCGCCACCACAGCCGGCGGCGGCGCGGGGTGGAGGTGCGGACGACGCCGAGCGGTTCGATGGCCACCCCGCGCAGGGCGAAGAGGGTGACGACGACCGAGGCGACCGGGACGACGGCGAGGACGAGCACGGCGAGCGCGGTCATCGGCACGACGTCGCCGGGGTAGGCGTTGACGTCCCAGATGGTGAAGATCCCCGCGAACTGCCGGGCCACCGCGAAGAGTCCGAGGCCGACGAGGAGGCCGAGCAGCGCGCTCGCGAGGGATTCGCCCGCCGCGATCCGGCGGGTCATGGTGGTGTCCGCGCCGATCAGCCGCAGCGCCGCGAGCCGCCGGTCGCGCTGCTCGCCGCCGAAGCGGACGGCGGTCGCGACGAAGACGAGCACCGGGAGGAGCAGGACGACGCAGGCGACGACGACGAGGAGGATAAGGAACGCGTTCATCGGTTCCTCGGGCACCGACCAGCCGTAGCGCGTGCCGCGCCCGTCGAGGTTCTCGGCGTCGAGGAAGTCGACGTGGGCGACGTACCGGAGCTCGGCGGGGCCGATGAGTCCGGCCGGGCCGATCGTTCCGGCGACCTTGTAGGGGAGCCGCTCCTTGAGGAGGGCGCCCTCGGGGGAGTCGAGCAGCTCGCCGAGCGCGGGGGAGACCAGCATCTCGCCGGTCCTGGGGAAGGCCGGGGCGCCGGGCGGGAGCGGGGGTGCGTCGCCCTCGGGGCGCAGCAGCAGTCCGCTGATGACGTCGTCCCGGTAGACGGTGGTCCGGCTCAGGTGGAGGAAGGAGTCGGGGCGGGGCGAGGTGACCTGCTCGCTGCCGTCGACGGCCCGGACGGACTCCCGGACCTCCCGCTGGAAGAGCATGTTCGGGAAGGAGGCGGCGAGCAGCAGCAGGGCCACGCCGAAGCCGACGCCGGTCGCGGTCAGCACGGTGCGGAGCAGGCCGGAGCGGCCGCCGGTGACCGCGAACCGGGCGCCGAGCGTCAGGTCGCGGGCCCAGGTGCCGAGGCTCATGCCGCCCACTCCGAGTCCCGTACCGAACCGTCCCGTACGACGACCTCGCGGTCGGAGTACGCGGCGACCCGGGCCTCGTGGGTGACGAGGACGACGGCGGCGCCGGTGTCCCGGGAGGCGTCGGTGAGGAGGTGCATGACCCGCTCGCCGTTGAGGGAGTCGAGCGCGCCGGTCGGCTCGTCGGCGAAGATCACGCGCGGGGCGGTGACGAGGGCGCGGGCGACGGCGACGCGCTGGCCCTGGCCGCCGGATATCTCGCCGGGGCGCTTGCCGGCGACGGTGTCGACCTCCAGGCGGGCGAGCCACTCGGCGGCCCTGGCCTCGGCCGTCTTCCGCTTCTCGCCGTTCAGGCGGAGCGGGAGGGCGACGTTCTCGACGCAGGTCAGCTCGGGGACGAGCTGGCCGAACTGGAAGACGAAGCCGAAGTCGGTGCGGCGCAGGGAGCTGCGCGCGCCGTCGGAGAGCGCGGTGAGCTCGCGTCCGTCGTAGGTGATGGTGCCGGCGTCGGGGCGCACGATGCCGGCGAGGCAGTGCAGGAGCGTCGACTTGCCGGAGCCGGAGGGGCCCATGACGGCGACGACCTCGCCGGCCCGGAGGGCGAAGTCGGCGCCCGCGAGCGCCGGGGTCGGGCCGTAGGCCTTGTCCAGGCCGGTGGCCTGCAGGAGCGGCGTGGGACTCATCGGCGGATCTCCTCGGCGAGCGCGTCGAGGCGGGCGGCGGTCAGTTCGAGCCAGCGCAGGTCCGCTTCCAGGTGGAAGAGGGCGTGGTCGCAGATGAGCTGGTCGGCGAGGTCGCCGTCGCGCTTGCGCCGGGTGAGCTCGCGCATCAGGCGGAGGTGCTCGGCGCGCTGGGTGTCGAGGAGCTCGGCGGCCCCGCGGCCGGTGAGCAGGGCCAGGACGACCTTGGTGTAGAGGGTGGACTGGAGGTACGGCTCCGGCTTCTCGGGGGTGGCGAGCCACTGGGCGACATCGGTGATGCCGGCCTCGGTGATCGCGTACCGCTTCCGCTCCGGGCCGCCGCCGGCCTCGATGCCGTCGACGACGACCAGGCCGTTCTTCAGGAGCCGGGACATCGTCGAGTAGACCTGGCCGTAGTGGAGCGGCCGGTCCTGGCCGAACTTCTCGTCGAAGGCGCGCTTGAGGTCGTAGCCGTGGCGCGGGCCGGACTCCAGGAGCCCGAGGAGGGTGTGACCGATGGACATGGGGACCACTCTACACGGGGTGTATACGCACGATGTATAGCCGAGCGTCGACCGCTCGGGCGTGCCGCCGGGCGGGCGTTGACCATGAACCGTCACTAACCGGAATCAAGCCTTCACGCAACCATCCGCCCCGCCCGAGCGTCGGTTCCTCTGGGCGTGGGTGCTGATTCTCACGTCCGGAAAAGACGTGATCGGTTGTCCTTTGTCCGCCTCGTCGGTGTTAGCTAGCCGAGCTGACCCGGCGCGCACGGGCACAGCACCGAGGCGCCGGACACACGACGAGCGGAGCGACTGGACACATGGGCCGACCGGACAAGGGCAAGGCGAAGAAGCGCGGCATACGCCGCCTCTTCACCTGGAAGAAGCTCCTGGGCACCTTCTTCGTGTTCTGCCTGCTCGGAATGGGCGCCCTCTACGTCGTCTACCTGCTGGTCCCGGTGCCGTCGGCCAACGCCGAGGCGACGATGCAGAGCAACATCTACAAGTACTCCAACGGCAAGATCCTCGCGCGCACCGGCAAGATCAACCGTGAGATCGTCGGCCTCGACAAGATCCCCCTGCAGGTCCAGAAGGCGTTCGTCGCCGCCGAGAACAAGACCTTCTACAAGGACAACGGCGTCGACATCAAGGGCACCACCCGCGCCGCCTGGAACACCGTCACCGGCAAGGGCAAGCAGGGCGGTTCGACCATCACCCAGCAGTACGTCAAGAACTACTTCCTGAGCCAGGACCAGACGGCGACCCGCAAGCTCAAGGAAATGGTCATCGCCATCAAGGTCGACCAGAAGATGAGCAAGAGCGACATCCTCGCCGGGTACATGAACACGAGCTACTACGGCCGCTCCGCCTACGGCATCCAAGCCGCCGCCCGCTCGTACTACGGCGTCGACGCCACCAAGCTCACCACCGCCCAGGGCGCCTACCTCGCCTCGCTTCTCCAGGCGCCCAACCAGTACGACTGGACGTCCGCGAGCCCCACCGGCCGCAAGCTCGTCGAGGAGCGCTGGAACTACGTCCTCGACAACATGGTCGGCGAGGGCTGGCTGAGCCCCTCCGAGCGGGCCGGCATGAAGTTCCCCGTCCCGCAGAAGCCCAAGCCCGCCCCCGGCATGGAGGGCCAGACCGGCTACATCGTCGAGGCCGCCAACCAGGAGCTGATCCGCCAGGGCGTCAGCGAGGAGGACATCAAGGCCGGCGGCTGGACGATCACCCTCAACATCGACGAGAAGAAGCAGAAGGACCTCGTCAAGGCGGTCGACAAGCAGCTGGAGTCCAAGCTCGACCGCAAGGGCGACAAGAAGCAGGCCACCGTCCAGGCCGGCGCCACCTCCGTCGACCCGAAGACCGGAGCGGTCGTCGCGATGTACGGCGGCGTCGGCGCCACCGAGCACTGGATGTCCAACGCGACCCGCCGCGACTACCAGCCCGCCTCCACCTTCAAGCCGATCGTCCTCGCCTCCGCCGTCGACAACCAGGCGGTCACCCAGGACGGCCGGAAGATCGGCCTCGGCACGATCTACGACGGCGACAGCCAGCGGCCGGTCGTCGGCAGCCCCATCGCCTTCGCGCCGGAGAACGAGGACGACCGCAGCTACGGACCCGTCACCGTCCAGAGGGCCACCAACAGCTCGATCAACTCGGTCTACGCCCAGATGATCGTCGACGTCACCCCGGCCAAGGCCAAGAAGACCGCCCTCGCCCTCGGCATGAAGGACGGCGCGGGCTTCCCCGAGACCCCCGCCATCTCCCTGGGCACCATGGGCGCCTCGACCATGGACATGGCCGGCGCCTACGCCACGCTCGACAACCACGGCAAGAAGGTCACCCCGACCCTGGTGAAGACCGCCGAGCACAAGGACCGCACGGTCAAGGGCGCCCCGGCGATCGGCGACCAGGTCATCAGCCGCGAGGCCGCCGACACCGCCACCCAGGCCATGACGGGCGTCGTGCAGAGCGGCTCCGGCACCCGCGCCGCCGGAAACTACGAGGCCGCCGGCAAGACCGGCACCTCGGAGAACAACCGCTCCGCCTGGTTCGTGGGCTACACCCCCGAACTCGTCACCGCCGTCGGCCTCTTCGGCGAGGACGCCCAGGGCAACCAGGTCACCCTCACCAACACCATCAACGAGGGCCGCGCCAACGGTGGCCGCACGCCCGCCCTGATCTGGGGCGACTACACCGAGCGCGCGCTGAACGGCGGCTCGGACGCCACCTTCGACCTGGAGACCGACGGCGCCGCCCCCGACGGCACCCTGCCGGACCCCACCAGCACCAGCGAGGCCCCGCAGACCGACGAGCCGACCGGGGAGCCGACCACGGCCACCACCGGCCCGACGGCCCCGCCGACCGCGACGGCCACCACGCCGCCGCAGCCGACGGGCGACCCCGTCACCACGCCGCCGGAGCCCACCCAGGAGCCCACGGCGACCCAGGAGCCGACGGCCCCGCCGACGACGATCCAGCCGCCGGACGGCGGCGACCCCGTCACGAACACCACCGTGCGCCCGCCCCGCTGACGACCGACGACACGACCGAAGGCCGGACCCCTCGCAAGGGGTCCGGCCTTCGGTCGTGAGAGACGGCGTACGGGAAGCGTCAGGGGCTCAGGTACGGGTCGCCAGCTCGAACCAGACCACCTTGCCGCCCGAGAGCCGGGTCGCCCCCCACCGCCGGGCCAGCCGGTTCACCAGGAAGAGCCCGCGCCCGCCCTCGTCCGTGTCGCGCGCCCGCCGCTGCCGGGGCAGCTGCGGCGAGTCGTCGCCGACCTCGCAGCGCAGCACGTCCGTCCGCAGCAGCCGCAGGGTCACCGGACGCTCCGCGTACCGCACGGCGTTCGTCACCACCTCGCTGATCAGCAGCTCGACCGAGTCCGTCAGCTCCTCCAGGTCCCAGCGGGCGAGCGCCCGCCGGGCGAGCCGCCGGGCCCGCCCCGGAGCCGCGTCCTCCGGCTCCAGGAACCAGTACGCGACGTCGCTCGGCGCGATCCCGTCGAACCGGGCCGCGAGCAGCGCGATGTCGTCGTCCCGGTCGCCCGGACCCAGCATGTCCAGGACGTCGTCGCAGAGCGCCTCGAGCGGCGGCGAGTGGTCGGGGCCGGTCAGCTGCGCGGTCGCCGCGAGGCGCTCCCGCAGCTGCTCGATCCCCGTCCACACGTCCCGCAGCCGGGACTCGACGAGACCGTCCGTGTAGAGCAGCAGCGTGGCGCCCGCCGGGGCGTCCAGCTCGACCGCCTCGAAGTCCACCCCGCCGACCCCGATCGGGGCACCGGGCGGCACCCGCAGCACCTCGGCGCGGCCGCCCAGGTGGAGCAGTATCGGCGGCGGATGGCCCGCGTTGGCGACGGTGATCCGGTGCGAGACCGGGTCGTACACCGCGTACATGCAGGTCGCCATCCGGTTCTCGCCGAGCCGCTGCGCCTGCTCGTCCAGATGGTGCAGGACCTCCTGCGGCGGCAGGTCGAGACCGGCCAGGGTCTGCGCGGTGGTGCGCAGCTGGCCCATGATCGCCGCCGAGGTCATGGAGTGGCCCATGACGTCGCCGACGACCAGGGCGACCCTGCTGCCGGGCAGCGGGATCGCGTCGTACCAGTCGCCGCCGACCCGGGCCGTCTCGGCCGCCGGCAGATAGCGCGAGGCCAGCTTGACGCCGGTCGGCTGCGGCAGCGAGTCCGGCAGCATCGTCCGCTGGAGCTCGTCCGCGATGTACGCCTCGCGGCCGTACAGCACGGCCTTGTCGATGCCGAGCGCGGTGTGCGTGGCCAGCTGCGCCGCGACGAGCAGGTCGTTCGGCTCGAAGCCGGCCCGCTCGGGGCGGCGCAGGAACACGGCCGCGCCGATCACCCGGCGGCGGCCGCGCAGCGGTGCCAGGACCGCCCGCAGCCCGCCGGGCAACGGATGCTCGGGGCCGAGCAGTTCGGTGAGGGCCGACTTGGCGGCCGCGGAGTCGCCGAAGACCGGCCGCACCCCGCGCAGCACCTCGGCGAGCGTCCCGCCGTTCCGCACCTCGCAGAGTTCGGCCGCGGGGGTCGGATCCGGATCGGGTACGAGGACGAGCTCCTCGCCCTCCAGATCGCTTAACCGCAGCCGGTCGGTGCGGCGCAGGCGCAGCACGAACGGCGCCACCGGCCGCTCGTCGCCCACCGGGAGCGGGTCGCGGAGGTAGACCAGGATCTCGTCGGAGAAGGTCGGCACGGTGGCCCGGCACAGGCCGAGGACGATCTCGTCCAGGTCGATGCCGCGCGCGATGCGCCGGGTCGCGGCACCGACGAACCGCAGCCGGTCGCCCTCCCGCCGCGCGGCGGTGTCCCCACCGCGCGCCCCGCCCTGAGGCTGCGGGGAGACGGCGACGGCGACGGCACCGGGGCCGCCGGGGTGGCCCGTACCGCCGGCGTCGGTCGGATGGCCGGGGGCGCCCGGGTGACCCGTGCCGCCCGGGGTGTCCGGTGCGGTGGGCTGTGCGGGTGCCTCCGCGCCCGGGGTCGCGGGGGTCGCCGGGCCGCCCGCCTGGGCGGGCACGTCGGAGGGCAGGCCGGCCGCCGCCTCCTGGCGAGGGCGCGCACGTTCCTGCGACCGGGCAGCCAGGGGCTGCCGGCCTTCGTGGGAGGTGGGATGCTCCGTCACGCGTGGGGTTCCGTCCGTCCGGGCCGGTGGTGCGATGCACTCGCTCTTCTCGCCGATGCCGCGCCTTCGGCGGGGGTAAACCCCTCGTATGCAGCGGATGTGGACGTTCCGCGAGCTGCGGCAACGGCAGGGGTCGGAACACCCGGGCGCACGTCCGGCACTGCTCTCCCCCTCGTGGATGACTTCTGGTCAGGTCCTGCGCTGTGCTGAGTCGTTGACGTGCTGTTCGGTCGGTCTGACGTGGTGTTCGGTCCGTCTCTGCCGTGCGGAGGACGATCCTACGTTTGAACCCCGGGGGCGCATCAAGGGTCTCACGGCGCCGTGTGCGCCGGAGTGCGATCCCAGTCCGCCGGCAGGTGCGGAACCCGCCAGCCCGGATCGGGCCGCCAGTCCTCCCAGCCGTCCGCGAACGGCGTCCCCCACGTCTTGATCCGCTCCACCGCCCGCTCCCCGGCCGCCCGCACCCGGGCCGCCTGCTCCGGGCTCATCAGGCCGGACCGCTGGGCCTGCGCGAACTCGTCCTCGTCCCGCCACAGCCAGCTGCGGTCGGGGTAGACGGAGATGTCGAGGAAGTGGTCCTCGGAGTCGAAGCCGCCCGACCACCGGACCCGCGGCTCCTCCAGGTTCACGTACCAGCTGCGGAAGCGCCAGCCGCGCTCCCAGAACAGCCACACCGACCACGGCTCGCCGGGCCGCGCCAGCTTGAGCACCCCGCTGCCGGCCCAGCGGGTCCGCTCGGTGGTGCGCGGGGCGGTGTAGCGCGTGGCGAGCGGCTCCTCGTGGACGGACGTGCCGTCGGCGAGCACGGGGCGGACGCACTCGGTGCCGGGCGCCATCCAGACCGCGAGCAGCTCGGGCGTGTCCTGGACGACCGTCACCGGCCGGCAGATGTGCACCGCTCCGGTGCCGTTGCCGCGGTAGCGCCAGAGGATGTGATCCCCCGGCGCCCAGTGCTGAGAGCCGCCCGATCCTGTCATGCGCAGATCTTAGGGGCGCGCTCCCACGACCGCTGCGGCACAGATCACGGAGGAGTCGGCTACCGGACATGGACGATCCGGCTACCGGCCGGTCACCACCGGCCGGTCGCGCGCCTAGGGGCGCGTCATGCGCAGCACGTCCAGCGCCTCGTCGAGCTGCTCGACGGTGAGGTCGCCGCGCTCCACGTAGCCGGAGTCGAGGACGACCTCGCGGATGGTCCTCCGCTCGGCGAGGGACCTCTTCGCGACCTTCGCGGCCTCCTCGTAGCCGATGTACTTGTTCAGCGGGGTGACCACGGACGGGGAGGACTCGGCGTACTCGCGGGCGCGCTCCACGTTCGCCGTGATCCCGTCGACCGTGCGGTCGGCGAGGAGCCGGGAGGCGTTGGCCAGAAGCCGTACGGATTCCAGCAGGTTCTTGGCCATCACCGGGAGCATCACGTTGAGCTCGAAGTTCCCGGCCGCGCCCGCCACCGCGACGGTGGTGTCGTTTCCGGTCACCTGGGCGGCGACCATCAGGACCGCCTCGGGGATCACCGGGTTCACCTTGCCCGGCATGATCGAGGAGCCCGGCTGGAGATCGGGCAGGTTGATCTCGGCGAGGCCGGTGCGCGGGCCGCTGGCCATCCAGCGCAGGTCGTTGGCGATCTTCGTGAGGGAGACGGCGATGGTCCTCAGCTGCCCGGACGTCTCCACCAGGGCGTCGCGGGCGCCCTGGGCCTCGAAGTGGTCGCGGGCCTCCGTCAGCGGCAGCCCGGTCGCGCGGGCGACCTCGGCGATGACGGCCGCGGAGAAGCCGGCCGGGGTGTTGATGCCGGTGCCCACCGCCGTACCGCCGAGGGGGAGTTCGGCGAGCCGGGGGAGTGCGGCGCGCAAGCGCTCGACGCCGTATCCGACCTGGGCCGCGTAGCCGCCGAACTCCTGGCCCAGGGTGACCGGGGTGGCGTCCATCAGATGCGTACGGCCGGACTTGACCACCGACGCGAATTCGGCCGATTTTCGCTCCAGGGAGGCGGCGAGGTGGTCCAGGGCGGGGATCAGGTCGCGGGTGACGGCGGCGGTGGCCGCGATGTGGATGGAGGACGGGAAGACGTCGTTCGAGGACTGCGAGGCGTTGACGTGGTCGTTGGGGTGGACCTCGCGGCCCTCGGGGAGCCGCTCGGTGGCGAGGGTGGCGATCACCTCGTTGGTGTTCATGTTGGACGAGGTGCCCGAGCCGGTCTGGAAGACGTCCACGGGGAAGTGCTCGTCCCAGCGGCCCTCGGCGACCTCCTCCGCGGCCGAGGCGATCGCCTCCGCGCGGTCCTTCTCCATCACGCCGAGCTCGGCGTTGACCTTGGCCGCGGCGGCCTTGATCCGGGCCAGGGCCTCGATGTGGGCGCGCTCCAGGCGCTGTCCCGAGACCGGGAAGTTCTCCACCGCCCGCTGGGTCTGGGCCCGCCACTTGGCGTGCGCGGGGACCCGCACCTCGCCCATGGAGTCGTGCTCGATCCGGTAACCGTCTGCCTCGTTCATGTTGTTCAACCTCCGTAAAAAGCTGAGCACTTGTCTTGTTCGATGTATTCCCAAGGCGCGTACCGGCCAGTAAAAACCGTGGGTAACCCCACTTCCAGGAGGCGCAGTGAAGCGCACCAGGTACAGACTCCGCTGGCCCGTCGCGGCCGTCGCCGCCGCCGCGGCGGCCCTCGGCAGCATGACCGCAGCCGCCCCCGCCGGCGCGGTCGACACGAGCACCGCGGCCGGAATCACCTCCGTACCGCTCTCTCCCGAGCTGGAGGCGATCCGGGCGGCCGAGGCCACCAAGATCTACGGCAGCCCCGAGGAGCGCCCGCTCGCCGAGCGCAGGACCGGCCTCATCTCGCTCGGCGACAGCGAGATCTCCGGCGAGGGCACCGGCACGTACGAGTCGCCCACCAACGGGCCCACCAACTGGTGCCACCGCTCCCCGGACGCCGCCATCCACCGCACCGGGATCCCCGCGGACCTCACCTTCAACGTGTCCTGCTCCGGCGCCTACACCGGGAACATCCGGATCGGCGGCTCCAAGCAGTACGCCGACGAGCTCGTCCAGAGCGACAACCTCGCCATCAAGGCCCGCAACACCCGGATCAAGATGGTCCTGCTCGTCGCCGGCGCCAACGACGACCTGCAGTTCGGGCCCGTCATGACCGACTGCGTCCAGCGGTACGTGCTCAGCCAGGGCACCTGCGAGCCCAAGTACGCCCCCGGCTGGCAGGCCCGCGTGGACGGACTCGTCCCCAAGGTCGAGCAGACCGTCCGCGACCTGAGGACCGTCATGCGCGACGCCGGATACGCCGACGGCGACTACAAGCTCGTCGTCATGGGCTACCCCAGCCCGATCGGCCCCGACTTCTACGACAACCCCGGCTTCCCCGGCAAGCTCGTCTGCGGCGGCATGGGGTACGACTCCGACACCAAGTGGGGCCGCAACTCCGCCGTCCCCGCCTTCGAGCGCGGCATGCGCAGGATCGCGGCCGACACCGGGGCCACCTACCTCGACAACTCGCGCCTCTTCCACGGCCACGAGGTCTGCATGGAGGACACCTGGGCCCGGGGCCTCTACATCGACCTCTCCAAGCCCGGCGGCCTCGACGAGAACTCCGTACGCCAGTCGTTCCACCCCAACAAGAGCGGCCACGGAGCCTTCGCGTCCTGTCTGACCCAGATCTACAACTCGGGCCTGCGCGAGGCGAGCTGCGCCGACGTCAACTCCTCCGGCACCCCGACGCTCTTCCCGCTCGCCTGGGACGACGCGTACCAGCCGCTGAGGAACCAGGCGACCGGCAACTGCCTCGACGTCAACGCCTCCGAGTCGGCCAACGGCACCGCCGTCCTCGGCTGGGACTGCCACGGCGGCCGCAACCAGGGCTGGTGGTACGACTCCGCCCGGAAGACCGTCCACACCCAGCTCACCCAGGACCGCTGCCTGGACGTGCCGGGAGCCGCCTACCAGGCCGGCAAGGCCCTCATCGTCTGGAACTGCAGCGGCGCCGCCAACCAGAAGTTCGTCCGGGACGGTGCCACGATCCGGCCCGCCGCCGCGACCGGACTCTGCCTCGCCCAGGGCGCGGCGAAGGAGCCGATCCGGCTCCAGAACTGCGACGGCTCCGCGAACCAGAAGTTCGCCTAGGAGCCTCCGAGTCGCCGTGGCCCCTCGTCCGGTGCGGGACGGGGGGCCACGGTCACGCCCGGGGAGCGCGCGGCGCGCTCAGAGCGCCTTCGTCGTGCTCTTCGCCAGCTCGTAGGCCGGGAGCATCGCCCGGTGTTCGTCGGTGTCGAGCCCGCCGAGATGGACGATGACCGTCCCCTTCGGGGTGGAGACGGCGAAGGCCCGCTCCTCCTTGGACTCCTCCGTCAGCTTGTCGGAGACCGTGTAGGTCACCTCGGTCGCGGGCAGCGCGCCCGCCTTCGTCTCCCGGTACGAGGCCGCCGAACTGCCCTTCTCCGCCTTCACGAAGCCTTCGAGAGCCGTCCGTGCCGGGCTCTTCGGGGCCGTCCACACCCGCAGGTAGCCGATGTTCCCGGAGGGCTTGGCGTCGACCTCGCAGCGGACCGTGGCCGGGCCCTGCCGGGTGAGCGCCGCGAACTCCGGGTCCTCGGGGTTCTTGATGGCCTCCGGCTTCCAGTCCTCCGCGAGCGCGAACGAGACGGGCAGGGCGCAGGCCGAACCCGGACCGCCGAGGGTCACCGCGGCCCGGGGCGTCGTCGGGGGCTTCGGCGAGCCGGCCGCCGGGGCGTCCGGCATCGGCGTCGTTCCACAGGCGGTCAGCAGCAGCCCGGCCGCCACCAGGGCGGCGGGGACGGCGGACGTACGTATCGGGCGGGCTCTCTCGGGCATGGCGCCATGATCCCCGACGCGCCCGCCGGGAAATACGCCGGACGGGCGAATCCGGCCTGACCGCCGGAGAATGTGAAGCGTGCCGAGGGGGACCCCATCCCACGGGAGGCAGGACATGATCCGCAGCTTCAGGAGGACCGGCGTGCTCGGCGTCTGCACGGTGGCGGCCGTCGCGGCCGTCTCCTTCGCCGCCGCCCCCGTCTCCGCCTTCGCCGACAACGGAGACGGTTTCGAGTTCACGCTCTACGCCAAGGAGGTCCCGGCCGCCGGGGCGAGCGAGAGCGGGCCGCCGCCCAAGGCCGGGGACGTCTTCACGCTCGCCGACGACCTGTACAAGACCAAGGGCGGCACCAAGGTCGGCCGCGACGGCGTGACCTGCGCCGTGGTGCGTGTCTCCGGTGACCAGGCCGACGTGAACTGCGTGGGCACCTTCGTCCTGAACGGCGGACCGGGCGGACAGCTCACCGCCCAGGCCCTCGTCACCTTCGACATCTCGAACGAGGCGCCGGCCGCCTACGACGTCGCCATCACCGGAGGCACCGGTGACTTCACGCAGGCGCGTGGATACGTGAGTACGACCCCCGACGGGGATTACTCGCGGCTGGAGTTCCACGTCACCTCGCGCTGAGCCCGTTACGACAGCTTGCCGCCGTAGTCCGGGAGCTTGAAGGTGCGCTCGGCGTGTCCGCCGACGAGGTCGGTCGTGTTGTTGCCGATGTTCGCGATGATCGTGTAGCCCTTGGCCTCGATCTCGGCGCGCTTCTCGGTCTTGTACGCGCTGACCTCGGCGAACAGGTCGGGGAGCGAGCGCACGTACAGCCCGTCGACGGGGTAGCCGGCCTTCTTCAGGTTCCAGTCCGTCAGGGAGTGGATGATGCCCGGGCGGGCGGTGACGAAGAAGACGGCCACCCCGCGCGCGTGGGCGTCGCCGACCAGCGCGCGCACGTCCGCGATGGCCGGGGTCGGCAGCTCCCAGAACGGGTGGAAGTCCGTCTCCAGGGAGCTGTTGTCGATGTCGAGGACGATGGCCTGCTTCTCGCGGCCGGCGTTCTCGGAGCGCGCCTCGATGTACGGGCGGGCCTCGGAGACGACGGCCGCGACGTCGTGGCGCCAGGTCGTGTAGTCGACGTCCGCCAGGGCCGCGGCCGAGGTGACGTGGGTGTCGGGGTCGGCGGCGGAGGCGGCGGGCGCGGCGCCGACGACGAGGACGGCGGTCAGGCCGAGGGCCGCGGCGGTGGTCTTGGCGGAGGGCATGGGGGGCTCCCGAGGGGTCGAACCGGCTCAGTGGTTGACATGCTCGCGACCCATACTGACCAGTAGGCAACGGGAGGGCTACCGGTCGGTAGCGACTTTCTGAGCGAAGATCGACGACGCGGGACGACATCGACGACACACGCGACATCGACGACACGGAACGACGATCGACGACCCGGGACGACGGCGCCCCCCGGCCCGGAGGGGCCGAGGGGCGCCGTGAGAGCCCTGGGGGCCTGGGGCCCTGGGGGATCAGCCGAGGCCGGGACCCCGCACCGGGATGTGCGTGAACGTCGGCTCCGGGGCCGGGTTCTGGAAGAAGTCGTTGCCCTTGTCGTCGACGACGATGAAGGCCGGGAAGTCCTCGACCTCGATCTTCCAGACCGCCTCCATGCCGAGCTCCTCGTACTCGACGACCTCGACCTTCTTGATGCAGTCCTGCGCGAGACGCGCCGCCGGGCCGCCGATCGAGCCGAGGTAGAAGCCGCCGTGCGCACCGCACGCGTCCGTGACCTGCTTGCTCCGGTTGCCCTTGGCCAGCATGACCTTCGAGCCGCCCGCCGCCTGGAACTGCTCCACGTACGAGTCCATGCGGCCGGCCGTCGTCGGGCCGAAGGAGCCGGAGGCGTAACCCTCGGGGGTCTTCGCGGGGCCCGCGTAGTAGACCGGGTGGTCCTTCAGGTACTGCGGCATCTCCTCGCCCGCGTCCAGACGCTCCTTGATCTTGGCGTGCGCGATGTCGCGCGCCACGACCAGCGGGCCGTTGAGGGACAGACGGGTCTTCACCGGGTACTTCGTCAGCTCGGCGAGGATCTCGTCCATCGGCTGGTTCAGGTCGATCGTGACGACGTCGCTCTCCTCGGAGAGGTGCTCGTCCGTCGTCTCCGGCAGGAAGCGCGCCGGGTCGGTCTCCAGCTGCTCCAGGAAGACGCCCTCGGCGGTGATCTTCGCGACGGCCTGGCGGTCGGCCGAGCAGGACACGGCGATCGCGACGGGCAGCGAGGCGCCGTGGCGGGGGAGACGGACGACGCGGACGTCGTGGCAGAAGTACTTGCCGCCGAACTGCGCGCCGATGCCGATCTTCTGCGTCAGCTCGAAGACCTTCTCCTCCAGCTCCTTGTCGCGGAAGCCGTGGCCGGTCTCGGCCGAGCCCTCGGTGGGCAGCTCGTCCAGGTAGTGCGCGGAGGCGTACTTCGCGGTCTTCAGCGCGAACTCGGCGCTCGTGCCGCCGACGACGATCGCCAGGTGGTACGGCGGGCAGGCCGCCGTGCCGAGCGAACGGATCTTCTCCTCCAGGAACTTCATCATGGAGGCCTCGTTCAGGACCGCCTTGGTCTCCTGGTAGAGGAAGGACTTGTTGGCCGAGCCGCCGCCCTTGGCCATGAAGAGGAACTTGTACGCGCCGCCGTCGGTCGCGTACAGCTCGATCTGCGCGGGCAGGTTCGAGCCGGTGTTCTTCTCCTCCCACATGGTCACCGGGGCCATCTGCGAGTAGCGCAGGTTCAGCTTGGTGTACGCGTCGTAGATGCCCTTGGACAGGGCCTCCTCGTCACGGCCCGGGGTCAGCACGTTCTGGCCGCGCTTGCCCATGACGATCGCCGTGCCGGTGTCCTGGCACATCGGCAGCACGCCGGCGGCGGCGATGTTCGCGTTCTTGAGGAGGTCCAGCGCGACGAACTTGTCGTTGCTGGACGCCTCGGGGTCGTCGATGATCCGGCGCAGCTGGGCCAGGTGGGCCGGGCGCAGGAAGTGCTGGATGTCGTGGATCGCCTCGGCGGCCAGCTTGCGCAGCGCCTCCGGCTCCACCTTGAGGAACGTACGCCCGTCGGCCTCGAAGGTGGAGACACCTTCGGAGGTCACCAGGCGGTAGGGCGTGGTGTCCTCTCCCAGGGGGAGCAGATCGGAGTACGCAAACTCAGGCATGACGGCGGCCATTCCTCACTCGGCAGACAGCTGCGCCGCCTCCGTTGGCGGCGCGCCCTCCAGCGTAAGACGCGGGGGCGGCGCCGATCCTGTGAGGTAAGGCTCAGTAGGGGGTGCGACCGCACCGGAATGGCGTGTTCGGGTCGCGGAGGCGCGCCCCTGTCCCGGTGCCGTCCCCTAGGGGATGGCACCGGGGTGTTCCCCCTGGTTGCGATCTATCGCGTTTCGCTACGCTGGCTCCGTGGACCTCGAAAAGCAGCCCGAACCCGAGAAGCAGCCGCAGCCGCAGCGGCCGGCCGCCCCCGCCGCCACCTCCCCCTCCTTCGTCGATCCTCAGGGCTCGCTGCGGGCCTCGGACGCGGACCGGGACCGGATCGCGGACATTCTCAGGGACGCGCTCGCCGAGGGACGGCTCGACCCCGAGGAGCACTCGGACCGCATCGACGCGGTCTACCGGGCCAAGACCGTCGGGGAGCTGGAGCCGATCGTCCGCGACCTGCCGGCCGCCCGGACCGTCCGCGAGACCGAACCGGCCCTGGTCTGGGGCTCCGACGAGACCGAGGGTCCCGCGGACAACCTCGTCGCGATCTTCTCCAGCACCACCCGCAAGGGCCGCTGGCGGGTGAGCCGCCGGACGAACGCCTTCGCCCTCTTCGGGAACGTCGAGATCGACCTGACCGAGGCGATCTTCGCCCAGCGGCTGACCACCATCAACGCCACCTCCATCTTCGGCAACGTGGAGGTGCGGGTCCCGGAGAACATCAGCATGCGCGGCAGCGGCACCGGCGTCTTCGGGAACTTCGAGGTCGTGACCCTGGAGGGCGCCGACCCGCAGGCCCCGGTCGTCGTCGTCAACGGCTACTCGGTCTTCGGGAACGTCGAGGCCAAGCCCAAGCGCGGCAAGTGGATCACCAACCTCCAGGGCAGGCTCCGGAAGAACCTCGGGCACTGACGCCGGGAGCCGCCCGGAGGTGACCGGAATTCGCCCTCGGGTATCCGCAGTGCGGAACGGCGGGGCACGCAGTGCATAGGCGCGCGCACAGCGGGTAGGGCTGGTGCATCGCCGCTCGCTCGCGAAGCCGTCGTCAGGAGTAGACCGTGCTGCAACTGCCGCATCAGCCCCTCCAGGTCGCCGCCGTACCCTCTCAGCGCGCCCCTGCCCGGGAGGACGAGGCCGGTCCATGGCACGCGGAGGCGGTGTGCCGCCGGGACGAAGCCGGGCTCTTCTTCGCGCCCTCCAAGGAGCCGACCGCCGCGCGGCTCGCCCGCGAGGAGGCGGCCAAGCGGGTCTGCGCGCGCTGTCCGGTGATGGTCGAGTGCCGGGAGCACGCACTGCTCCAGCCCGAGCCGTACGGGGTGTGGGGCGGGCTCACCGCGGCGGAGCGCCGCGTCGTCCTCGCCCGGCGCCGGCGCCGTGAGGTGGAGCTGCGGAAGGCCGCCGCGACCGAGCGGATCGCCCAGGCGGGCTGACGGGACCGCGGAGACCTTCCCGCGTGCCCGTACGAGAAGGGGCGCCCCCACCGCACATGGGGGCGCCCCTCTTCGTACCGTCGCGCGGAAGCGTTACTTCGCGCGGTCGAAGTCGATCGCGCTGTACGCGCGCAGCTTCGAGAGGCGGTGCGTCGAGTCGATCTGGCGGATCGTGCCGGACTTCGAGCGCATGACCAGCGACTGCGTGGTCGCCGTCTCGGCGCGGTAGCGCACCCCGCGCAGCAGCTCGCCGTCGGTGATGCCGGTCGCGACGAAGAACACGTTGTCGCCGCTGACCAGGTCGTTCGTGGAGAGCACCCGGTCCAGGTCGTGGCCCGCGTCCAGCGCCTTCTGGCGCTCGGCGTCGTCCTTCGGCCACAGCTTGCCCTGGATCACGCCGCCGAGGCACTTGATGGCGCACGCGGAGATGATGCCCTCGGGGGTGCCGCCGATGCCCATGAGCATGTCGACGCCGGTGCCCTCGCGGACGGCCATGATCGAACCGGCGACGTCGCCGTCCGAGATGAACTTGATCCGGGCGCCGGTCTCGCGGATCTCCTTGACGATGCCCTCGTGGCGGGGGCGGTCCAGGATGACGACCGTGATGTCCTCGGGCGAGGAGTTCTTGGCCTTGGCGACCCGGCGGATGTTGACCGAGACGGGGGCGTTGATGTCGACGAAGTCGGCGGCCTCGGGGCCGGTGACCAGCTTGTCCATGTAGAAGACCGCGGACGGGTCGAACATGGTGCCGCGGTCGGCGGCGGCCAGGACGGCGATCGCGTTCGGCATGCCCTTGGCGTTGAGGGTGGTGCCGTCGATCGGGTCGACGGCGATGTCGACCTCGGCGCCGGTGCCGTCGCCGACCCGCTCGCCGTTGAAGAGCATCGGGGCTTCGTCCTTCTCGCCCTCGCCGATGACGACGACGCCGTTCATCGAGACGGTGGAGATCAGGGTCCGCATGGCGTTGACCGCCGCCCCGTCCGCGCCGATCTTGTCGCCGCGACCGACCCAGCGGCCGGCTGCCATGGCGGCGGCCTCGGTGACGCGGACCAGCTCAAGGGCGAGGTTGCGGTCGGGGGCCTCGGGAGAAACGACAAGCTCGGGCGGAAGGTGGTGGTGCTCGGTCATCGGAGCGCACCTTTCTGTACGGCGACGGCCGGGAAAAAGAGGGTGATGCGACTCTATCGGTACGTCGACAAAATGAGCAGAGGGGCCCACGTATGAGCACAACACCATGATGCGACCATGGTGGGCGTGGCAGGTATGCGAGGCAGGCAGACGGTACGCGGGATGTTCCAGTCCCTCGGGGTGATCATGATCGCCGCGGGCGTGATGTATCTCTTCATCCCGCACGACGAGAGCGCCGACCCGGTCAAGGCGAAGGACTACCGGGTCGAGCTCCTCACGGCCCAGCGGGCGGCGCCCTATCCGGTGCTGGCCCCCGAGGGCCTGGGCGAGGGCTGGAAGGCGACGGTCGTCTCGTACAAGCGCGAGAAGTCCAACGCCTGGCAGCTCGGTTTCCTCTCCCCGGACACCCAGTACGTGGCCGTGAACCAGTCGACGGCCGAGCCGGGGAAGTTCGTGCCCGAGGTGACCCAGAAGGCGAAGGACACCGGGAAGACCCAGACGGTCGCCGGCCAGGTCTGGCAGCGCTGGGAGGGCCCGAAGTACGACGCGCTCGTCCGCACGGAGAACGGCGCGACGACCGTGGTGACCGGCACGGCGTCCTTCGAGCGGCTGGCCGAGATGGCCGGCTCGCTCCGGTCGCAGAAGGTCTGATCCGTATAGGTGCGTATACGCACGGGAAGGGCCCCGCACTCGTGGAGTGCGGGGCCCTTCCGTGTGCCGCTCTGTGTGCCGTCAGGCTCAGACGGTGGTGACGACCTCGTCGTAGGAGAGGCGCGGGGAGCGCGGGAACCAGGCGTCCTCGCCCGGCTTGCCGATGTTGATGACCATCAGCGGGGTGTGGTCGTCGTCCAGGAACTCCTTCTGGACGCCGGCGAAGTCCAGGCCGGTCATCGGGCCGGCGGCGAGGCCGGCGGCGCGGACGCCCACGATGAAGTACGCGGCCTGGAGGGCGGCGTTCAGGAGGGCGGAGCCCTCGCGGACCGGGCGCTCGGCGAAGAACATGTCCTTGGCCTGCGGGAAGTGGGGGAGCAGGGCCGGGAGGTCCTCGTGGAACTCGTTGTCGGCGGAGAGGATCGCGACCAGCGGGGCGGCGGCGGTCTTGGCCTGGTTGCCCTCGGCCATGTGCTTCACCAGGCGCTCGCGGGCCTCGGGGGAGCGGACCAGGGTGATGCGCAGCGGGGTCTGGTTGAAGGCGGTCGGGCCGTACTTCACCAGGTCGTAGATCGCCTGGACCTGCTCGTCGGTCACCGGCTCGTCGGTGAACGTGTTGGCGGTGCGGGCCTCACGGAAGAGGAGGTCCTGGGCGACGGCGTCAAGGGCGAGAGACATGCTGCGTACCTTCCGGACTGCAAAGGGGGTTCGCTCGTACGAGGTTCGAGCGATGTCTCGACAGTACGCCCAGAATTGGTGAAAATTCAACTAACGCATCCGGATAGTGATCCGCTTCACTTGGAGTCTACATGTGCGGGTGTGGGGGGTGAGGGGGCGGCCTGTGCCGGGGGCGGCCGTGGAGGGGCGCGGCTCTTGCCGGGGGCGGCCGTGACGGGGCGCCGCCGTGAGTGGGTGCGGCCACGAGGGGTCGCGGCCTCTGCCGAGGCTCGTCGGTGACGGGCGTAGTGGGGGGTGCCGGCTGTGCCGGGGCAGCCGCGAGGGGGTGCGGCTGAGCCGGGGCCCGGGCCCGTGACGTGGGCGCCGCCCGCGCTGCGGGTCGGGGCGCTCGCCGGGCTGGGGCACGGCCGCTGCCGGGGCCCGGCCCGTGCCGGGCGCTGCCCGCGCCGAGGGCCGGGGGGCGTAGGGGGCGCGGCCTGGATGGGGCGCGACCTCTGCCGGGGCCTGTGTCGGGGGCCGTTTGACGGCCTCTGCCAGGGTGCGGCCTGTGCCGGGCGCCGCCCGTGCCGAGGGCCGGGGTGTGGTCGTGAGGGGGCGCCGCCTGACGGCCTCTGCCGGGGTGCGGCCGTGCCGAGGGCCGGCATGTGGCCGTGCCGGGATGCGGCCGGGCCGGGGCGCGGCCTCTGCCGGGGGCCTGTGCAGGGGGCGCCGCCTGACGGCCTCTGCCGGGCGTGGCCAGTGCCGGGTGCCGCCCGAGCCGAGGGCCGGGGTACGACCGTGAGGGGATGCAGCCTGCGCCGGGTGCGGCCTGACGGGATGCGGCCTGACGGGATGCGGCCGTGACGGGGTGCGGCCTCTGCCGGGCGTGGCCGGTGCCGGGTGCCGCCCGTGCCGAGGGCCGGGGTACGACCGTGAGGGGGTGCAGCCTGTGCCGGGGTGCGGCCTGACGGGATGCGGCCGTGACGGGGCGCGGCCTGACGGGAAGGGCCGGGGTGTGGTCGTGGCCTGTGCCGGGATGCGGCCGGGCCGGGGCGCCGCGCTCGCCGAGGGCGGGGCTACTCCTCCTCGTCCTCCGCCTCCGCCGCGCGCTCCGCCGCCAGTGAGGCGTCGAGTCGGGCCCGCGCCCCCTCCAGGCGGCGCCGGCACACCTTCGCCAGCTCCTCGCCGCGCTCCCAGAGCGCGAGGGACTCCTCCAGGGACGTCCCGCCCGCCTCGAGCCGCCGGACGACCTCGATCAGCTCGTCCCGCGCCTGCTCGTAGCCGAGGGCCGCCTCTTCCGCGCTGGTGTCCGTACCCACGTCCGTACCCGCGTCCGTTCCCGCTGCCATGTGCCGCTCCATCCTTGGTATCCGTTTCTCTTCGCTCAGGCCGGATCGGCCACGCGCCGCACCGTGAACTCGCCCTCGGCGACCCTGGCCCGCAGCTCCTCGCCCTCCGTGACCTCCGCGGGCGAGCGGACCACCGCCCCGTCCGCCCGCTGGAGCACCGCGTACCCCCGCTCCATCGTCGCGGCGGGCGACAGCGCCCGGACACGCGCCCGCGTGTGCGAGAGCTCCGAGTCCGCCCGGTCCAGGAGGTGCCCGAGGACCCGCCGGCTCCGCGCGAGGAGCGCCGCGAGCTCGTCCTCGCGGACCTCGACCATGCGCTGCGGGTGCTCCATGACGGGCCGCGCCAGCGCGTGCGCCAGACCGCGCTCCTCGCGCTCCAGGAGGCCGCGCACGGTCCGCAGCGCCCGGTCCCGCAGCCCCCGCACCCGGTCCAGCTCCTCGCCGACGTCCGGGACGACCTTCTTCGCCGCGTCCGTCGGCGTCGAGGCGCGCAGATCGGCCACCAGGTCGAGCAACGGCGAGTCCGGCTCGTGCCCGATCGCGGACACCACCGGCGTCCGGCACTCGGCGACCGCCCGGACCAGCTGCTCGTCCGAGAACGGCAGCAGGTCCTCGACGCTGCCGCCGCCCCGGGCCACGATGATCACGTCGACGTCCTCGTGCGCGTCCAGCTCCTTGACCGCCTCGACGACCTGCGGGACCGCCTTCACGCCCTGCACCGCGACGTTCCGCACCTCGAAGCGGACTGCGGGCCAGCGCCGGCGCGCGTTCTCCAGGACGTCCCGCTCGGCCGCCGAGGCGCGGCCGCAGACCAGGCCGACGAGGTGCGGCAGGAACGGCAGCGGCTTCTTCCGGTCGAGCGCGAAGAGACCCTCCGAGGCCAGGCTCCGCTTCAGCTGCTCCAGGCGCGCGAGCAGCTCGCCGATCCCGACCGGCTTGATCTCCACCGCCCGCAGCGACAGCTGCCCGCGCGGCGCGTACCACTCGGGCTTGGCGTGCACGACGACCCTGGCGCCCTCCGAGACGACGTCGGCGACCGCGTCGAAGACCTGGCGGTAGCAGGTGACGCCGATCGAGATGTCGTACGAGGGATCCCGCAGCGTCAGGAAGACGACCCCGGCGCCGGGGCGCCGCGACAGCTGCGTGATCTGCCCCTCGACCCAGATCGCCCCGAGCCGGTCGATCCACCCCCCGATCATCCGGGAGACCTCACCGACGGGAAGCGGTGCTTCTGCGGACGTAGTCAGACCCATGGACCGAGCGTAACCGCGCGGTACGACAACGTCAGGGGCGCGCGGGCGGTCCGGCGCGGTCGGGGCGCGCCGGGCCGCTTCACGCGCGCGTGGACGTCCGGGTCGCGCCCTGGACCGCCAGGACGACGAGGCCCACGCCCAGCCACACCACGCCCACCAGCTGCGCGGCGGCCGAGGCCTCGACGATCACCGCGATCAGGATGGCCGCGCCGGCCACCGGCATCACGACGTGCTGGAACCAGTGCGGCGGCCCCTCCGCCCGCCGCACGGCGAACCAGCCCACCACGCTCGCGTGCAGCAGGACGAACGCGGTCAGCGCGCCGACGTCGACCACCGAGACCAGATGGTCGAGGCCGTCGTCGCGGCGCGCCGCCCACAGCGCCGCGATCATCGTCACCGTCGCCGACACGAGCAGCGCCACGCGCGGGACACCGCCGTCGGTGCGGGCGAGCAGGTGCGGCAGGCGCCGGTCGCGGCCCATGGCGAACAGCAGCCTGCCGCCCGCCGCCTGCCCCGCGAGCGCCGCGAAGGCCGCGCCGATCGCCTTGGAGGCGGCCACCAGGTCGTGCAGCCAGCCGCCGACCGAGGCGTCCACGGCGTCGTAGAAGGCCGAGCCCTGCTTGGCCGGATCGGCGGCGAGCTCGGCCGAGGAGACCGGTTCCAGGAGCGCCACGAGCCAGGTCTGGGCCACGAACAGGACGCCCGCGAGCGCCAGGCAGAACAGCACCGCCCGCGCCACCTTCCGCGAACCTCCCGTGACCTCCTCGGCGAAGGAGGCGATCGCGTCGAAGCCCAGGTACGACAGGACGGCCACCGACACCGCGCCCACCACCGCGGCGAGCGAGAACGAGCCGTCACCGGTGAGCGGCGACCACCAGTCGCGCCGCGCCCCGTCCCGTACGAGCATCACCACGGCCGAGCCGGCGAAGACGAGCAGGACCACGATCTCCATCGCGAGCACCGCGAAGCCGACCCGGGCCGCCGCCCGCACGCCCCACAGGTTCAGCAGGGTGGTGACCACCACGGCGATCCCGGTCCACACCCACCGGTCCACCTCCGGGACCAGCGCCTCCATCGCGATGCCCGCGAAGAGGTAGGCGACGGCCGGGATCAGCAGGTAGTCGAGCATCGCCATCCACCCGGCGATGAAGCCCGGCCCTTCGCCGAGGCCCTTGCGCGCGTACGTGAAGACGGAACCGGCCTGCGGTGCGACCCGCACCATCTGGGCGTAGCTGAACGCCGTGAACGCCATGGCGACGGTGGCCACGACGTACACGAGTGCGACGGCCCCGCGCGACTTCGCGTCGAGGGTGCCGAAGACGCCGACCGGTGCCATGGGGGCGATGAACAGCAGTCCGTACACCACGAGGTCGCGGAATCCGAGGTTCCGTCGAAGCCCCTCGTGGTCCGCCACCTGCGTCTCCTGAACCATGGCGCCAGTTTCGGCCAAGGCGCCGCTCCATCCGCTCACCGACGCGGCCTTACGATGGGACCCATGACTGCAACGCCCGCGACGAACCGCCCGAAGCGTGTCCTGCTCGCCGCCCCCCGCGGCTACTGCGCGGGCGTGGACCGTGCCGTGATCGCCGTGGAGAAGGCCCTTGAGCAGTACGGGGCGCCGATCTACGTCCGGCACGAGATCGTCCACAACAAGTACGTCGTCCAGACCCTGGAGCGGAAGGGCGCGATCTTCGTCGACCAGGCGACCGAGGTGCCGCCCGGCAACATCGTGATGTTCTCCGCGCACGGCGTCGCCCCGACCGTCCACGAGGAGGCCCGTGTCGGCCGCCTCGCGACCATCGACGCCACCTGCCCGCTGGTCACCAAGGTCCACAAGGAAGCCGTCCGCTTCGCCAAGGACGACTTCGACATCCTCCTCATCGGCCACGAGGGCCACGAGGAGGTCATCGGCACCTCCGGCGAGGCCCCCGACCACATCCAGCTGGTCGACGGCCCCGAGGACGTGGCCAAGGTCGAGGTCCGCGACCCCTCCCGGGTCGTCTGGCTCTCCCAGACCACGCTCTCGGTCGACGAGACGATGGAGACGGTCGACGCGCTGAAGGAGAAGTTCCCGCAGCTGATCTCCCCGCCGTCCGACGACATCTGCTACGCCACGCAGAACCGCCAGACCGCCATCAAGGAGCTCGCCGGCCAGGCCGAGCTCGTGATCGTCGTCGGCTCGAAGAACTCCTCCAACTCGATCCGCATGGTCGAGGTCGCCAAGCAGGCCGGCGTCCCCGCCGCGTACCTCGTCGACTTCGCCAGCGAGATCGACGAGGCCTGGCTGGAGGGCGTGACCAGCGTCGGCCTCTCCTCCGGCGCCTCCGTCCCGGACGTCCTGGTGCAGGAGGTCCTGGAGTGGCTCGCCGAGCGCGGCTACGCGGACGTGGAGATCGTCAAGACGGCCGACGAGTCGCTGACCTTCTCGCTGCCCAAGGAGCTCCGCAACAAGGACCTGCGGGCCGAGGCGGAGAAGCTCGCGGCGGCCGCCGCGCCCGCCGCGCCCACCGCGTCCGTCAAGGAGTAGCGCGGCGCGCCAGCCCTTACCGTGGGGTCCATGAACGTCTTCGGAGTGGACATCGGCGGCTCGGGCATCAAGGGCGCCCCCGTGGACCTGGAACGCGGCACGCTCGCCGAGGAGCGCCACAAGGTACTGACCCCGCAGCCCGCCACACCCGACGGTGTGGCGGGCTGCGTCGCGGAGGTCGTGGAGAACTTCGGCTGGACCGGGCCGGTGGGGGTGACCTTCCCCGGCGTGGTGACCGGCTCCACCATCCGTACGGCCGCGAACGTCGACAAGTCCTGGATCGGCGTCGACGCCGGCACCCTCCTGAGCGACCGCCTCGGCGGCCTCCCCGTGACCGTCCTGAACGACGCCGACGCGGCCGGGATCGCGGAGATGACCTTCGGTGCCGGCCGGGGCCGCAAGGGCACCGTGATCCTGCTGACCCTCGGCACGGGCATCGGCTCCGCCCTCTTCGTCGACGGCCGGCTCGTCCCCAACACCGAGCTCGGCCACCTGGAGCTCAAGGGCCACGACGCGGAGACCAGGGCCTCGACGAAGGCCAAGGAGGACGAGGACCTCAGCTGGGAGCACTGGGCGACCCGGCGGCTGCGCAAGTACCTCGCGCACGTGGAGATGCTCTTCTCGCCGGAACTGTTCATCATCGGCGGCGGCGTGAGCCGCAAGGCCGACAAGTTCCTGCCGCTGATCGAGGGCATCCGCGCGGAGATCGTCCCGGCGGAGCTGCAGAACAACGCCGGGATCGTGGGGGCGGGGATGGCGGCGGGGGCGGCCTGAGGGGCCGGGATCCAATATCCAACATACGAACACCAAATATTGGATCCAACTACTGGATACCGGCTACCGAATACCGGATATCGAATACCGAATACCGGATCCGACTACGCGACCGGGCGACGCCCCGCCGCCGGTGCCCGCCCGCCCGGGCCCTCGCCCGACCCCGCACGGGGCGCGGTGCGCCGGTGGCGGCGCCCCATGTCCCGGACCTTGCGGACGCTCGCGATGACGCCGGCGACGAGGGTGCCGCCGTAGAGCCAGCCGGCGTGCACGGCGAGGGCGGTCACGACGGCCATGGCCTGGCCGCCGAAGCCGCCCGTGCCGCCCGCGATGGGGACGACGCCGACGGCGAAGGCGATCGGGACGCCGATCGGGGCGGTGACCAGGTCGGCGGTCCGGACCCAGAGCGCGGTCAGGGCGCTGACCGGCAGGAACAGCAGCCCGTAGACGACGGGGGAGCCGTCGAGGAGCAGCTCGTCGAGGAGGCCGAGCGTCAGCATGACGGCCGAGGCGAAGAGCCCGGCGCCGAGCCCGGTGAGGCGGGGCGAGGGGAGCCGGCGCAGGGCGAGGACGACGGGCGGCACGGGCCGCCGCCCGGCGGGGGTGCCGGGCGCGGCCGGCGCTCCGGCCCGTTCCACGCGGGCGCGCCCGGGCGCGCGCCCGGCCCTGCCGGTCACGCGGTAGACGGCCGCGCCCTCCACGAGCGCGCCGGGCGGTGCGACCGGCGTGGCGGGGGTCTGCGGCCTTCGGCGGCCTTGCGGCTGACTTGTCCTGTGCTGCTCCACTCGACCAACGTAGGTCGGAAGGGGGCGGGAACGGGGTCCGGGACACGCCCTTTGGGTGACCTTGCCCATGAGAACGACCGAAGGTCGGCGTCACTGGCCGGTTCGGCCCGCCCGTAAACTGGGGGATCGGCCCACCATCCACACCTTCAGGAAGTCGCCACCGTGTCGCTCACGATCGGAATCGTCGGTCTGCCGAATGTCGGCAAGTCGACCCTGTTCAACGCCCTGACCAAGAACGACGTGCTGGCGGCCAACTACCCGTTCGCCACGATCGAGCCCAACGTCGGCGTCGTCGGTGTCCCCGACGCCCGCCTGACCAAGCTCGCGGAGATCTTCGGCTCCCAGCGCATCCTCCCGGCGACGGTCGACTTCGTCGACATCGCGGGCATCGTGCGCGGCGCGAGCGAGGGCGAGGGCCTGGGCAACAAGTTCCTCGCGAACATCCGCGAGTCGGACGCGATCTGCCAGGTCATCCGCGCCTTCAAGGACGAGAACGTCGTCCACGTCGACGGCAAGGTCTCGCCGAAGGACGACATCGAGACGATCAACACGGAGCTGATCCTCGCGGACCTCCAGACGATCGAGAAGGTCCTGCCGCGCCTCCAGAAGGAGATGCGGATCAAGAAGGACACGGCGCCCAAGGTCGCCGCCGTCGAGGCCGCCCAGGCGATCCTGGAGAAGGGCGACACCCTCTTCTCGCAGGGGATCGTCCAGGGCTCGGAGAAGGCGGAGCTCCTGCACGACCTCCACCTCCTCACCACGAAGCCGTTCCTGTACGTCTTCAACGTGGACGAGGACGAGCTCACCGACGACGCCTTCAAGGCCGAGCAGAGCGCCCTGGTCGCCCCGGCCGAGGCGATCTTCCTCAACGCCAAGCTGGAGCAGGACCTCGCCGAGCTGGACGAGGAGGACGCCATGGAGCTCCTCCAGTCCGTCGGCGCCGAGGAGCCCGGCCTCGCCACCCTCGCCCGCGTCGGCTTCGCGACCCTCGGCCTGCAGACCTACCTGACGGCCGGCCCGAAGGAATCCCGCGCCTGGACGATCAAGCAGGGCGCGACGGCCCCCGAGGCGGCCGGTGTCATCCACACCGACTTCCAGAAGGGCTTCATCAAGGCCGAGGTCATCTCCTTCGCCGACCTCGTCGACACGGGCTCGGTAGCCGACGCCCGCGCCGCCGGCAAGGCCCGCATGGAGGGCAAGGAGTACGTCATGCAGGACGGCGACGTCGTGGAGTTCCGCTTCAACGTGTAGTGACTCCGTCCGCACGTCGGCCGATGTGTCGGGAGTGCGGGTGACGGAAGTGCAGGCCGGAAGGGGCCCGGGCTCGTTGAGTCCGGGCCCCTTTCGTCGTCCGTGCCCGCTCCGGGCTCAGGGGTGGTTGACCGCCGTGGCCAGGACCACCTCGAATTCCTCCAGGCTCGTGGTCGTCGCGCGGGACTTCGCCGTGGCCTCGCCGCGGACCGCCGCGACGGGGCCGCGTGAGGCCACGAGTGCGTCGTGTTCGCCGTAGAGGGCGCCGACGGCGGCTCTGCCCCGGGCGCGGTCGACGAGCAGGGAGATGCCGTTCAGTCCGGGGACCTTCTGGACCTTGGGCAACGCGGTCTCGCGGAAGGTCTCCACCAGCAGATCGATGTCGGCCGGATCGACGTCCATGCGGACCAGCCGGAACCCGCCGCCGGGCCCCACGTCCTCTCCGCGGCGGGCGACCGCCGCTTCCCAGTTGTCGACCGTCGTCGTCAGCGCGAAGGGCGCGAACAGCTCGTTCCGCCGCTTGCTCAGGGTCTCGAAGCTGGCCTGCCGGGAGGCCTCGTCCTCCCACCACGATCCCACCAGGAGCTTGCCGACCTCGCGGTCGACGAACAGCCCCATCCCGCGGAAGCCCGGCTGCGACGACAGCAGCTCGCGCCCCTCGGTCCGGAGCGCCTCGGCGACCCCGTCGAGCTCGGCCGGATCACCCGTTGCGTAGATGCTGCGAACGTACATGGTTCCCTTTCCTGCCGTCTGCCCCCACTCCATGCGATGACCGGGGCCGATACCGGGCAACGCGGCAGGGGGCAATCAGGTGAACCCCCGGCTGCGATGCCCCGCCCGCCCACCCACGTATCCTCGATTCCTCGGGAATGGGGGAGAGGGATCGCGGAGGTATACAGGTGGAGTTCCGGCTGCTCGGCTCCGTCGCGCTGGTGGCGGAGGACAGGGACGTAGCCTTGGGGCCCGCCAAGCGGTCCAGTCTGCTCGCCATGCTCCTGCTGCGGCCCAACAGCGCCGTGAACGTCGGTCAGTTGATCGACGCCCTGTGGGAGGAGGAGCCGCCCACGCACGCCAAGACCGTCCTCCAGGGGCACGTCTCGCGGCTGCGGGCCCTGCTCGCGGAGCACGGGGCCGAGGCGTACGGGGTGGAGCTCGCCACCCAGGGGTCCGCGTATGTGCTGCGGATGCCCGAGTCGCTCGTCGACGCCCACCGCTTCGAGGAGCTCGTCGGGCTCGCCGGGGTGCAGCGCAGGCCCGCCGACGCCGTACGGATGCTGCGCGAGGCGCTGTCGTACTGGCAGGGGCCCGCCCTGACCGGGACCGTGCACAGTCGGCCCCTCGAAGCCGCCGCCGGCGGCCTGGAGGAGCTGCGGCTCGCGTCGGTGGAGGCGCTGGCGGAGGCGTACGGGCAGCTCGGCGAGCACGGCAGGGCCGCCGCCGTCCTCCGTACCGAGGCCGTCGCCCACCCGCTGCGCGAGTCCCTCGCCGCCGCGCTGATGCTGGCGCTCGCCCGCTCCGGCCGTCAGTCGGACGCGATCGACTGGTACCACCGGACCCGGCGGCTGCTCGCCGAGGAGCTGGGCGTCGACCCCGGTGAGACGCTGAGCGAGGCGTACGCGACGCTGCTCCGCTCCGCCGCGCCCGTCTCCGTGCCCCGCCCCGCCGCCGAGGTCAGGGTCCCGGTGCCCGAGGGCCTGCCGCGGGCGCCGCGCGGCTTCACCGGGCGCGGGGCCGAGCTGGCCGCCCTCGACCGCGCGGCGCGGGCCGGCGACGGGCCCGTCTGTCTCGTCACCGGGCCCGCCGGCGTCGGCAAGACCGCCTTCGCCGTCCACTGGGCCTACGAGCGGCGCGCCGACTTCCCCGACGGGCGGCTCTTCGCCGACCTGCGCGGCTTCAGCGACACCGCGGCGCCGGAGACCGCCGCCGTCCTGCGGGAGTTCCTGCTCGCCCTCGGAGTCGCGCCGCAGAAGGTCCCGGAGACCGTCGACGCGCGCGGCGCGCTGTTCCGCTCGCTCACCAGCGGGCGGCGGCTTCTCGTCGTCCTCGACAACGCCCGCTCTTCCGAGCAGGTCCGGCCGCTGCTGCCCGGCGGCGCCCCGTGCACGACGCTCGTCACCAGCCGCGACCGGCTCGGCGGCCTCATCGCCTCCGACGCGGCCCACCCGGTGCCGCTCGGACACCTCAAGGCAGCCGCCTCGGCGGCCCTGCTCACCAGCGTGCTCGGCGAGGATCGGGTCGCCGCCGAACCGGCGGCCGCCACCCGGCTCGCCCGGCTCTGCGACGGACTGCCGCTCGCCCTCCGGGTGACCGCCGCCCGCCTGGCCGAGCGGCCGCACTGGACGCTCGGCGCGATGGTCGGCGAACTCGCCGACGAGCAGGGCCGGTTGGCGCTGCTCGACGTGGAGGACCGGGGGGTGTCCGCGGCACTCCACCTCACCGTGCAGCAGCTGCCGGAGTCCGCCGCACGACTGTTCCGCGCGATCGGTCTGCACACGGGATCCGATCTGGACCGGTTCGCGGCGGGCGCGCTCGCCGGGACGACGCCCGGGCAGGCCTCCGGCGACCTCGACCGGCTCGCCGCCGCCCATCTGCTCACCGAGGCCGTCCCCGGCCGCTGGACGCCGCACGACCTCGTACGCCTCTACGCCCGGCATCTCGCCCCGCAGGCCGACCCCGAGGGCCTGCCCCGGCTCCTCGACCTCTACCTCTACACGGGCCTCGCGGCCGACGCCGCCGCGGAGCCCGGCTCGCAGCCCTGCTACGCGCTGCCCGCCGACGCCCGACGGCCCGCCGCCACCCGGGAGTTCGAGGACCGTACGGCGGCGCTCGACTGGTACGCGGCCGAGCGCCCCGCCCTGGAGGGCGCGGTCGCCGCCGCGGCCGCCCTCGGGATGCACGACCGGGCCTGGCGGCTCGCGCTCGTGCAGTGGCCGCTGATGCTCATGCGGATCGGGGACGGCTGGACCCCGCTCCTGGAGGCCGGGCTCGCCTCGGCCGAGGCGATCGGGGACCTGGACGCGCAGTCGCGCACGCGTGCCCTGCTCGGCTGGATCCTGCACGAGGAGGGCCGGGACGCCGAGGCGCTCGTCCACCTGGAGAAGGCGCCCGGCCTGGCGGCCCGCGCGGGCGACGCGATCAGCGAGGCGATCGCCTACGTCAACCACGCCGCCGTCCTGGACGCGACCGGGGAGCACGAGCGGGCCGGGCTGCTGATGCTGCACGCCGTCTCCCTCGCCGACCGCACCGGCCACCCCTCCACCCAGGTGCTGACCCTCCAGCACCTGGCGGGCCACTGCCTCAAGGCGGAGGAGTACGAGGCGGCGCTCGCGCACACCGTTCGCGCCGGGGAACTGGTGGCGCCCGACGCGGTCGTCACCCGGGCCTCGCTGCAGATCACCCGGGGCGAGGCGCTGGCCGGCATCGGCCGTCTCGACGAGGCCGCCGACCAGCTGGAACGTGCGATCGTCGCCGCCGACGCGGCCGGATTCGCCGAGGGTTCGGCGCGGGCGGCGGCGCACCTCTCGCGCCTGTCAGCGGATCGTTAGCGGTACGCAAGCGGGACGGCAGCGCGGGCCGGGAAGCTGGATACAGCACCGAGTGAGGTGCACCGGCGCGCGTGGACCGCACGCGCCGACCGAACGCGTCAACGGGGGAGTACCACCATGCGCAACCACCGCAAGAACACCGTCCTGGCCGCCGCCGCCATCGCCGCCCTCTCGCTGGGCCTGACCGCCTGCGGCGGCGGGGACGACGCCACGGGCGCCAAGGACGCGGGCAGCGCGAGCTCCGCCCCGTCCACCGCGGGTACGGGTGAGGCCGGCGCGGCCGGCGGCGGTACGGCGGACCAGACCGCGACGAAGAGCGGCTCGGGCTCCACGGGCGGCTCGACGGCGGGCGGTTCGACCGCGACCGGCTCCACCGGCTCCACGGGCTCCACCGGCGGCTCGAAGGCCGGCTCCACCACCGGCTCCACGAGCGGCCAGAGCTCCACGAAGGCCCCCGCCTGCGCCTACGGCGACATCAAGGTCACGGCGGCGAAGGCGGACGAGGTCCCGACCGAGCACATCGTGCTCACCGCCACCAACACCTCCGGCCGCTCGTGCACCCTGATCGAGTACCCGCTCATCGCCTTCGGCCCGATCCAGACCGCCAAGGACGTCCCGGCCGTCGCGAAGAGCAAGCCGGGCACGCCGATCGTCCTGAAGGCCGGCGAGCCCGCCTACGCGAACGTGCGGATCGCGCTCGGCGGCGTCCACGAGGACAACAAGGTCGTGAACGAGTTCAACGTGAACCTCTTCGCCGCCGAGGGCCCCGCCGAGGGCAGCATCGTCGTGAAGGCCCCCGCCGGCGGCCTCGCGGTCGACGAGTCCGCCGCGAAGACGGGCTACTGGACGTACGAGCTCCGCAACGGCGCCGACGAGTTCTGAGCCGTCACCCCGCGAGACCCGTCTCCTGGGTCGCGAGACCCGTCCTCTACGCCGCGAGACCCGTCCTCTACGCCGCGAGGCCCATCACCTCTACGCCGCGAGACCCGTCTTCGCGCCCGCCCCGCACAGCGGCACCACCGTGAGCCCGGGGCGGGGCGGGGTCGCGCTCACCGCCGCCCAGCAGGCCACGCCGGTCGCCTCCACGAAGAGGCCCCGGCGGGCCAGGTCCCGCTGGGCGGCGCGGATCTGTTCCTCCGTCACCGTCAGGAACGTGCCGCCCGTCGCGCGCACCGCCCGCAGGATCTGCCGGGCGCGGGGCGGGGCCGGGATCGCGATGCCCTCGGCGAGGGTGGCGCGCGACGGGGCCGGTTCCGTGAGGTCCTCCGCGCCCGCGTGGAAGGCGGCGGCCAGCGGGGACACGGCCTCGGCCTGGACGGCGACGAGCGCGGGCCGGCGCTCGACGAGCCCGTGGCCGTACAGCTCCTCGACGGCGAGGGCGGCGCCGAGGAGCAGCGTGCCGTTGCCGACGGGGACGACGATCGTGTCCGGGAGGCGCCCGCCCAGCTCCTCCCACAGCTCGTAGACGTAGGTCTTGGTGCCGTGCAGGAAGTACGGGTTGTACACGTGCGAGGCGTAGAAGACCCCCTCGTCGTCCGCCGCCTCGCGCGCCGCCCGGGCCGTCGCCTCGCGGTCGCCGGGCACCTCGACGACCCGGGCACCGTGCGCCCGGATCTGCTCCAGCTTCTTCGGGGACGTGCCTTCGGGGACGTACACGACGCAGTCGAGCCCGGCCCGCGCGCCGTACGCGGCGATCGCCGTTCCCGCGTTGCCGCTGCTGTCGGCGAGGACCGTGCGGGGCTCCAGGCGACGGGCGTGCGCGGCGAGCAGCGCGGCGCCCCGGTCCTTGAAGGACAGGGTCGGCATGAGGAAGTCGAGTTTGGCCGAAACCGAGTCGGTGAGACGGACGAGCGGTGTGCGGCCCTCGCCGAGGCTCACCTCGGGCCCGTACGGGAGCGGAGGCAGCGCCTCCTCGTAACGCCACAATGAATTCACACGTGATGCGAGTGACGGGAGGGAGACCGGTGCACTCGTGAACGCGAGGTCCCAGGGGCCGCGGCACTTCGGACAACACCAGGTGAGGGCGGAGACGGGGGACTGGATCCGGCAGCGAGGGCACTCGTAGGCGGTCATGAGTGCCAGCATGTCAGCGGCGTGGCCCGGGTGTTGCGGAGTTGTGCGGGCCCTTGTGCGATTCCTATGGATCAGTCAACCTTTCGCTCGGCAGCCGGACGTTCGGGACGGCGCGGGCTTCCCGTGTCGTATTGACATGTCCATGCCGCACTCCTGCCTTACCCCCCACGAGGAGGACCCCCCACATGTCAGTGATGCGCGCACCACGCCGCCGGACGGCCACCGCCGCGGCCATCGCCGTAGCCGCCCTCGCGCTCGGCTCCCTCACCGCCCTCCCGGCGGCCGCCGCACCGGCCGCCCCCGAGGGCGTCATCGAGAACGCCGGGGCCGAGGGGACCGTCCCGGGCAGCTACATCGTCACCCTCGACGAGTCCGCGCAGGCGGAGACCGCCAAGGGCCGGGCCGTCGCGGCCAAGTTCGGCGCGAAGATCAGGCGGACGTACACCTCGGCGATCAACGGCTACTCCGTCGAGCTCTCCGAGGCGCAGGCCCGGAAGCTCGCGGCCGACCCGGCCGTGAAGTCCGTCGTCCAGAACCGCGTCTTCCACATCGACGGCACCCAGCCCTCCCCGCCCTCCTGGGGCCTGGACCGGATCGACCAGAAGGCCCTTCCGCTGAACCAGAGCTACACCTATCCGGACTCCGCGGGCCAGGGCGTCACCGCGTACATCATCGACACCGGCGTCCGCATCACCCACACCGACTTCGGCGGCCGCGCCTCCTACGGCTACGACGCCATCGACAACGACAACACCGCCCAGGACGGCCACGGTCACGGCACCCACGTCGCCGGCACCGTCGCGGGCACGTCGTACGGCGTCGCCAAGAAGGCGAAGATCGTCGGCGTCCGTGTGCTCGACAACTCCGGCTCCGGCACCACCGAGCAGGTCGTCGCGGGCATCGACTGGGTCACGCGGAACGCCGTCAAGCCGGCCGTCGCCAACATGAGCCTCGGCGGCGGCGTCGACTCCGTCCTCGACGACGCCGTCCGCAACTCGATCGCCTCCGGCGTCACCTACGCGGTCGCCGCCGGCAACGAGACCGACAACGCCGCCAACCACTCACCCGCGCGCGTGGCCGAGGCCATCACGGTCGGCGCCACCACGTCGAGCGACGCCAAGGCGAGCTACTCCAACTACGGCAGCGGCCTCGACCTCTTCGCCCCGGGCTCCTCCATCACGTCCTCCTGGGGCACCGGCGACACCGCCACCAACACCATCTCCGGTACGTCGATGGCGACCCCGCACGTCGCCGGCGCCGCCGCCCTGTACCTGGCGGACAACCCCACGGCGACCCCGGCGCAGGTCTCCACGGCCCTCGTGAGCGCCGCCACCCCGAACGTCGTCACCAGCCCCGGATCGGGCTCCCCGAACAAGCTGCTGTACGTCGGCGGCGGCACGACCCCGCCGCCCACCGGCCCGAAGTTCGAGAACACCGCGGACTATGCGATCAACGACAACGCGACCGTCGAGTCCCCGGTCACCGTCAGCGGCGTCTCGGGCAACGCCCCCTCGGCGCTCCAGGTGCCCGTGAACATCGTCCACACGTACATCGGTGACCTCCAGGTCCAGCTGATCGCCCCCGACGGTTCGGCGTACACGCTGAAGGCCTTCGGCACCGGCGGCAGCGCGGACAACATCAACACCACCTACACCGTGAACGCCTCCTCGGAGGTCGCCAACGGCACGTGGAAGCTCCGGGTCACGGACAACGCGAACTACGACACCGGGAAGATCGACTCCTGGGCCCTGCAGTTCTGATCGGCAGCTGACGCAAAGAGGGGGGCGGTCGCCTGCGGGCGGCCGCCCCTTCCGTACGATGCGCGCCCGAGCGTTTGTTCGCATCGCCCGTCCGCAACAGGAGCACGCACCCGTGGAGCCGAGCCAGCCGAGCCAGCCGACCCCGCCGCCCGCAGGAGGACCGCCGCCCGCAGGCAGTCCGCAGCCCGGGGGTGGTCCGCAGCCCGGGGGATGGCCCGCCCCGGGGCCGTACACCTCCCCGGGGATGCCCTACACCCCGTACGGCCAGCCCGGCGCCGTCCCCTACGGGCAGCCGCCGCGCCGCTCCACCAACGGACTGGCCGTCGGCTCCCTCGTCTCCGGCATCGTGTGCTGCCTGCCGCCCCTCGGTCTGGTCCTCGGCCTCGTCGCCCTGCCGCAGATCAAGAAGAAGGACCAGACGGGCAAGGGGCTCGCGATCGCCGGCATCGTGCTCTCCGCCCTCAGCTCCTTGCTGCTCGTCGTCGGCCTCGCGACCGGCGGCATCGGCTCGGCCTGGAACGGCTTCAAGAAGGGCGTGGACGAGGCCGCCGGCGCCAGGACGCCGTTCCAGCTGCGGACCGGGCAGTGCTTCAGCGGCGACGGCAAGCTGGAGGACTACACGACGGACATCAAGATCGTCGACTGTGACCGCCCGCACGACGGCGAGGTCGCGGGCGACTTCAAGGTGACCGGCTTCGACAGGTTTCCCGGTGACGACGCGCTGGACGACCTCGCGGCGAACCGCTGCGAGAAGGTCAACGCGGGGTACGCGATGGACACCTGGGCGATCCCGGAGCACGTCTGGACCTACTACTACCAGCCGAGCAAGGAGAGCTGGCGGACCGGCGACCGGTTGGTGACCTGCGTCTTCGCCAGCGAGAAGAAGCAGAAGTTCTCGGGCTCGCTGCGCTCCGACAGCACCACGCTCAACCTCGACCAGAGCTTCTTCCTGATCACCGTGAACCCGATCGAGAAGAGCGTCTACGAGGAGCCGGAGGAAGACCCCGACGAGGACTTCGCGTCGAACAAGGAATGGGCCGCCGAGCTTCTGGTGGCGATCGACGCGGCCCGTTCGGGCCTCGGGCAGCACACCTGGCCGGGCGACTCCGCAGCCCCGGTCGCGGCGCTCCGCAAGCAGCTCGACACGGCCTCGAAGCGCTGGAGCAAGCTCGCCGGCGCCACCGACGCGGACGCCTACTGGGACGCGTACGAGACCGCCTGGGACGCCCTTCCCGAGGACCTCGGCGCGGAGGCGCGGACCGCGCTCGGCCTGACGGGCACCCCGCCGAAGGGCGAGGGCACCCAGGCCTGAGCCGGGCGTGGGACGGACGAACGGGGCCGGGTCTCCCTCCGCGGGAGGCCCGGCCCCGTCGTGTGCGGACCGGGGACGGCGGACCGGGGACGGCGGCCCGTGACCGACCGCCGTTCCGGAACACCGTGAGCGGCGGGGTGCCCGGTCCGCGGCTCATGGGGAGGTGGGGCGAGGGGTGTCAGCGCCGGGTCAGGCCCCGGTCGATGGCCGTGATCAGCTCGCCGTCCGCGGTGTCCCCGTCGAGGGACCAGACCATCGCGCCGCCGAGCCCGCGCTGCCGGACGTAGGACGCCTTGGCGCGCAGCACGGTCGGGTCGTCGTACGTCCACAGGGTGGTGCCGTCGAAGAGCCAGGCGTGGCCGTTCCGCGGCCCGCGATACAGCGTGTACGTCCCCGAACCGGCCAGCTTCTTCAGGTGCTTGTAGTCCTCCGAGCCGGCCGTCCAGGTCGCCGGGGCGGGGCCGGCCGCCGGCTGCCCGAGTCCGTCGCCGCCGCCGGTCACACCGGTCCAGCCCTGGCCGTAGAAGGGCATGCCGACCACGAGCTTGTGGGCGGGGGCGCCGCGCCGCAGCCAGGCCCTGACGGTCTGGTCGACACTGAAGTCGTCCTTCGCGAAGAGCGCGGACTGCTGGGCGGTGGTCTTCTCGCCGGAGACGTGGAAGTCGTAGCCCTGGAGGTTCACGAAGTCGAAGTCCCGCATGATCGCGGCGACTTCGAAGCCCGCGTCGATCTTGGCGGGGGCGGTGGGCACGTACGCGCTGAGGTCGTAGTGCCTGCGCTGCGGCAGCGAGCGCCCGTACGCGTCGAGCTGTGTGCGGAACTCCCGTACGAGCTGGGTGAAGTGGCGCTTGTCCTCGGGGCGGACCACGTTCCCCGGGGCGCCGTCCGAGCCCGGCCACTCCCAGTCCAGGTCGACGCCGTCGAAGAGTCCGGCGGCGGCCCCGGCACCGCCGCGGGCGCCGTCGACGGGCAGGTCGCCCTTGATGTACGTGTCGAGGCATGAGGCGACGAGGGCCTTGCGTCCGGCGTCGGTGCGGACGGCGTCGGAGAAGTGCGCGGAGCCGCTCCAGCCGCCCAGCGAGATCATGACCTTGAGGCCGGGGTTCTTCGCCTTGAGTTCGCGCAGTTCGTTGAAGTTCCCGGCGAGCCGCTGGTCGGCGGTGTCGCCGACGCCGTCCACGGAGTTCGCGGCGTCGACGGGGCGGACGTAGTCGGCCCAGGGGTCCGAGCCGGGGGCGTTGCCCATGAGGCACTTTCCGTCCGGACCGACCACGCCGAAGGCGTAGTTGATGTGGCTCAGCTTGGCGGCGGTGCCGCTCGCCTGCAGATCCTTGACCTGGAAGTTCCGGCCGTAGATGCCCCATTGGGTGAAGTAGCCGATCCGCTTGGACGCGGACGCGGACGCGGACGCGTGCGGGGGCCGTGGGTCGGCGTCGGCGGCGGGGGCCAGGGTGGCGAGGAGGCCGAGGGCGGCCGCGGCGGCGGTGCCGAGGGTCAGCTTGGTCAGGGCTCTGGGGCGCATGGGCTCGTTCCTGTGCGAGGCGGGAGGGAGCGTGCGGGCAGGAACCTATTGGTCTGGACCAATAGAGCGCAAGGGGTGTGGCGGAACCCCTCGGGGGTGACCGCGGGTAGCCGGGAGCGTCATCACTTCGAGTGAAACTTTGGCCCATGCTTGCGGATCGCGACGTTCGGTTGTCAGGCTGTAGCTGTCAGTCAACCTGAGGGGAGTGTCCAGTGACGTTCGGTGAGCAGCCCGCCTATCTGCGCGTGGCGAGCGATCTGCGGGAGAAGATCGCCAACGGCTCGCTTCCGCCGCATACCCGCCTCCCCTCGCAGGCACGCATCCGCGAGGAGTACGGGGTGTCGGACACCGTCGCGCTGGAGGCCCGCAAGGTGCTCATGGCCGAGGGGCTCGTGGAGGGGCGTTCGGGTTCGGGGACCTATGTGCGCGAGCGCCCCGTCCCGCGGCGGATCGCCCGCTCCGGGTACCGTCCGGCGTCCGGCGCCAGCCCCTTCCGGCAGGAGCAGGCCGCCGAAGGGGCCCGCGGCACCTGGGAGTCGCGCAGCGAGCAGGAGCCGGCGAGCGCCGAGGTGGCCGAGCGGCTCGGCATCGAACCGGGGGAGCGGGTGATGCGCACGCGGTACGTGTACCGGGACGGGGGTGAGCCCATGATGGTCTCCACCTCCTGGGAGCCCCTCGCCGTCACCGGCCGGACGCCGGTCATGCTGCCCGAGGAGGGCCCGCTGGGCGGCTGCGGAGTCGTCGAGCGCATGGCGGCCATCGACGTGGTCGTGGACAACGTGGTGGAGGAGGTCGGGGCCCGGCCCGGCCTCGCCGAGGAACTCCTGGCCCTCGGCGGGGTGCCGGGGCACGTGGTCATGGTCGTGGAGCGCACGTACTACGCCTCGGGCCGCGCCGTCGAGACGGCCGACGTCGTCGTCCCGGCCGACCGCTACCGCATCGCGTACCACCTGCCGGTGAGGTGACGCCGGGGCGGTGACCGTTCAGCGGGGCCCGGCGTCCGGGGGGTGTGACCCGGAGTTAACGGGGCGTCAGCTCGTGTAACGGCCCGGCAATCACGTGCCGTCGGCCGTCGTCACGCGCGGCTCCTACCTTCCTCGTCCGTACCCGCGACCCGGTCGGACGACAGGAACCCCCATGACGGACACGGTCACCACACCCACCCCGGACCAGGGCGCGGCCGCCCCGCCGCCCGCCGGACCCCGCCGCAGCTACGCCAAGCTGGCCGCGGACGAGAGCCGCGAGGACTACTCCCTGCGGTACGCCCCGCACTCCTTCCGGCGCTGGTCGCCCGGGACCGTCGCCGGCACCGCGCTCGGCGGCATCGCCTACCTCGCCGACTTCGCGATCGGCGCCTCGATCGTCTTCACCTACGGCTTCGGCAGCGGGCTCGCCTCGATCCTCACCGCCGCCGTGCTCATCTTCCTCACCGGCATCCCCATCGCCCGGGCCTGCGCCAGATACGGCCTGGACATGGACCTCATCACCCGCGGCGCCGGCTTCGGTTACTTCGGCTCCACGCTCACCTCGCTCATCTACGCCTCCTTCACCTTCATCTTCTTCGCCCTCGAAGGCTCGATCATGGCCCAGGCCATGCACCAGGCCGTCGGTCTGCCGGTGGAGATCGGCTACCTCGTCACGACCCTGATCGTCATCCCGATCGTCTTCCGCGGCATGGGCGCCCTCGCCAAGGTGCAGGCCTGGACCCAGCCGATCTGGATCGTCGGCCTGGTGCTGCCCTTCGCCGTCCTGGCCTTCGAAGCCCCCGACGCCTGGGGCGCCTTCGCCTCCTTCGGCGGTACGGAGGGCGCCGGCGCGGGCTTCTCGTGGATCGGCTTCGGTCTCGGCACCGGCGTCGCGCTCTCCCTGATCGCCCAGATCGGCGAGCAGGCCGACTACCTGCGGTTCATGCCGGCGAAGACGGAGGCGAACCGCCGCCGGTGGAACCTCGCCGTGCTCGCGGCCGGCCCCGGCTGGGTCGTCATCGGCGCGGCCAAGCAGCTCGGCGGCGCCTTCCTCGCCTTCGTCGCCCTGGAGGCCGTCGGCAAGACCCATGCCCTGGAGCCGATCGCCCCGCAGATCGAGGCGCTCAGGCCCTGGCTCGGCTCCTTCGCCCTGCCCGCCGCCGCGCTGTTCGTGATCGTCTCCCAGGTCAAGATCAACGTCACCAACGCCTACAGCGGCTCGCTGTCCTGGTCGAACTTCTTCTCCCGCGTCACCCACCGGCACCCCGGGCGCGTCTGGTACATCTTCCTCAACCTCGCCATCGCGCTGACGCTGATGGAGATGAACATGTTCGCCGCCCTGAACAAGCTGCTCGGGTTCTACTCCAACGTCGGCATCGCCTGGATCGCGGCCGTCGCCGCCGACCTCGTCATCAACAAGCGGGCCGGCTGGAGCCCCCCGTACATCGAGTTCAAGCGCGCCTACCTGTACGCCGTGAACCCGGCCGGCTTCGGGGCCATGGTCATCGCCTCCGTCGTGTCGATCCTCGCCTTCTTCGGCCTCTTCGGCACCTACGCCGAGGCGTTCTCCACCTTCATCGCCGCCGGGCTCGCCGTCGTCCTCTGCCCCCTCATCGCGTGGGCGACCAAGGGCCGCTACTACCTGGCCCGCCCCAACACCGTGAACGGTCCCGGCGCCGAGGTCGCCGACGAGCGCGCGACCCACACCTGCGCCGAGTGCGAGACGGCCTACGAACTGCCGGACATCGCCGACTGCCCGGTGCGCTCCGGCCCCGTCTGCTCCCTCTGCTGCTCGCTCGACGCCACGTGCGGGGACGTCTGCCGCAAGGACCCCGAGGCCGCGGGCGGCCCCGTCCTCATGCCGGTGCCGACCGTCCCCGCGGCGGCGCCCGGGGTGTGACCTTCGGCCTCCCTCCGTCGGTTCCCGGCCGATCCGTGCCTCTTTGTGAAAACCCGTATCCGCTGTGTGAAGGTCAGGCGTAAGCTCCGGCATATGCGGATTGCGGTTTCCCGGAGATCCTTAGAGGCGCCCGGACCGGCGGAGGGAGAAGCCTGATGACCGACAGCGGCCCCGTCCTTCCCTGGCTCGTCATACGGCAGGACGACAACGGCAACCGCTACCGGGTGGGGCGGTACGCGACCAAGGACGAGGCGCAGAAGATCGCGGACAGTCTCGACGACCGCGGCCACAAGCAGCTCTACTGGGTCGAGCGCATCGGCAGCCCCGCCCTCTGACCCCGGCGGACGCCGACCGGGCCGGGCTACGCTCGCGCCCATGACGGAACGCACCACCGACCCCACCACGCCCCACGAGCCCCACCGCGACGCCGGCCCCGGCCAGGGAGCCGGCGTCGTGGTCGTCGTCGCGGGCGCCCTGTACGACCGGGGGCGGCTGCTCGCCGCGCGCCGCAGCGCCCCCGTCGAGCTCGCCGGCCGCTGGGAGCTGCCCGGCGGCAAGCTCGAACCGGGCGAGAGCCCGGAAGAGGCCCTGGTCCGCGAGCTCCGGGAGGAGCTCGGCGTGGAGGTCGAGCCGGGTGAGCGCATCCCCGGCGAGTGGGCGCTGAAGCCCGGATACGTCCTGCGGGTGTGGACCGCCCGACTGCTCTCCGGCGACCCGCGCCCCCTGGAGGACCACGACGAGCTCCGCTGGCTCTCCCGGTACGAGCTGGACTCCGTGGACTGGCTCGACCAGGACCGCCCCGCCGTCGCCGAGGCCGCGCGGAGACTGCCGGCGGAGCCCGCCGACGGAGCGCGCGGCTGAGCCCCTACGCCGTTCGTGCCACCGTGCGCCCGCTGACGCCCCCGTCGGGATATCCCGTCCTAAATAGCGGGTATGTCCAGAATGACCCCTTGGGAGGGGGCATGGACCTTCCTGCTGAAGCACGGCTGGGGAAGTGATCGGGTGTGATCGACACCGACGGCGACCGCGCGGAGTGGAGCTTCCCGGCGGAAGCGAACGCCGTGCGCACGGCTCGCCACGCGGTGCGCGAGACCCTGCGTGCCTGGGAGCTCGACAAGGCCCTCGGTGACCTGACCGTCCTGCTGGTCAGCGAGCTGGTGACCAACTCCCTGCGGTACGCCTCCGGCCCCATCGGGGTCCGGCTCGTCCGTCCCCGCTCCGACGCCGCCGACCCGGCGCACCCGCCGGCACTCCTGGTGGAGGTCTCCGATCCGCTTCCGGATCCGCCCACCGAGCGGGCCCCCGGGCCCGAGGACGAAGGGGGCCGTGGCCTCGGTCTCGTGGCCTGTTCCGCACGCCGCTGGGGGACCCGTAGAGGAAGGACCGGCAAAACCGTATGGTTCGAGCTGGCTCTCCCTGGTGAGTAAACAGGGTGGGACAACGATCACCGGTACTCGGCGAGGGACGAACGAGACCACCCTGTGATCGGGAACGTCGTGCCGTCGGGGCCTGCCGTATTGAATACTGCGGGCATGGCCGGTCCGGTGCGGTGAGCTGGAGGGGACGGTCGCGTGAGCGAGATACCTGAGACGGCGAGCGGCGGCGTCGTGTGGCAGAGCAGCCCGCCCGGCTCCATCTATGACTACATACGGGTGGCGTCCTTCTCGATCGGGCCCGACGGCCTCGTCGAGCAGTGGAGCCGACGGGCCGTGGACCTCTTCGGAGTGACCGCAGAGGAGGCCAGGGGCAAGGACCCCGTCGAGGCCTTCATGCCCGCCGACCTGCGCGAGCGCGGCCACCGACGGGTCAAGGAGATCCTCGACGGCAAGGAGTGGACGGGCCTCGTCCCGTTCCGTATGCCCGGTGAGGACCGGCCCCGGGGCATCGCCGAGATGTACGTCATGCCGAGCGAGACGGAGGCCGGGGAACGGGCCGCGCTGTGCATCGTCGTCGACGTGCGCGCCCTCCGCCGCATCGAGACCGACCTCGCCGCCTCCCAGGCGATATTCGGCCAATCCCCCTTCGGCTTCCTTCTCTTCGGCACCGACCTCACCGTGAAGCGGGCCAACCGGCGCTTCGCCACCGTCTTCGGCGGCGAAGCCGACGACCACCGGGGCCGGACCGTCCATGACTACCTCAACCCCGCCGAGGCCGACCGGATGACCACCGCGCTCCGGCGAGTCCTGGAGACCGGCGAGTCCGTCACCGACTTCCAGATCGTCGGCGCCGCCCCCGGCGCCCGGGACCGCCGCCACTGGTCCATCAACCTCTACCGCGTCCACAGCGGCTCCGGCCGGCCGATCGGCGTCGCCGGGCTCGGCATCGACGTCACCCGCCGCCACAACGCCGCCAGGGAAGCCGCAAGCGCCCGCCGCAACCTCGCCCTCCTCAACGAGGCCGGCGCCCGCATCGGCAACTCCCTCGACCTGGAGGCCACCGCGCGCGAGCTCCTCGACGTCGCCGTCCCCGGCTTCTGCGACCTCGCCTCCGTCGACCTCTACCAGGGCCTCCTCACCGGCGACGAGGCACCGCCCGGCCGCTGGGGGAACTCCCACGACGTCGGCTACGGGGCGGGCAGCGCCGAACTCCGCAGGGTCGCCTCCGCCAGCGCCGTCTCCGACACCCCCCTCAGAACCGACGAGGGCCACGGCCCGGGCAGCGGCTGTTGCGGACCCGTCCCCATCGAGGTCGGGGCCGTCCACCGCTACCCCTTCAACTCGCCCTGCGCCGGAGCCCTGCGCACCGGACGGGTCCGCACGGTCCCCGGCTCCGACGGAGACCTCGTCCAGTCCACCCTGGTCGTCCCGATGACCGCCCACGACACCGTCGTCGGTCTCGTCCAGTTCTCCCGCACCAAGGGCAGCGAGCCCTTCGGGGAGCGCGACCGGGCCCTAGCCGTCGAACTCGCCGCCCGCGCAGCCGTCTGCATCGACAACGCGCGCCTCTACCGCCGCGAGCACGAGCGGGCCCTGATCCTGCAGCGCAGCCTGCTCCCGCCCGGCGACCCCGAGGCCGCCGGACTCGACATCGCCTGCCGCTACCTCCCCGGCACCGCCGCCACCGAGGTCGGCGGCGACTGGTTCGACGTCATCGAACTCCCCGGCCACCGCACCGCCCTCGTCATCGGCGACGTCATGGGCCGCGGCCTGCGCGCCGCCGTCGCCATGGGCGAACTCCGCACCGCCGTCCGCACCCTCGCCCAGCTGGACCTGGAGCCGGCCGAGGTCCTCTCCCACCTCGACGAGATCGCCCGCGGCCTGGGCGCCCCCATCGGCGCACAGCAGTCCCGCACCCACAAGAACCGGGGCCCCGAACTCTCCGAGGTCTACCTCGCCACCTGCGTCTACGCCGTCTACGACCCGGTCACCCGCCGCTGCACCTTCGCCAACGCCGGGCACCTCCCGCCCGTGCTCGTCGAACCGGGCGAGGAGGCCATGCTCCTCGACGTACCCCCCGGGATGCCGCTCGGCGTCGGCGGGGAACCCTTCGAGGAGGTCGAGGTCGAGCTTCCCGAGGGCGCCCTCCTCGCCCTCTACACCGACGGGCTCGTCGAATCCCGCGACCACCCGCTGGACGAGGGCCTCCAGGCCTTCCGGCGCGCCCTCACCGACCCGTCCCGCCCCCTGGAGGACGTCTGCGACCGGGTCCTCACCAGCCTGAACACCGGCCACGGCGAGGACGACATCGCCCTCCTCATGGCCAGGATCCAGGGGCTGCCCAGCGAGGCGGTCGGCGACTGGCGGCTCCCCAGGGAACCCCGCTCGGTCGGCCGGGCCCGTGAACTCGCCCGCGCCCAGCTCGCGGCCTGGGACCTCGAACCGCTCGTCGACACCGTGGAACTCCTCGTCAGCGAGCTCGTCACCAACGCCCTGCGCTACGGGGAGGGGGAGATCCGGCTCCGCCTGCTCCGCGACCGCACCCTCGTCTGCGAGGTCTGGGACGCCGGGCTTGTCCAGCCGCGCCGCCGCAGGGCCCGGGACACCGACGAGGGCGGCCGTGGTCTCCAGCTCGTCGGACTGCTCTCCTCCTCCTGGGGCTCCCGCCGCACTCCACGCGGCAAGACCGTCTGGTTCGAACTGGCCCTGCCGGACGGCGAGGGAGCAGCGGAGCCCACGGTGGAACAGCTCCTGAGCATGTTCTGACCACCAGGCGCCTGTGCAGTTCCGACCGCCGCCGGAGGAGGCGCCGGTTCAGCTCTTGAGCGCGGCCAGCCGGGCCTCGATCTCGGCGCTGTCGCCGAGCGCGTCCAGCTGCTCGAACTGGGCGTCGAGCGAGGAGGCGGCGAGCTCCTGCTTGCCCAGCGCCCGGGCCTCCTCCCGGCGCACCTTGTCCTCGAAGCGGCTCAGCTCGCTCGTCGGGTCGAGCACGTCGATGCTCTGCACGGCGTCCATCATCCGGTTCTGGGCGTCGGCCGACTTCGACCGGGCGACCAGCTCGTCGCGCTTCGCCTTCAGCTCGCCCAGCTTGGTCCCCATCCGGTCGAGGCCGGTCCTGAGCTTCGCCACCACGTCGGTCTGCGCGGCGATCGTCGGCTCCGCCGTCCGCGCCTCCTTCTCCGACTGCAGCTGGCGGCCCAGCGCCACCTTCGCCAGGTTGTCGAAGCGGTCCGCCTCCGCCGTCTGCCCGCCCGCCCGCAGCTCGTCCGCCTTGCGGCTGGCGGCCAGCGCCTTCTCGCCCCACTCCTTCGCCGCGTCCACGTCCTCCTGATGGTCCTGCTCCATCAGCCGGAGGTTGCCGATGGTCGCCGCCACCGCCTCCTCCGCCTCCGCGATGTTGTTCGCGTAGTCGCGGATGAGCTGGTCCAGCATCTTCTGCGGATCCTCCGCCTGGTCGAGGAGGGCGTTGATGTTCGCCTTCGCCAGCTGGGTGACCCGGCCGAGAATGGTCTGCTTGCTCATGGAACTGCTCCTTGGGGATCCGGTGGAACTCAGAAACGGCCTCCGCCGCCCAGCCGGCCGCGCGTGCCGCCGCCACCGAAGCTGCCGGGCCCGCCGCCGAAACCTCCGCCCCCGAAACCGCCCCCTCCTCCACTGCCGGACCCCCCGCCTCTGCCGCCCCCGCCGAACAGTCCGCCGAGGATGATGCCGCCGAGCACCGCACCGCCGAGCCCCCCGCCACCGCTTCCACCCACCCCTGTTACACCGCCCAGGCCGTTCGGGTTCCCATACGTGCGGACGTCCTGCTCGGCGAGGTCCTGGGCGCGCCGCGCCAGCGCGTCCGCCTGCTGTGCCTCCACCAGGGCCGTCTGCGGGTCGTCCGCCGCCGCGAGCGTCCTCGCCTTCTCCCAGCGGCGCCGGGCCTCGGCGAGGCGCGTACGGGCCTCACTGCCGACCGCGCCCCGGTGCGTGGTGATGTAGTCGGAGGCCGCCCCGATCGCCGAACGGGCCGTCAGCATCACCTGATCGAGGAGCGCGCGGGCCCGGCGCGCACCCGACTCGCGCTCCCGCGCGCCTTCCAGCGTCTCGTCGAGCGCCGCGTCGGCCTCCTCGACCCGGCGCAGGGCGTCGATCGGGTCGTACCGCCCGGCGTCCACGTGCCGCCGTACCTCGGCGGCCACCGACTCGGCGCGGGCGATCCGGCCCTGGAGATCGGCCGTGGACACCCCCTCGGCGGTCCCCTTCAGCAGTCCACGGGCCTCCGCCAGGTCCGCGTCCGTCTCCGCGAGCGCGCCCGTCAGTTTCCCCACGGCCTCGGCCAGCTCGCGCGCCCGCCGGTCCACCGCCTCGATCAGCCGGGCCGCCTGGTCCACCGCGCCTTCGGCGGCCCGGATGTGCAGGGCGGCCCCGCCGTTGTCACCGGCGTCGATCCGCTGGTGGGCCTGGTTGACGTGGGCCGTCGCGAAGACCAGGCGGTCCTTCGCCTGTTCCGCGGCGCCGGCGACCGGTGCGGCCGCCGACTCGGCGTACCGCTCGCGCATCGCGGTGAGCGCCGCCTCGGCGGTCCCGATCCGTCCGGTCTGCTCCCGGAAGGCCGCCTCCACGGTGGCCAGCGCCTCCGGGGCGGTGCGCTCCAGGGCCCGGAGCCGGTCGAAGTCCTCCGTCTCGGCGTCGAGACGCGCGTTCGCCTCGGCACAGCGGCGGAGGATCTCGTCCAGCATGCTCCGGCGGGTGGAGTCGTCCTCGGGGAAGGAGTCGTCGAGCTTCTGCCGCAGCCGGAACGAGGCCGTCAGCTGTTCCTCGGCGAAGTCGACGGCCTCGGTGAAGGGGCGCACCGCCTCCTCGCCGAACTGGGCGGATGCGAAGCCGAGTTCCTCCTGGCTGGTGCGGACGGCGTCGTCGGTGGCGACCAGGGTCCGGCGGGCCTCCCCGTCGAGTTCGGCCAGGGAGGGTGGCGCGGACTCCTTCGGAGGGCCCCAACCCTGCCCGCCGCCCGGCGTGGTGCGGGTCTCGGTGCGCCGCCGCCGTTTGGTGTACGCGTAGGCCGCCACGGCCCCCGCGCCGCCGACGAGCACCAGGGGCAGGACGAGGTCGGCCGCCGAGGTGCCGTCGTCGGCCGGGGCGCCGGGATCGGCGGGGCCGGGGGTGATCGCCGGGGTGGGGACGGGCTGTCCCGCGAGGACGGCGTCGTAGCCGTTCGCCGCGCCGATGGCGGCGCCGGCCCAGTCGTTCTGGCGGAGGGCCGGTTCGATCGCGGTCCTGGCGACCTCGTCGAGCTGGGCCTGGGTGAGGCGCGAGCCGGGGTCGGCCGAGTAGCCGTACTGCCGGTCGTGGGTGGCGACGGCGAGCAGCACGTCGTCGAGGCCGAGCGCGTTGCGTTCCGCGGTGGCGTCGGCCCAGTCCTGGCCCGAGCGCCCGGAGAAGTCCCGTACGTAGACGACGAAGAGCTGGACGCGACGGTCGTCGTAGAGCCGGTCGAGGGCCTGGACCACGGTGGCGCGGCGGTCCCCGAGGGCGTCCACCCGGTCGGTGATCTGCCCGTCCCGGGACAGGGCGACGGGGTCGTCGGCGTGGGCACCGTGTACGGCGGGCACGAGGAGCCACCACGCCGCCACCAGCACCGCGAGGAGGGCTCGGGTGGCTATTCGCGTCACAAAGGGGAGGTTATGTCCGCATATGTTCGCCCGCGACCGGACCTGTACGGGCTGAAACCGTTCCCCTGCCCTGAGCGTCACTGTCGGTAGCCACCGCTACGGTGGTCCCCACTGACACGACGGCTCTTGGGGGGCTCGGGTGGACGGACGGCTGAGGCGTGTGTGGCGGCGGGGGCGCTGGTGGGTCCTGGGCCTCGTCCTGCTGCTCGTGGTGCCCCCGCTCTTCGGCGCCCTGGCCCTGCGCGTCAGCTACACGGGGGACCTCAGGGACGACGCGAGGACCCGTGGCAAGGACGCCTTCTGGATCGGGCACGCCTGGGTCGACGGACGGAAGAAGGACGCCGACCTCGCGGCCCTCGCCGCACGTCTGAAGGACAGCGGCATACGCGACCTGTACGTGCACGCCGGGCCCCTGGAGCACGACGGCACCCTGCCGGCCGCCAAGTACCCCCGCGCCAGGTGGCTGATCGACGGGGTGCACCGGACGATGCCCGGGATCCGGGTGCAGGCCTGGCTCGGGGACGTCCTCGCCACCGAGGGGCCCGTGGGACTGCGCCTGGAGGACGCCGGGTCACGCCGGGCCGTGGTCGGTTCGGCCCGGCAGATCCTCGACGCCGGCTTCGACGGGGTCCACTTCGACCTGGAGCCGCTGCACTCCGACGACCGGGACTACCTCACCCTCCTCGACGGCCTCGGGGAACTGACCCGGGCCCGCAAGGTCCCGCTCTCGGTCGCCGCCCACCAGATCGACCCGCTGCCCGGCGCCCACACGGTGCTCGGCACGGTCAGCTCCAACGGCAGCGAGAAGTGGTGGTCGCAGGAGTTCTTCGGCGAGGTCGCCCGGCGCGTCGACCAGATCGCCGTCATGTCGTACGACACCTGGATGCCGCTGGAGAGCCTGTACGGCGGGTACGTGGCCCAGCAGACGGCCCTCGCCCTCGAAGTGACGCCCGAGACCACGGACCTGCTGATGGGCCTGCCGTTCTTCCACGAGGACGACCTCGGCCACCACGAGAACGCGGAGACGGTCGCCGCGGCCGTCGAGGGCGCGCGCCTCGGCCTCGGCCGCACCGACCCCGGCCGCAAGCGGTTCGGCCTCGCGCTGTACGTCGACTTCGCGGCCGAGGAGGGGGACTGGGCGGCCTACCGCGCGGGCTGGCTCTGAGCTGGTGCAGGATGAGGCCTGACGGCCGGACCAGGCCGTCACCAAGGGGGGAAGTACGCCATGACCAGCCGTCTGCTGATGCCGGTCCGCACGCGTGATCTCGACGCGCCCGCACGGGAGGTGGCCGGGTCCACCCGGGCCACTCCGATCCTGGACCTGGAGCACCCGCTCGTGACCGGGCTCACCGCCCGGGTGCTGCGTGAGGCCGGGGCGCGGGGGGCGGTCACCGACCGCGCCCGGCTCCAGGCGGCGCACGGCATCCTCGTCACCGCCGTGCGGCCCGTGTACTCGGTCGGGGACCGGCGCCGGGTGTCGCGCACGCTGCGGCTCGGCCGCGGCTCGTGCAGCCAGCGGATGGCGGTCCTGGAGGCGGTGGCCCGGTCCCTCGGCGTGGCGACCCGGGTGCGTGGTCTGCTCGTCGACGGCACCTTCTGGTACCCGAGGTTCCCGAAGCTGCGCGCGTTCGTCCCGGAGGAGGTGCTGCTGGCCTGGCCGGAGTTCCTGCTCGACGGCGCCTGGGTCCCGATCGCCGAGCTGTTCACCGGTCTCGGCCCCGCCGAGCACGGCGGCGGTTTCACCAACTCCGGTGCGGAGACGCTCTTCGAGGCCGTCGCCCGGACCACCGTCGACTGGGACGCGCCCGCCGCGTGTGCCGGCTCGGCCCCCTGCGACCTGTCCGCCCACCTCCGGACGGACCTCGGCCGCTTCTCCTCGCGCGACGAGCTGTTCGAACTCCACGGGCAGACCCTGTGCCGAACCGCCCGCACCCTCGCCGAGCCGGTCCTCGGCCGCTGGAGCGCGGGCGCGGCGGCCTGAGGCCCGGTCCGGCGCGGGCGCGGCGGCCTGAGGCGGCTCTGACGAGGGGTGCGGCGTCCGGCGTCAGGTCTTCCGCCGCCGGATCGTCTTCCCGAGCCAGACGAGCGGGTCGTACTTCCGGTCCACGACCCGCTCCTTCAGGGGGATCAGGGCGTTGTCGGTGATCCGGATGGACTCCGGGCAGACCTCGGTGCAGCACTTGGTGATGTTGCAGTAGCCGAGGCCGTGCTCCTCCTGCGCGGTCCGCCGCCGGTCGAGTCCGGCCTCCTCGGCCGCGTCCAGGGGATGCATGTCGAGCTCCGCGACCCGCATGAGGAAGCGGGGCCCGGCGAAGGCCTGCTTGTTCTCCTCGTGGTCGCGCACCACATGGCAGGTGTCCTGGCACAGGAAGCACTCGATGCACTTCCTGAACTCCTGCGAGCGGTCCACGTCCTCCTGTTTCATCCGGTACTCGCCGGGGCCGAGCCCGGCGGGCGGGACGAACGCCGGGATCTCCCGGGCCTTCGTGTAGTTGAAGGAGACGTCCGTGACCAGGTCGCGGACGACGGGAAAGGCCCGCATGGGCGTCACCGTGACGACCTCGTCCCGCGCGAAGACCGACATCCGGGTCATGCACATCAGCCGGGGCCGGCCGTTGATCTCGGCCGAGCACGACCCGCACTTGCCCGCCTTGCAGTTCCAGCGCACGGCCAGGTCGGGGGTCTGGGTGGCCTGGAGCCGGTGGACGATGTCGAGGACCACCTCGCCGTCGTGCACCTCGACGGTGTAGTCGGTCAGTTGCCCGCCGTCGGCGTCGCCCCGCCAGATCCGGAAGTGGGCCTGATACGTGCTCATGCGTCCAGCTCCTCCTCCGCCAGGTACTTCGCCAGCTCCTCCTTGTCGAAGAGGGCGAGCAGATCGGGCCTGATGGGCTCGGTCCGCACCCGCTCCAGCTCGATCCCGCCCCCTCCGGAGGCCCGGCACAGCAGGTTCACGGGGCGCCACGACCGCTCCATCACCGGACGGTCCTCGCGGGTGTGCCCGCCCCGGGACTCGGTGCGCTCCAGGGCGGCCCGGGCCACGCACTCGCTGACCAGGAGCATGTTCCGCAGGTCGAGGGCGAGGTGCCAGCCGGGGTTGAACTGCCGGTGCCCCTCGACCGAGATCCGCCCGGCCCGCTCCCGGAGGGCGGCGATCCGCTCCAGGGCCTCGGCCATCTCGCCCTCCCGCCGGATGATCCCGACGAGGTCGTTCATCGTCTGCTGGAGCTCCTGGTGGAGGGTGTACGGGTTCTCCGCGGTACCGTCCCGGAACGGGGCCAGCGCCTCCGTCCGGGCCGCCGCCACCGCCTCCTCGCCGACCTCGTCGGCCGTGGCCCCGGCCGCGTACTCCGCCGCGTGCAGACCGGCCCGGCGCCCGAAGACGAGGAGGTCGGAGAGGGAGTTCCCGCCGAGCCGGTTGGAGCCGTGCATGCCGCCCGCGACCTCGCCGGCCGCGAAGAGCCCGGGCACCCCGACGGTGGCCGCCGTCTCCGAGTCGACGGCGACACCGCCCATCACGTAGTGACAGGTCGGCCCGACCTCCATCGCCTCGGCCGTGATGTCGACGTCCGCCAGCTCCTTGAACTGGTGGTACATCGAGGGCAGCCGCCGCTTGATGGTCTCCGCCGGCATCCGGGTCGACACGTCCAGGAACACCCCGCCGTGCGGGGAGCCGCGCCCCTCCTTCACCTCGGCGTTGATGGCCCGGGCCACCTCGTCGCGCGGCAGCAGTTCGGGCGGGCGCCGGTTGTGCTCGGGGTCCTCGTACCAGCGGTCGCCCTCCTCCTCCGACTCGGCGTACTTCTCCTTGAAGACGTCGGGGACGTAGTCGAACATGAAGCGCCGGCCCTCGGAGTTCCGCAGCACCCCGCCGTCGCCGCGTACGGACTCGGTGACGAGGATCCCCTTCACGGACGGCGGCCAGACCATGCCCGTCGGGTGGAACTGCACGAACTCCATGTTGACCAGGGGCGCCCCGGCGAGCAGGGCGAGGGCGTGGCCGTCGCCCGTGTACTCCCAGGAGTTCGAGGTCACCTTGAAGGACTTGCCGATCCCGCCGGTCGCCAGGACGACCGCGGGCGCCTCCAGCACGAGGAAGCGCCCGCTCTCCCGCTCGTAACAGAAGACCCCGGCGACCCTCCCCTGACCGTCCTTGAGGATCCGGGTGACGGTGAACTCCTGGAAGACCTTCAGGCGCGCCTCGTGGTCGCCGGTCTCGCGGTGGTCCTCCTGTTGGAGCCCGACCACCTTCTGCTGGAGGGTCCGCAGGAGTTCGAGCCCGGTGCGGTCGCCGACGTGCGCGAGCCGCGGGTACTCGTGGCCGCCGAAGTTGCGCTGGGAGATCCGGCCGTCCGCCGTGCGGTCGAAGAGCGCGCCCCAGGTCTCCAGCTCCCAGACCCGCTCGGGCGCCTCCTGGGCGTGCAGCTCGGCCATCCGCCACTGGTTGAGGAACTTCCCGCCGCGCATGGTGTCCCGGAAGTGCGTCTTCCAGTCGTCGTGCTCGTTGGCGTTCGCCATGGAGGCGGCGATGCCGCCCTCGGCCATCACCGTGTGCGCCTTGCCGAAGAGGGACTTGCAGATGACGGCGGTGCGCGCGCCGGCCCGGCGCGCCTCGATCGCGGCCCGCAGCCCGGCGCCGCCCGCGCCGACCACGACCACGTCCCACCGCTGCCGTTCCACGGAGCTCACAGGACTCATGTCAGAAGAACCTCGGGTCGTCGAAGGCGCCGGTGGCGAGCAGGTACACGTACAGGTCGCAGACGGCGACGCTGATCAGCGACGCCCAGGCGAGTTGCATGTGACGCCGGTTCAGGCGCCCCACCCACGTCCACAGCCGGTAGCGGACGGGATGCTTCGAGAAGTGCCTCAGACGGCCGCCGACGATGTGCCGGCAGGAGTGGCAGGAGAGGGTGTACGCCCAGATGAGGACGATGTTGACGAGGAAGATCAGCGTCCCGAGCCCGGCGTGGCCCCACGCGTAGTCGGCGTTCCGGAAGGTCAGCGCGGTGTCGTACGTGAGGATCCCGGCGACCGGCACCGCCGCGTAGAAGAAGTACCGGTGGAGGTTCTGCAGGAGCAGTGGGAAACGGGTCTCGCCGGTGTACGTGCGATGGGGTTCGGCCACCGCGCAGGCCGGGGGAGCCGCCCAGAACCCCCGGTAGTACGCCTTGCGGTAGTAGTAGCAGGTCAGCCGGAAGCCCAGCGGGAAGACCAGGATCAGCAGGGCGGGGGAGAGCCCCCACCAGCTGCCGAAGAGCGCCCAGTTCGGCCCGCCCCGCATGGGGACGCAGTTCTCCGCGAGGCAGGGCGAGTAGAAGGGGGAGACGTAGGGGGCCGCGTAGTAGTCGGCGTTCGCGAAGGCCCGCCAGGTCGAGTACGCGACGAAGGCGAGCAGTCCGGCCGCGGTGGCGGCGGGGGAGAGCCACCAGCGGTCGGTCCGCAGATGGCGGGCGGCGATGGCGGCGCGCCCCGGGGAGCGCACCCCCGTCGCCGCTCCATGACTCGTCGGGGGTTGAGTACCTGTGGCCAACAGGGCCTCCTCGGCTCTACGGCGCGTGGCGGTCGCGTGCTCCCAGGCCCTCGTCGTCGACGTCGGTCCACTTCCCGGCGTCGTACGGGGCGTCGGGGATGGTCACCATGCTGTCCGCACGGCCGGAGGTCGGCGCGGGAGGCGCGCCCCGCTCCGCCCCGACGCGGCGTTCCAGCTCGTCGACCGTGTGTTCCAGGTCCTGCAAGCGGCGCTTGACGGCCGCCAGGTCGTCCTGAACGGACATGGTTGCCCTCACCTTCGTGAGTGTCGCGCGTCACATCCCGCTTGGGAAGTCGTGTGCACGGGCGGTTGGGCCGCACGAGTGGGCTTTGCCGTTCGTGCCGTCGTGTCGCCGTGGCCGGATCCGCTCCGTCCTTTTCAGTGTATGAGCAATAGGTCTGATCATCTCCAAATGGCATAAATCTGGACGAAGGGGTACAAGTCATGTCCCAGATCGGCGCCCCTCGCGGGAGGACATGCTCCAGGAGCCCCCGCTCCCGCACGCTCCGCTCCGTCGCCACCCTCACCAGCGCGGTCCTCGCGGTCACCGTCCTGGCCGGCTGCAGCTCCGGCGACGAGGCCGACGAGACCCCGGCGGCGGCCCAGGACAACGCGCCCGCGCCACGCGACCGGGTCGCCGACGGGGGCACCCTCCGCTGGGCCGTCGACGCGCTGCCCACCACGCTCAACGCCTTCCAGGCCGACGCCGACGGCACCACCGCGCGCATCGCCGGAGCCGTGCTCCCCTCCCTCTACACGATCGACGAGCGGGGCCGGCCCGAGCTGAACCCCGACTACCTGGAGTCCGCGCAGGTCGTCGAGACCGAGCCCAAGCAGGTCGTCCTCTACAAGCTCAACCAGCAGGCGGTCTGGAGCGACGGGCGCGAGATCGGGGCCGCCGACTTCGTGGCCCAGTGGCGCGCCCTGAGCGGCCGCGACACCGCGTACTGGACCGCCCGCAACTCGGGCTACGAGCGGATCGAGAAGATCGAGCGAGGCAAGAACGACCTGGAGGTCCGGGTCACCTTCGCCAAGCCCTACGCCGACTGGCAGTCCCTCTTCACGCCCCTCTACCCCAAGCAGGTGATGGGCTCCCCGAACTCCTTCAACGACGGGGCGCGCACCACCCTCAAGGCCACTGCAGGACCGTTCCTGCTGAAGGCGGTCGACCGGAAGGGCGGAGACGTCACCCTCGCCCGCAACCCCCGCTGGTGGGGACAGCAGGCCAAGCTCGACAGCGTCGTCCTCAAGGCCGTCCCCCGGGCCGACCGGGCCGCCGCCCTCTCCGCCGGCGACCTCGACCTGGCCGAGATCGACCGGTCCGTGGCCGAGCGGATCTCCCTCGCCGTCCGCGACGCCCGCGCCGGCCGGAACGGCGCCCAGGCCGCCCTCGCCCACGGCCCCGGCTCCACGATCACCCCCTCCAAGGCCCTGAAGTCCTGGGCGCTGGCCCACGGCTCCGACGACGAGAAGGCGGCCGAGGTCAAGGCCGCCCGCAAGGAGAACCAGGAGGCGACCGCCCGGTACGCGAGCGCCCAGGACACCCTCGCGAAGTACGTGGTCCGCAAGTCCCTGGAGCCCGCCTACACCCAGCTCTCGCTGAACGGCGAGTCCGGCCCCCTGGCCGACGAGCGGGTACGGCGCGCGGTGGCCCGCGCCATCGACCGCCAGGAGCTCGCCGAATCCGTCCTCAAGCCGCTGGGCCTCCCCGCGAAGCCCCCCGGCAGCCACCTCGCCCTCGCCGGCCAGGCGGCGTACGCGGACAGCAGCGACGCGCTCGGCGGCCAGGACACCAAGGAGGCCCAGGCGCTCCTCGCCGACGCCGGCTGGGTCCCCGGCGGCGCGCTCCGCAAGCCCGCCGGCACCAAGGCGGGCAGCGAGGCGGAGAAGAAGGAGGCGGAGAAGAAGGAGGCGGAGAAGAAGGAGGCGGAGAAGAAGGCCGCGGAGAAGGCCAAGAAGGGCGAGGGCTCCACCGACGCCAAGAAGCAGGCGAGCGACACCGCCTCCGACGAGGGCCTCTACATCGTCGGCGACGACAAGCCCGGCGACCGCCGAGCGGCCCCCGCCCTCGGCGCGAGCGGCCCCGGGAACGGCACCGACATCCTCGCTCCGGCCCCCGCCGCCGCCCGCCAGAGCGCCGCGCTCCTCGCCCGCGCCGAGGCCCTCGACACCGGCTCCGGCGCCGCCCGCACCGCCCAGTCGGCCCCCAAGCCCGACCAGGGGATGGCCGGGGCCTACGCCCCGCGCGGCACCGCCGCCCCGGTCACGGCCCCCGACGCCGCCCAGGCCAAGGCCCTCGGCAAGGACGGCAAGGCGCTCAGCCTCCGCTTCGTCCTGCCGTCCGGGCCGGGCTCCGAGTCGCTGCGGGCGGTCGGGGACCGCATCGTCCGGATGCTCGACGCGGTCGGGATCCGCACCGAGGTCGTCAAGGTCTCCGACGACAGCTTCTTCAAGGACCACGTGGCCTCCGGCGACTACGACCTGGCCCTCTACTCCTGGCCGGCCTCCGCCTTCCCGGCGACCGACGCCCGGCCGATCTTCGCCAAGCCCGAGCCCGCCTCCGACGGCTCGCTCCTGGTCGAGCAGAACTACTCCCGGGTCGGCACCGACCGCATCGACCAGCTCTTCGACCAGGCGGCCGGGACGCTCGACGAGGAGGAGGCCCGCGAGCTCGTGCGCCAGGCCGACGCCAGGATCTGGGCCGCGGCCGGCTCCATCCCCCTCTACCAGCGCCCGCAGCTCGTCGCCGCCCGCGCCGATCTCGTGAACGCCGGCGCCTGGGGTCTCGCCGCTCCCCGCTACCAGGACATCGGGTTCAAGAAGCCCGAAACGACCAAGGGTACCCAGAGAAACCACTGAATGCGCAGGTCACAACCTCAGAAGCAGCTCAAGTTCCTTGCCCGCCGGAGACCCCGGCGGGCAGGATCGCGTCGGCCCCTTGACCCGGACCGCATGACTTTCCCCACACCCTGAAACCTCCCAGTAGACCCTCTCGGATCCAGCCGGGGAAGCCCCTTGCACGGCAGCCCCGTACCATAGGACATAGCCGTGGCGCGTCCGCCCGGCGGGCGTACGAGGAACTGACGCCGCATCCCACGATCCGAGAGAAGCGCAAGCACCCATGCCCACGCGCCACGACATCCGTAACGTCGCCATCGTCGCCCACGTCGACCATGGCAAGACGACCATCGTCGACGCCATGCTCAAGCAGGCCGGTGCCTTCGCCGCCCACCAGCAGCTCGACGACCGCATGATGGACTCGAACGACCTGGAGCGTGAGAAGGGCATCACGATCCTCGCCAAGAACACGGCGGTGAAGTATCACCCCAAGGACGGCGGGGCCCCGATCACGATCAACATCATCGACACCCCCGGTCACGCCGACTTCGGTGGCGAGGTCGAGCGTGGTCTCTCGATGGTGGACGCGGTCGTCCTCCTCGTCGACGCCTCCGAGGGCCCGCTCCCGCAGACCCGTTTCGTGCTGCGCAAGGCCCTCCAGCAGCGCAAGCCCGTCATCCTCTGCATCAACAAGACGGACCGCCCGGACTCCCGGATCGACGAGGTCGTCAACGAGACCTACGACCTCTTCCTCGACCTGGACGCGGACGAGGACCAGATCGAGTTCCCGATCGTCTACGCCTGCGGCCGCGACGGCATCGCCTCGCTGACCAAGCCGGAGGACGGCACGGTCCCGCAGGACTCCGAGAACCTGGAGCCGTTCTTCTCCACCATCCTGGAGCACGTCCCGGCCCCGGCGTACGACGAGGAGGCCCCCCTCCAGGCGCACGTCACCAACCTGGACGCCGACAACTTCCTCGGCCGCATCGCGCTGCTCCGCGTCGAGCAGGGCGAGCTGCGCAAGGGCCAGACGGTCGCGTGGATCAAGCGGGACGGCACGATCTCCAACGTCCGCATCACCGAGCTGATGATGACCGAGGCGCTCACCCGCAAGCCGGCCGAGGTCGCCGGCCCCGGTGACATCTGCGCCGTCGCCGGTATCCCGGACATCATGATCGGCGAGACCCTGGCCGACCCGGAGAACCCGATCGCGCTTCCGCTGATCACGGTCGACCAGCCGGCCATCTCCATGACCATCGGCACCAACACCTCGCCGCTCGTCGGCCGCGGTGGCACCGGCAAGGGCGCGGACGCCAAGGCCGCCGTCAAGGACCGCAAGGTCACCGCCCGCCAGGTCAAGGACCGCCTGGACCGCGAGTTGATCGGTAACGTCTCGCTCCGCGTCCTCGACACCGAGCGCCCGGACGCCTGGGAGGTCCAGGGCCGTGGTGAGCTCGCGCTCGCCATCCTGGTCGAGCAGATGCGCCGCGAGGGCTTCGAGCTCACCATCGGCAAGCCGCAGGTCGTCACCAAGGAGGTCGACGGCAAGATCCACGAGCCCGTCGAGCGCCTCACGGTCGACGTCCCCGAGGAGCACATGGGCGCGGTCACGCAGCTCATGGGTGTCCGCAAGGGCCGCATGGACAACATGTCGAACCACGGCTCCGGCTGGGTCCGCATGGAGTTCGTCGTTCCGTCCCGTGGCCTCATCGGCTTCCGTACGGAGTTCCTCACCAACACCCGCGGTACGGGTATCGCCCACTCGATCCACGAGGGCCACGAGCCGTGGTTCGGCCAGCTGACGACCCGTAACAACGGCTCGCTGGTCGCCGACCGCGCGGGTGCGGTCACCGCCTTCGCGATGACCAACCTCCAGGAGCGCGGCGTCCTGTTCACCGACCCCGGCACCGAGGTGTACGAGGGCATGATCGTCGGCGAGAACTCCCGCTCCGACGACATGGACGTGAACATCACCAAGGAGAAGAAGCTCACCAACATGCGCTCCTCCTCCGCCGACTCCTTCGAGGCGATCGTCCCGCCGCGGAAGCTCTCCCTGGAGCAGTCCCTGGAGTTCTGCCGCGACGACGAGTGCGTCGAGGTCACCCCGGAGGCCGTGCGCATCCGCAAGGTCGTCCTGGACCAGAAGGAGCGCGGTCGTTCCGCTTCCCGCGCCAAGAACGGCTGAGTAGGGTCGCATACTGCCGAGCGGGGCGGGGTAGATCACGGTCGCCTGTGATCTTCGCCGCTCGCGGCTGACGCGACGTCAGCAACGGAGCCCGGACCCCCACAGATCACTGTGGGGGTCCGGGCTTTTCGTCAAGTTCCGTCAACTCCATTTCGGGGGCGGGGTGTCCGTATATCGGCGATCGCTCTCCGGTACGTGTGTTAACGGTCCGTTTCGGGCGTGTCTGTCTGTGCTCAGTTTGTCCGGATTTCGGTCTTCACGGCCTTGGCGATGTTGTCAAAACGAGACCACTTAAGTGTGGTTTACAGCCCGGACGTACTTAATAGTTGGCTCCATTGAGCTCGGGTCAATGGGTCACGCACTGTGGGGAGTGCCGACTCACGAGCACACTCGGGGCACTTGAGTCCAAAGCCGTCAGGGGTGTCGGCGAAACTCGGAGTGCCCCTCTTGTAGTGACAAAGTGGACTCATGAGGAGGAACCCATGCGCGGTGCCAAGAGCGCCAAGTGGGTAACGGGCGCGATCATCGTTGCCCTTGCTGCGACCGCCTGTGGCGGAGGTAAGAGCGGTTCCGGCACGGATGCCAAGGGCGCTGTTGACCCGAATGGTGTCTTCTCCGTCGAGCTGGGCGAGCCGGAGAAGCCCCTGCTCACCGGTGACACGATGGAGTCCAACGGCTCCGCCGTCATGGCCGGCGTGTTCTCGACCCTGGTCGACTACAAGGCCGACGGCTCCCTGGAGATGATCAACGCCGAGTCGGTCACCACGACGGACTCGAAGACGTGGACCGTCAAGCTCAAGCCGGGCTGGACCTTCCACGACGGCACCCCGGTCACCTCCAAGTCCTTCGTGGACGCGTGGAACTGGAACGCCAGCCTGAAGAACGCCCAGGGCCTCGCTTCCTGGTTCGCGGACATCAAGGGCTACGACAAGGTCCACCCGGACGCCGAGGGCGCCAAGCAGACCGCCGACAAGCTCGAGGGTCTGAAGGTCGTCGACGAGAACACCTTCACGATCGAGCTCTCGAAGGCCGTCCCGTACTTCGCGCACAAGCTCGCGTACATCGTCTTCGCGCCGCTGCCGGAGTCCTTCTACAAGCTCGACGAGAAGGCCCGCGGTGCGGCCCCCGTCGGCAACGGTCCCTACAAGTTCAAGAGCTGGGACCACAAGAAGAAGATCGAGATCACCCGCTACGACGGCTACAAGGGCCCGAACAAGGCGAAGAACGGTGGTGTGATCTTCAAGAACTACACCACCCTCGAGGCCGCGTACGAGGACCTGAAGTCCGGCAACGTCGACGTCCTGCGTCAGATCGCGCCGAAGGACCTCCCGGTCTACCGCCAGGACCTCGGCGACCGCGCCGTGGACCAGCCGTACTCCGCGATCCAGACCATCGCCGTCGCCTTCTACTCCGACCAGTGGAAGAAGCCGAAGCAGGTCGACCCGCGCGTCATCCAGGGTCTGTCCATGGCGATCGACCGTGCCACCATCACCAAGACGGTGCTGAACGGCACGCGTGAGCCCGCGACCGGCTGGGTCGCCAAGGGCGTCCTGGGCTTCCAGGCCGACGGTGGCGCCGGTGTCACCACGTACGACCCGGCCAAGGCCAAGGAGCTCATCAAGGCCGGCGGCGGCGTCCCCGGCGGCAAGATCTCCATCCAGTACAACGCCGACGGTGGCCACAAGGAGTGGGTGGACGCTGTCTGCAACTCCATCCAGCAGGCCACCGACGTCCAGTGCGTCGGCGACGGCAAGCCGGACTTCCAGGCCGACCTGACCGCTCGTAAGACCAAGCAGGTCAAGTCGCTCTACCGCTCCGGCTGGGTGCTCGACTACCCGGTGAACGCCAACTTCATCTCGGACCTGTTCCGCACGGGTGCGGGCGGCAACCAGGGCGACTTCTCCAACAAGGAGCTGGACGCCAAGATCGCGAAGGCCGACTCGGCCGCCACCCTTGACGAGTCCGTCAAGGCCTACCAGGCGATCGAGAAGGACCTCAAGAACTACATGCCGTCCATCCCGCTCTGGTACTACAAGGTCAACGCCGGCTTCTCCGAGAAGGTTTCGGGTGTCGCCTACGGCCAGGACGGCGACCCGATCCTGACCGGCGTCGAGGTCAAGAAGTAATCACCCGAGCGTAGTCCGCACACCGTCACGGGACTGACGGATCGTCAGTCCCGTCTCGGTGCCTTACGCAGCGGCTGGGGGGCCCTTCCACGACATCAGCATGCCCGGATCCGGGCATGCTGTCGGGGGAGGGCCCGTCGGTTGCGCTGACACATCTCAACGGAGGCATGATGGGGCGTTATGTCGCACGACGACTGCTCCAGATGATCCCGGTTTTCCTCGGGACAACCCTGCTGATCTTCCTCATGGTGCACAGCCTGCCCGGCGATCCCGTGCTTGCCATGTTCGGCGACAAGGGCGCCGACCCGGCGACGCTCGCCGCGAAGCGCCATGAGCTGGGTCTCGACAGGTCCTTGCCGGTGCAGTACTTCACGTACATGCGGGACATGGTCCTGCACCTGGACTTCGGCACCCAGATCCGCAACGGACTGCCGGTCACCGAAGTGCTGGGTGACGCGTTCCCCATCACTCTCCAGCTTGCCGCCCTGGCGTTCGCCATCGAGCTGGTCTTCGGCATCGGCCTCGGCATCATCGGTGGCCTGCGCGCCGGCCGCCTGGCCGACAACCTGATCCTGATCTTCACCCTGCTGATCATCTCGATCCCGGTCTTCGTCCTCGGCTACATCATCAAGATGGTGTTCGCCTTCAACCTGGGCTGGATCGCGCCGAACGTCAGCACCGAGCCGGTCCTGAGCGAGATGATCGCTCCGGCCATTGTGCTCGGCGGTCTCTCCCTCGCCTATGTGGCACGGCTCACCCGTACGTCCATGGCGGAGAACCTGCGCGCCGACTACATGCGCACGGCCGTCGCCAAGGGCCTGCCGCGGCGCCGCGTCATCGGTGTCCACCTGATGCGCAACTCGATGATCCCCGTGGTCACCTTCCTCGGCACCGACATCGGCGCCCTCATGGGCGGCGCGGTCGTCACCGAGGCGATCTTCAACATCCACGGAGTCGGCGGCGTCATCGCCGAGTCGATCTCCCGGCGCGAAGGTTCGACCCTGGTGGGCCTCGTCACCATCCTGGTGATCGTCTACCTCGTCACCAGCCTGCTCATCGACCTGCTGTACGCGGTCCTGGACCCGAGGATCCGGTATGCCTGACGTGACCAAGACCGCAGCCGCCGTCGAGGATGCCGTCGCGCCCCCCTCCGTGGACGCGTCCGCGCCGGTGGCCAAGGCGGAGAAGGCCCGTAGCCTCTGGGGCGACGCCTGGGCCGACCTGCGCCGCAACCCGTACTTCATCATCTCGTCGGTCCTGATCGCGCTGCTGCTGCTGATCTCGGCGTGGCCGACGCTCTTCACCAGCGCGTCCCCGACCGCCGGTGACCTGGTCCACCACTTCCTGGGCAAGCCCGAGCTGGGCAAGGTCGGTTCGGCCGAGTGGCTGGGCTACGACCAGCAGGGCCGCTCCGTCTACGCCCGCCTGATCCACGGCACCCGTGCCTCGATCATCGTCGGCATCGCGGTCACCGCGATCGTCACGATCGTCGGCGGCATCATGGGCATGATCTCCGGCTACTTCGGCGGCTGGGTCGACGCGCTGCTCTCCCGGCTCACCGACGTCTTCTTCGGCATCCCCTTCCTGCTCGGCGCCATGGTCGTCCTGCAGGCCTTCGTCGAGCGGACCGTCTGGGTCGTCGTCTTCGCCCTCGCGTTCCTCGGCTGGACCCAGATCACCCGCGTCATGCGCGGTGCCGTGATCACGGTCAAGCAGGCCGACTACGTCCACGCGGCCAAGGCCCTCGGCGCCGGCACCACCCGGATCCTGTTCAAGCACATCCTGCCGAACGCCATGGCCCCCGTGATCGTCGTCGCGACCATCGCGCTCGGCGGCTACATCTCGGCCGAGGCGACCCTGTCCTTCCTCGGACTCGGCCTCGCCGCCCCGACCGTCTCGTGGGGTGTCGACATCTCCGCCGGTGTCGCCCAGATCCGTATCGCGCCGCACGTGCTGCTGTGGCCGTCGATCATGCTGAGCCTCACCGTCCTGGCGTTCATCATGCTCGGCGAAGCCGTCCGCAACGCCCTCGACCCCAAGCTGCGCTGAGGAGGGCGTACCAGATGAGCATCATCGACAAGACCGCGGCCGTCCCCGCGCCGCGCGGCGGCTCCGACCACACGGGTCCGCTGCTCGAAGTCAAGGACCTGCACGTCGAGTTCCACACCCGTGACGGTGTGGCCAAGGCGGTCAACGGCGTCAACTACTCGGTGAACGCCGGCGAGACCCTCGCCGTCCTCGGCGAGTCCGGCTCCGGCAAGTCCGTCACCGCCCAGGCCATCATGGGCATCCTCGACATGCCTCCCGGCAAGATCCCGCAGGGCGAGATCCTGTTCCGCGGCGAGGACATGCTGAAGATGTCCGAGGAGGACCGCCGGAAGATCCGCGGCCGGAAGATCGCGATGATCTTCCAGGACGCGCTGTCCTCCCTCAACCCGGTCCTCACCGTCGGCTACCAGCTCGGCGAGATGTTCCGGGTGCACCACGGCATGTCCAAGAAGGACGCCACGGTCAAGGCCGTCGAGCTGATGGACAAGGTCAAGATTCCCGCCGCCAAGGCCCGGGTCTCCGACTACCCCCACCAGTTCTCCGGCGGTATGCGCCAGCGCATCATGATCGCCATGGCGCTCGCCCTGGAGCCGGACCTGATCATCGCCGACGAGCCCACCACGGCTCTCGACGTGACCGTCCAGGCCCAGGTCATGGACCTCCTCGCGGAGCTCCAGCAGGAATACAACATGGGCCTGATCCTGATCACCCACGACCTCGGCGTCGTCGCCGACGTCGCGGACAAGATCGCCGTGATGTACGCGGGCCGGATCGTCGAGCAGGCGCCGGTGCACGAGCTGTACAAGCGCCCGGCCCACCCGTACACCCGGGGGCTCCTCGACTCGATCCCGCGCCTGGACCAGAAGGGCCAGGAGCTCTACGCGATCAAGGGCCTGCCGCCCAACCTGCTCAAGGTGCCCACCGGCTGCGCCTTCAACCCGCGCTGCCCCAAGGCCGACGACATCTGCCGCACGGAGATCCCGGCCCTCGTGCCGGTCACCGAGCAGAACGGCGCGGATCTTCCGGGCCGCAAGAGCGCCTGCCACTTCTGGAAGGAGACGATCCATGGCTGACCTGAACGACGAGGCCGTGGCCGCCGCCCTCGACGCCCCTGTGGGCCGCGGCGAGCCGATCCTCCAGGTGCGCAACCTGAAGAAGCACTTCCCGCTGACGCAGGGCATCCTCTTCAAGAAGCAGGTCGGCGCGGTCAAGGCCGTGGACGGGGTCTCCTTCGACCTCTACCAGGGCGAGACCCTCGGCATCGTGGGCGAGTCCGGCTGTGGCAAGTCCACGGTCGCCAAGCTCCTGATGAACCTGGAGCGGGCCACCGCCGGCGAGGTCTTCTACAAGGGCCAGGACATCACCAAGCTGTCCGGGCGCGCGCTGAAGGCCGTCCGCCGCAACATCCAGATGGTGTTCCAGGACCCGTACACCTCGCTGAACCCGCGCATGACGGTCGGCGACATCATCGGCGAGCCCTTCGACATCCACCCCGAGGTGGCCCCGAAGGGCGACCGGCGCCGCAAGGTGCAGGAGCTGCTCGACGTCGTCGGTCTGAACCCGGAGTACATCAACCGGTACCCGCACCAGTTCTCCGGCGGTCAGCGCCAGCGCATCGGCATCGCCCGAGGCCTCGCGCTCAACCCGGAGATCATCATCTGCGACGAGCCGGTCTCGGCCCTGGACGTCTCCGTCCAGGCGCAGGTCATCAACCTGATGGGGAAGCTGCAGGACGAGTTCAACCTCTCCTACATCTTCATCGCGCACGACCTGTCGATCGTCCGGCACATCTCGGACCGCGTCGGCGTCATGTACCTCGGCAAGATGGCCGAGATCGGTACGGACGAGCAGATCTACGAGCACCCGACGCACCCGTACACCCAGGCGCTGCTCTCCGCCGTGCCGGTGCCGGACCCGGAGGCCCGCGCGCACCGCGAGCGGATCATCCTCACCGGTGACGTCCCCTCGCCGGCCAACCCGCCGTCGGGCTGCAGCTTCCGCACCCGCTGCTGGAAGGCGCAGGAGAAGTGCTCGCAGGAGGTGCCGGTCCTCGCGATCCCGCAGCGCTTCCAGGGCGCGGACACCCCGGCCGCCCACTTCTCGGCGTGCCACTTCGCCGAGGAGAAGCAGGTCCTCTCCGTCTGACCCGACGGTCTGACCCATTCCGTCTGATCCGATCCTTCTGATCAGCCCGGAGCCGCGAGGCCCCCGGACACCCGCAAGGGTGCCGGGGGCCTTTCGCGTTGCCGCGGGACGTCCCACGGGACGGGCGTACGGGTGTCCCGTTCCCGTCCCGCGTCCCCCGGCCCGTCCCGCGACCCCGACGGGACGCCCCCTCCCGTCCGTCCCCCTGCCTCGACCGTCGACGGCGCACCGTCCCGCCGGGCCCGCGCACGGGACGGACCCGGTCCACCGGGACGGCCCGGACAGCGGGCGGGACTGGCAGCGTGTGCCGAGGAGCAGCCCAACTGCTGCGCACCGCCCACGACTTGAGGACCAGGGGTCATCGTGAACGCACTCACCCGCAAGCTCGCCACCATCGGTTCGGCCCTCGCGATGGCGGGGACGAGCCTCCTGCTCGCCTCGTCGCCCGCGTCGGCCGCGACGTCCTGCTACTCGACGAGCTGCCACGGCCTCGACCCGGCGTACACGATCTGCCAGAACGACGCGCGGACCGTCCTCACCAGCGACACCGGCGTCGAGCTGCGCTACAGCGCCACCTGCCGCGCGGTGTGGGCCCGCAAGACCTCGGCGGTGGCCTGGCACAAGTACATCGTCCAGAACGACCGGCGCGAGACGCAGTTCGTGGTGCCCACCAGCTCGGGCGGCACGGTCTGGACGACCATGGTCGACGACAAGGACATCTACGCCTACGCCGCCGACTACCGCCCCGACGGAACCATGGCGTCGAGCACCCTCTGGTGGTGATCCGTCCCGGGCCGGCCCACAGGACCGGCCCAGGGCGCGGAGTGCCGCGGACCCGCGGTCACTCGACACGAGTCCCCAGAAGGAGTCCTTCCTCATGAAACCGCTCACCCGCAAGCTCGCCGGCGTCGGTTCGGCCCTCGCGACGGCCGGGGCGAGCCTCCTGCTCGCCTCGTCGCCGGCGTCGGCCGCGACGTCCTGCTACGGGCCGGACTGCACGGGCCTGAACCCGGCCACGACCATCTGCCAGAACGACGCGCGCACCGTCGCGACGAACAGCATCGGCACCGAGCTGCGCTACAGCCCCACGTGTCGGGCCGCGTGGGCGCGGCAGAGCAGCAACACCGCGATGACGATCTGGGTGGAGAGCAACACCGGGCTCGCCGAGAACGCGTACTACACCGGCAGCGGCACCGTATGGACCGCGATGGTCGACGACAGGGGGATCATCGCCCGGGCCTGCGGCTACATCATGGGCTTCGGTTCGTCCTGCTCGTCCTGGTACTAGAACACCGGAAGGACTTCCTCTTCGTGAACACGCTCACCCGCAAGCTCGCGACCGCCGGCTCGGCGCTCGCGCTCGCCGCGTCCGGCCTGCTCTTCGCGTCCTCACCGGCGTCCGCCGCGACGAGTTGCTACGCGAGCAGCTGCCAGGGCCTGGACCCGGCGACGACCATCTGCCAGAACGACGCACGCACCGTCGGCACGACCTCGTTCTACGACGTCGAGCTGCGCTACAGCCCCACCTGCCGTGCGGCCTGGGCGCGCTACCCCACGTTCACGCCGAACCGGCTGATCATCTTCGTGCAGCGCCAGGACGGGAACGGGACCTACTCGGTGCACACCAGCGGCAGTTACGCCGTCTGGACCTCGATGGTGAACGACAAGGACCTCCTGTCCCGGGCCTGCGGCTACGTGGACTACAACTCCCCGTCCACCGCCGAATGCACCTCCTGGTACTAGCCGTGACGACCTTCACCCGCAAGCTCGCCACCGCCTCGTCGGCCCTCGCGCTCGCCGCCTCCGGTCTGCTCCTCTCGTCCGGACCGGCCGCCGCGGCCACCTCCTGCTACGGGTCCTCCTGCACCGGACTCGACCCCGCCACCAGCATCTGCCAGAGCGACGCCCGCACCGTGCGGACCAGCGACTGGGGCGTGGAGCTGCGCTACAGCCCCACGTGCCGGGCCGCCTGGGCCCGTAAGACCTCCGGGGCGTCCGCCGACACCGTGTCATCCGGGTCTCCAACTCCGACGGGGACTCCCGGAGCGTCTACTACGGCGGCTACGGAACCGTGTACACCGCGATGGTCGACGACAAGGACATCTACGCCTGGGCGTGCGAGACGCGTGCCCTCGCGACCCTCGAAACCCACTGCACCGGCTCGTACTGAGCCACCGAGTCGCCGAGTTGAGGAACCCCCCATCATGACCTCGGTCAACCAACCGATCCCCAGCCGCCGTTCCCTGCTCACCGGCGGGCTCGCGCTCGGCGCCGCGACCGTGCTGCCCCTGTGGGCGCCCGGCCGGGCGCAGGCCGCGAGCGGGCCCTCCATCGCGGACACCACCGCGTGGGGCGCCCGCCCGTCGAGCAGCCCGGTGCGGGTCCTGTCGACCCCGCCGCAGAAGATCATCGTGCACCACACGGACACGCCCAACACGACCGACTACTCGCAGGCCCAGGCATTCGGGCTCGCCCGCTCCATGCAGAACTGGGCGATGGACGAGCGCCACTGGATCGACACGGGCCAGCACTTCACCGTCTCCCGCGGCGCGTACGTCCTGGAGGGCCGGCACAGCAGCCTGGCCGCGCTCCAGGGCGGCACCCAGACCGTGGAGTCGGCACACTGCACCGGGCAGAACACCGTCGCCATCGGCATCGAGAACGAGGGCACGTACATCACGGTCGACCCGCGCAGCGAGCAGTACGCGAAGCTGGTCGAGCTGTGCGCGTACATCTGCCGCCAGTACGGGCTGCGCGCCTACCAGATCTACGGGCACCGGGACTTCAACGCCACCGAGTGCCCCGGCGACCGCCTGTACGCGATGCTCCCGCAGCTGCGGCGGGACGTCGCCGCCCGCATCGGCGGGGACCCGACGGCGCCCGTGTGGCCGCTGCTGCACAACGGCGACACCGGCGACCGGGTCCGCGCGCTCCAGCACCTGCTCGTCCGGCGCGGCGCCGCGATCACCGTGGACGGCAGCTTCGGCCCGGCCACCGAGCAGGCCGTACGGGACTTCCAGACCCTCGTCACCGCGACCTCCGACGGCTACGCGGGCAACCAGACCTGGCACCAGCTGGTCGTGCCCGTACGGCAGGGCGACACCGGCGAGGCCGTCAAGGCCGTCCAGCTCCTGCTCGCCGCCAAGGGCGTCCCTACCGGCGTCGACGGCGTCTTCGGCCCCGGCACCCTGGCCTCGGTCACCTCCTTCCAGAACGCCGCCGGGCTGCCCGCCGACGGCCTCGCCGACGCGCGCACCTTCAGCCGCCTCCTCGCCTGAAGCCCCCTCCCCCGACCAAGGAGAAACCCGCCATCATGTCGTCGACCATCCGGTCGTTCCGCCCCGTGCGCGGGGCGGTCCCGCTCGCGGCCCTCGCCGCCCTCGCCGCGCTGCTCGTGCTCATCGGCCTGGGCACGCCCGCGCACGCCTTCTCGGGCGCGTTCGTCCCCAGCCAGAGCAAGGGCAACCGGGGCTCGGACGTCACCGCCCTCCAGTACCTGCTCAACGGGCAGGGCGCGCAGCTCACCGCCGACGGCGTCTTCGGCGCCGGCACCGACACCGCCGTCCGCTCCTTCCAGTCCTCCCACGGCCTCGGCGCGGACGGCATCGTCGGCCCCAACACCTGGCGGGCGCTGACCCCGACCGTCCGCGAGGGCAGCCAGGGCGAGGCCGTCAAGGCCGTCCAGTACCTGCTCAACGCCAAGCGCGGCGCGGGCCTGAGCGTGGACGGCGCCTTCGGGCCCGGCACCGCCTCGGCCGTCCGCACCTTCCAGAGCCACGCCGGCCTCGGCGCGGACGGCATCGTCGGCCCGGACACCTGGACCAACCTGCTCTGGCACTACGAGTACGCCGACTACAACGCCGGCACCCTGTGCAACCAGAACCCCGACGGCAACTCCTCCGCCGACTGGGGAACCGCCGCCGCCATCGGCCAGCTGGAGGCCGGCGCCCGCACCTTCGCCGCCCTCGGCCGCGGCAAGGTCCCGGTCGGCGACATCGCCTTCGAGCACGGCGGCACCATCTCCGGCCACGCCACCCACCAGGTCGGCCTGGACGTCGACTTCTGGCCCGTGCGCACCGACTCGGCGCAGTGCACCGGCTCCCGGATCACCTGGGACTCCGCCTCCTACGACCGGGGCGCGACCCGCGAGCTGGTCAAGGCCCTGCGCGCGGCCGCGCCCGGGCACGTGAAGCTCATCTTCTTCAACGACCCGCAGCTGATCGCGGAGGGGCTGACCGTCCAGTACCCCAACCACGACAACCACCTCCACATCCGCTACTGCGAGCCGGTGCACCCGGACGCCAACTACCAGTGCTGACCCGAGAGTTCGAGGAACCCGCCATGACGCACGTGAGAAGACTGCCCGGCCTCGCGGCCGCGCTGCTCGCCGCCCTCGTCACCGCCCTGGTGGCGGGCGTGCTCCAGGCCGCCCCCGCGTTCGCCGCCGACTGGCCGCTGGTCAAGAACGGCAACAGCGGCGTCCAGGTGACCACCGTCCAGCACCTGCTGACCGCCCGCGGCTACGCCACCACCGCCGACGGCGTCTTCGGCTCCGGCACCGAGTCCAAGGTCCGCAGCTTCCAGAGCGCCAACAGCCTGTCCGCGGACGGCGTCGTCGGCGCCGACACCTGGTCCAAGCTGATCGTCACCGTCCGCAAGGGCGACAACGGCTCCGCGGTGAAGGCCGCCCAGACGCAGCTCAACCGGTACGGGGCCGGGCTCGCCGTCGACGGCGCCTTCGGCGACGGCACCGACGCCAAGGTCCGTTCCTTCCAGTCCTCCCACAGCCTCGACGCGGACGGCATCGTCGGCCCGGACACCTGGCGCGCCCTGGTCACCGGCTCCGCCGGCGGCAGCGGCGGCAGCAGCGGCCTGCTGACCCACTCCCAGGCGGCCGCCATCTTCACCGCGGCCGGCATCACCTGGAGCTCCTCGGGCAACTGCTCCGACCGCAACAGCAGCAGCTGCACCTCCTTCGACGGCCTGCGCCAGGCCTCCGCCGACGGCGCCGTCGCCCTGCGCCGGGCGAGCGGCTGCGCCATGAACATCACGGGCGGCACGGAGACGGGCCACGCCAGCGGCACGTACAGCCACTGGAACGGCTACAAGCTCGACTTTGCGATGTCGAGCTGCCTGACCGGCTACATCACCGGGACCTTCCCGTACTCCGGCCAGCGGGGTGACGGCGCGGCCCTCTACACCGCTCCCTCGGGCAACATCTACGCCAACGAGGGCAACCACTGGGACGTGACCTTCCTGAACTGACCCGAAACCGATCCGGCGCAACCCGGACAGCGGTCGCCGAGATGCGGCCCTGTCCGGGTTGCGGTGATATGGGGGCCTAAGTCTCGGCAAGACTATCGGGAGGCACTCCATGCGCGGAGCCACGCACGCCAAGTGGGCCGCACTGGCCACCGCCGTCGCCCTCGCGGCGACGGCCTGTGGTGGCGGCGACAGCGGCGGTGGCGGGGGAGGGGCCGAAGGCATCGTGAGTTCCTCGTGGGGCGACCCGCAGAACCCGCTGGAGCCCGCCAACACCAACGAGGTCCAGGGCGGCAAGGTCCTGTCCATGATCTTCCGGGGGCTCAAGCAGTACGACCCGAAGACCGGCGAGGCCAAGAACATGCTCGCCGAGAAGATCGATACCACCGACTCGCAGAACTTCACCATCACCGTCAAGTCCGGCTGGACCTTCTCCAACGGCGAGAAGGTCACCGCGAAGTCCTTCGTCGACGCCTGGAACTACGCCGCCCAGCTGAAGAACAACCAGAAGAACGCCTCCTTCTTCGGCCAGATCGAGGGCTACGACCAGGTCCACCCCGAGAAGGGCGAGGCCACGGCCGAGACCATGTCCGGTCTCAAGGTCACCGGTGACCAGACCTTCACCGTGAAGCTCACCCAGAAGTTCTCGACCTGGCCGGACACCCTCGGCTATGCCGCTTTCTCCCCGCTGCCCCAGGCCTTCTTCGACGACCACGCCGCCTGGCTCTCCAAGCCCGTCGGCAACGGTCCGTACACCATCGACTCCTACTCCAAGGGCTCGCAGATGGCCCTGAAGAAGTGGGACGCCTACCCGGGCCCCGACAAGGCGCAGAACGGCGGCATCACCCTCAAGGTCTACACCGACAACAACACCGCCTACACGGACCTGACGGCCGGCAACCTCGACCTCGTCGACGACGTGCCGGCCTCGCAGCTCAAGAACGTCCAGGCGGACCTCGGCGGCCGGTACATCAACGTCCCCGCCGGCATCATCCAGACCCTCTCCTTCCCGTTCTACGACCCCGCGTGGAACAAGCCGGGCCAGGAGAAGCTCCGCCAGGGCCTCTCCATGGCGATCAACCGCCAGCAGATCACCGAGACGATCTTCCAGAAGACCCGCACCCCCGCCGTCGACTGGACCTCCCCGGTGCTCGGCGAGGAGGGCGGCTACAAGGACATCTGCGGCGACTTCTGCAAGTACGACGCGGAGCAGGCCAAGAAGCTCGTCGCCGAGGGCGGCGGCATCCCCGGCGGCACGATGACGATCTCGTACAACGCCGACACCGGCTCCCACAAGGAGTGGGTGGACGCCGTGTGCAACTCCATCAACAACGCGCTCGGCAACAACAAGGCCTGCGTCGGCAACCCGATCGGCACCTTCGCCGACTTCCGCAGCCAGGTCAGCACGCAGAAGATGAAGGGCCCGTTCCGTGCCGGCTGGCAGATGGACTACCCGCTCATCCAGAACTTCCTCCAGCCGCTGTACTACACCAACGCCTCCTCCAACGACGGCAAGTACTCCGACCCGGAGTTCGACAAGCTGGTCAACCAGGCCAACGCCGAGTCCGACACCGCCAAGGCCGTCGGACTCTTCCAGCAGGCCGAGGGAGTCCTCCGCGACGACATGGGAGCCATCCCCCTCTGGTACCAGAACGGCAGCGCCGGCTACTCGGACAAGATCGAGAACGTGACCCTGAACCCCTTCAGCGTCCCGGTCTACGACCAGATCAAGGTCAAGTGAACCCTCCCGTCCCTGAACGGGGACGGGATTCCGGCTCGGTCCGCCTCCTGGAGCAGTGCTCCAGGAGGCCTTCCGTCATCGGCGCCGAGGTACCCGATTCCGTAGCCGTCACGTGCAGCGCAGCTCCACCGCCAGGCGGGCGGGCTCGCTGTCGGGGTTCCGGTCCCGCGGGCCGTCGCAATCCACCAGACCGACGGTGAGGGAGGCTTTGTCCCAGGTCAGGACACGGCCGCCGCTCCGGACGTCCTGGTCGCCGGCGCAGTGATAGCGGAACGCGGCGGTCACGAAGCGGAGCGCCGCGTAGGACACGGGCCGTGCGGCGTCCTCGAAGCGGATGTCCGCATGCCGGGCCACCTCGGTCGTCCGCCGCCCCGGCGCGGCGAGCGGCGCTCCCACCTCCGAGCCGAGTGCGTCCATCACGGCGCCGGCGGTGGGCCCTCCGCCACCGGCCGGAAGGGTGACGGTGGCGGTGCGGGGGTGGTACGGCGTCATCCCGGCGCGCACCACGCCGCCCGGCGCGACCGAGACGGGTCCGTCCAGGACGGCGAGGTCCCAGCGGCTGTCCGTCTCCCAGGCGAAGAGGGGATCGCAGGAAGACGGTGGGCCCCCGGCCCCCTGGGGCCGCGGGCCGGGACCCAGGCATCCGGCCGCGGCGCCGGCCAGCACGCAGGTGAGGGCGACCAGATGGCGCCTGCTCAGGTGACGCCACCGTTGTCGACGCAGCCGCCCTTCGAGGGCTGCCAGAGGGTCACATCCAGTTGCACCTTCTGTCCGCGCGGCTGGTCGAAGCGGTACGTGTAGTCGGCCATCCCCTGTTCCAGGTTCCAGTGCCACGTCAGGACGACTCTGTTCCCGGAGTAGAAGCGGCCGTAGTAGTCCGCGGTGTCGTCACTGCGGTTCCACTGCTTGATGCGCTGGTCGGAGGCGGTGAAGTTCATCCCCACCGCATCGCCGTTGTCCGGGTCCGTGTGGGTGACGTACGAGTCGCGGCTGCCGTGGCCGCGGGAGCTGGGGCTGCTTCCGTGGCTGCATCGCCACAGGTCGCCGTCGTCGGCGCGGCCTGTGACGGCAGGGGCCGCGGCCCCCAGCAGGGGCATCACCGCCAGTGCGGCGAGACACCATGCCGTCCTTCGGCGCTTCGGAACCGTCATGTCGGGATCCTCTCGTGCAAGGGAGGCGGCGAACATATCGGCTCTTGGCGTCGATTCACCTGAAACAGCCTCTAAAAGTGCAGCATTGGCCTAAATACGCTCTATTGGGACAAGGTGAATCGTCCAGGGATGGAGGAGATGTGGGCCGGTATGTGATCCGGCGGCTGCTGCAGATGATCCCGGTCTTCTTCGGCGCCACGCTGTTGATCTTCCTGATGGTGAACGTGATGGGCGACCCCATCGCCGGACTCTGCGGCGACCGCGCCTGCGACCCGGCGACCGCCGCCCAGCTGGAGAAGGAGTACGGCCTCGACAAGCCGGTCTGGCAGCAATACCTGACCTACATGGGCAACGTCTTCACCGGGGACTTCGGCACCGCCTTCAACGGCCAGCCCGTCACCGAGCTGATGGCCGACGCCTTCCCGGTCACCATCCGGCTCACCATCGTCGCGATCATCTTCGAGATCGTCATCGGCATCAGCCTCGGGGTCATCACCGGGCTCAAGCGCGGCCGCCCCGTGGACACCAGCGTCCTGCTGCTGACCCTGGTCGTCCTCTCCGTCCCGACCTTCGTCACCGGCCTGCTCATCCAGTGGCTCCTGGGCGTCGAATGGGGCTGGATCGAGCCGGCCGTCTCGCCCGACGCGCCCTTCGGCGAGCTGATCGTCCCCGGCCTCGTCCTCGCCTCGGTCTCGCTCGCGTACGTCACCCGGCTCACCCGGACCTCGATCGCCGAGAACAAGAGCGCCGACTACGTCCGTACCGCCGTCGCCAAGGGTCTGCCCCGCCGCCGGGTCATCAGCCGTCACCTGCTGCGGAACAGCCTCATCCCGGTGGTCACCTTCATCGGCGCCGACGTCGGGGCGCTCATGGGCGGAGCCATCGTCACCGAACGGATCTTCAACATCCACGGAGTCGGCTTCCAGCTCTACAACGGCATCGTGCGCCAGAGCACCCAGACCGTGGTCGGCTTCGTGACCATCCTCGTGCTGGTGTTCCTGTTCGCCAACCTCCTGGTCGACCTCCTGTACGCCGTCCTTGACCCGAGGATCCGCTATGCCTGAGCCCCATGAGCCGCTGGAGTCGTACGGTGAGGAAGGGCGAGCGATCGCCTCGACCGGCGCCGGAGGCGCGGCCGACTTCGGCACCGACGACGCCGAGACGCTGGAGAAGAACCTCGAGAACGGCCCCGACACCGCCCCCGACTCCGGCCCCGACAAGAAGCCCCGCTCCCTCTGGTCCGACGCCTGGCACGACCTGCGCCGCAACCCGATCTTCATCATCTCCGCGCTCGTCATCCTCTTCCTGGTCGTCATCTCCATCTGGCCCTCGCTGATCGCCTCCGGAGACCCGCTCGCCTGCGATCTGTCCAAGGCACAGGAGGGCTCCCAGCCCGGCCACCCCTTCGGCTTCAACGGCCAGGGCTGCGACGTCTACACCCGCACCGTCTACGGCGCCCGGACGTCCGTGACCGTCGGCGTCCTCGCCACCCTCGGCGTCGCCGTCCTCGGCAGCATCCTCGGCGGCTTCGCCGGCTTCTACGGCGGCGCGTGGGACGGCATCCTCTCCCGCCTCACCGACGTCTTCTTCGCCATCCCCGTCGTCCTCGGCGGCCTCGTGCTCCTGTCCGTGGTCACCAGTGCCACCGTCTGGCCCGTCATCGGCTTCATGGTGCTCCTGGGCTGGCCGCAGATCTCCCGCATCGCCCGCGGCTCGGTCATCACCGCCAAACAGAACGACTACGTCCAGGCCGCCCGCGCGCTCGGTGCCTCCAACTCCCGGATGATGCTCCGGCACATCACGCCGAACGCCGTCGCCCCCGTGATCGTCGTCGCCACCATCGCCCTCGGCACGTACATCGCCCTGGAGGCGACCCTGTCGTACCTCGGCGTCGGGCTGAAGCCGCCGACCGTCTCCTGGGGCATCGACATCTCCTCGGCGTCGCTGTACATCCGCAACGCGCCCCACATGCTGCTCTGGCCGGCCGGTGCGCTCGCGATCACGGTGCTCGCCTTCATCATGCTCGGCGACGCGGTGCGCGACGCCCTCGACCCGAAGCTGAGGTAGGGACCCATGCTGCTCGAAGTGCGCGACCTGCACGTGGAGTTCCACACCCGGGACGGGGTGGCCAAGGCCGTCAACGGCGTCAACTACTCCGTCGACGCGGGGGAGACCCTCGCCGTCCTCGGCGAGTCCGGCTCCGGCAAGTCCGTCACCGCCCAGGCCGTCATGGGCATCCTCGACATCCCGCCCGGGAAGATCAGCGGCGGCGAGATCCTCTTCCAGGGCCAGGACCTCCTGAAGCTCAAGGAGGAGGAGCGGCGCAAGGTCCGCGGCGCCAAGATGGCGATGATCTTCCAGGACGCGCTGTCCTCCCTCAACCCCGTCATCAGCGTCGGTGACCAGCTCGGCGAGATGTTCCAGGTCCACCAGGGGATGTCGCGCAAGGACTCCAGGGCCAAGGCCATCGAACTGATGGACAGGGTCCGCATCCCCGCCGCCAGGGAACGCGTCGGCCAGTACCCCCACCAGTTCTCCGGCGGCATGCGCCAGCGCATCATGATCGCGATGGCGCTCGCCCTCGAACCCGAGCTGATCATCGCCGACGAGCCCACCACCGCCCTCGACGTCACCGTCCAGGCCCAGGTCATGGACCTCCTCGCCGAGCTCCAGCGCGAGCTCAACATGGGCCTCATCCTCATCACCCACGACCTCGGCGTCGTCGCCGACGTCGCCGACAAGATCGCCGTCATGTACGCGGGCCGGATCGTCGAACAGGCCCCCGTCCACGAGATCTACAAGGCCCCCGCCCACCCCTACACCCGGGGCCTGCTCGACTCCATCCCGCGCCTGGACCAGAAGGGCCAGGAGCTCTACGCGATCAAGGGCCTCCCGCCCAACCTCCTCGCCATCCCGCCCGGCTGCGCCTTCAACCCGCGCTGCCCCATGGCCCAGGACGTCTGCCGGACCGACGAGCCCCCGCTGTACGACGTGACCGAGTCCCCGGTGCCGCGCGCCAGCGCCTGCCACTTCTGGAAGGAGTGCCTCCATGGCTGAGGCGATTCTCGAAGTCCGGGACCTCCACAAGCACTACCCGCTGACCCAGGGCATCGTCTTCAAGAAGCAGGTCGGCGCCGTCCGGGCCGTCGACGGGGTCGACTTCGACCTCGCCGCCGGGGAGACCCTCGGCATCGTCGGCGAATCCGGCTGCGGCAAGTCCACGGTCGCGAAGATGCTGGTCAACCTGGAACGGCCGACCTCCGGCACCATCCGCTACAAGGGCGAGGACATCACCAAGCTCTCCCCGCGCGCCCTGAAGTCCGTCCGCCGCAACATCCAGATGGTCTTCCAGGACCCGTACACCTCGCTCAACCCGCGCATGACCGTCGGCGACATCATCGGCGAGCCGTACGAGATCCACCCCGAGGTCGCGCCCAAGGGCGACCGGCGCCGCAAGGTCCAGGACCTCCTGGACGTCGTCGGCCTCAACCCCGAGTACATCAACCGCTATCCGCACCAGTTCTCCGGCGGCCAGCGCCAGCGCATCGGCATCGCCCGCGGCCTCGCCCTCCAGCCCGAGGTCATCGTCGCGGACGAGCCGGTCTCCGCGCTCGACGTCTCCGTCCAGGCGCAGGTCGTCAACCTCCTCGACCGCCTCCAGGCGGAGTTCTCCCTGTCGTACGTCTTCATCGCCCACGACCTCTCGATCGTCCGGCACATCTCCGACCGCGTCGGCGTCATGTACCTCGGCCGGATCGTCGAGATCGGCACCGACGCCCAGATCTACGACCACCCCACCCACCCCTACACACAGGCGCTGCTCTCCGCCGTCCCCGTGCCCGACCCCGAGGCGCGCGCCCACCGCGAGCGGATCCTCCTGGCCGGCGACGTCCCCTCCCCGGCCAACATCCCCTCCGGCTGCCGCTTCCGCACCCGCTGCTGGAAGGCCCAGGAGCGCTGCACCCTCGAAGTCCCGCTCCTCGCCGTCCCCGCCGTCTTCCGCCTCACGGACAGCCCCGCGAAACACGACTCGGCCTGCCACTTCGCGGAGGAGAAGCGGGTGGTGCCGCCGGAGAACGGCGAGGAGGAGCCCAAGTCCCTTTAACGTGCGGGCAACCCGGCGGAATCGGATCCGATATACGGACATTGGATATTGGCTCCGTACGGCCGTGCGGGTGCCGTGAGCCGGCCGGGGCGCGCCATGTCGCCCCGGCCGGCTGCCATGTGACGTTCATGCGGAACCGCTTGTTTCGCTCGGTCGCGACCGTGAGTATCGGGGCCGTGACTGTGACACGACCGGCACGTCTCACCGGCGCCGCGCTCTGCGCCGCGCTCGCCCTCATCGCCGCCGTGTGGATCCTCAAGGACCTCGCCGCGCTCGGGTCGCCCGCCGACCTCGCCTGGTACTGGGCCGGGGACCACCACTTCCTGATCCGGGGGCGGTCCACCACCTCCCTGATCGACCCCGTCCTCCTCGCCGTCTACGCCGCCTGCGCCGTCGCCGCGCTCCGCTCACGGCACGCGGCCTCCGCCCTCGCCGCCGCCGGCGCGACCACCCTCGCCCTGCGCCTCCCCGGGCTCTGGGCGCCCGGGAGCGGCGCCCTCGTCACCGCCCTCCTCGAACTGGCCCTCGGTGCCGGACTGGTCCTCACCGCAGCCGTGGGCCGCCGCCCGGCGGACGCCCCGTACGAGCAGGAACCCACCCGCCCCCGCACCGGCCCCGCCGTCACGGCCGGGATCCTCCTCGCGCTCGCCGCGCTCTTCACGACCCTGTGGGAGCTGTACTGGGCCGGCGAACTGCCCCTGGAGATCACCGTCGACCGGTTCACCGGCGGCCGCTCCATCGTGAAACCGGCCCTCGCGCCCCCGCCCGGCTGGCTGTCGGCGATCGCCCTCGGCCTGTACGGCACCGCCGCCGTCTCCTGCTTCGCACGCGCCCGCCACAGCCGGGCCTTCGGGCTCCTCGCCGCCGTCCTCCTGACGGCGGGCGGGCTCGGCGGGGTCGCCCGCGCCGTCCGGTACGAGACCCTCGTCCGGCTCGACGACCTCACCACCCTCGACGCGACGGGCGTCCTCACCTCCGTCTTCGAACTGCTCGCCGGCCTCGTGGTGCTCGTGCTCCTGGCCGGGCGCGGCGCCCCCGCCGCCGCACCCGGTCCGTACCCCGTGGCCGGGGCCCGCCCCCCGGCCCCGCCCCACCCGACACCGCCCGGCTGGTGAACCGGGGCCCGTCCTCCGGGTCATGCCGGGACCCGGAGGACAGGCCCTACCGCGCGAGGCCGAGCGACCGCCTCAGGAAGTCCACCTGGAGCAGCAGCAGGTTCTCCGCCACCTGCTCCTGCGGCGTCATGTGCGTCACCCCGGACAGCGGCAGCACCTCGTGCGGCCGGCCCGCCGCGAGCAGCGCCGACGAGAGCCGCAGCGCGTGCCCCACCACCACGTTGTCGTCCGCGAGACCGTGCACGACCATCATCGGCCGGGCCGGCTCCTCCGGCGCGGACAGACCGTCGTCGGTGAGCAGCGACTGCGCCGCGTACACCTCGGGGTCGTCCTGCGGGGTGCCGAGGTACCGCTCCGTGTAGTGCGTGTCGTACAGCCGCCAGTCCGTCACCGGCGCCCCGACCACCGCCGCGTGGAAGACGTCGGGCCGCCGGAGCACCGCACGCGCCGCCAGATAGCCGCCGTACGACCAGCCGCGGATCGCCACCCGGTCCAGATCGAGCGGGAAACGCCCGGCCAGTGCCCCCAGCGCCTCCACCTGGTCGTCCAGGGTCGGCGAGAGGTCCCGCAGGATCGCCTTCTCCCAGGCGGGGGAGCGGCCCGGCATGCCCCGCCCGTCCGCCACGACCACCGCGAAGCCCTGGTCGGCGAACCACTGCGAGGTCAGGTGCGGGTTGTGCGCGGCGAGCACCCGCTGCCCGTGCGGACCGCCGTACGGATCCATCAGGACCGGCAGCGGCCCGTCCCCCTCCTCGTACCCCGAGGGCAGCAGCACCGCGCACGGGATCCGCCGCGCCCCCGCCTCCGTGAGCCGCACCCGCGCGGAGATCACCGGCCGCTGGGCGTACGAGCCCACCACCGCGGCCCGCTCGCCGTCCCGCAGCACCCGCGCCACGCTCCCCGGCTCCTCCGGCCGCGCCGACACCAGGACCGTCACCGCGCCCGAGCGCACCGCGCCGTGAACCCCGGGACCCTCCGACAGCCGCGTCAGCCGCTCCGCGCCCCGCCCGGTCACCCGGTACACATGGATCTCGCCGGTCTCCGGCTCCGCCGCCGCCTCACCCGCCGAGGCCGACACCAGGACGTCGTCCGCCCCGACGTCCAGGACCGCCCGGACGTGCAGTTCCGGACCCGTCCACGTCTGCTCCCCGACGGCGAGGGCCCGCGCCCCGCCCTCGTCCGTGATCCGTACGAGCCCGCCGCCCGGCCCCCACGCCGGCACCCCGTGGTGCAGCTCCAGCCAGGCCGGGTCCGCCTCCGACCGTACGGTCGCGGTCCTCCCCGACTCCGGGTCCACCGTCAGGAACAGCTGCTCCCGCTGGTCCCGCGTCTGCACCAGGAGCAGCGGCGCCCCGGCCGCCGACCAGTGCACCCGCGCCAGGTACGGATACCGCTCCCGGTCCCACACCACCTCGGTGCGGGACCCGTCGAGGCCGAGGAAGAAGAGCCGCACCTCCGCGTTGGCCGTGCCCGCCGCCGGGTACCCCACCCGCTGCGGCTCCCGCTCCGGGTGCGCCGGGTCCGCGATCCACCAGCGCCGCACCGCCCGGTCGTCCGCGCGCGCCACGAGCAGCCGGTCCGAGTCGGGCGACCACCAGGATCCGCGCTCCCGGCCCATCTCCTCCGAGGCGATGAATTCGGCCAATCCGTAGGAGACGTGATCGTCCTCCGGAACGGCCAGCGCGCGGTCGCCCGAACCGTCCGCGCCGACCACCCGCAGGGCGCCCTCCGCCACGTACGCCACGAACCGCCCGTCCGGCGAGGGACGGGGGTCGATCACCGGCCCCGGCACCGGAAGCTCCCGCGCCGTCCCCGCCCGCAGCTCCGCCGTGAACAGCCGCCCCGACAGCGCGAACGCCGCCAACTCCACGGCCCCGTCCACCGCGTACGCCACGATCCCCGCCGAGCCCTCCCGGCTCCGCTCCCGGCGCGCCCGCTCCTGCGGCGACAACTCCTCCTCCGCGCCCGCGAGCAGCGCCGCCGGGTCCGCGGCCGTCCGCTCCCCGGGCTCGCCGTCCCGGGGCAGGTCCAGCACCCAGAGCCGGTGCGAACGGTCCGTCCCCGAACCGGATCTGACGAACACCACGCGCTCCCCGTCCGGGGAGACCGAGAAACCACGCGGGACCCCCAGGGTGAACCGCTGGGTCCGCGCGTGCTGACGGGGGAAGGACAGCCCGGCCGAGGGTGTGGACGGCTGCTGCGAAGACAAGGTCATGCGGCTGAAACTAGCGCTGTGCGCCCCCCTCGTGCCTCCGTCCGCCGATCGATGCGGCGGCACGGATAGTTATGATCCGTAGCGCTAGGTGGGTATGCATCGGACTGGCATGCCCTCTGGCACATGCTGATCGACCGAACCGCTCGAATATCCGACCGAAGGTGGAGGTGAACCGCCGTGGCACTCTCGATCTCCGTGGTGGTGCTGCTGGCGATCGTCGTCTTCCTGCTGATCCGGAAATCCGGGCTGAAGGCTGGACATGCGGCGGTCTGCGCGCTCCTGGGCTTCTACCTGGCGAGCTCCTCCATCGCCCCGTCCATCAGTACCCTCACGACGAACGTGGCGGGCATGATCGGCGGCCTCAAGTTCTGACCGGCCCGACCTCGTAGGGTGGGGGCATGTCCGATCTCCCCGCCCGCCGTCTGCTGCTCGTGCACGCGCACCCGGACGACGAGTCGATCAACAACGGCGCCACCATGGCCAGGTACGCGGCCGAGGGTGCCCTCGTCACCCTGGTCACCTGCACGCTCGGCGAGGAGGGCGAGGTCATCCCGCCCGACCTCGCCCACCTGGCCCCCGACCGGGAGGACCGGCTCGGCCCGCACCGCGTCGGCGAACTCGCCGCCGCGATGACCGAGCTCGGCGTCACCGACCACCGCTTCCTCGGCGGCCCCGGGCGCTTCCGCGACTCCGGAATGATGGGCGCCGAGCAGAACAAGCGCGCGAACGCCTTCTGGAACACCGACGTCGACACCGCCGCGCCGCACCTCGTCGAGGTGATCCGCGAGACCCGCCCGCAGGTCCTGATCACCTACGACCCCGACGGCGGCTACGGCCACCCCGACCACATCCAGGCCCACCGGGTCGCCACCCGCGCCGCCGAACTCGCGGCGGACGCCTCGTACCGCCCCGACCTCGGCCCGGCCCACACGATCGCCAAGATCTACTGGAACCGCGTCCCGCGCCCCGTCGCCGAGGCCGGATTCGCCCGGCTCCGCGCCGAGGGCTCCGTCTTCCCCGCGATCGCCGACGTCGACGACGTCCCGGGCGTCGTCGGCGAGGACCGGATCACCGCCGAGATCGCCGCCGACCCCGCGTACACGGCCCGCAAGAGCGCCGCGATGGCCGCCCACGCCACCCAAGTCGCCGTCGACGGTCCCTTCTTCGCCCTCTCCAACGACCTAGGCCAGCCGATCTTCACCACCGAGTACTACGAACTCGTCCAGGGCACCTCCGGCGCCCCTGCGGGCGAGCGCGAGACGGACCTCTTCGCGGGAGTGACGGCGTGAGCGACTCTCCGGTCTCCCCGGGCGTCCGGTACGTCTCGTACGCCGTCCTGTTCGTCCTCGGCGCCCTCGTCGGCATCGCCGGAAGCCTCGTCCAAGCCGCCTGGTTCCCCCTCGGCTTGCTCCTCGCGCTCCTGGCCGCCGCCGCCCTCTTCTACGGAGGGCTCCGCGCCACCGGCACCCAGGCCGGCGTCGCCTCCGCCGGCGGCGGCTGGATCGTCGCCGTCATCCTGCTCAGCCTCGGACGGCCCGAGGGCGACGGGGTGTTCGGCGGAGGCGGCGGCGAGCTGCTCTTCCTCTTCGGGGGCATGGCGCTCGCTGTGATGTGCGCCACGTTGCCCCGGCTGTCACGACCGACCCCGTGAACAGGACGACTTGAGACCGGGGACGTCCTGACTTCGGCCGGATTGCCCGTCGTACGTCACCCAGGGGTCGGGTATGAGTCGGCGGCGTTCAGTATGGTGGTGCGCGCCGCCGAACCGCCCGGGTCAACACGAGCATCAGCAAGAGCGGGCGGTGGAGCCAACCGGGAGATCCTGCTTTGAGTCGTGAAACTGGTCGAGAGACTGACAGTTCGTCCTCCGGCGCCCAGGGGCGCGGTGGAGCCGCCTACCCCTCGGGTACCCCGCCGTACGGATCCCGCCAGTATCCGTCGCTCCACCCCACGCAGGACGCGCCGGAGGAGCCCCCCGCCGCGTCCGCGCCGACGGAGGAGCCCAAGACCGAGACGACGCTGACGACCCGGATCCGGATCAACATCCCGGGTTCGCGTCCGATTCCGCCGGTCGTGGTCCGCAAGACGGTCAACGAGGCGTCCGCCCCGGACCCCGAGCCGGAGCCCGCTCCCGCCGCGGAGCCGGAGCCCGAGCCCGTGGCCGCGCCGGAGCCGCCGCGGGCGGCCGAGGAGCCCCCGCAGGCTCCGAAGGCGAAGGAGACGAGCGACTGGTTCGCCCCGCGCAAGGCCGCGGCCCCCGCGCCCGCTCCGGCACCCGCCCCGGCCCCGGCGCCCGCCGCCAAGCCGTCCCCGGCGCCCACCGGACCGGACGCGCAGGGCACGGGCTTCGCGGGCTCGGCGACCTCGGGCGTCCCGACGGTCGGCACCACCCCGTCGAGCCGCCCGGTCACGGCGACCGCGCAGACCCCGCAGGGCAACCCGCTGTACGAGAGCGGGACGCCGGCGGCCGGCACCCCGATGTACGAGGGGACGCCCGCGGGCGGTACGCCGATGTACGAGGGGACGCCCGCCGCGGGCACCCCGATGTACGACGGCACGCCCGCCGCCGGCACCCCGATGTACGACGGCACCCCGGCGGCCGGTACGCCCGCGTACCCCGGTCCCGGCGGCCCGGGTGCTCAGGGCGGCCCGGCGGCGCCGACCGGCCCCACCACGGGCCCGGTCACCGGCACCGCCACCTTCGGCGGCGCGAAGACCGCCCCCCGGCACCCCTTCGGCGGCGGCCCGGGCGCGGCGGGTTCCCCGTTCGCCTCCGCCGGCGGCGCGCCCCGCATGTCGGACGACACCGCCGTCCTGACGCCGCAGCAGCCGGCCCCGGCGCCGCACTCCGGTCCGGGCACGGCGGCCGACGGCGGCGCGCACATCTCCGGGGACACGCTCACCAGTGGCATCCCCGTGGTCCCGCCGACGGCGGCGCGCCCGAACCTGACGCCGCGCATCGAGGAGCACGCGACCCCCGCTCCCGCGCCCGCGCCCGCGCCGCGCCAGGCCCCGGCGGCGAACCGGGCCCCGGCGAAGAAGGGCCGCTCCAAGCTGGTCCTCGTCGCGGTCGGAGTCGTCGGCCTCGCGGGTGTGGCGTACGGCGCCGGACTGCTCCTCAACCACTCCGACGTCCCGAAGGGCACCACGGTGCTCGGCGTGGACATCGGCGGCGGTACGAAGGAGGAGGCCGTCAACAAGCTGGACGCGGCGCTCGGCAAGCGGGCCACGGCCCCGCTCCAGCTGAGCGTCGGCGGCAAGAAGGTCCAGCTGGCCCCGGACAAGGCGGGCCTGGCGCTCGACAGCCAGGAGACGGTCCGCGCGGCGGCGGGCAGCGACTACAACCCGGTCTCGGTGATCGGCTCCCTCTTCGGCGGCGAGCGGGTCGCGAAGCCGGTCTTCCCGGTCGACGAGGAGAAGCTCGCGGTCGCGCTGACCGACCTGGCCGGCTCGTCCGCGTCGGCGACGGAGGGCACGATCCTCTTCGCCCCGAACAAGGTGACCCCGGTCGAGGGCAAGCCCGGCCAGGGCCTGGACGTCCAGCGTTCGATGATCTCGGTACGGGACGCCTTCCGGGCCCAGGTCGAGACGGGCCGGAACACGCTGGTCGAGCTGCCGGTCACCACCCGCGAACCGACGATCACGAAGGCCGAGCTGGACCGGGCGATGAAGGAGTTCGCGACGCCCGCGATGTCCGGCCTGATCAGGATCCAGGCGGGCGGCAAGCACATCGACTTCGGTCCGGCGCGGTCGCTGCCGCAGATCCTGTCGATGAAGGCGGTCGACGGCCGGCTGGTCGAGGTCTACGACAAGAAGGCGATCGACCGGCTCCTCGACGGCGCCTTCGACGGCGTCATGATCACCAAGGGCGACGGCAGCAAGCACCAGGTCTCGGCCGACGACGTGGCCTTCGTGATGCGCGACGCCCTGAAGGGCAAGACCCTCGCGGAACGCACGAAGACGATCAACCTCACGGGCGAGGGCTGACAGTCCCCGCCCCGGCCGCGTGAGCCCCCGCCCCACCGGGGCCGGGGGCTCACGCGCGCGCGTGGGCACGAGACGGAGGAGCCGGAAGTGAGAGGGCACAAGGAGAAGAAGCGCCAGCCGCCCTTCCCGCTGCCCCACGCGCTCGTCCTGCTGTCGACTCCCGACGGCTGGCGTCAGAGCCTCATCGACGTGCGGGGCGGGATGACCTGCGGGGCTCTGCCCGACGTGCCCGCCGACGCCGATCCGCGCGAGGCGCGGGCCGCCGCGGCCCGGATGGTGCGGGAGCTGACCCGGACGTTCCACGAGACCGACGTCGAGGTGGTCTGGGAGCCGGTCCACGGCGACCGTTCGTGGACCGCGCAGGTCCGCGTGCCGGGGGACGCAGAAAAGGCGTCGCGGCCCTGGGCTGTGGCCCCGTAAGGTCTCTCGTAAGGGCGGGGTCGTAGCACAGAGGTAGTGCGCCGCGACGGCATCTCGGAGGACGCCGGTTCGAATCCGGTCGCCCCGCCCCCTCTTCTTCCTAGTTCAGCAGCGCCCTCGCCGCCTGCGCACGGCGGCGGATCGTCGTCGCCGACTCCGGGTCCACCGCGTCCATCACCTGCGCGTACGCCTCCATCTCCACCGCTCCCGTGAGGAAGTCCCCGCGCTGGACGAGCAGCTCCGCCCGTTCGTAGCGGAGTCTCGCCGGGTGGGAGGGGAGCAGCAGGGCGAGTTCCACCGCCCACAGGGCGACGTCGGAGCGTTCGGGGCGGGGGGCCGCCCAGGCGCGGATGTTGTTGAGGATCCGCAGGACGATCGCGCCCGGCTCCGCGGGGCGGAGCATCGAGCGGTCGAGCGCCTCGCCCGTCGCGCTCGCCACCAGGAGCTCGGCGTCCGTGCCCGTCATCGCCCGCCCGCCCGCGAACGGGTCGGCGAGGTTCAGGTCGGCGGGGTCGCCGAAGCCGACGACGAAGTGGCCGGGCAGCCCGAGCCCGTACACGGGGGCGCCGGCCCGCCGGGCGACCTCCATCCAGACGACGGACAGCAGGATGGGCAGGCCCCGGCGGCGCCGCAGCACCTCGTGCAGGAGCGAGGACTCCAGGCGCTGGTAGTCGGACGCCACCCCTTCGAAGCCCTCGTGGACGCCGAGGAGCGCCGCCAGCTCGGTGGCCCAGTCGCCGGTGATCCGGGTCGCGTAGGGGACTAGCCCGGCGAGCCGGTCGAGTTCGATCTCGGCCTCGTCGATCTCGCGCCGGGTGACGGACGGGTCGGCCACCGCGCCGATCAGCAGGCAGAGCCGGGCCAGGTCGGGACGCTCGGCGCGCGCCTCCTCGGCGAACTCCTGCCGCCAGTCGGTGGCGTCGACCGGTGGTTCGTCCTCGCTCACGCCTCCGCCCATCGGTAGTGGTGGTAGTGGTGGTGGGCGGCGAAGCCCATGCCGTCGTACAGCGCCCGCGCGCCGTCGTTGTCCGCCTCCACCTGGAGCCAGGCCGCCGACGCGCCCTCGTCGAGCGCCTGCCGGGCGAGCGCCGTCATGACGGACGTCGCCAGGCCCCGGCGCCGCTGCTCGGGGTCGACCTCGACCGCCATGAAGCCGGCCCAGCGGCCGTCGACCACACAGCGTCCGATCGCCGCCGGTACCCCTCCCGTGCCCGCGACGGACGCGAACCACACACTCGGGCCGGACACGAGGACGGACCGGACGACCGCGCTCGCCTCCTCGTCGCCGGAGAAGCGCTGGTAGCGGCGCAGCCACGGCTCGTCGACCGTCCGGGAGAGGCGCACGGCGGAGACGTCGGCGTCCAGGTCGCCGAGGGGGGCGAGCGCCGCGATCCGTACCTCGGCGGAGACCTCGCGCCGCCAGCCGTGCCGGTCGAGGGCGGCGCACAGCAGCTCCTGGGTGCCCTCGGCGCCGGTGGCGGCCTGGACGTACGCGGGCAGCTTCCGGGCCGCGTACCACGCGCGCACGTGCGTGAGGGCCTCGGCGACGGGCAGTCCGGGATCACCGAGCGGCAGGGCGGAGTTGGCGCGGCGGGTGAATCCGTCGGCCGCCCGGAGGGTCCACTCGCCCAGGGGCTCGCTCTCGACCGGCTGCCACGCGCGCGCGGTGGCGCGGGCGAGCTCGGGGAAGGTGGCCGAGGGGCCCCGGCGGCGGGCCGGGGCGGCGGGGACGACCTTGCCCGCGGCCAGCGCGGATTCCGCGATCCGGACGCTCTCGCCGCTCTTTCGTGTGATCAGCAGCACACCGGCGTCCCATGATGTGAGAACCCCGACCGCGTCGGTGAACCTCTGGCCTGCTTCCGCCGAGTCCGTCACGTACCGAACGGAGACACGTTTTCCCACGTCAGCGCTGGTAATTCGCACTTCAAGGCGCCCTCCGCCGGTGATTTCCACAGCTTCTCCGCCCCTCCTGTTCGGATCGCCCCCAAGAACGGAGATACTAGGTGCGGGCATCGACGACGCCGCGCTCCCGCGCAGACCAGCCCTATCGAGGAGGAACGACAGCGTGACCTACGTCATCGCGCAGCCTTGTGTCGACGTCAAGGACAAGGCGTGCATCGAGGAGTGCCCCGTCGACTGCATCTACGAGGGCAAGCGGTCCTTGTACATCCACCCGGACGAATGCGTCGACTGTGGGGCCTGTGAGCCGGTCTGCCCGGTCGAGGCGATCTTCTACGAGGACGACACCCCGGAGGAGTGGAAGGACTACTACAAGGCGAACGTCGAGTTCTTCGACGAGCTCGGCTCGCCCGGTGGTGCCTCCAAGCTCGGCGAGATCGAGCGCGACCACCCCTTCATCGCCGCCCTGCCGCCGCAGAACGGCTGATTCATTCGCCCTCGGTCCCGTACGGCCTCGCCGCTGTACGGGGCCGAAGCGTTTCCGTACGTACGAGGAAGTGAGCCAACCCGTGAGCGCAGTCTCTTCGCGCCTTCCCGTCTTCCCCTGGGACAAGCTGGAGCCGTACAAGAAGACGGCCGTGGCGCACCCGGACGGAATCGTGGACCTGTCCGTCGGCACGCCCGTGGACCCGGTCCCCGCGCTGATCCAGGAGGCGCTGGTCGCGGCCGCGGACTCGCCGGGCTATCCCACGGTGTGGGGGACGAGGGAACTGCGGGACGCGCTCACCGGCTGGTGCGAGCGGCGCCTGGGCGCGGTGGACCTCGCCCACGAGAACGTGCTGCCGGTGGTCGGCTCCAAGGAGCTGGTGGCCTGGCTGCCGACGCAGCTGGGGCTCGGCGCCGGTGACGCGGTGGCCTACCCGCGGCTGGCGTACCCGACGTACGAGGTGGGGGCGCGGCTCTGCGGCGCGGAGCCCGTCGTCTACGACGACCCGGTCGCCGACCTCGACCCCGCCGCGGTCAAGCTGCTGTGGCTCAACTCCCCGTCCAACCCGACCGGCAAGGTCCTCGCGAAGGACGAGCTGACCCGGATCGTGGCCTGGGCGCGGGAGCACGGGATCCTCGTCTTCTCCGACGAGTGCTACCTGGAGCTGGGCTGGGAGGCCGACCCGGTCTCGGTCCTGCACCCGGACGTCTGCGGGGGCTCGTACGAGGGGATCGTCGCGGTCCACTCGCTGTCCAAGCGCTCCAACCTGGCCGGCTACCGGGCGGCCTTCGTCGCGGGCGACGCGGCCGTCCTGGGCGAGCTGCTCCAGATCCGCAAGCACGGCGGCATGATGACGGCGGCGCCGGTGCAGGCGGCGACGGTCGCGGCGCTGGGCGACGACGCGCACGTGGCCGAGCAGCGGGAGCGGTACGCGGCCCGCCGGGCGGCGCTGCGGGCGGCCCTGGAGGCGCACGGCTTCCGGATCGAGCACAGCGAGGCGAGCCTGTACCTGTGGGCGACGCGGGACGAGCCGTGCTGGGAGACGGTGGCCTACCTGGCGGAGAAGGGCATCCTGGTGGCGCCCGGCGACTTCTACGGCGAGGCCGGGGAGCGGTTCGTGCGGGTGGCCTTCACGGCGACGGACGAGCGGGTCGAGGCCGCGGTCAAGCGCCTGGGCTGAGCCTGTGACGCCGGAGGGCCCGGGGAGCGTGTGCTCCCCGGGCCCTCCGTGCGTCGTGTGCGGGTCAGCCGCCGATGGGCAGGCCGCCCAGGGTCTGGCCGGTCGGCAGGCCGCCCAGGCCGCCGCCCAGGGCCCCGCCGGTGGGGGCCTCGGTGCTCTCGGCGGCGGCGCCGGCGGTCTGACCGACGACCTCGCCCGTGCTGCCGGCCGTCTTGCCGACGACCTGCTGCGCGGCGGGGGTGGCGGTCTTGCCGGCCGTGCCGACGGTCTTGCCGGCGGCCGGGACGGCCGTGCCGACGGCCTTGCTGCCGGTCTCGCCGACCACTCCGGTCGCGGTCTGGGAGGCGGCGTCGACGGCGCTCCCCGCGCCGGCGGCGTCCAGGGCGGTCACGCCGCCGAGGGCCCCGGTCGGCGCGAGGCCCTGGTCCAGGGCGCTCGCGGAGCCGGCCGCACCGACCACGGGGGCTGCTCCGGCCGCGACGATGAGGGCGGCACGGGCGATCCGGCGGGTCAGGGAGAGGGACATGGTGCTCCTTCGGCGGAGAGGACGATTACGCGGTGACAACCGGCCCTGGGGCGGGGGAGGTTGCGGCGGCCGAAGGCAAAGAGTTGGCAATGCGTCGTATTGTCGGGTGGGGAGGAAAACGGACGAACGTGTCATTGTGAGAAGCCCTGCCGAACCGTCACTTCCCTTGTGCCGCAAGGGAAACGAGGGGGAGGGGTGACGCCTGGGAAAAGCGGCGCCGGGGCCACGCGAATTTCCTCCGCCACGAACCCGACCCATGCCACGCCCGAGTGAACGACCGCACGGGTGAACGGCTACTGGGCGAGGCGCACCCGAACGGATTCCGCGCCGGCCGAGGCCGCTCCCGAGGTCTTCGACCAGCCGCCGCCGGCCTCGCCCGCGCGCCAGACCCGGCCGCCGAACGACACCTCCGTGATGCGCAGCTCGTCCGCCCGCGCCACCGCCCACTGCGCCAGCTCCCAGCCGCGCCGCTCGTCCGAACCGGCCCCCGGCGCGCTCCCCGCGCCCGTCGCCGCCCGGACCGGCACCACGAGCACCGGCGGCTCCGCAGCCGAACGGCCCGCGCTCGGACCGCCCGTCACCACCTCGGGCGCCGCCTTCTCGCCGAAGGCCCGCACCAGCTCCCGGCGCACCTGCTCCGGGTCGCCCGGTCGGCCCTTCACCTCGCTCGCCGTACAGGTCAGCGCCGCCGGCGAGCGGCCCGTCAGCGCCGCCGACAGCAGCGTCGCGTCCGGCTCGTGCTTCGCGTACGCCTGCGGGAAACCGCTCCGCTGCACCTTCTGCGCCGCCACCGTCAGCGGCATCCGCGAGTACCCCGGGACCTTCTCCAGGCCCTCGTAGAACTTCCCCGCCGAGTAGACCGGGTCCATGATCTGCGCCGCCGTCCCCCAGCCCTGGGAGGGCCGCTGCTGGAAGAGGCCCAGCGAGTCCCGGTCGCCGTGCTCGATGTTCCGCAGCGCCGACTCCTGCAGCGAGGTCGCGAGCGCGATCGTCACCGCCCGCTCCGGCAGCCCCCGCGTGGTGCCCACCGCCGAGATCGTCGCCGCGTTGGACGCCTGCTCCGGAGTGAACTCGTAGCGGTTGTCCCCACTGCCCACACTGCACCGGGGTGCACCCGTGCTCCCCGTCAGCTGGTGGACGGCCACGTACGAGGCGAGGCCGAGGAGCGCGGCGAAGGCGGCCGCGGAACGGGCGAGGCGGCCGCGACGGCGGGGGCGGGTGGGCTCGGACACGGGGCCCACCGTACTGGAGGCCGCGTTAGGGTCGGCACATGGCAGACATCACCCCGCTCGACGGCCCCCTCGACCTCTCCCTGGACGGGGCCGCGCTCACCGCCGCGCTCGTCGACTTCCCGTCCGTCAGCGGGACCGAGCAGCCGCTCGCCGACGCGATCGAGGCGGCCCTGCGCGCCCTGCCGCACCTCACCGTCGACCGCTTCGGCAACAACGTCGTCGCCCGCACGAACCTCGGCCGCGGCGAGCGGGTCGTCCTCGCCGGCCACATCGACACCGTGCCGATCGCCGACAACGTGCCCTCGCGCCTCGACGAGGACGGCATCCTCTGGGGCTGCGGCACCTCCGACATGAAGTCCGGGGTCGCCGTCCAGCTGCGGATCGCCGCCACCGTCCCCGAGCCCAACCGCGACCTCACCTTCGTCTTCTACGACAACGAGGAGGTCGCCGCCCACCTCAACGGCCTCGGCAAGATCGTCGACGCCCACCCGGAGTGGCTCGCCGGAGACTTCGCCGTCCTCCTGGAGCCCTCCGACGGCCAGGTCGAGGGCGGCTGCCAGGGCACCCTGCGCGTCATCCTGCACACCGCGGGCGAGCGCGCCCACTCCGCGCGCGCGTGGATGGGCTCCAACGCCATCCACACCGCCGCCCCGATCCTCGACCGCCTCGCCGCCTACGAGCCCCGCAAGCCGGTCATCGACGGCCTCCAGTACCACGAGGGCCTCAACGCCGTACGGATCGAGGGCGGCGTCGCCACCAACGTCATCCCCGACGCCTGCGCCGTCACCGTCAACTACCGGTACGCCCCCGACCGCTCCCCGGCCGAGGCCCTGGCGTACGTCCGCGCCTTCTTCGAGGGCATCGACATCGCCGAGTTCGTCGTCGACGACGAGAGCCCCGGCGCCCTGCCCGGCCTCTCCCACCCCGCGGCCGAGGCCTTCATGAAGGCCGTCGGCGGCAGCGCGCAGCCCAAGTTCGGCTGGACCGACGTCGCCCGCTTCAGCGCCCTCGGCGTGCCCGCGGTCAACTACGGCCCCGGTGACGCGCTGTACGCGCACAAGCGCGACGAGCACATCCACGTCGACAAGATCCACCACTGCGAGGCGCGGCTCCGCGACTGGCTGACCGCCCGTCTCCCGTAATTTCGGATTTCGTCACCTCTGTGGACCTACCCTGACCCCACCAGAAGATCGTCGGTTCGACGGAGGGAGCAGGCCATGGGTATCCCCGAAGGGGAGACGAAGCCGGAGGAGCAGCGGCTGGGACCGGTGCTCAGGCGCAGGGACCAGGTCCAGCCGGGCACCACGGACCAGAGGCTGCTCGACACCGAGGGCGACTCGGAGTGGGTGCACACCGACCCCTGGCGGGTCATGCGCATCCAGTCCGAGTTCGTCGAGGGCTTCGGCGCCCTCGCCGAACTGCCGAGCGCCATCAGCGTCTTCGGCTCGGCCCGCACCAAGCCGGACTCGCCGGAGTACGAGGCGGGCGTACGGATCGGCCGGGCGCTCGTCGAGGCCGGCTTCGCGGTCATCACGGGCGGCGGCCCGGGCGCCATGGAGGCGGCCAACAAGGGGGCCAGGGAGGCCAGGGGCGTCTCGGTGGGCCTCGGCATCGAGCTCCCCTTCGAGCAGGGGCTCAACCCGCACGTCGACATCGGCGTGAACTTCCGCTACTTCTTCGTCCGCAAGACGATGTTCGTGAAGTACGCGCAGGGCTTCGTCGTCCTGCCCGGCGGTCTCGGCACCCTCGACGAGCTCTTCGAGGCCCTGACCCTGGTCCAGACCCGCAAGGTCACCCGCTTCCCGATCGTGCTCTTCGGCACCGAGTACTGGAAGGGCCTCGTCGACTGGCTCCGCGACTCGGTCGTCGCGGGCGGCAAGGCGAGCGAACGCGACCTCCTCCTCTTCCACGTCACGGACGACGTGGAGGAGGCGGTCGCGCTCGTCACCAAGGAAGTGGGCCGCTAGCCGCGCCGGGTCGGCGGTCGCCCGGCTACGCCAGCCCGCGCCGGGCGACCGCCGGCGGACGGTATCCCGCGATGGACGCCACCATGTCCAGCACCTGGCGGGTCTCCGCCACCTCGTGCACGCGATACACCTGGGCCCCCAGCCACGCCGACACCGCCGTCGTGGCCAGGGTCCCGAGGACCCGCTCCTTGACCGGCCGGTCGAGCGTCTCGCCCACGAAGTCCTTGTTGGACAGGGACACCAGCACCGGCCACCCCGTCGCCGCCATCTCCCCGAGCCGCCGCGTCGCCTCCAGGCTGTGCCGCGTGTTCTTCCCGAAGTCGTGACCGGGGTCGATCATGATCCCGTCCCGCCGCACGCCGAGCGAGACCGCGCGCTCCGCGAGCCCCACCGTGACCCGCAGGATGTCGGCCATCACGTCCTCGTACTCCACCCGGTGCGGCCGCGTCCGCGGCTCCGCGCCGCCCGCGTGCGTACAGACGAGGCCCGCGCCGTACTTCGCGGCGACCTCCGCGAGCCGCGGGTCGACCCCGCCCCACGCGTCGTTCAGGACGTCCGCCCCGGCCTCGCAGACCGCCTCGCCGACGTCCGCCCGCCAGGTGTCGACGCTGATCACCACGTCGGGATGGCGCCTGCGGACCTCGGCGACGAATCCGACCGTGCGGCGCGCCTCCTCCTCGGCCGTCACCTCCTCGCCGGGGCCCGCCTTCACCCCGCCGATGTCGATGATCGCCGCCCCCTCCGCCACGGCCTGCTCGACCCGGGCGAGCGCGGGCTCGTCCCGGAAGGTCGCGCCCTGGTCGTAGAAGGAATCCGGGGTCCGGTTCACGATCGCCATGATCACCGGCTCGTGCGGCCCGAATTCACGCCGTCCCAAGCGCAGCATCCCTTTTGTCCTCCCTCGCGTCCGTTCGCCTGCGACCCTAACCGTCGGTGGCGCATGGCACGATCGGCACGGGACGTTTTCCACTCCGGGGAGAGGCGCGCAGTGTTCTGGTTTCTGCTCATCACGATGGTCGTGGTCGTGGCCGCGGTGACCCTCGCCGTGGTCGGCGGCGGCGACAGCGAGGTGCTGCCCGAGGTGGCGCCCGAGCAGCTCGTCGACCCGCTTCCGGTCGCGCGGCCGGTGGACCGCGCCGACGTCGAGGCGCTCCGCCTCCCCGTCGCCGCCCGCGGCTACCGCATGGCCGACGTGGACGACGTCCTCGTCCGGCTGGGCGCCGAGCTCGCGGAGCGCGACGCCCGGATCGCCGAGCTGGAGGAGGCGCTCGCGGGCGCCGCCCCGGCCGGCGACGCCGGCACGGAGGGCGGGGGCGGCGAGAAGTGACGGGAGAGGTGATCCCCGGGCCCGACGGCCGGCTGCGCTGCCCCTGGGGCCTGTCGGCCGAGGACTACGTCGCGTACCACGACGAGGAGTGGGGCCGCCCCGTCCACGGCGACGACGCGCTGTTCGAGCGGCTCTGCCTGGAGGCCTTCCAGTCGGGCCTGTCGTGGATCACGATCCTGCGCCGCCGGGAGGGCTTCCGGAAGGCGTTCTCCGGCTTCCGGATCGCCGACGTGGCCCGCTTCACCGACGCAGACCGCGAGCGGCTCCTCGCCGACGAGGGCATCATCCGCAACCGCGCCAAGGTGGACGCGACCCTGGCGAACGCGAAGCTGCTCGCCGACTGGTCCCCGGGCGAGCTCGACGCGCTGATCTGGTCCCACGCCCCGGACCCGGCGACCCGCCCGGCCCCGCGCACGCTCGCCGAGGTCCCGGCGGTCACCGACGAGTCGACGGCGCTCTCCAAAGCCCTCAAGAAGCGCGGCCTGCGCTTCATCGGGCCCACCACGGCCTACGCGCTGATGCAGGCCTGCGGCCTGGTCGACGACCATCTGGCGGGGTGCGTGGCCCGGGGCGGGAACTGACCCCGGGCCGTCGCGGACCGGCTCAGAAGAGGTGCACGTAGCCGGAGGTGTCGTAACTCGTCTCGAACTCCGGGGCCCTCAGACCGCCCGAGGCGTTGTTCGCGTAGACGTACAGCGACGAGTACTCGATGGTGCGCATGACGTCGCCGAGGCCGTCGCCGGTCACGTCGCCGGTGGCGATGAGGGGCGTGTCCGACGGCCAGGCGTAGGGGAGCCTGACGCGGGCGCCGAACCAGCCGCGGCCGTTGCCGGGGTAGAGCCAGAGCGTGCGGGAGCCGTCGCGGGCGATCAGGTCGGACCTGCCGTCCCGGTTCAGGTCGCCGGGCGCCGCGAGCGCGTTCATGCCGTTCCAGCCCGCGCCGACCTTCGCGCGGGTGCCGAACCAGCCGCGGCCGTTGCCCGGGTAGGTCCAGAGGACACCGGCCGTGTCCCGGGCGACCAGGTCGCGGCGGCCGTCGCCGGTGAGGTCGCCGACCGCCTCGATCTCCTTCATGGTGTTCCAGCCGGCACCGATCTTCAGGCGGGGCTTGAACCAGCCGTAGCCGTTGCCGGGGTAGAACCAGAGCACGCCGGACCGGTCGCGGGCGAAGACGTCCTCGTTGCCGTCGCCGTTGTAGTCGCCGTGCCGGACGAGCGTGGTCATGGCGTTCCAGCCGCCGCCGACGAGCGCGCCCTTGGTCTTCCAGTCGGCGTCCTTCCTGCCGTTGAGGAACCAGAGCCGGCCGTCCGCGCCGCGTTCGAGCAGGTCGGCGATGCCGTCGTTGTTCAGGTCGCCGAACCGGGACTGGGCCGGGAGCCCGCTCGGGCGCGGGGTGTCGTCGGTGATCCAGTCGATCCATGCCTGACCGGTCTCGACCTCCCACTGGGTGCCGCCCACCCGGATCGAACTGATCGAGTTGTCGAGCTCGGACCAGGAGTCCCAGCTGAGGTCGGAACCGGCGGGCTGGCGGGGGTCGATGGTCAGGCTGTTGCTGCCCCCGTAGCCGGCGTCCTGGTACGCGACGGCCCACTTGTCGCTGCGGTTGATGTACGACGAGATCTTGTTGTTCCAGGTGCCCAGGGTGGACTGGCTGGACGAGATGACCTTCATCTCGCCGCCGTAGTTCGGGTACTGGAAGACGCAGAAACTGCCGGCGGGGCAGCGGAACTCGTCGGCCGACGCGGTGGGCGCGGAGGTCAGCAGCGTGGCGAGGGACGCCGCGGTGGTCACGGCGGCCGCCAGGGCACGCCGGACTCCGGAAGTGCGCTTCATGGCGCGGGATCCGTTCTCGAGGAAGGTCAGAAGACGAACGTGCTGGGGCGGAGCTGGGCGAGCTCCAGCGGGGCGCGGAGACGTCCGTCGCCGGTGCCGGGGTAGACCCGCAGGTACGGGTGGCCCTCCCAGTCGAAGGTGCCCTTGGCGTGGGCGACCAGGTCCGGGCGCCCGTCGCCGGTGACGTCGCCGAGGCCCGAGAGTTCCTTGTGGCCGTTCCAGCCGCCGGTCCCGATGAGCGTGCGGGCGGAGAACCAGCCGCGGCCGTTGCCCGGGTAGAGCCAGAGCTTGCCCGCCGTGTCGCGGGCGATCAGGTCGGCCTTCCTGTCGGAGTTCATGTCCCCGGCGCCGACGAGCTCGTTCATGACGTTCCAGCCGCCGCCGACCTTCTTGCGGGCGCCGAACCAGCCCTTGCCGTTGCCGGGGTACGTCCACAGGACGCCGTCGTTGTCGGAGGCGAGGAGGTCGCCCTCGCCGTCGCCGGTCAGGTCCCCGGCGGCCGCCAGGTCCTTCATGGTGTTCCAGCCGGCGCCGACCTTCAGACGGGGCTTGAACCAGCCCTTGCCGTTGCCCGGGTAGAACCAGAGCACGCCGGCCTTGTCACGGGCGTAGACGTCCTCGTTGCCGTCGCCGTCGTAGTCCCCGTGCCGGGCCAGCTTGGTCATGGCGCCCCAGCCGCCGCCGACGAGCACGGCGGTGCGGCCGGTGCTCCACAACTGGCCGAACGCGTTGCGGCCGAGGACGTCGGCGGTCCCGTCGCGGTCGATGTCGCCGAAGGCGCCGGTCGCGGGCAGCGGCACCGGCCGGGGCCCCACGTGGTCGTGGACGATCGGGTAGCGGCTCTCGTAGCCGCAGTAGTCGTCGGCCTCGGGGCCGACGTCGACCGAGCTCACCGTCCGGTCCAGGGCGGGGTACTGGCTCTCGTCGAAGGACACCGAGTTGTAGAGGTGCAGGGAGCCCTCGGGTGCGAAGCCGGACTCCGGGTAGAAGCACACCCCGTCCGCGCCGGACTGGTTGTTGACGAAGGAGCGCATGCGGTTGTCCCAGGCCCCGAGCGACAGCATCGGTGCCTTGATGACCAGCATGTCGCCCTGGTAGAGCGGCTGGCTGAACGCGCAGACGGCACCCTGCGGACAACGGTCCGCGCCCTCGGCGGCCCGCGCTGGCGAGGAAAGGGCGGTGGCGGACAGGCCGAGGGCCACACCCGCCGTGAGCGCGCCGCGAAGAAGGCGCGCGGAAGGAGAAGGACGCACGGAACCCCCCAGGTATGTGCGTACAAGTGATGGGCGGATCCTATAGACCCGCCCACCCCTCGTACGAGCGGGTTCCGCGCCTGATCAGCGGCCCAGGTACCGCGGCTTCTCCTTCGCGATGAAGGCGCGGACCGAGATCGTGTGGTCCTCGGAGGCGCCCGCCAGGGTCTGGAGCTCCTCCTCCTTGTCGAGGGCCTCGGTGAGGGAGTGGTCGGCGCCGTAGGCCAGGGACTCCTTCAGGGCCGCGTACGCCACCGTCGGGCCCGCCGCGAGCCTGCGGGCCACCTTCTCCGCCTCGGCGGCCAGGTCCGCGGCCGGGACCAGGCGGTTCACGATGCCGAGCTCGTACGCCTCCTGGGCGCCGATCGAGCGCGGGAAGAGCAGCAGGTCGGAGGCCCGGCTCGCGCCGATCAGCCGGGGCAGCGTCCACGACACGCCCGAGTCGGCGGTGAGCGCGACCCCCGCGAAGGCGGTGTTGAAGGAGGCGGTGTCCGCGACCACCCGGTAGTCCGCCGCGAGCGCGAAGCCGAAGCCGGCCCCGGCGGCGACGCCGTTCACGCCCGCGACGACCGGCTTGCGCATGCCGGTGAGCGCGCGCACGATCGGGTTGTAGTGGTCACGGACCGTGTTCATGGTCTCGCTCGTGCCGGACTCCCGGTCCGCGGTGAGCAGCCCGACGTGCTCCTTCAGGTCCTGGCCCACGCAGAACGCCCGGTCGCCGGCCGCCGTGAGCAGCACCGCCCGTACGGCGGGGTCGGCGGCGGCCGTCTCCGCGGCGTCCCGGAGGGCGACCTTCGCCGCCACGTTCATCGCGTTCATGGCCTCGGGCCGGTTGAGCGTGATGGTGGCGAGCCCGTCGCTCACCTCGTACAGCACCGTGTCGGCCATCGGGTTCCCTTCGCCTCATTGCGTCGTTGACCAGCCCAGCATGGCGGAGATCACCCGTGTCGCCCATGTGAGCTGCGTCAAAGATTTGGAGGTGGTCCTTCCGACGTCGAGCGGCGAAGTATCGCAGGCCGATCGCCGAAATGTGGGGTTTTGCGGGAGCGCGTTGCGCAAGCGATGCAGATCGATGTTGGTCATCGGGTCCTGCCATGCGGGATAATGACCTGGAAGCAATGTGTTCGAAGCCGGTGACGCGTGCTCCACATCAAGGAGCTGCCCGGCTGACAATGAGCTGGTTTCAGGAAGGGGAACAAGCATGGCGGCCATGAAGCCGCGGACGGGTGACGGCCCGCTCGAGGTGACCAAGGAGGGGCGGGGCATCGTCATGCGCGTTCCGCTCGAAGGCGGCGGTCGGCTTGTCGTCGAGCTGACCCCGGACGAGGCCGAGGCGCTGGGCGACGCCCTCAAGAAGGTCGTCGGCTGACCCTCTTCTCCACGATTTCCCACCCTGCCCCGGTACGGTCCGCCGTGCCGGGGCAGCGGTGTCTCCGGGGCCCGCGTGCCCCGGTCGGCCGAGCGGTCAGCCCCGGCGTACCGCGCAGAGCAGGCCGTCGCCCACCGGCAGCAGCGAGGGGACGAGCTCCTGGCTCTCCCGCACCGCGCGCAGCAGCTCACGGACCCGCTGGACCTCCGCCGGCTGGGCGCCCGAATCGACCGTGCGGCCGTCCGCGAAGACCCCCTCGAAGCAGACCAGACCCCCCGGTCGCAGCAGGCGCAACGATTCAGCGAGGTAGTCCAGGTACTCCAGCCGGTCGCCGTCGCAGAACACGAGGTCGTATCCGCCGTCCGCGAGCCGGGGCAGCACGTCCAGGGCCCGGCCCGGGATGAAACGGGCCCGGTTGCCCGCGAAGCCCGCGGCCCGGAACGCCGTCTTGGCGAGCTGCTGCCGCTCCGGCTGGAGGTCCACCGTCGTCAGGACGCCGTCCGGCCGCATCCCGAGCAGCAGATAGATGCCCGACACGCCCGTGCCGGTGCCGATCTCCGCCACCGCCTTGGCGTCCGCCGTCGCGGCGAGCAGGCGCAGCGCCCCACCGGTGCCCGGCGACACCGAGGGCAGCCCTGCCTCCCGGGCCCGCTCACGGGCCCAGCGCAGAGCTTCGTCCTCGGCGACGTAGGCGTCGGCGAACGACCAGCCCGTCTGCCGGTTGGCGGTAATGGCCCTCTCCTGTCCCCGTAGTTGACGCAACGGTGACTGTATCCGCTGTCAGTGGGAACCCGCAGATGGGACCGGGCGTTCACCAGGGGAAGGACGCGACGGAGGCAGCCGGGCGAGCCGGTCCCAAATTCGCGTAAAGATTCTTATCCGGAGCTAACGGGCGAGGTGGCTATGGTAGGGGCTCCACTGGACACCACCAGAGCCGACAGGGGAGGTGCGGCTGCGCCTGTGGATCGGGGAGGAGTGCTTCGGCGTCTTCTCAGGTCGGCGGGTGAGCCGAAATCCGTGACCGACACAGCTGACCGTTTCCGCACCACCGACTCCGCTCCCACCACCGCGACCTTCGCATCGGATGCGGAATCGCAGGCGTGGACCCCTCCCACCTGGGAGGAGATCGTCAGCACGCACAGTGGCCGGGTCTACCGCCTCGCCTACCGCCTGACGGGCAACCAGCACGACGCCGAGGACCTGACGCAGGAGGTCTTCGTCCGCGTCTTCCGCTCGCTGTCGACGTACACCCCGGGCACCTTCGAGGGCTGGCTGCACCGCATCACCACCAACCTCTTCCTCGACATGGTCCGCCGCAAGCAGCGCATCCGGTTCGACGCGCTCGCCGACGACGCGGCCGAGCGGCTCCCCAGCCGCGAGCCCTCGCCGCAGCAGGCGTTCAACGACACGCACTTCGACGCCGACGTGCAGCAGGCCCTCGACACCCTCGCGCCCGAGTTCCGCGCGGCCGTCGTCCTCTGCGACATCGAAGGCCTCTCGTACGAGGAGATCGCCGCGACCCTCGGTGTGAAGCTCGGCACCGTCCGCAGCCGCATCCACCGCGGCCGCTCCCACCTGCGCAAGGCGCTCAAGCACCGCTCGCCCGAGGCCCGGGCGGAGCGTGCCCTCGCCTCCGTCGGATGGGAGGCAGGGACAGCGTGACCGGCACTCGTCCCACGTCACCGACCCCCGCGGAGCACCACCTCGGGGACCGGCTGGCCGCGCTCGTCGACGGCGAACTCGGCCACGACGCCCGCGAGCGGGTCCTCGCCCACCTCGCGACCTGCGCCCGCTGCAAGGCCGAGGCCGACGCCCAGCGCACGCTGAAGAGCGTCTTCGCCTCGGCGGCTCCGCCACCGCCCTCCGAGGGCTTCCTCGCGCGTCTCCAGGGCCTCCCCGGGGGACCCGGTGAGCCGGGAGCGCCCGGCGGACCGCGCGGGCCCCTCGAAGAGCTCCTGGGCGCGGGCGGCGTGAAGTCCGACGGCTTCGCCACCGCCGCCGTCGTCACCCCGCACCCCGGCACCCCCGGGGCCGGTTTCCGCATCCACGAGGTCGGTTACCGCCGCTCCGGAACCTCCGGGCGGGGCCGGCGCTTCGCCTTCGCGGCGGCCGGCGCCGTCTCGTTCGCGGCGATCGCCCTCGGCGGCACCCTGCCCCTGGAAACCTCGGTGAGCGCGAGCGCGCGCGGCGGCCAGGGCACCGGCAGCGCCGTGACCCCGCTGCGCGCCACCGCGACCGGCGGCGGCACGGGCACGGCGGTCGGCCGGGGCACGCGCTCCGGAGAGCGTTCGGGCGCCCAGTCCGTCGACGCCGCCGAGCCGCTCGCCGCGGTGACCCCGGCCGCGGTCCCGCAGGGGCCGGTCGTGGCCGCGGGCCAGGGCACGGTCCCGTCGGGCGCGGTCCCGCCGGACGCGGTGCGCTCGGCCGCCACGCCGGTGGTGGCCGTACGGCTCCGGAACCCTGCCCCGCAGTCGCTCCTCGCGCTCTCGCCGTTCATACGACCGACGGCTCCGGCCCTCCAGCTGGCCTTCGCCCCCGGGCCGAGCCCGCTGGCCGGTCCGACGCCCGGACCGCTCGGCTCCCACCGCTGACCCGCGACCTGGTTGAATCCAGGGGGCAGGGCGCCCGACCCAGGGGCGCGGACGGGTCAGCGGTTGCGGGGAGAGCATGAACAACGGGAAGCCGAACTGGTGGAGCCGGCCTTCGACGTCTCCGGAGGCGGCGCGGATACCCACGCCGCCGCCGACGGACGAAGGCGACGGCGACTTCCCCCTGCCCGCACCTCAGCCGGCCCCGGGCCAGGATCCGACGCCGCCGGCGACGGCCGACCTGACGAAGCCGGCCCCGACGGCCCCGCCCGCGCCTACGGGCGAGCCCGCGACCGCTCCGCCCGCGCCGGCCGCCGAGCCCCACGCGCCGGAGCCCGTGCCCGCGCCCGCCGTCGAGCTGACGAAGTCCGCACCCGCGGAGCCCGTGCTCGCGCCGGAGCCCGCGCCTGTCCCGGAGCCCGCCCCGGCCGCCGAGCCCCACGCGCCGGAGCCCGTGCTCGCGCCCGCCGTCGAGCTGACGAAGTCCGCACCCGCGGAGCCCGCGCCCGCGCCGGAGCCCGTGCCCGCGCCGGAGGGCATTGCCGAGCCCGCCCCCGTGCCCCCGGTCGAGCCGGCTCCCGTGCCCCCGGTCGAGCCGGCTCCCGTGCTCCCGGCCGAGTCCGCACCCCGGCAGCCTCTGCACGTGCCCGACGAGTACCGGACGCCGCCCTACGGCGAGCCGGGGCCGTGGGCGCCCGCGCCGCCCGTGCAGCGGCCGCCCGCCTCCGTACCGCCGCAGGTGCATCACCAGGCCCCGCCCCAGCCGACCCCCTGGGTGCAGTACGACCCCTGGGGCGCCACCGGGGCCGCCGCCCCGCCGCCGCCCGCCAAGAAGTCCCGCAAGGGTCTCGCGGTCGCCGGCGCGCTCGTCTTCGCCCTCGTCACCGGAGTCATCGGCGGCGGCATCGGCGCGTACGTCGAGCGGAACGGCGGGCTCACCACCGTCGAACTCCCGCAGGCCGAGGCCGGGGACACCGGCCGCGCCCCCGACAGCGTCGCCGGGATCGCCGCCAGCGCCCTGCCCGGCGTGGTCACCCTGCACGTCACGGGCAACGGATCCTCCGGCACGGGCACCGGATTCGTCCTCGACACCAAGGGCCACATCCTCACCAACAACCACGTCGTCGACGGCGCCGGTTCCTCCGGCGACATCTCCGTGACGTTCTCCAGCGGCGAGACGGCACGCGCCAAGCTCATCGGCAAGGACACCGGCTACGACCTGGCCGTCGTCCAGGTCACCGGCGTCTCCGGCCTCAAGGCGCTGCCGCTCGGCAACTCGGACAACGTCCGCGTCGGCGACCCCGTGGTCGCCATCGGCGCCCCCTTCGACCTCTCCAACACCGTCACCTCCGGCATCATCAGCGCCAAGGAACGCCCGATCACCGCCGGCGGCGAGAAGGGCGACGGCAGCGACATCAGCTACGTCGACGCGCTCCAGACCGACGCCCCCATCAACCCCGGCAACTCCGGCGGCCCGCTGCTCGACTCCAAGGCGCGGGTCATCGGCATCAACAGCGCGATCCGCGCCGCCGGCGGCTCCGGCGAGGGCGAGGGCGGCGCGAGCCAGCCCGGCTCCATCGGTCTCGGCTTCGCCATACCGATCAACCAGGGCAAGCGCGTCGCCGAGGAGCTCATCAACACCGGCAAGGCCACCCACCCCGTCATCGGTGTGAGCCTCGACATGCAGTACCAGGGCGACGGCGCCCGCGTCGGCGAGAAGGGCAAGGACGGCTCCGCCTCCGTCACCGCCGGCGGCCCGGCCGCCAAGGCGGGGCTCCGGCCCGGGGACGTCATCACCAAGGTCGACGGCCAGCGCGTGCACAACGGCGAGGAGCTCATCGTGAAGATCCGCGCCCACCGCCCCGGCGACAAGCTGGAGCTCACCCTGACCCGGAACGGCAAAGAGCTGACAAAGACGTTGACGCTCGGATCCTCCCAGGGCACCTGAGCGCCATGTGGCGGACGCCGCGAGGTACCCGTCGGACAGTTTCGGCGGGTACCGTGGACCGGGCCCTGGACCGGCGTGAAGGAGCTACTAGGTGTTCAGCGACATAGGCGCACTCGAGCTGGTGACGCTCGTGGTCCTCGCCGTGCTCGTCTTCGGGCCGGACAAGCTCCCGAAGGTGATCCAGGACGTCTCGCGCTTCATCCGGAAGGTCCGCGAGTTCTCCGACAGCGCGAAGCAGGACATCCGCAGCGAGCTGGGGCCGGAGTTCAAGGACTTCGAGTTCGAGGACCTGAACCCCAAGACGTTCCTCCGCAAGCAGCTGGAGAGCAACGAGGACCTCAAGGAGCTCAAGGAGCTGCGCGGCACGTTCGACCTCAAGAAGGAGATGAACGAGGTCGCCGACGCCGTCCACGGCCGGGAGACCGCGCCCGCGCCCGCCCCGGCGGCGGTCAACGGCTCCCCGGACCTGCTGAAGAAGCAGGACAAGCCGGACACCGGAGAGCGTCCTCCGTACGACTCCGACGCCACCTGACGACGGCCTGTCACCGACCCACTGCTCAGCGGTGGCTATCCTCCCTCTGTTGACGCAACGAGGAGGCGGCCGGAATGAAGACGACGAGTCGGGTGGAAGCCGATGGCTTTCTGCGCGCACCCTTCGCCTGGTACGGGCTCGACGAGGCGTTCACCGGCCCGCGCCGGCTGATGCAGATCGGCACGGCGGCGGACGGCACCGTCCAGCACGGCTCGATGGGCCACGGTGACGAGCCGTCGATAAAGTCCGAGGCCGGCGGCGCGGAGAAGGAGCGCTTCGCCGTCGTCGTGACGGTCGCGGCGAACCCCGTGCGCCGCACCGGGGACGGCACCGGCGTCCTCGACGCCACCACGGTCTCGTCCGCCGCCTGGCTGGCCGGCTCCGGGCTCCTGGCCCACACCTGGCCCGCCTCGCTCGACCACGCGCTGCGGGACCACTGGCTCGACCAGCAGACGGAGACGGCCTTCGAGCTCGCCGACGACCTGGACGGGCCGGCGTGGTCGACGCTGTCGCTGCCGGTGGACGGGGTTCCGGTGCCGTTCCACTACCGGGAGACCGAGTTCGGCTGGGTCCTCGCGGGCTCCGCGGGGGACGTGCACATCGGGGCCTACGGGCGGGGGATGAGCGCGTACGGTCTGGGCTTCGCCCAGGTGAAGGACTTCGGCGCGTACGGCGCCTAGACACGGCGCGCAGCGCCTGGACATGACGAAGGGCGCCCCCACCCGGGGGCGCCCTTCGTCATGTCTCAGAACTTGTTGCGCGGCGTGATGCCCAGGCTCATGCCCGACAGGCCGCGCTGGCGGCCGCCGAGCTTGCCGGCGATGGCGCGGAGCGCCGCGCCCGCCGGGGAGTCGGGGTCGGAGAGGACGACCGGCTTGCCGTCGTCGCCGCCCTCGCGGAGCCGCACGTCGATCGGGATCGAGCCGAGGACCGGGACCGTGGCGCCCGTGGTCTGCGTCAGGCCGTCCGCGACCTTCTGGCCGCCGCCCGTGCCGAACACGTCGACCATCTCGTCGCAGTGCGGACACGGCAGGCCCGCCATGTTCTCGACGACGCCGACGATCTTCTGGTGCGTCTGGACGGCGATCGAGCCGGCCCGCTCGGCGACCTCGGCCGCCGCCTGCTGCGGGGTGGTGACGACGAGGATCTCCGCGTTCGGGACGAGCTGCGCGACCGAGATCGCGATGTCGCCGGTGCCCGGGGGCAGGTCGAGCAGGAGGACGTCCAGGTCGCCCCAGTACACGTCCGCGAGGAACTGCTGGAGCGCGCGGTGCAGCATCGGGCCGCGCCACACCACCGGGGCGTTGCCCGGGGTGAACATGCCGATGGAGATGACCTTCACGCCGTTCGCGGACGGCGGCATGATCATGTTCTCGACCTGGGTCGGACGGCCGTCCGCGCCCAGCATCCGCGGCACGCTGTGGCCGTAGATGTCGGCGTCGACGACACCGACCTTCAGACCGTCGGCGGCCATCGCCGCCGCGAGGTTCACGGTCACGGAGGACTTGCCGACGCCGCCCTTGCCGGACGCCACCGCGTACACCCGGGTCAGCGAGCCCGGCTTCGCGAAGGGCACCTCGCGCTCGGCGCTCGTGCCGCGCAGCGCCGCCGCCAGCTCCTTGCGCTGCTCGTCGCTCATCACGTCCAGCGAGACGTCGACGGAGGTGACGCCCTCGACCCGGGAGACGGCCTCGGTCACGCGCTGCGTGATGGTCTCGCGCATCGGGCAGCCGGAGACCGTCAGGTAGACCGTGACGGCGACCTTGCCGTCCGGTTCGATCTCCACCGACTTGACCATGCCGAGCTCAGTGATCGGCTTGTTGATCTCAGGGTCGTTCACCGTCGCCAGTGCTTCGAGCACCGCGTCTTCCGTAGCCATACCGACGATGGTACGGCGCCGACCACGGGCCGGTGAAAGGGCTGTCAACGGTCGGGTACGTCACTTCCCCGGTCCTCGCCGGACGGGAATAGATCCCGGCGCTCCTCCAGCTCCTTGATCAGGTCCTGGAGCTCCGAGCGGATCCAGTCGCGGGTCGCGACCTCGCCGAGGCCCATCCGCAGCGCCGCGATCTCCCGGGTCAGGTACTCGGTGTCCGCGATCGACCGCTCGTTCTGCTTCCGGTCCTGTTCGAGGTTGACCCGGTCCCGGTCGTCCTGCCGGTTCTGCGCGAGCAGGATCAGCGGAGCCGCGTACGAGGCCTGCAGGGACAGCGCGAGCGTCAGGAAGATGAAGGGGTACTCGTCGAACCTCAGGGACGACGGCGCGAAGATGTTCCACCCGATCCAGACGACGACCGTCAGGGTCATCCAGACCAGGAACCTGCCCGTGCCCAGGAACCGGGCGATCCGCTCCGACAGCCGCCCGAAGGCCTCGGGGTCGTACTCCGGCAGCAGCCGGGACCGCCGCTCGCGCGGCAGGTCGAGCCGGATGCGGGGCACGGACCGCTCCCGGTCCCGGTCCTGGGTGCGCTCAGCCGCCATGTCCGGACCCCTCCTCGTGGAACTCGGTCTCCCGCCAGTCCTCCGGCAGCAGGTGGTCGAGCACGTCGTCGACGGTGACCGCGCCGAGCAGCGAGCCGCTCTCGTCGACCACGGGCGCGGCCACCATGTTGTACGCGGCGAGGTAGCTGGTCACGGCCGGCAGCGGGGTGTCCGGGCCGAGCGGCGGCAGATCGCTGTCCACGAGCGAGCTGACCAGGGTGAACGGCGGGTCGCGGAGGAGCCGCTGGAAGTGCACCGTGCCCAGGTACTTGCCGGTCGGAGTCTCGTCCGGCGGCCGGCACACGTACACCTGCGCGGCGAGCGCCGGCGACAGGTCCTGCTGGCGGACCCGGGCCAGGGCGTCCGCGACGGTGGCGTCCGGGCGCAGCACGATCGGCTCGGTCGTCATCAGACCGCCCGCCGTGCGCTCCTCGTACGCCAGGAGCCGGCGCACGTCGGCCGCGTCGTCCGGCTGCATCAGGGTGAGGAGCCGCTCCTGGTCCTCCTCGGGCAGCTCGGACAGCAGGTCGGCGGCGTCGTCCGGGTCCATCGCCTCCAGGACGTCGGCGGCCCGCTCCTCCTTCAGCTTGCCGAGGATCTCGATCTGGTCGTCCTCCGGCAGCTCCTCCAGGACGTCGGCGAGCCGGTCGTCGTCGAGGGCCGCGGCGACCTCGGCGCGCCGTTTGGGGGAGAGGTGGTGCAGGGCGTTGGCGAGGTCGGCGGGGCGGAGCTTCTCGAAGGTGGCCAGCAGGTTCTCGGCGCCCTGTCCGTGCTCCTCCAGGGAGAAGCCGGTGACGGCCGACCACTCGACGGTCAGCGTCTCGCCCTTGCGGCTCAGGACGCCGCCCTTGCCCTTGCGGACGAAGACCTTGTCGATCTCCCAGTCGCGGCGGGCCGGCAGCTGCTGGATGGAGACGTCGAGGACGGTGACCTCCTCGCCCGACTCCACCAGCGTGACCCGCCGGTCGAGGAGCTCGCCGAGGACGAGCCGCTCGGTGGGGCGCCGCTCGAAGCGGCGCATGTTGACGACGCCGGTGGTGATGACCTGGCCGGAGGCGACGCCGGTGATCCGGGTCATGGGGACGAAGACCCGGCGGCGGCTGAGCACCTCCACGACCATGCCGAGCAGCCGGGGCGGCCGGCGGCCGACGCGGAGCATGGCGACGAGGTCGCTGACGCGGCCCACCTGGTCGCCGACGGGGTCGAAGACGGGGACTCCGGCGAGATGGGAGACGAAGATCCTGGGGGCGCCTGCCACCATGCCACGCGCCTCCTCGGTGCCGCACGATTCGAGTGGTCGATGCGGGTCGTCGATACGAGCCGTCGATACGAGTTGTTGTGGAGCTTTGCCGGTGTTTGCAGAGCTTTGCCGGGTTCAGGCTAGCCCGTGCCGTTCCGCCCCGCCCCGGCAGAGACTCCGTACGGCTGCCTGCGGGGCCCGTCACCTGTCCCGGGTACGCTGCGGTCTGCCGTTCCCCCCCCATCGGCCCCGGCACCGGACCCGGCTCTTCCGTCCGGCCGGATCGCGGCCGTCGCGGCAACCCGTACGGGCCGTGCCCGTCACCCCCCCCACACGACACGAGAGGCAGCGCAGATGACCGTTCGTACCCCGTCATCGCGTATCCGCAGGGCCGTCACGCCCCTGGCGCTCTGCGCCGGACTGACGGTGGGACTCACGGCCTGCGCCGCCGATCCGGACGAGGGGACGAACGGGGTGGGGAGACTCTCCGCCCCCGAGATCGAGCAGAAGGCGCAGTCGGCGGCGGACTCGGCGAAGGCGGTGCGTCTCTCCGGCACCCTGGTCAGCAAGGGCGGCGCCTTCAAGCTGAACATGCGCCTCAAGCAGAACGGCGCGAGCGGCTCGGTGACGACGAAGAACAGCACCTTCGAGCTGCTGCGGGTCGGCGACGCGCTCTATCTGAAGGCCGACGCGGGGTTCTGGGACCACGACGACAAGGCGACCCACGGGACCTCGGAGGCGGGCTCGGAGGCCGCCGACACCCTCGACGACAAATACGTGAAGGTCCCGCAGGGCGACCCCTCGTACAAGCAGCTGCGCGGCTTCACCGAGATGGGCCCGCTCCTCGACGGGCTCATCGGCCTGCACGGCGAGAAGGTCAAGGGCGACCGGGACCAGATCGGCGGGGTCCGCACGGTCAAGGTCAAGGGCGGGGCCGACGGCGAGGGCGGCACGCTCGACGTGTCCCTGGACGGCCTGCCGTACCCCGTGCAGTTCGCGCGCGGCGGGGGAGCGGGGGTCGTGGTGCTCTCCGAGTGGAACAAGGACTTCCCGCTCGCGGAGCCGTCCAAGGAGGAGACCCTCGACTACGGCAAGCAGCTGCCCCGAACCTGACGACCTAGGGGCGCTTCTTCTTCCGGAACAGCAGCTTCGGCAGACCCGCCGGGATCGGCCGGCGGGTGTTCGCCGCCGTCGGCAGCGGTACGGCGGCCAGGGAGCCGTCCGGGTGCTCCGTGGTCGAGGAGCGCGGGTCGAGCCGTACGACCCGGCACTCGCGCGCCCAGCGCCCCGGCATGGCCTCGCCGTCGGGGGCGTTGAGCCGCTTGCCCTTCAGCTCGGCGACCGCCGCCTCCCACTCCTCCGTGCCGGGGGAGAGCTCGCGGACGGTGGCGGTCCAGGCGACGAGCCGGCCGCCCTTGTCCTTGCTGCGGACGGTCACCTCGGCCGTACCGCCGTCGACCAGGCCCGGCAGCGGCTGCTCACCGGGGCCGTCGCCGACGACGTGCGCGGCACCGTCGTGCCAGACGTGCCAGAGCGCGCGGGCGGGTCCGGTGCCGCGCACCCACACGAGGCCGGACTTCTTGGTGGCCTCCTCGACGAGGGCGGACCCGAGCTGCTCTTCTGTCATGGCGCGAAGCCTATCGGGCGGGTTTCTACAGCCAGCCGTTGCGCTTGAGGGTGCGGTGGATGGTGAAGCAGATCGCGATGATGCCGGTGAGCACCATCGGGTAGCCGTACTTCCAGTGCAGCTCCGGCATGTGGTCGAAGTTCATCCCGTACACGCCGCAGACCGCCGTGGGGACGGCGACGATCGCCGCCCACGAGGTGATCTTGCGCATGTCCTCGTTCTGCGCGACGGTCGCCTGCGCCAGGTTGGCCTGGAGGATCGAGTTGAGGAGCTCGTCGAAGCCGACGACCTGCTCCTGGACGCGGGCGAGGTGGTCGGCGACGTCCCGGAAGTACTTCTGGATGTCCGGGTCGACGAGCCGCATCGGCCGCTCGGAGAGCAGCTGCATCGGGCGGAGCAGCGGCGTGACGGCCCGCTTGAACTCCAGTACCTCGCGCTTGAGCTGGTAGATCCGGCCGGTGTCCGTGCCGCGCGTGGAGCCCTTCGCGGCCGGCGAGAAGACGTCGATCTCCAGCTGGTCGATGTCCAGCTCGACGGCGTCGGCGACCGCGATGTAGCCGTCGACGACGTGGTCGGCGATGGCGTGCAGCACGGCCGAGGGGCCCTTGGCGAGGAGCTCCGGCTCGCCCTGGAGGCGGTGGCGGAGGTTGCGCAGGGAGCCCTGGCCGCCGTGCCGGACGGTGATGACGAAGTCGGGGCCGGTGAAGACCATCACCTCGCCGGTCTCCACGACCTCGCTGGTGGCGGTGAGTTCGGCGTGCTCGACGTAGTGGATGGTCTTGAAGACGGTGAAGAGGGTGTCGTCGTACCGCTCCAGCTTGGGCCGCTGGTGGGCGTGGACGGCGTCCTCGACGGCGAGCGGGTGCAGCCCGAACTCGGCGGCGATCCCGGCGAATTCGGCCTCGGTCGGCTCGTGGAGGCCGATCCAGGCGAAGCCGCCGCTCTCCCGCACCTGGCGCATCGCGCCGCGCGGGGTGAGGCAGGCGCGGTCGTCGATCCGGCGCCCGTCGCGGTAGACGGCGCAGTCGACCACGGCGCTGGAGGCCGAGTGGTCGCGGGTGGGGTCGTACGAGGTGTACGTGGTGGGCGTCTTGCGCAGGCTGTGCCGCAGGCTCGGGCGGACGGCGGCGGTGAGGTCACGGATCATCGACATGGGCGTGCTCCTTCACGGATCGGCCGTCGGCGCGGAGCATGGCACAGCCCGGAATGGGGACGGAGAGGTACGTCGTCCACAAAGCGGGCGGCACCGAAGGGGCGCGGAGACGGCGGTCGCTACAGACAGGGAAAGGCGAAAATTGCTCTTCCGTCGTGCGAGATGCCGGAGGGGCGGGTCCGTGCCGGACCCGGACGTCACCGGGAGGAGCGCACCGGGCTGGGGTGCGGAGCGGCGGAAGAGCGGCTGGTACTGCCCGATCGACTTCGGTCCATCGCAGTCCCACCTCCTCCGGCCGGTCCCCTGTCGGGGATGACGTGTGACGAGCAGTCGGGTATCCCGACCAGTGGCCAACACTATCAGCCGACAGAGGGTCAATCCCTTCCTTTGCCCGTTCCATACGCGATCTATGCTCCCCGCATGGGAGAAGTTCTTGCACTGGTCGAGGCCCGGCTGCGGACGGCGCTCGGCGAACCGGACGCGCGCGCCGCGGTGACCTTCCTCGGCACGGACCGGATCGAGGTGCTGCGCTTCGTCGACGGCGACCTCGTGCGGTACGCGACCCTCGGGATGTCCGCACAGCCGATGGCCGATCCGACCTCCGCGCTCGCCGACCCGGTGAAGGGCCCGCGCGCGGAGCTCGTCCTGACGGTACGGGGCGGGCTCGCCGACACCGACAAGGTGCTGCGCCCGCTCGCGGTCCTCGCCGCCACCCCGCAGGTCGAGGGCGTGGTCGTGGCCCCGGGCGCCTCGCTCGACGTCGGCGACGCGCTCTGGCCCGGCGCCCCCTTCAGCTCGGTGCTCGTCGCCGAGTCGGGCGGCCTGGTGGAGGACCTGGAGCTCGACGCGCCGATGGACCCGGTCCGCTTCCTGCCCCTCCTCCCGATGACCTCGAACGAGGCCGCGTGGAAGCGGGTGCACGGGGCGCAGGCCCTGGAGGAGCGCTGGCTGGCACAGGGGACGGACCTGCGCGATCCGCTGCGCAGGTCCGTGGGTCTGGACTGAGGCCGGGCCTGTCCCAGGGCCTGTCCGGCGGATCAGGGCCTAGGAAAGGCCCTGGTTGGCGAAGGCCCCGACGCCGTCCTCCGTGGCGTGCTTCGGGGCCAGTACGCGCGCCTCGTGCGTGAGGGCGGTGCGGCGGACCCGGACGATCACGGCGCCGATGACGGCGGCCGCGCCGGCCACCACGAAGGGCGTGTGGACGTCGCTCCACTCCTCGATCTTCGGGGCGAGGTACGGGGCGGCCGCCGCGGCGAACCAGCGGACGAAGTTGTAGCCCGCGCTCGCGACCGGGCGCGGGGCGTCCGAGACGCCGAGGGCCAGCTCGGTGAAGACGGTGTTGTTGACGCCGATGAACGCGCCCGACAGGACCGTGCAGACGATCGCGGTCGTGTGGCTCCCGTACCCGAGCACCACGACGTCCGCCGCGAGCAGGACGAGCGAGCCGCCGAGCACCGTGAGCGAGCCGAAGCGCCGCTGGAGGCGGGGTGCGACGAGCACCGAGAAGACGGCGAGCAGCACGCCCCAGGCGAAGAACACCGCGCCGGACCTGTACGGCGTCATGTTCGGCACGAACGGGGTGAAGGCGAGCACGGTGAAGAACGCGTGGTTGTAGAAGAACGCCGCCGCCGCGGCCGAGGCGAGGCCGCCGTGACCGAGTGCCCGGATCGGGTCGAGGAGCGAGACCTTGCGGACCGGCCTCGGCTGTTCCCTGAGGAAGGCCGTGATGCAGAGGGAGCCGATCGCCGTCAGGGCGGCCGTGCCGAAGAAGGGGTAGCGCCAGCTCGCGTTGCCGAGGGCGGCGCCGAGGAGCGGCCCGCAGGCCATGCCGAGGCCGAGCGCCGACTCGTACAGCAGGATCGCCGCCGCGCTGCCGCCGGCCGCCGCGCCGACGATGACGGCGAGCGAGGTCGAGACGAAGAGCGCGTTGCCCAGGCCCCAGCCGGCCCGGAAGCCGACGAGCTGACCGACCGTGTCCGAGGTGCCGGCGAGGGCGGCGAAGACGACGACGGGCGCGAGACCGGCGAGCAGGGTCCTGCGGCCGCCGATGCGGCTGGAGACGAAGCCGGTGGGTCCGGGGTGAACGCTCCGGGCCGGACGGGTGATCGTGTGTGGTCGTCCTTGACGCGGAGCGGAAGAGCTAGGACCGTTGAGCCCTATGAGGGGCGAACCCAGTTGTCCGAAGTGCGGTGGCCGGGTCAGGGCGCCCGGTCTCTTCGCCGACTCCTGGCAGTGTGATGTGCACGGCTCGGTGCACCCGCTCCAGCCCGTGATCCCGCCCAGCGTCGAGGGCCTCGGGGTCGTGGTGAACAGGTCCCACGTCCCGGTGTGGATGCCGTGGCCCCTGCCCGTCGGCTGGCTCTTCACCGGGGTCGCGTACGCCGGGGACGACCGCAGCGGCGGACGCGCCACGGCCGTCGCCTGTTCGGGCCCCGGCCCGCTCGGCGGGATCGGCGAGCTGCTCCTGGTCGCCGAGGAGCTCGGCGTCGGACTCGGTGCGCGGTACGCCGGCATCGACGGCCTCGACCCCGGCTCCGGCATGGCCATCGACAAACCTCCCCAGGCGAAGGTGCTCGCCGCCGGGCGGCCCACCCCGCTCTGGCACGTCACCGGCGCCCCGCAGGACCGCGCGGTCTTCGCGGGCGAGGCGCGCGGACTGTGGCTGTGGGCGATCGTCTGGCCCGAGCAGTCCGGCCTCCTGATGTACGACGAGCTGGTCCTCACGGACCTGCGCGACGCGGGCGCCGAGGTCGACCTGCTGCCCTGCGGCGCGCTCACCCCGAGGCTGCTCGGCTAGGGCCTGTCCGGCGGATCATCGCCGGGTCCGCGGCGGGTGCGGCCCGTGACGTTCCGTACGGACGTGTTCGATTCGCCCGTTATGCTGGAGCGTCCCTCCGTCCGTGCCGAGCCCTGGAGTCCAGCGTCGTGCGCATCGATCTGCACACCCACTCCACGGCCTCCGACGGTACGGACTCCCCGGCCGAGCTCGTCAGGAACGCGGCCGCGGCCGGACTCGACGTCGTCGCGCTGACGGACCACGACACCACCCGCGGCCACGCCGAGGCGATCGCCGCCCTGCCCGAGGGACTGACCCTCGTCACCGGGGCCGAGCTCTCCTGCCGGATGGACGGCATCGGGCTGCACATGCTCGCGTACCTCTTCGACCCCGAGGAGCCGGCGCTCCTCGCCGAGCGCGAACTCGTCCGCGACGACCGGGTGCCGCGCGCCCGCGGCATGGTCGGCAAGCTCCAGGAGCTCGGCGTCCCCGTCACCTGGGAGCAGGTCGCCCGGATCGCCGGCGACGGCTCCGTCGGCCGCCCGCACGTCGCGGAGGCGCTCGTCGAGCTCGGAGTCGTACCGGACGTGTCCGGGGCGTTCACGCCCGAGTGGCTCGCCGACGGCGGCCGGGCGTACGTCGAGAAGCACGAGCTGGACCCGGTCGACGCGATCCGCCTCGTCAGGGCGGCCGGTGGCGTCACCGTCTTCGCGCACCCGCTCGCCGTCAAGCGGGGCGAGGTGCTGCCGGAGGCCTCGATAGCCCGGCTCGCCGAGGCCGGACTCGACGGCATCGAGGTCGACCACATGGACCACGACGAGGCGACCCGCGCCCGGCTGCGGGGACTCGCGAAGGAGCTCGGTCTGCTGACCACGGGCTCCAGCGACTACCACGGCAGCCGCAAGACCTGTCGCCTCGGCGAGTACACCACCGACCCCGAGATCTACGGCGAGATCACCCGCCGCGCCGCGGGCGCCTTCCCGGTCCCCGGCGCCGGCGGACCCGCCGCCTGAGGCCACTCCGGCGGGCCGGGGCCGTGCGGCCCCGCCCCCGGACCCGAGCGGCCGGCCCGCCCGCCCACGGACTCCGTCGGCCGGGGAGCCCGCTCCCCGGCCGGTCCGTGCCCGTGCCGCGTCCGTGCCGTGTCAGGTTCGCCGACACGCGTGCGTCGCCGGCCCGGCTCCGCTCCCAGGCCTTCCTCTTCCTGGCCCGCCCCCGTACGGCTCCGTGCCGTGCGCGGGGTCGCGCTTCCCCTGCCCTGTCGCCGGAATCCTGCATTCCGCCCCGTAGGGGTACACCCCACCGTTCCACCTCTCCCGCAAGGCACCCCACCGTGTTCGACGTCGCCGTCTTCGGCTCGCTGTTCCTCACCCTCTTCGTGATCATGGATCCCCCCGGGATCACCCCGATCTTCCTCGCCCTCACCTCCGGCCGTCCGGCCAAGGTGCAGCGCCGGATGGCCTGGCAGGCCGTCGCCGTCGCCTTCGGCGTCATCACCGTCTTCGGTCTCCTGGGCCAGCAGATCCTGGACTACCTGCACGTCTCCGTCCCCGCGCTGATGATCGCGGGCGGTCTCCTGCTGCTGCTCATCGCGCTCGACCTGCTCACCGGCAAGACCGACGAGCCCAAGCAGACCAAGGACGTGAACGTCGCCCTCGTCCCGCTCGGCATGCCGCTGCTCGCCGGTCCCGGTGCGATCGTCTCCGTCATCCTCGCCGTGCAGAACGCCGACAGCGTCGCCTCGCAGGTCTCCGTCTGGACCGCCATCGCCGCCATGCACGTGGTGCTCTGGCTGACCATGCGGTACTCGCTGCTGATCATCCGCGTCATCAAGGACGGCGGCGTCGTCCTGGTGACCCGGCTCGCCGGCATGATGCTCTCCGCCATCGCGGTGCAGCAGATCATCAACGGCATCACCCAGGTGATCCAGAACGCCTGAGGCCCCCCGGAAACCACTGCGCCCCCGTACGGATTCCGCTCTTGCGGAGTCCGTGCGGGGGCGCGGTGCGTGGTGTGGACCCGGCCTGTTACGAGGCCGAGGTCTCGGCGGGGCGGATCCAGATGCGCTGGCCGATCGCGGCGGCCTGCTGCACGATCCGATTGACGGAGGCGGCGTCCACGACGGTCGAGTCGACAGGCGTGCCGTCGATGTCGTCGAGTCGCAGGATTTCGAAGCGCACGGGCTTCTCCCTTCGTCTGAGTTGATCCTCCTGGGCGGAGAACTGCGTTACACAGGGGTCCAACGACATGCATCCTGCAAACATTCCCTACGCTAAGGAAAATTTTCGGATGTCTAACTACCTCCTGGTGGGAGGGTGTGGCGGCCGGGCCGGGAGCGGCGGAGAATGAGCCCCGTATGAACGACGCAGACACCACCGACCAGGTCCCCGAGACCGCGACCGAAGCCCGCCTGCACGCCTTGGACGCCCGCCTGGAGCGCACCAATGAGCTCCTGCAGCGGATGCTGGCCGAGGTCGCCAAGACCCCGTCCACCCACGCCATCTTCGTCGACGCAGGTTACGTCCATGCTGCGGCCGGGTTGCTGGTGGCGGGCACCGAGGACCGGCGCTCCTTCGACCTCGACGCCGAGGGCCTGATCGAGGCCTTCATCGACAAGGCCCGCACGATCTTCGCGGACAGCCGACTCCTCCGCGTCTACTGGTACGACGGGGCCCGCCGCCGGATCCACACCCCCGAGCAGCAGGCCATCGCCGAGCTCCCCGACGTCAAGGTCCGCCTCGGCAACCTCAACGCCAACAACCAGCAGAAGGGCGTCGACTCCCTCATCCGCAGCGACCTGGAGTCCCTCGCCCGCCACCGCGCCATCAGCGACGCCGCCCTCGTCGGCGGCGACGAGGACCTCGTCTCGGCCGTCGAGGCCGCGCAGGGCTACGGGGCCCGCGTCCACCTCTGGGGCATCGAGGCCGCCGAGGGACGCAACCAGGCCGAGGCGCTGCTCTGGGAGGTCGACAGCCTGCGCACCTTCGAGCTCGACTTCTGCCGCCCGTACGTCACGCGCCGCCCCGTCACGACGTACGAGAACGAGGGCGAGCCGCCGCCCTCCCGCGACGAGGTGCGCTTCGTCGGCGCCCAGATCGCCGCCGCCTGGCTCGCCGGGCAGGGCCGGGACCGGCTCGCCGAGCTCCTGCCGGGCGCGCCCTTCCTCCCGGGACCGGTCGACCAGGAACTGCTCGTCGAGGCGGAGCGCCTGCTCAGTCGCTCACTGCGCGGCCATGCCGCACTGCGGCGGGCGCTGCGCGACGGCTTCTGGCAGCACCTCAAGGCGCAGTACTGACCTTGCTGTTCGCCCGCTCCCAGAAGCCGGTGAGGCCGTCCGTCAGCTCCCGGGGGTGCGAGACGTTGGGGGAGTGGCCGGCGCCCGCCACGACCGTGCGGTGGGCGCCGGTACGGGCGGCGGCGGCCGCGAGGTCCGCCGGCGCCCAGACCATCTCGTCCGTCCCGTACGCGAAGTGCAGCGGCACGCGCAGGGCGGCCAGCTCCTCCGTACCGTCCTGACGGGCAAGCAGCAGCCGCCCGGCGCCCGCGAGTTGGGCGATGCGGGTACGCATCCAGCGGCGCCGCAGGAAGCCCGCGAGCGCCGGTGTGTCGCCCGTCTCCGGCTCCTCGCCGCGGCTGTCCAGCCAGCACATGGCCTGCCACACCCGCTCCTTCGGCAGCACCGCGAGCGCGGCGCGCAGCACCCGCACCCGGATCCGCTGCGGCCGTGCGACACGGCCGGGACCCGAGGACAGTAGCGTGAGCGACATGAAGGCGCCCGGCGCGAGGGCGGCCGCCGCGCGGGCCACCAGACCCCCGAACGAGTGGCCGACCAGGTGCACGGGGCCGTCCCCGAGGGCCGCGGCCTGCGCCACCGCGTCCAGCGCGAGCGCCTTGCGACGGTAGGCGGCCCGGCCCCGGGGGCCCGGCGTCTCGTTCTGGCCGCGCCCGTCCACGGCCACCGCCCGGTACCCGGCCTCGCTCAGCGGCCCGAGCAGCTCGATGAAGTCCTCCTTGCTGCCGGTGTACCCGGGCAGCAGCAGCACCGTGCCCCGCCGCGCCCCCACGGCCTCCGCGTCGAGCACGGCGAACGGTCCACGCACGGTCTCCAGCCGGTGGGCCCGGGTGCGGGGCGGCAGGACGAGGGAACGGGGCTTGCTCATAGGGGGACTGTAACGGCGCGCGGGGGAGACGGCCGAGCGGCCCGGTCCCTGGGGAGGGACCGGGCCGCTCGGATGCCGCGGGGCGGGGTCAGCCTTCCGGCTGGGCCGTCGCCTTCTTCGTGGTGCGGCGGCGCGGAGCGGCCTTCTTCGGGGCCTCCTCCGTCGCCGGTGCCTCGACCTCGGCGGCCGCGGCCTTCTTGGTCGTACGGCGGCGGGCCGGAGCCTTCGGCTCGGTCTTCGGCGCGGAGGCCTCGGGGGCCTCGGCGGCGACCGCCTTCTTCGTGGTGCGGCGGCGCGGGGCGGCCTTCTTGGGGGCCTCCTCGGTAGCCGGTGCCTCGACGGTCTCGGCGACCGGCTCGGCCACGGCCTTCTTCGCCGTCCGGCGGCGCGGGGCGGCCTTCTTCGGGGCCTCCTCCACGACCGGCTCGGCGACCGGCTCCGCGACCGGCGCGGCGACCGGTGCGGCCACGATGATGACCTCACCGGCGGACTCCGCGGCCACCGGCGAACCGGCGGGCCGGCGGGCCGCACGGCGACGGCGCGGCGCGGGCTCCTCCGCGACCGGCTCGGCGACCGGCTCGACGACCGGGGCCTCGGCCACCGGCGCCTCGGCGGTCACCGGAGAACCGGCGGGCCGACGGGCCGTGCGGCGACGGCGCGGCGCGGGGACCTCGGCGACGACCGGGGCCTCGGCGACGGGCGCGGAGACGACCGGCTCGGCGACCGGGGCGGCGACGGGCTCGACGACGACCGGCTCGGCCACGGGAGCGGCGACGGCCTCGGTCACCGGCTCCGCCACGGCCTTCTTCGCCGTCCGGCGACGCGGGGCCTTCTTCGGCTCCTCGACCACCACCGGAGCGGCCTCGACGGCCGGCTCCTCGGCACGCTTCGCCATCAGAGCGACAGCGGCGCTCTCGGGCGTCTGGAACGACACGGTCTCCTCGACCGGCCGCGCCACCCGGGGACGGCGGCGGCGCGGGGCCGGAGCCGGCTCCGGGGCCGCGGCGACGGCCACGGGCTCCGGGCGGGCGGCGGCACGGGTACGGCGACGGGGAGCCTTCGGCTCCTCGACGACCTGGGCCGGGGCGGCCGGGGCCTCGACGACGACCGGCGCCTGGACGACCGGGGCCTCGAAGACGGGCGCCTTGACGACGGGCGCCTTGACCTCGGGCTCCTTGACGGCGACCGGGGCCTCGGCGGCCGGGGCCGCCACGGGGATCTGGGCCGCCATCGGCGCGGCGCCCGGCGCTCCGACGCGGGTGCGACGGCGACGGCGCGGGGTGCGCGGGGCGGACTCGGTGCGGGCCTCGTCCGCCGGCGTCTCGACGGCCGGGGTCTCGGCGGCCGGGGCCGTCGTCGCCGGGACGCCGTCGAGCTCGCTGCCGCCGCGGGTGCGGCGACGCTGGCGCGGGGTCCGCGTACGGGCCGGGCGCTCCTCGGTCTTCTCGGCGGCCTTCGGGCCGCGGCCACGGCGGCCGCCGGGCTCGCCCAGGTCCTCCAGCTCCTCCGCGCCGAGACCCGCACGGGTCCGCTCGGAGCGGGGCAGGATGCCCTTGGTGCCCGCCGGGATGTCCAGCTCCTCGTAGAGGTGCGGCGACGAGGAGTACGTCTCGACCGGGTCGTGGAAGTCGAGGCCGAGCGCCTTGTTGATGAGCTGCCAGCGCGGAATGTCGTCCCAGTCGACCAGCGTCACCGCCGTACCCTTCGCCCCCGCGCGGCCGGTGCGGCCGACGCGGTGGAGGAAGGTCTTCTCGTCCTCCGGCGACTGGTAGTTGATGACGTGGGTGACGCCCTCGACGTCGATGCCGCGCGCGGCGACGTCGGTGCAGACGAGCACGTCGACCTTGCCGTTGCGGAAGGCGCGCAGCGCCTGCTCGCGGGCGCCCTGGCCGAGGTCGCCGTGGACGGCGCCGGAGGCGAAGCCGCGCCGCTCCAGCTGCTCGGCGATGTCGGCCGCCGTGCGCTTCGTGCGGCAGAAGATCATCGCGAGCCCGCGGCCGTCGGCCTGCAGGATGCGGGAGACCATCTCCGGCTTGTCCATGTTGTGCGCACGGTAGACGTGCTGCTTGATGTTGGCGACGGTCGCGCCCTCACCGTCGGGCGAGGTGGCCCGGATGTGGGTGGGCTGCGACATGTAGCGGCGGGCGAGACCGATGACCGCGCCCGGCATGGTCGCCGAGAACAGCATGGTCTGGCGCTTCGCCGGAAGCATGTTCATGATCTTCTCGACGTCGGGCAGGAAGCCCAGGTCGAGCATCTCGTCGGCCTCGTCGAGGACGAGGACCTTCACGTGCGAGAGGTCGAGCTTGCGCTGGCCGGCCAGGTCGAGGAGACGGCCGGGGGTGCCGACGACGACGTCGACGCCCTTCTGGAGCGCCTCGACCTGCGGCTCGTACGCCCGGCCGCCGTAGATGGCGAGCACGCGGACGTTGCGCACCTTGCCGGCCGTCAGCAGGTCGTTGGTGACCTGCTGGCACAGCTCGCGGGTGGGGACGACGACGAGCGCCTGCGGGGCGTCGGTCAGCTGCTCGGGCTTGGCCCGGCCGGCCTCGACGTCCGTCGGGACGGTGACGCGCTCCAGGATGGGGAGGCCGAAACCGAGGGTCTTGCCCGTGCCGGTCTTGGCCTGGCCGATGACGTCGGTGCCGGTGAGGGCGACCGGAAGCGTCATCTCCTGGATGGGGAAGGGGGTGACGATGCCGACGGCCTCCAGGGCCTCGGCCGTCTCAGGGAGGATTCCGAGTTCTCGGAAAGTCGTAGTCAGGGTGCTGCCTCTTCTGTGAGACGCGGCGCGAGGCGAACGAAGGGGGTCGTACCGTGCCGGGATCCTCCGGGGGGATCAGGGAGATCACCGCCGGGTGGCACGGGACCACTGCCGTCGCTCGAGCGTCGTACCGCTGAGGGTGACCCTTCCGCGGGTCCGCCGGAAGGGCTGTCGGGCCGGAGCCGATCGGGCCACCGACCGGGCATCCTCATTCATGAGTCGGCCCACCGAATACGTCCGAACGTGCGAAAGCATGTCCGCATACTCAGCAGGCGCCTTATCACTGTACCCCGGAATCGCGCATGTGTGTTGGGAGAAATCGTGATGAGGGCACGGTCACACTGACTGACCAGGACCTTCCCGGGCCGCGCGAGCGGGCTATTGTGCGCTCCATGGAGACGCCTGACAACGCCACACCCACCGGGATCGCCGCCAAGGACTGGGCGGAGGCCTCGGCCGAGCCGCAGTACCGCGCCGCCGTGATCGACCTCCTCGGAGCCCTGGCCTACGGAGAGCTCGCGGCCTTCGAGCGGCTCGCCGAGGACGCCAAGCTGGCGCCGACCCTCGCGGACAAGGCGGAGCTGGCGAAGATGGCCTCCGCCGAGTTCCACCACTTCGAGCGGCTGCGGGACCGCCTCGCGGCCGTCGACGCCGAGCCGACCTCGGCCATGGAGCCCTTCGCGAAGGCGCTCGACGACTTCCACCGTCTGACCGCGCCGTCGGACTGGCTGGAGGGCCTGGTCAAGGCCTACGTGGGCGACTCGATCGCCAGTGACTTCTACCGGGAGGTCGCGGCCCGGCTCGACTCCGACACGCGCGGGCTCGTCCTCGCGGTGCTCGACGACACCGGCCACGGCAACTTCGCGGTGGAGAAGGTCCGCGCGGCCATCGAGGCAGACCCGCGCGTCGGCGGCCGGCTCGCGCTCTGGGCGCGCCGCCTGATGGGCGAGGCGCTCTCCCAGGCCCAGCGCGTGGTCGCCGAGCGCGACGCGCTCTCGACGATGCTGGTCGGCGGCGTGGCGGACGGCTTCGACCTCGCGGAGGTCGGCCGGATGTTCTCCCGGATCACCGAGGCGCACACCAAGCGCATGGCCGCGCTGGGCCTGGCGGCCTGAGGCAGGCGAGAGCGCGCACCGGGCCTCGCGGCCTGAGGTGAGCGAGTGACCGCGCCCGTGGCGCGGCCTGAGGTGAGCGAGGGGCCGCGCTGCTGCCGCGGTCTCACCCGCCGCGCCCTCACGGGCCTCGGACGGATGGGGCCTCGGACGGATGCGTCGGTCAGGCCGCGGCTGATCGGCGCAGTCTGCGCGAGGCCGGGCGGATCAGCAGCGAGAGCAGCACCGCCGCCACCGCCACCGCGCCGATCAGGGTGGCCAGGAAGTGGCCGGGGCCGAGCGCCCCATGGGTCACGAGCGCACCGAAGACGCCGCCGAGCGCGCCGGTGGCGAGGACTCTTCCCCGGACGGGAAGGCGGTCGGCCAGCCGCTGGACGGCGGCCCAGGCCAGGGCGAAACCGAGCAGCGCGGAGCCGAGGGCTTCCAGGAACACGGCGGATCACCTCGCGAGGGGTGCGGGGCGGGTGGTGCGGTCACAGCCGTCCTACCCCCGACGCCCGGAACGCAATCCTCCCGTACCCCCTGACGTGGCCAAACGGGTAGACGAAAGGCCCGGTGGACCGAAGCGGTCCACCGGGCCTTCCCCGTCCGATCCCGGGCTCAGAGCGCGCCGAAACCCACGCGGCGCACGGCGGGCTCGCCGAGCTCCACGTACGCGATCTTCTCGGCCGGAACGAGGACCTTGCGGCCCTTCTCGTCCGAGAGGCTGAGCAGCTGCGCCTTGCCGGCCAGCGCGTCGGCCACCAGGCGCTCGACCTCCTCGGCGGACTGCCCGCTCTCCAGAACGATCTCCCGGGGTGCGTGCTGCACGCCGATCTTGACCTCCACGGCTATGTCCCTCCGAACGGTCGCCTTCGCGCGGACACCCGCGCCGTACGCTGCACACATTAGCCCGGTGAGGGGACCCGCACGGGTCAGCCGCCGCACGCCAGGAGCGAACAGCCTCCGGGAATGTTCAGTGACCCTCGGCGCTGAGCTGACCTTCGACCGGGTGCAGCGGGAAGCCCGCGATGCCGCGCCAGGCGAGCGAGGTGAGCAGCCCGACCGCCTTGTCGCGGGGAATGCCGGACCCGCTCGACAGCCAGTAGCGGGCGACGACCTGGGAGACCCCGCCGAGACCGACGGCGAGCAGCATCGACTCGTCCTTCGACAGGCCGGTGTCCTCGGCGATCACGTCGGAGATGGCCTCGGCGCACTGCAGGCTGACCCGGTCCACGCGCTCGCGTACGGCGGGCTCGTTCGTCAGATCGGACTCGAAGACGAGACGGAACGCGCCGCCCTCGTCCTCGACGTACGCGAAGTACGCGTCCATCGTCGCCGCGACCCGGAGCTTGTTGTCCGTGGTGGAGGCCAGCGCCGTGCGCACGGCGAGCAGCAGGGACTCGCAGTGCTGGTCGAGCAGGGCGAGGTACAGCTCCAGCTTCCCGGGGAAGTGCTGGTACAACACCGGCTTGCTGACACCGGCCCGCTCGGCGATGTCGTCCATGGCGGCCGAGTGGTACCCCTGGGCGACGAAGACCTCCTGGGCCGCGCCGAGCAGCTGGTTCCGTCGGGCACGTCGCGGCAGGCGCGTGCCCCGAGGGCGTGCTGCCTCTGTCTGCTCGATGGCGCTCACGCGGCCTCCCAAAAATTGATCCATGCGCGCTGTCGCGCCGCGCCGCCATCGTACTTTTGGGTAACCCGGCTGTGCGCGGTGCGAACGCAGAATTTCACGGACCGGACGCCCGGGTCGACAGTCGATTCAAGATTAAACCGAACAAATCAGCGGGGAGTCGTCCGCTCAGCGGTAGTCGTCCTCGTCCAGCGCGACGACACGCGCCTGTTCGGACGCGTCGGCCTCGTTCGCCGAGTCGCGCTCGAGATGGGTGGGCTGCTCGTCCTCGCGCTGCTGGAGTTCGGTGTGCTGCTCGGCAGCGTCGGCCTCCGGGATTTCCTGGTCCAGCACGTCGACCTCTTCCTCGGTGAATGTGTCCGGCTCGCTCGGATCGGCAGTCATGCGGTTCCTTCCGGGGGTGCGGGTCGCGGTGCTCCCGATGGCCCTCTCTTCGAGCCTAGGAGCGAACGCGCCCCGCCGCACACGCACCTGTGACCCCACCCACACACGTCGGCGCGTGATCGTCTCGTAATATTGCGGCCATGTCCTCGACCGAGCTGCCGGAAACCCGGACCGCCGCCGCACCGACCGCGTCGCGGGTCCGCGCCGTACGGGTCGCCGACGGCGAGGAGCTCCGCTCCGTCGCGCTGCCCGGACTCAGCCTCACCGTGCGCGCCCGGCCGGGGAACCGGACCGGCCTGCCGCCCGCGCTGTACGTCCACGGCCTCGGCGGTTCCTCGCAGAACTGGTCCGCCCTGATGCCGCTGCTCGCGGACCACGTCGACGGCGAGGCGGTCGACCTGCCCGGCTTCGGCGACTCCCCGCCGCCCGACGACGGCAACTACTCGGTCACCGGACACGCCCGCGCCGTCATCCGCCTCCTCGACGCCGCCGGACGCGGACCGGTCCACCTCTTCGGCAACTCGATGGGCGGCGCCGTCGCCACCCGCGTCGCCGCCGTCCGGCCCGATCTGGTCCGCACCCTCACCCTCGTCTCCCCGGCCCTGCCCGAGCTGCGCGCCCAGCGCACCGCCTGGCCCACCGCGCTGCTCGCGGTGCCCGGCGTCGCCTCGTTCTTCGCGAAGCTCACCAAGGACTGGACGGCCGAGCAGCGCGTCAAGGGCGTCCTCTCCCTCTGTTACGGGGACCCCGGCCAGGTCACGGAGGAGGGCTTCCGGCACGCCGTCGAGGAGATGGAGCGGCGCCTGGAGCTCCCGTACTTCTGGGACGCCATGGCCCGCTCCTCGCGCGGCATCGTCGACGCGTACACCCTCGGCGGGCAGCACGGACTGTGGCGGCAGGCCGAGCGGGTCCTCGCCCCGACGCTGCTCGTCTACGGCGGGCGGGACCGGCTCGTCTCGTACCGGATGGCCCGGAAGGCGGCCGCCGCCTTCCGCGGCTCGCGCCTGCTGACCCTCCCCGAGGCGGGGCACGTGGCGATGATGGAGTACCCGGAGACGGTCGCCCAGGCCGTCCGGGACCTGATCGCCGATGACGGCGGGAGCTGATCCGGGGCGTGGGACGACATAGTCGCAAGGGCTCCGCGCCCTCGGTGCCCGAGACCGGGCCGCAGGCGGGAGCCGGGACGGGGACGGGGGCGGGGCCGGGGGCTTCTCCGGCGGGGTCGCCCGCCGGGACGGGCCGCCGCCGCAGGACCGCGGGCGGTCCCGGCCAGGACGCCACGACGCAGGGGTACGGGACGCAGGGGTACGGCACCCCGGCGCAGGGCACCCCTATGTACGGAACGCCGGCACACGGGACTCCCCAGTACGGGACCCCCGGTCAAGGGACCCCGGCGCACGGCACTCCCCAGTACGGGACCCCCGCGCGCGGGACCACGCCGTACGGGAACCCCGGGCAGGGAGCTCCGCAGTACCGGACGCCTGCCCCCGGGACCCCGGCGCACGGGACCCCGCAGTACCGGACGCCTGCCCCCGGGACCCCGGCGCACGGGACCCCGCAGTACCGGGCGCCTGCCCCCGGGACCCCGGCGCACGGGACCCCGCAGTACCGGGCGCCTGCCCCCGGGACCCCGGCGCACGGGACCCCGCAGTATCGGACGCCCGCTCCCGGGACCCCGGCGCACGGGACTCCGCAGTTCCGGGCGCCTGCCCCCGGGACCCCGGCGCACGGGACTCCGCAGTTCCGGGCGCCTGCCCCCGGGACCCCGGCGCACGGGACCCCGCAGTATCGGACGCCCGCTCCCGGGACCCCGGCGCACGGGACCCCGCAGTACCGGACACCCGCTCCCGGGACCCCCGCGCACGGCACTCCCGCCTACCTCGGCGGAGGCTCCGGTGTCCCGGCGCACGCCACGCCCGGTACCCCCGCGCACGGCGTCCCCGTTCTCGGGGGTTCCGTGCGGGGTGGGCACCCGCAGCACGACGAGGCTTTCGGGCCGCGGCCCGCGCCGGTCGGGCCCCGGCACGGTGCTGCCCGGACCGTCGCGCCCGAACAGGACGATTCCCAGGCGCCGTTCATCCCCGGGCCCCGTCGGGAGAGCGAGAGCGACGAGCCCGAGACCGCCGTCGGGCGGGGCGGGCTCGGGCGCGCGCTCACCGGGGTCGCGGCCGCCGCCGTCGCCACCGTGCTCGCCGTCGTCGTCGCCGGTCAGGTCGCCGACCGGGACGAGGAGCCGCCCGTCACCCGCGCCGCCGGGGAGCCGGCCGAGCGGCCCTCGGACGACACCTCCGCCTCCCGCTCCGACGACCGGACCGTCCCGTCGAAGCCGGCGCCCGCCGTCACCCCGCCGACGTACGAGCAGCTGATGACCCGCCAGTTCCCGATCGACCCGAAGCTGAAGGGCTCCGGGGATTTCGAGGCCGTGCCGGGCCTGGCGAAGGCGCCCGGAAAGGGGCGGCTGATCCGCTACCGGGTCGACGTCGAGAAGGGGATCGGTCTCGATCCGAAGCTCTTCGCCGACGCCGTGCAGAAGACCCTCAACGACAAGCGCAGCTGGGCCGGCCAGGGCGAGATGACCTTCGAGCGCATTTCCAGCGGCGAGCCGGAGTTCGTGATCACCCTCGCCAGCCCGGGTACCACCGGCGAGTGGTGCAAGAAGTCCGGGCTCGACACCACCGTCGACAACGTCTCCTGCGACTCCGCCTCCACCCAGCGCGTGATGATCAATGCGTTCCGCTGGGCGCAGGGCTCGGTGACCTTCGGTCCGAAGGCGATGTACGCCTATCGCCAGATGCTCATCAATCACGAGGTCGGACACCGGCTCGGGCACGGTCACGTGAGCTGCCGTACGCCGGGCGCGCTCGCTCCCGTGATGCAGCAGCAGACGAAGTCCCTGGACATCGACGGGATCAAGTGCCGCCCCAACCCCTGGGTGTATCCCACGAGTTGACGAGCCGTCGGATCCGTCGACGTCCACATCCCGAGACGGGTGTCTCGGGATCGCATGGATCCGCGTTGACATCGCTCACGCGTTCGTCCATATTTCTCGGCATGTCGCACCGTCACGCCGTTTCCGACAGCGCCGCTCTCGAGCTGGCGCTCTTCGGCGTGACCGGACACACGGTCGCCGACATTCTCTGTAGCTGACGCAGCCCGAGCGCTCGTCGGCTTTCTGTTTTTCTCGCCGCGCCCGGGTTCTTCATTCCCGCAGGCGCCGTCCCCCCTTTTTTTCGGGCTGTCTCGCCGTGCCTGCGGAATTCACTTTCCCTTTCCCGCAGTTCCCGCAGTTCACCCCGAGAGGTTTCTTTCCGATGCGTCATTCGTCCGTCATCTCGCGCCGCGTGGCAGCGGCCGCCGTCAGTGTCGTCCTGGCCTCGGGCGCCGCCGCCTGCGGCCCCGAGGACGCCGGCGCCAAGGGCGGTACTTCCGGGAAGGCCGCGGGCGCCCCGCAGAAGGGCGGCACGCTCACCGTCCTGAACGCCGAGGCGCAGAGCGACTTCGACCCGGCCCGCCTCTACACCTCCGGCGGCGGCAACGTCCCCTCCCTCGTCTTCCGCACGCTCACCACCCGCAACCGCGAGGCGGGCGTTGCCGGCACCCAGGTCGTCCCCGACCTCGCCACCGACACCGGCCGCCCCAACAAGGACGCCACCGAGTGGACGTACACGCTGAAGGAGGGCCTGAAGTTCGAGGACGGCACGGCCATCACCAGCGCCGACATCAAGTACGGCATCGAGCGCTCCTTCGCGGCCGAACTCTCCGGCGGAGCCCCCTACCTGCGGGACTGGCTCATCGGCGGCGACACCTACCAGGGCCCGTACAAGGACAAGAACGGCCTCGCCTCCATCGTCACCCCCGACGCCCGCACCATCGTCTTCAAGCTGAAGAAGCCCGAGGGCGAGTTCCCCTTCGTCGCCACCCAGACCCAGTTCGCACCCGTCCCGAAGGGCAAGGACACCGGCGCGAAGTACGAGGAGCACCCCGTCTCCTCCGGCCCGTACAAGGTCGTCAAGAACGAGAACGACGGCGAGCACCTCGTCCTGGAGCGCAACGAGCACTGGGACCCGAAGACCGACGAGGAGCGCAAGGCCTACCCGGACACGATCGACGTCAAGTCCGGGCTCGACGAGGCCGTCATCAACCAGCGCCTCGCCACCTCCTCCGGCGCCGACTCCGCCGCCGTCACCACCGACACCAACCTCGGCCCCGCCGAACTCGCCCAGGTGGGCTCCGACAAGGCGCTCGCCGCGCGCGTCGGCACCGGCCACTTCGGCTTCACCAACTACCTCGCCTTCAACCCGAAGGTGAAGCCCTTCGACAACCCGAAGGTCCGCCAGGCGATCTCGTACGCCGTCAACCGCACCAGCGTCGTCAACGCCGCCGGCGGCTCCGCCCTCGCCGAGCCCGCCACCACCTTCCTGCCCGAGCAGAAGGCCTTCGGCTTCACGGCGTACGACCACTTCCCCGCCGGGAAGACGGGCGACCCGGAGAAGGCCAGGCAGCTGCTCAAGGAGGCCGGCTACCCGAACGGCCTCACCGTCACCCTGCTGCACTCCACCGCCCAGAACCGCGCCACCAGCCCCGAGATCGCCACCGCCGTCCAGGAGGCCCTCGGCAAGGCAGGCATCACCGTCAAGCTCGACGGACAGGAGCCCAACTCCTTCAACGAGAAGCGCTGGAGCGTCAAGGACGCCCCCGGACTCTTCCTCTCCCGCTGGGGTGCCGACTGGCCGGCCGGCGGCCCGTTCCTCGCGCCGATCTTCGACGGGCGCCAGATCGTCACCAACGGCTCCAACTACAACCACGCCCAGCTGAACGACCCGGCGGTCAACAAGGAGATCGACGAGATCAACAAGCTGACCGACCTCAAGGCCGCCGCCGCCCGCTGGGGCGCCCTCGACAAGAAGATCGGCGAGCAGGCCCTCGACGTGCCGCTCTTCCACCCGGTCTACAAGCGGCTCGTCGGCAAGGACATCAAGAACGTCGTCATCAGCGACTGGACCGGCGTCCTCGACATCTCGCAGGTCGCGGTCAAGTGACAACCCTGACCGACACGACGGCGCCCGTGGCGGGCCTCCCCGCCACGGGTGCCGCCCGGCAGGTGTGGCGACGGCTCCGCACCCGCCCGGCCGCCCTCGCCTCCGGCGCCGTCCTCCTCCTGCTCGTCCTCCTCGCCCTCGCCGCGCCGCTGCTCGCCGCGCTGGAGGGCCAGGACCCGCACTCGTACCACGACGACCTCGTCGACTCCGCCCGCGGCGGCGTCCCGTACGGCGCCTTCGGCGGGGCGAGCGCCGACCACTGGCTCGGCGTCGAACCGGGCACGGGCCGCGACCTGTTCGTCCGTCTCCTGTACGGCGCCCGGATCTCGCTCCTCGTCGCCCTCGGCGCCACCGCCGTCCAGGTCCTCATCGGAGTCCTCGTGGGCCTCGCCGCAGGGCTCGGCAGCCGCTGGGTCGACGGCGTGCTCGGCCGGATCACCGACGTCTTCCTCGCCCTGCCGTTCCTCGTCCTCGCCATCGCGCTCACCGCCGTCGTCCCCCGTGACTTCCCGCGCCCGCTGCTGCTCATCCTGGTCATCGGGCTGCTCGGCTGGGCCGGCACCTCCCGGATCGTGCGCGCCCAGACCCTCACCCTCAAGGGCCTCGACTTCGTCGCCGCCTCACGGCTCGCCGGCTCGGGGCGGTGGCGGACCGCCCGGCGCGAGCTGCTGCCCTCGCTCGCGGCACCCGTCATCACGTACGCGGCGATCCTCGTCCCCACCAACATCGTGGTCGAGGCCTCGCTCTCCTTCCTCGGCGTGGGCGTCACCCCGCCCACCCCGTCCTGGGGGCAGATGCTGTCCACCGCGCAGACCTGGTTCCGGGCCGACCCGGCGTACGTGCTGCTCCCGGCCGGACTGCTCTTCGTGACCGTGCTCGCCTTCACCGTGCTCGGCGACGCCCTCCGCACCGCCCTCGACCCGCGCGAGGCCGGCCGGCTCGGCGTAGGCACACGAAAGGAGACCTCGCGATGACCCGCTACGTCCTGAAGCGGCTCGCGGGCGCCGCGCTCGTCCTCCTCGCGCTGTCTGTCCTCGTCTACGCGCTGTTCTACGTCGCACCCGGCGACCCCGCCCGGCTCGCCTGCGGCGAACGCTGCAACCCGCAGCAGATCGCCCAGGTCCGCGCACAACTCGGCCTGAACGAGAGCGTGTTCGCTCAGTACTTCCACTTCCTCCAGGGCGTCTTCGCCGGCCGCGACTACTCCACCGGCACCGGCGTCCTGCACTGCGACGCGCCCTGCCTCGGCCTGTCGTACCAGACCGACCAGCAGGTGACCGTGCTCATCCTGGACCGGCTGCCCGCCACCGCCTCGCTCGCCCTCGGCGCCATGGTGATCTGGCTCGTCGTCGGCATCGGCGCCGGGCTTCTCTCCGCGCTCCGGCGGGGCGGCGTCACCGAGCGCCTCCTGACCGTGCTCACCCTCGCCGGGACCGGCACGCCCGTCTTCATCCTCGGGCTGCTGCTCCTCATGGCCGTCTGCGCCTACCTCCAGTGGCTGCCCTTCCCCTCGTACGTGCCGCTCGGCGAGGACCCCGAGCAGTGGGCGTGGAACATGCTGCTTCCCTGGCTCGCCCTGGGCTTCTTCGAATCCGCCAAGTACGCGCGGCTCACCCGGAGTTCCACCCTGGAGACGCTCGCCGAGGACCACATCCGCACCTTCCGCGCGTACGGGGTGGGGGAGGGGTCCGTCGTCGCCCGCCACGCGCTGCGCGGCGCCGTGCCACCAGTCATCGCGCTCAGCGCCATCGACCTCGGCACGATGTTCGGCGGGGCCGTGCTGACGGAGTCGCTCTTCGGCATCCCCGGGCTCGGCAAGACCCTCATCGACGGCGTCCGCACCATCGACCTGCCGGTCGTCGTGGGCATCGTGCTCCTCACCGGGGTCGCCGTGGTCCTCGCGAACGTCGTCGCCGACCTCCTCTACGCCCTCGCCGACCGAAGGGTCGCCCTGACATGACGCTCCCCACCCCCACCCCGCTCGTGGAAGTCGACCGCCTCACCGTCGAGTTCGACGGCGGCGCCCGGGCCGTCGACGGCCTCTCCTTCACCCTGGAGGCCGGCCGCGCCCTCGCCCTCGTCGGCGAGTCCGGCAGCGGCAAGTCCACCGTCGCCGGCGCCCTCCTCGGCCTCCACCGGGGCACGGGAGCGAAGGTCGGCGGCACCGTGCGCGTCGGCGGCATCGACGTCGGCGCCGCCGGAACCGGCGAACTGCGGAGGCTGCGCGGCGGTGTCGCCGCCATGGTCTTCCAGGACCCGCTGTCGGCGCTGGATCCGTACTACTCGGTGGGCGACCAGATCGCGGAGGTGTATCGGATCCATCATCCGGGATCCAAGATCCATGACTCTGGATCCAGGATTCAGTCTCCGGGCTCTCCGGGATCCGGAATTCAGCCTCCTGGATCCAAGATCCATGCTGCTGGATCCAGGATCCAGCCTCCTGGATCCAGGATCCAGCCTTCTGGATCCAGGAAGGCCGCCCGGGCCCGCGCCATCGAGGTCCTCGACCGGGTCGGCATCCCCGACGCGGCCCGCCGTTCCCGCTCCCGCCCGCACGAGTTCAGCGGCGGCATGCGGCAGCGCGCCCTCCTCGCGATGGCCCTCGCCTGCGAGCCGCAGCTGCTCGTCGCCGACGAACCCACCACCGCCCTCGACGTCACCGTGCAGGCCCAGATCCTCGACCTGCTGCACGAGCTGCGGCGCGAGACCGGCACCGCGCTGCTCCTCGTCACCCACGACGTGGGCGTGGCCGCCGAGAGCGTCGACGAGGTGCTCGTCATGCGCGACGGGCGCGAGGTCGAGCGCGGACCCGTCGCCGGGGTGCTCGGCGCGCCTGCGGCGCCGTACACCCGCGCGCTGCTCTCCGCCGTGCCCCGGCTCGACGGACCGGCCCGCCCCGACCGAGCGGCCGGCGCCTCCGTCCGGGAGGGGGAGACGCTGCTCGAAGCCGTCGGCCTGCGGCGGGAGTTCGGCCGGGGCAAGGCCGCCGTGACCGCCGTCGACGGGGTCTCCCTCACCCTCCGCGCCGGCGAGACCCTCGGCGTCGTCGGCGAGTCCGGCAGCGGCAAGACCACCCTCGGCCGGATGCTCGTCCGCCTCCTCGACCCGACCGGCGGCGAACTCCGCTACCGGGGCGAGGAGATCGGCGGGCTGTCCGACAAGCGGCTGCTCCCGTACCGCCGCGAGCTCCAGATGGTCTTCCAGGACCCGGTCTCCTCCCTCAACCCGCGCCGCTCCGTGGGCGAGTCGATCGCCGACCCGCTGCGCGTGGCGGGGGAGCGGGACGAGACCAGGATCCGGGGCCGGGTGCGGGAGCTGCTCGACCGGGTGGGGCTCGACCCCGACCGGTACGAGGCCTATCCGCACGAGTTCAGCGGCGGACAGCGCCAGCGCGTCGGCATCGCCCGCGCGCTCGCCGCCGAACCCCGCCTCGTCGTCTGCGACGAACCCGTCTCCGCGCTGGACGTCACCACCCAGGCCCAGGTGACCGCGCTGCTCGCCGAGCTCCAGGCCGAACTCGGCCTCGGGCTCGTCTTCATCGCCCACGACCTCGCGGTCGTCCGGCAGGTCAGCGACCGGGTCGCCGTCATGCGCGGGGGCCGGATCGTCGAACAGGGCACGGTCGCGGAGGTGTACGGCGCTCCGCAGGACCCGTACACGCGGCAGCTGCTCGCCGCCGTCCCCTCGCTCGACCCGGTCCTCGCGGCGGAGCGCAGGGAGAGGCGCCGGGAGCCGGCCGCGGCCTGACCCTCCGTGACCTTTCCGCCGCGTAGCGCGACAGAACGCGACCGCGGTGGGAAAGTTACGTGCATTCACCCCTTCCGGTGGTGCGACGGACAACCGTCCGTCGCACCACCGGTGTCTCCGCTTACGTTCTTCCCGCTGTGAGTCACCGGGCCGACGGTGACCGCCGTCAAGGGAGATCGGGGGTGCACGCGTGCGGATCGGACTGCTCACGGAGGGTGGCTACCCGTACGCCACCGGTGAGTCCGGACGGTGGTGCGAACGGCTCGTACGCGGGCTCGGACAGCACCGCTTCGACCTCTACGCCCTCGGCCGGACCGGCACCCCGCCGCCGCCCCTGCCGCCGAACGCCCGTGTCGCCCGCACCGCCGACCTCGGCGGCCCCGACACCGCCCCGGCGGCCGGCGGGCACCGAGCCTCCCGCCGGGCCTACGGACGACACGAGCGGCGCCGCTTCACCGAGGCCTACCACCGGCTCGCCACCGGACTCTGCGCCGAGGACGACGCGAGCTCCTTCGCCGAAGGGCTCTACGCCCTCGCCGAACTCGCCCGCGAGCGCGGCGGACTGCCCGGGGCGCTCCGCTCCGACGACGCCGTCCGCGCCCTGGAGGCCGCCTGCCGCGCGCCCGGCGCACGCCGGGGCACGGCCGCCGCCGGGCTCCGCGACCACCTCGCCTTCGCCGAGCACCTGGAGCGGGCCCTGCGCCCCCTCTCCCTCGACTGGTACGGGGAGGACGCGCTCGGCGCGGCCGACCTCTGCCACGCCGCCGCCGGAGGCACCACGGCCCTCCCCGGGCTGGTGGCCAAACGCTTCTTCGGCACCCCGCTGCTCGTCACCGAGTACGGCGTACCGCTGCGCGCCCACTACCTCGCTGCGGCCGGCGCCGACCGCTCCGCACCGCTCCGCGCGCTGCTCGCCGCCCTGCACGGCCGGCTCGCCGGCGAGATCTACCGGCAGGCCGCCCTCCTCACCCCCGGCAACGCCCACGCCCGCCGCTGGCAGGAGAAGTGCGGCGCCGACCGGGCCCGCATCCGCACCGTCCACCCCGGCATGGCCGCCGAACGCTTCGCCGAGGTCGGCGAGGACGAGGAGAGCGGCGACCCGGCCACCCTCGTCTGGGTCGGCCGCGTCGAACCCGCCAAGGACCTCATCGGCCTGCTCCACGCCTTCGCCGAGATCCGGGCCCGGCAGCCCGACGCCCGGCTGCGGATCGTCGCCGTGCCCGTCCGCGAACCGGGCGGCGCCGGCTACCTCACGTACTGCAAGGGGCTCGCGGCCCAGCTCTTCCCCGACGAGGCCCCCGGGGCGCACGCCGTCGGCGAGAACCCCGTCACCTTCGAGGAGCTCGGCGGCCCGGAGGCGCCCACCCTGGAGGACACGTACGCCTCGGGCGCGCTCGTCGTCATGTCGAGCCTCGTGGAGGGCTTCCCCGCGAGCCTCGTCGAGGCGATGTTCTGCGCACGGGCCACCGTCTCCACCGACGTCGGCGCCGTCGTCGAGATCATCGGCGGCACCGGCCTCGTCGTCCCCCCGCGCAACCCCCGGGCGCTCGCCGACGCGTGCCTCGCGCTGCTCCGCGACCCCGAGCGCCGCTTCCGGCTCGGCGCGGCCGCCCGCGCCCGCGCGCTCGAACTGTTCACGGTCGACCAGAACCTCGCCGCGTTCCGCGGCATCTACCTCGAACTCCTCTCCCACGCGCCGGTGCGCCACCGGGCCGGGGACGGCGTCCCCTTCGCCCACCCGGCCGAGGCCCATGTGCCGGGCAGCTGGGCGCACAAGGCCGTGACCGCGGGGACAGGAGCCCCCGATGCCTGAAGGAGGCACCCCCATGCGCGGCTCCGCCGCCCCGACGAGCCCCGGAGCCTGGGACGCCCGCTCCGAAGCCCTCCTCGGCACCCCGGCCCTCACGGCCGCCGGCACCCTCGACCTGCGCGCGCCCGCCCCCGAGGACGATGCCGCACCCTCCGGGATAGCACCGGCCCCGGGGGAGGCCACGCCCACGTCCCCACGAGCGGGCACGGCCTGGGCCCCGTACCCGACGCCGGAGCCCCCGCGCGCCTCGGACCCGGCGCCCGAGGCCTCGGACCCGGCGCCGGCCCCGACGGAGCCGCACCCCGTGCAGGCCCCGGCCGACCCGGCGGAGGCCGACGTCACGCACCGCCCGGCCCCGGCCGACCCGGCGGAGGCCGACGTCACGCACCGCCCGGCCCCGGCCGACCCGGCGGAGGCCGACGTCACGCACCGCCCGGCGCCGGCCGCTCCCGGCGCGGACGCCGGGGGCGGGGCCGCACGGCCCCGCTCCCGGCGCGGGAACGCCGACCCCGTGAAGGTGCTCATGCACCGGCACCGGGAGCTCTGCGAGCAGGCCGTCGACCCCCTGGAGATCGCCGCGGGCCTCGAAGCGCAGGGATTCACCGACCGGACCGCCGCGCGCTTCCGGCACCGGGACGTGTTCTCGCTCGCCGAGGAGCTGTACGCGCGCGTGCCCCGCGGCCAGGAGCGGCCCGCGCCCCTCGCGGAGCCGGAGCCCGCCCGGGCGCCCTGGGCGCTCGCCACCCTCGCCCCCGGCGGGGTCGCCGGGCTCACCGGAATCGGGCTCGCCCTCACGTACGGGCCCGTGCGGCTCGCCGTCGGGGCCGCCGGGGCACTCGCCCTCGGCGCGGCCCTGCTGCTCGCCGTCCGCCGGGGACCGTTCCGCGCGCCCGACGGAGGGACCGTGCCCGCCGCCCGGCTCTGGACCCTCTGGCTCCTGGCGTACGCGGCCGGCGGCGACGGACTCCTGGAGGAGGTCCTCAGCGGCGGCCCCGACGGGCCCTGGGCGCTCGCCCCCGCGCCGCTCCTGGGCCTCGCCCTCGCCGTCGCCCCCGCCGCCTGGGGCGCCCACCTGTTCGCCCGCCGGGCCCGCCGCCGGATCGCCGACAGCCACGGCCTCGCCGACTTCGCCGCCACCGTCCGGCCGCTGCTCCTCGGCACCGTGACCGTCCAGCTGCTCGCCCTCACCGCCCTGCTCGCCCTCACCGGGTTCAGCCCCGGAGCCCTCGCCCTCGGGGCGCTCCTGCTGCTCGCCCGGCTCCTCACCGTCCACGGCTTCCCCGAGACGGCCGCCGCCGCGCTCGCCGCCGCCTGTGCCGCCGAGGCCCTCGCCCTCGCGAGCGTCCTCGCCGCCCGCGTCCCCGTCCCCGGCTTCGACGCGCTCGCCACCCCGGTGCGCGCCCTCGTCGAGGCCTGGGGCCCCGGGGCCGTACCCACCGTCGTCTGCGGCGCCGCCGCGCTCGGCCTGCTGGCCCGCGCGACCGCCGACCTCACCCGGGCATCGGCCCACGCCACCCCGTGAAAACCGGCCGCACTTCCCGCCGGAGGTCCGGCGACCACAGCGACCACCACCCCGCCGGGCCTCCCGCCGAGAAACCTTTCGCACCCGCGGAGCCGACGCCGCGGGCGTGTCCCGTCACCTCTCTCATCACCCCGCAAGGAGAACGAAGACCATGACCCCTCAACCCCAAGCACCGGCCAGTCGGCACACAGGGGCCGCACGATGAGGGTGCTACTGCTCGGAGCCAACGGCTTCATCGGCCGTTTCGTCGCCGACCGGCTGCTCGCCGACCCGGCCGTCCACCTCACCGCGCTCGGCCGGGGCGACGACGCCGACGTGCGCTTCGACCTCGCCTCCGGCAGCCCCGGCGCGCTCACCCGCTTCCTGGACGCCGTCCACCCCGGGGTCGTCGTCAACTGCGCCGGCGCCACCCGCGGCGGCGCCCGCGAGCTGACCCGGCACAACACCGTCGCCGTCGCCACCGTCTGCGAGGCCCTGCGCCGCAGCGGCTGCGGGGCCCGGCTCGTCCAGGTCGGCTGCGCCTCGGAGTACGGGCCCAGCCAGCCCGGCTCCTCCACGGCCGAGGACGCGATCCCGCGCCCCGGCGGCCCGTACGGGGTGTCCAAGCTCGCCGCGACCGAACTCGTCCTCGGCTCCGGGCTCGACGCCGTCGTCCTGCGGGTCTTCTCCCCGGTCGGCCCCGGCACGCCCGCCGGCTCCCCGCTGGGCCGCCTCGCCGAGGCGATGCGCCGCGCGATGCAGGCCGGGGACGGCGAGCTCAAGCTCAGCGGTCTCGGTGTGCAGCGGGACTTCGTCGACGTACGGGACGTGGCGCGGGCCGTCCACGCGGCCTCCCTCTCCGCGGCCCAGGGCGTCGTCAACATCGGCACCGGGCGCGCCGTCCGGCTCCGGGACGCCGCCGCCGTCCTCGCCCGGGTCGCGGGCTACGCCGGCAACCTGCACGAGCTGGACGGACCGCACGGCATCCCGCAGCGCCCGATGATCGGCGCCCCCCGCACCGAGGGGACCATCGCCGACCAGCTGGGCGCCGCCCCGTACCCGTACCCCGACGGCTGCGGGCCCTGGCAGCAGGCCGATGTCCGCACCGCCCGCGACCGGCTCGGCTGGCGGCCCCGGATCAACCTGGAGGAGTCCCTGGCCGACATCTGGATGGAGGCGGCGTGTCGCATCTGACGACGACCACGGCCACCGGGGCCGTCCAGGCGCTCGGCTTCGGTGTCCCCGGCTACGCCCATCCGCTGCTCGCGCCCGTCGAGTGGGGCGAGCTGACCCGTCCCGGGACCCCGCTGCACTGGGCCGTGCTCAATGTGGCGGAGGGCCCGGGGACCCGTCCCGACCCGCACTGTCTGGAGGCGGCCGGGAAGCTGCGGAACGCCGGGGTCAGGGTCCTCGGGTACCTGGACCTGGCGTACGGCTCCCGGCCCTTCGGGGAGCTCGTCTCGGACGCCCACCGCTTCCTCGACTGGTACAAGGTCGGCGGTTTCTACCTGGACCGCGCCCCCGCCGACCGGGCCGACCTGGCGGGGACGCGGCGGCTCACCGCGACCCTGGAGGCCGTGCTCGGCGGCGAGGCCCACCTCGTCCTCGGCCACGGCACCCACCCCCACCCGGGGTACGCCGAGGCCGCCGACCAGCTGGTGACCTTCGCCGGCTCCTGGGTGGACTACCGCTGGTCGCAGGTGGCGGAGTGGACGGCCGAGTACACGGAGGCCAAGTTCGTCCACCTCGTCCACGGCGTCCCGCGCACCCACCTCGACGAGGCCCTGCGGATCGCGCGCTGGCAGGGGGCGGGGACGATCTTCTTCACCGACCGCGCCGGCCGTCCGGGACAAAGCGACCAATTCCACACCCTGCCCGGCTACTGGGACGAAATCGTCTCGCGGATCGGAACGGGTGTCTCGGAATGAGAAGGGGCGTGGCAGTGTTACGGGGAGAACAACCGTACTGACATACCGACCATCGGAGACTCCGTGTCGCTGCCACCCCTGGTCGAGCCGGCTTCCGAGCTCACCGTAGACGAGGTCCGCAGGTACTCCCGCCACCTGATCATCCCGGACGTCGGGATGGACGGGCAGAAGCGGCTCAAGAACGCCAAGGTGCTCTGTGTGGGCGCCGGCGGTCTCGGCTCGCCGGCCCTGATGTACCTGGCGGCGGCCGGCGTGGGCACGCTCGGCATCGTGGAGTTCGACGAGGTCGACGAGTCGAACCTCCAGCGCCAGATCATCCACAGCCAGGCCGACATCGGCCGCTCCAAGGCGGAGTCCGCGAAGGACTCGGTCCTCGGCATCAACCCGTACGTGAACGTGATCCTTCACGAGGAGCGGCTGGAAGCCGACAACGTGATGGAGATCTTCGGCCAGTACGACCTGATCGTCGACGGCACGGACAACTTCGCCACCCGCTACCTGGTGAACGACGCCTGCGTGCTGCTCAACAAGCCGTACGTCTGGGGCTCGATCTACCGTTTCGACGGCCAGGCCTCGGTGTTCTGGTCCGAGTACGGCCCCTGCTACCGCTGCCTCTACCCGGAGCCCCCGCCGCCGGGCATGGTCCCGTCCTGCGCCGAGGGCGGCGTCCTGGGCGTGCTCTGCGCGTCCATCGGCTCCATCCAGGTCACCGAGGCCATCAAGGTCCTGGCCGGCGTGGGCGACCCGCTGGTCGGCCGCCTGATGATCTACGACGCCCTGGAGATGCAGTACCGCCAGGTCAAGGTCCGCAAGGACCCGAACTGCGCGGTCTGCGGCGAGAACCCGACCGTCACCGAGCTCATCGACTACGAGGCCTTCTGCGGCGTCGTGTCCGAGGAGGCCCAGGAGGCGGCGCTCGGCTCGACGATCACTCCCAAGCAGCTCAAGGAGTGGATCGACGGGGACGAGAAGATCGACATCATCGACGTCCGCGAGCCGAACGAGTACGAGATCGTCTCGATCCCGGGCGCGCGTCTGATCCCGAAGAACGAGTTCCTGATGGGCAACGCCCTCCAGGACCTCCCGCAGGACAAGCGGATCGTCCTGCACTGCAAGACGGGTGTCCGCAGTGCGGAGGTCCTCGCGGTGCTCAAGTCCGCGGGCTTCGCGGACGCCGTCCACGTCGGCGGCGGCGTGATCGGCTGGGTCCACCAGATCGAGCCCGAGAAGCCGGTCTACTAGAAGCGGTGCACGGAAGGCCCCGGACCTCAGGTCCGGGGCCTTCCGCGTGCCTAAGGGCCGGCTACTTGCAGACCGTGCCCGAGGTCGGGACCTTGCCTTCGAGCAGGTACTGGTCCACCGCCTTCTTCACGCACTTGTTGCCGCTGTTGTAGGCGCCGTGGCCCTCTCCCTCGTACGTCAGCTCCACGCCGACGCCCTCGCCGAGCGCGTTCACCATCGCCCGGGCGCCCTCGTACGGCGTGGCCGGGTCGCCGGTGTTCCCGACGACGAGGATCGGCGCCGAGCCCGGCGCCGAGACGTCCGGGTGCTCCCAGACCCCGGGCACCGGCCACTGCGAGCAGCTCGCCAGCGCCCAGCCCATGAAGTCGCCGAAGACGGGGGAGGCCTCGCGGAACTGGGGGAGCCGCTCCTTCGCCTGCCCGAGGGTGTAGCGCTCCTTGAAGTCCACGCAGTTGATGGCGGCGTTCGCGGCCTGGATGTTGCTGTACGAGCCGTTCTCGCCGCGCCCGTTCATCGAGTCGGACAGGGAGAGGAGCAGTGCCCCGTCGCCGCCGTCGGCCGCGTCGAGCCCCTGCTCCAGATACGGCCAGAACTCCTTCGAGTACAGGGCCTGCGCGATCCCGTTGGTGGCCTGCGTCTGGGTCAGCTTGCGGGAGCCGATGCCGGGGATCGGCTCCTTGTCCAGGGCCGCGAGGAGGTCGGTGATCCCCGCCTCGATCTCGGCGACGCTGCTGCCGGGCAGGGTGCACTCGTCGGCGCGGTCCACACAGTCCTGGGCGAAGTTGTCCAGGGCCAGCTGGAAGCCCTTCGCCTGGCCGAGGGCGCCGTCCTCGACGCCCGCGTCCGGGTCGACGACGGCGTCGAAGACGGCCCGGCCGACGTTCTTGGGGAACATGTGGGCGTAGACGCCGCCGAGTTCGGTGCCGTACGAGATGCCGAAGTAGTGCAGCTTCTCGTCGCCGAGGACCTGGCGCATCAGGTCCATGTCCCGGGCGGCGTTCTCGGTGCCTACGTGCGGCAGGGCCGCGCCCGCGTCCCGCTCGCAGCCCTGCGCGTACCGCTTCTGCGCGTCGGACAGCGTCCGCTCCTCGGCGGTGTCGTCGGGCGTGAAGTCCAGGGCGTAGTAGGCGTCGAGCTCCTTGTCGGTGGCGCACTCGACCGGATCGCTCCGGCCGACCCCGCGGGGGTCGAAGGAGACCAGGTCGTAGCGGCCGCGCAGGGCCTCGTAGTCGGTGGCGAAGCCGGGCAGGGCGGTGACGCCGGAGCCGCCGGGCCCGCCGAAGTTGAAGACGAGCGAACCGATCCGCCGGGCGCTGTCCCGGGCCTTGGCGCGGATGAGGGCCAGCTCGATGGTCTCGCCCTCCGGCACCGCCCAGTCGAGCGGGACCTGGAGGAAGGAGCACTCCCAGGAGGCGCCGCCGGGCAGCGGGGAGGGCGGGGGCCCGCCGCCCTCGGCGGCGGAGGGCGCCGGACACGGGGCCCAGGACAACTTCTGCGCCGTCAGCGCCGAGAGCCCGGACGTGCCGCTCGGCTTCACCGGCCCCGCCGCTTCGTCTCCCCCGTCCGAGCAGCCGGCGGCGAGCAGCACGGTGGTGGCGGTCAGCAGAGCGGCGCGCTGGGCGGCGGAGATCGGCATAGGCCCATCGTGGGCCGCCGCCCGGGCCCCCGCGCGGGACGGGGGTCCAAGCGGGTGGCGGCCTACAGGGCTTCCCGCTTGGTCAGCCAGTTGAAGCAGATCCACCCCGGCAGCACCGGGATCCACAGCGTGAGCAGGCGGTACAGGAGCACCGCCGGGGTCGCGACCTCGATCGGCAGACCCACCGCCACCAGGCCGAGGGTGAGCGCGCCCTCGACCGCGCCGACGCCGCCCGGTGTCGGCGCCGCCGAACCGAGCGCGTTGCCCGCGAGGAAGACGACGGCCACGCTCGCGTAGCTGAGCGTCGTGTGGCCGTGCCCGAAGGCCCGGATCGAGGCGTCCAGGCAGAGCACGAACACACCGGTGAGGAGCAGCATCCCGCCGATGCCCGTCGCCAGCTTCATGGGCCGCTGGAGCACGTCCAGCATGCGGGGCACCACACCGGCGAAGAGCGAGCGCAGCCGCGTCGACACGAACTTGCGCATGAACGGGATCGCCGTCACCACCAGGACGAGCACCGCGACCGTCAGGAGCCCGGCGATCACCGTCCTCGACGGGGTGAAGGACTGCGACTTCTCCGTGCCCGTCAGATAGCCGAAGGAGAGCAGCAGCATGATGTGCGCGCCGAGCTGGAAGAGCTGCGAGGCGCCGACGCTCGCCACCGCGAGTCCCGGGCGCACTCCCGAGCGCTGCAGGAAGCGGGTGTTCAGCGCGACGCCGCCGACCGCCGCGGGGGCGACGATCTTCACGAAGGAGCCGGCGACCTGCGCGGCCACCGTCCGCCAGAACCCGACCCGCTCGGGTACGAAGCCGAGCAGGGCCATCGCCGCCGCCACGTAGCTGAGCGCCGAGAACAGCACGGCGGCCGCCACCCAGCGCCAGTCCGCCTCGCTGACCGTCGACAGCGGCGTACGGGCGATCTGCGAGAGCAGGAAGTACGCGGCGACCGCGCCCGCGATCATGCTGACGAGGGTCCGCGGCTTGATCCGCTCCAGACGGACGGGCTCCACCGGGGCCTGCGGGCGGATCAGCAGCACCTGCTGCCGGATCTGCGCGAGCAGGTCCTCCTCGCGGGCCTCGTCGAGGGCGGTGTCGAGGGCCCGCTTCTCGGCCTTCTTGTCCGCCTTCTTCTCGGCCTTCGTCTCCGCCCGTACGGCCTTCTTGTCCGCGGCCGCCTCGGCCTTCGCGAGCTCCCGCTCGTGCTTGGCCGCCTCCGAGGCCGCGAGCACGGCCTCCCGCTCCCGCGCGGACCGCTCCCGGGCCTGCTTCCGCAGCGTCGCGCGCGTGGAGCGGCTCAGCGCGATCGGCTGGAGCAGCGGCAGACAGTCGGCCACGGCGTCCGGGCCGAGGACCTCGACGGCCGCGGCGACCACGCGCTCCGCCCCCACCCGCAGACCGAGGGTGGTGAGCAGCTGGGCGACGTCCATCCGCAGGACCAGGTCGCCGGCGGCGATCTCGCCGCCGCGCAGATCGGTGAGGATCACCCTGCCGGAACGATCCACCAGGATCGCGTCCCCCGTGAGCCGGCGGTGCGCGATCCGGCGCGACTGCAGCGCCCGGACCTGCCGCCAGGCGCTGAGGACCAGCTCGTCGGTGATCTCGGTGTCGTCGAGCGAGTCCAGGCTCCGGCCCCCGATGTGCTCGTACACGAGCATCACGGCGTCCGGGCCGAGCTCCGAGGTGGCGATCAGCTTCGGCGCGTTCGCCCCGGCGGCGATCGCCGCGTACGCGAGGAGCGCCTCCTGCTCCAGGGCCTGGCGCAGCGAGACGATCGAGCGGCGGGTGGTGATCGTCCGCAGGGTGATCCGCCGCCACGCGCGGTAGAAGAAGCCGTGCGCCTGCTGCTCCCGGTCGACGACGGTGACGTCGAGCGGCGGCCCGTCCTCCAGGGTCACGATGTACCGGCGGCCCCGGTCCCCGCTGTCCGCCGCGTCGGGCACGCCCTCGGCGCGCAGGGCGGTCACCGGCCGGAAGCCGACCCGGCGCAGGCCGGCGAGGAGGTTCTGCCCGGTGGGCCGGACGTTCGGGGAGCCGACGGCGTACAGCGTGCCGTACGCGACCGTCCAGCCGATCAGTACGGTCAGGATGATCGAGAGGGCCGTGGTGTAGCCGGCCACCAGCATCGTGAACGCGTCGAGCAGCAGCACCGCCCAGAGCGACACCCGCCAGCGGGGCCTGCGGGCCATGCCGACGGCGGTCATGTACGCGATGACCGGGGCGAGGTAGTTGTGCACCGGGTCCGTGAGACCGCCGCCGGACTGCGGCTGGGTCAGCGCGTCCTGGATCGTGCCGGGCGCGGCCTGGGCGACCCAGAGGTCGGTGGCGAGGGTGACGCCGTGCGCCAGGACGGCGGCGAGGACGCCGTCCGCGATGCGCAGCCCGTCGCGTTTGATCAGCCGCTCGATGGCGAAGGCGACCGGCACGAGCAGGACGGCGATGGAGGAGACGAGGCCGGCGATCTTGACGAAGACGTCCGGGGCGCCGACCGCGCCCTTGTTGATGTCCTCCTCCAGACCGGAGGTCGTGGCGTGGGCGAACGCCGCGACGGCGATGACGAGCCCGATGGCGAGCAGGCCGACGAGCAGCCGCATCAGATCGGAGGGCCGGTGGACGCGGGCGGCGAGCAGCGGCTCGTCGCCGGAGACCTTTTCGGGCACGTCGGGCTGAGCCCCCTCAGGAGGCTTCGTGTCCTGGCCCATCACCATGTCCGTCTCTGCATGTGCGTCTTGTCGATCTTGCTTCTGTGCTCGTTCTTGTTCTTGTACTTGTCGCTCTTGATCTCGTATCACCAGTCACCGCCCGGACGATGGTGGCACGAAGAGCCGCCGCGCGGAGGCATCAGGGCCATGTCGGTGCGGTGAGGCAGGATGGGGCGGATGAGCATGGAGGAACCCGTGGGGGAGCCCGGAGAACTGCCCGAATACGCGGAGCGGGTGCTCGACGTCGCCGACGCGATCCCTCCCGGCCGCGTGATGACGTACGGCGACGTCGCCGAGTGGCTGGGCGAGGGCGGACCCCGCCAGGTCGGCCGTGTGATGGCACTGTACGGCGGATCGGCCCCGTGGTGGCGGGTCGTCCGCGCCGACGGCACGCTGCTGCCCGGCCACGAGCTCCGGGCCCTCGGCCACTACCGCGAGGAGGGCACCCCGCTGCGCGCGGCGGGCCCGGCGGCCGAGGGGCACGTACCGAGGATCGACATGCGGCGGGCCCGCTGGGACGGCGCTCCGGGGGAGGAGGGGACCGCGTCCGGGGGTGCCCGAACTCACACCTGAGCGAGCCGCCCCGGTGGGCGGGGCCGGGACGGGTCCGCGGGGGTGGACGCGGTACGGAGTACGGCTCGTCGACGGCCCGCTTCGCGTAACGTCGACGTTCGCGTCTCCCGAGGCGGCGGCCACGGCACACGGCGGCCTCACCCGCACCACCACACCCACCAGGACCGGCGAACCACGTGAGCTCCTCCTCCACCACCCGGCGTACGCCGCCGCACCAGGGACAGCCGTACCCCGGTCAGGGACGGCAGCGGATCCCGGGCGCGTACCGACTGGTGCGCACCACGCCGGCCCCGCTGGATCCCCCTCAGCTGGACGCAGTCCAGCGGGCCGTGGTTGACCACACCGGCGGACCTCTCCTCGTCCTCGCCGGACCCGGTACCGGAAAGACGACCACCCTGGTCGAGGCCGTCGCCGCCCGCATGGAGAACGGCGCCGACCCCGAACGCCTCCTCGTCCTCACCTTCAGCCGCAAGGCCGCCGTCGAACTCCGCGACCGCATGGCCGGCCGGCTCGGCGGCCGCCGCCCGCCGCAGGCCACGACCTTCCACTCCTACTGCTACGCCCTCATCCGCGCCCACCAGGACGCCGAACTCTTCGCCGAACCGCTCCGGCTGCTCTCCGGACCCGAGCAGGACCTCGCCGTCCGCGAACTGCTCGCCGGCCAGATCGACCTGGAGAAGACGGGCCTCGGACACGTCCGCTGGCCCGACGAACTCCGCGCCTGCCTCACCACCCGCGGCTTCGCCGACGAGGTACGGGCCGTCCTCGCGCGCTCCCGCGAGCTGGGCCTCGGACCGGACGCCCTGGCCCGCTTCGCCGACCGGGTCGGCCGCCCGGACTGGAAGGCGGCGGCCGGCTTCCTCGCCGAGTACCTCGACGTCCTCGACCTCCAGGGCGTCCTCGACTACGCGGAGCTCGTCCACCGGGCCGTACCGCTCGCCCGGGACGCCCGCCTGCCCGCGTACGACGCGATCTACGTCGACGAGTACCAGGACACCGACCCGGCCCAGGTCCGGCTCCTCCACGCGCTTGCGGGCGGCGGCCGCAGCACGGTCGTCGCCTTCGGCGACCCGGACCAGTCCATCTACGCCTTCCGCGGCGCCGACGTGAACGGCATCCTCGACTTCCCGTCCACGTTCGGCGGCGCGGCCGTCAAGGTCCTGCGCACCTCCCGCCGCTCGGGCGCCGAGCTGCTCGGGGCGACCCGGCTGCTCGCCCAGCGGATGGCGATGCCCCGGCTCCCCGCCGACAAGGTCCGCGCCCACCGCGAACTCGCCCCGACGCGGGACGGCGGCCGGGCGGAGGCGTACACCTACCCCACGGCCTCGGCGGAGGCCGAGAACATCGCCGACCTGCTGCGGCGCGCCCACCTGGAGGACGGCGTGCCCTGGCAGGACATGGCCGTCCTCACCCGCGCCGCCGCCTCCCTCCCGTCCCTCCGCCGCGCCCTCACCTCGGCGGGGGTCCCGGTGGAGACGGACGCGGCGGACACCCCGCTCCGCCACGAACCGGCGGTGACGCCGCTGCTGCTGGCACTGAGGGCGGTGGCCTCCGTGGGGGGCAGGCGTTCCGCAGGGCCGGAACGGGTCGGCACAACCCACGACGGCGCCGCACCGGTCCCGGACAGCGCGCCCCAGGACACCGCACCCGCCGAGCCGGCCGCACCCGCGGAGCCGGAGCCCGCCGAGCCGGCCGCGCCCGTCGAGCCCGAGCCCGCCGAGCCGGCCGCACCCGCCGTGCCCGAGCCTGCCGAGCCGGCCGCACCCGCCGTGCCCGAGCCCGCCGGCTGGCTCACGGTGGAGACCGCGCTGGAACTCCTCGCCTCCCCCCTCGCAGGCGTCGACCCCGCCGACCTCCGAAGGCTCGGCCGCGCCCTCCGCGACGAGGAGCGCGCCGCCGGCAACAAGGTCCCGGCGCCCTCCGACGTCCTCCTCGCCCAGGCACTCGCCGAGCCGGAGCGCCTCGTCGCCCACGACCCCGCCTACGCCCGCGGCGCCCAGCGCCTGGGACAGCTCCTCCAGGAGACCCGCGCGCTGCTCGACGCCGGCGGCACCGCCGAGGAGGCCCTCTGGGTGCTCTGGAAGGGCACCCCCTGGCCCGGCCGCCTGGAGCGCGCCGCCCTGCGCGGCGGCCCCGCCGGCCGCAATGCCGACCGTGACCTCGACGCCGTCTGCGCGCTCTTCGAGACCGCCGCCCGCGCCGAGGAGCGCGTCGGCGGCCGAGGCGTCCTCAACTTCCTCGAAGAGCTCGACGCCCAGGACATCGCCGCCGACACCCTCACCCGCCGGCACACCCGCCCGGACGCCGTCCGCCTGATGACCGCCCACCGTTCCAAGGGCCTGGAGTGGAGCTTCGTCGTCGTCGCCGGCATGCAGGAGGGCCTCTGGCCGGACCTCCGCCGCCGGGGCTCCCTCCTCGAAGCCGACCGCATCGGCCACGACGGCCTCGCCGAACCCCTCACCCCCGGCGCCCTCCTCGCCGAGGAGCGCCGCCTCTTCTACGTCGCCGCCACCCGCGCGCGTGACCGGCTCGTCGTCACCGCCGTGAAGGCCGCCGCGGAAGACGGGGACCAGCCGTCCCGCTTCCTCACCGAGCTCGGCGCCGAGCCGAAGGACGTCCCCGGCCGCCCGCGCCGCCCGCTCGCCGTGTCCGCGCTGGTCGCCGAGCTGCGCGCCACCACCGTCGACCCGGAGGCCTCGCCCGAGCTCCGGGAGGCGGCGGCCGACCGGCTCGCCCGGCTGGCCGCGCTCACCGACGAGGACGGCCAGCCGCTGGTCCCGGCCGCGCACCCGGACCGCTGGTGGGGCCTGTTCGAACCGACGCGCAGCGCGACGCCGCTGCGCGACCGCGACCGGCCCGTGGCGCTTTCGCCCAGCGCGCTGGAGAACCTCGTCTCCACCTGCTCGCTCCAGTGGTTCCTGGGCCGCGAGGTCAAGGCGTCGGCCCCCGCCACCGCCGCCCAGGGCTTCGGGAACGTCGTCCACGTCCTCGCCGACGAGGTCGCCTCCGGGCGCACCCCGGCCGACCTCGACGTGCTGATGGCCCGGCTCGACTCCGTCTGGGACGCGCTCGCCTTCGACGCGCCCTGGAAGTCGGCGCAGGAGAAGCAGCACGCGCGCGTGGCCCTCGAACGCTTCCTGAGCTGGCACGTCATGGACCGCGGCGGCCGTACCCCCGCCGCCTCCGAGCACGGCTTCGACGTGACCCTGGAAGCGGGGGAGTACGAGGTCCGGATCCGGGGCTCCATGGACCGCGTCGAGACCGACGAGCACGGGCGCGCGTACGTCGTCGACTTCAAGACCGGCAAGTCCGCCCCCACCAAGGACGAGGTCGCCCACCACCCGCAGCTCGCCGTCTACCAGCTCGCGGTGCGCGAAGGCGCCCTCGACGAGGTCTTCGGCGGCGACCGCCCGGAGCCGGGCGGCGCCGAGCTCGTACAGCTGCGACAGGCCGCCCCGAAGAAGGAGGGCGGCGACGCCCTGCCCAAGGTCCAGGCGCAGGAGCCGCTGACCGGGGAGTGGGTCGGCGAACTGCTCGCCAACGCGGCGGGCCGGGTCCTCGACGAGCGGTTCACCCCGAGCACCGGCCAGCACTGCACGACCTGCGCCTTCCGGGCCTCGTGCAGCGCCCAGCCGGAGGGCCGCCAGGTCGTCGACTGACCCGGGGCCGTGTGCGGAGCGTCACGTAGCCCTCCGTACATCCCTCACCCGGTCTCACGGGTCACTCTTTGCGCGCCCGTCCAAAGGCGCGGTGAAGAGAAGCTGTGAAAGACGCTGTGAGGAGTACGCGCATGAGGGCCAACCGGAAGCTCTGGGCGGCGGCGACGGTCTGTGTGGCCGTGGTCGCGGGTGTCACGGGCTGTTCCACGGGCGACGACAAGGCCGCCGACCCCTTCGCGGGACTCACGGCCGACGCCATCGCCGACAAGGCCGTCGACACGACGAAGGCGGCCACCGCCTTCCGCATGAACGGCGCCGGCAAGACCGACGGCGAGGAGATGACCGTCGACTTCGCCGTCGACGACAAGGGCAACTGCAAGGGCACGATGCAGGCCCCCAAGGGCGGCAAGGCCGAGATGCTCGCCACCGGCGGCAACAGCTACATGAAGGGCGACGACGCCTTCTGGAAGTCCTCCGGCGGCGAGGAGGGCGCCTCCTCGGACGAGTCCGACTCCATGTCCGCGCTGCTCAAGGGCCGCTGGATGAAGATGCCCGCCGGCGCCGGCGAGGACGAGGACAACTTCTGCGACCTCAAGAAGATCGTCAAGGACATGGACGAGGAGACGCCGCGCAAGGGCCTGACCCGCGAGGCCGACGCCGACGTCGACGGCAAGCCGGCCGCCGTCCTCACCAAGAAGGACAAGGGCGAGTCCACGACCTTCTACGTGGCCAAGGACTCCGCGAAGCCGTACATACTCCGTGTCGTGACGACCGGCGGCGACGACCCGGGCACGGTCACCCTCAGCGAGTTCGACAAGCCGGTCACCGTCACCGCCCCGCCGAAGGGCGACGTCGTCGACATGGAAGAGCTGATGAAGGGCGCTTCCTGACCCACGCCGGGCCCTGAGGCCCAGAAGTCGCGGGCACGCGCGCGCGGGGCGACCCTGGTGGGAGCCTCGGGGAAACCGCGAGGAGGCTCGCATGGCGTCCCACTCCCACCGAAAGCTCCGCTCCGCGGCCGTCGTCTGCGCCGCCGTCGTCGTCGCGGGACCCGTGACGGCGACGGCCCACGCGGCGGCCCCCGCGGCACCGGCAGCCCCCGGGGTGTCCGTCGCCCCCTCCCCGGACCCGTTCGCGGGCCTCACCGCCGACCAGATCGGCGAGCGGGCCGTGACCGCCACCCAGTCCGCGACCTCCCTGCACATGAAGGGCAAGGTCATCAGCGGAGGACAGCCGCTCGGCATCGACTTCGCCGTCAACGACAAGGGCGAGTGCACCGGCCTGATCAAGATCAAGGACGGCACCGCCGAACTGCGCCGGCTCGACCACGTCACCTACATGAAGGGCGACGAGGCGTTCTGGCGGACCTCCATGGCCTCCCAGGGCCTGCCGGAGCCACAGATCACGGTCACCCTCGAACTCATCAAGGGCCGCTGGCTGAAGATCGCCCCGGGGCAGCCGGGCAGCCAGGACCTCGGCAGCGTCTGCGACCTGAAGTCGCTCCTCTCCGACCTGGACAAGGACAAGGAGCAGCGCAGGGGACTGACCCGGGGACCGGACGGCACGGTCGACGGGACGCCCGTCACGACCCTGGTGAAGAAGAAGGCGGGCGGCGAGACGACCACCGTGTCCGTCTCCGAGCGGGGCAAGCCGTACATCCTGAAGATGGTCAGGACGGGCGGCGACGAACCCGGCACGATCATGCTCTCCGACTACGACAAGCCGGTCGTGGTGAAGGCCCCGCCGGCCGACGAGACGGTGGACCTCTCCAAGCTGGTCAGCGGCACGTCCGCGTGACACCCCAGGTCACAGGCGTACGGGACCGGAGTGTCAGTCGGCCCCGTTAGCCTCTTTGAGGTGACCGCACACCTCACCGACCCCGAGCAGCTCAAGGAGCTCCTCGGCATCCCGTTCACCCCGGAGCAGACGGCCTGCATCACCGCGCCGCTCGCCCCGCAGGTCGTCGTGGCCGGAGCCGGCTCCGGCAAGACGACGGTGATGGCGGCCCGCGTGGTCTGGCTGGTCGGCACGGGCCAGGTCGCCCCCGAGCAGGTCCTCGGTCTCACCTTCACCAACAAGGCGGCGGGCGAGCTCGCCGAGCGCGTCCGCACCGCCCTCGTCCGCGCCGGCGTCACCGACCCCGACGTCATCGACCCGGAGAACCCCCCGGGCGAACCCCGCATCTCCACGTACCACGCCTTCGCCGGGCAGCTCCTGACGGACCACGGCCTCCGCATCGGCCTGGAGCCCACCTCCCGGCTCCTCGCCGACGCCACCCGCTACCAGCTCGCCGCGCGCGTCCTGCGCGAGGCCCCCGGCCCGTACCCGGCGCTCACCCGCTCCTTCCCGACCCTCATCACCGACCTGCTCGCCCTGGACGCCGAGCTCGCCGAGCACCTCGTGCCGCCCGAGCGGCTCCTCGCCTACGACTCCGAGCTCCTCGACGCCCTCGCCGACGCCCGGCTCAGCAACGCCGAGCTGCGCAAGATCCCCGAGGCCTCCGCCGCCCGCCGCGAGCTCCTCGACCTCGTCGTCCGCTACCGCGCCGCCAAGCGCTCCCGCGACCTGCTCGACTTCGGCGACCAGATCGCCCGCTCCGCCGAGCTCGCCACCACCCGGCCCGAGGTCGGCGCGATCCTCCGCGAGGAGTTCCGGGTCGTCCTGCTCGACGAGTACCAGGACACCTCCGTCGCCCAGCGGCTGCTGCTCTCCGGACTCTTCGGCCAGGGCCCGACCGGCCGGAGCACCGGACACGCCGTGACCGCCGTCGGTGACCCCTGCCAGGCCATCTACGGCTGGCGCGGCGCCTCCGTCGCCAACCTGGACGACTTCCCCGAGCACTTCCCGCACGCGGACGGCAGCCCCGCGAGCCGCTACTCCCTCTCCGAGAACCGGCGCAGCGGCGGCCGCCTCCTGGACCTCGCCAACGGCCTCGCCGCACCCCTGCGCGCCATGCACGCGGGCGTGGAGGCGCTGCGCCCCGCGCCCGGCGCCGAGCACGACGGCACCGTCCGCATCGCGCTCCTCCCCACCCACGCGGAGGAGATCGACTGGCTCGCCGACTCCCTCGCCCACCTCGTACGGACCGGCCGCGAGCCCGGCGACATCGCCGTCCTGTGCCGCACCGCCACCGACTTCCCCGCCATCCACGCGGCCCTCGTCGCCCGTGACGTGCCCGTCGAGGTCGTCGGCCTCTCCGGCCTCCTCCACCTGCCCGAGATCGCCGACCTCGTCGCCGTCTGCGAGGTCCTCCAGGACCCGGGGGCCAACGCCGCCCTGGTCCGCCTCCTCACCGGCCCCCGCTGGCGCATCGGCGCCCGCGACCTCGCCCTCCTCGGCCGCCGCGCCCGCCTCCTGGTCCACCGGGGCGGCGACGAACCGGACCCCGACCAGCGGCTCGCCGCCGCCGTCGAGGGCGTCGACCCGGCCGAGGTCGTCTCCCTCGCCGACGCGCTCGACACCTTCCTCGACTCCGGCGGCGCCGACGACGACGGCCTGGCCTTCTCCACCGAGGCCCGGGTCCGCTTCGCGCGCCTCGCCACCGAACTGCGCGCCCTGCGCTCCTCGCTCGCCGACCCCCTCATGGACGTGCTGCACCGGGTCCTCGCCGCGACCGGCCTGGAGGTCGAGCTCTCCGCCTCCCCGCACGCGCTCGCCGCCCGCCGCCGCGAGACCCTCGGCCACTTCCTCGACATCGCCGCCGGCTTCGCCTCCCTCGACGGCGAGGCCAGCCTCCTCGCCTTCCTCGGCTTCCTGCGCACGGCCGTCCAGTTCGAGAAGGGCCTCGACAACGCGCTGCCCGGCGGCGAGAACACCGTGAAGGTCCTCACCGCCCACAAGTCCAAGGGCCTGGAGTGGGACGTCGTCGCCGTCCCCGGCCTGGTCACCGGCCAGTTCCCGAGCGCCCGCGCCCGCGAGTCGTGGACCTCGCAGCCCCAGGTGCTCCCGCACGCCCTGCGCGGCGACGCGGCCACCCTGCCGGGCATCGACACCTGGGACGCCAAGTCCCTCACGTCCTTCAAGAACGCGATGCGGGACCACCAGCACACCGAGGAGCTCCGCCTCGGCTACGTCACCTTCACCCGCCCCCGCTCCCTGCTCCTCGGCTCCGCCCACTGGTGGGGCCCGGCCCAGAAGAAGCCCCGGGGCCCCTCGGACTTCCTCCAGGCGCTGTACGACCACTGCGCGGCGGGCCACGGAGAGATCGAGACGTGGGCGGAGGAACCGGAAAAGGACGCGGAGAACCCGTCCCTGACGGAACGGGGCGAAGACCAGACCTGGCCACTCCCGCTGGACGCGGAGGCGTACGCCCGCCGCAGGCAGGCGGCGGACATGGTGCAGGCCCGGCTGTGGGCAATGGTTCCGCAGAGCGATGGGGGCACCCCCGGACGGAGTCCGGGGGACGGTGGGCACAACCCCCCGAGCACGGCGCCCGACCTCCAGGACCCCGACCTCCAGGACCCCGACCCCGAGGACCTCTGGCCCGACGAGGAGGAGCCCGTCTGGGACGAGGAGACCCTCCCGGAGGACCTCCACAAGGACGCGGTCCCGGCCCCCAGGGACGAGCCCCGGCCGCTCACCCCCGAGGACACGAGAACCATCGCCTCCTGGGACCGGGACCTCACCGCCCTCACCACCGAGCTCCGCCGCGCCCGCGCGACCACCCGTGACGTCCTGCTGCCCGCGTACCTCTCCGCCTCCCAGGTGCTGCGCCTCGCCGCCGACCCCGACGGCTTCGCCCAGGAGCTGGCCCGGCCCATGCCCAAGGCGCCGCAGCCCGCGGCCCGCCGGGGCACCCGATTCCACGCGTGGGTGGAGTCCCGGTTCGAGGAGCTCCCGCTGCCGTTCCTCGGCCCGGAGGAGCTGCCGGGCGGCGAGGACTTCGCGGGCGAGCCCGAGATCCTCGACGAGCGGGACCTCGACGAGCTCAAGGAGGCCTTCGCCCGCACCCCGTACGCCCACCGCACCCCGTACCGCGTCGAGGTCCCCGTGCACCTCTCCCTCGCGGGCCGGGTCGTGCGGGGCAGGATCGACGCCGTCTACCGGGACCCGGACTCCGGGGCGTACGAGATCGTCGACTGGAAGACCAGCCGGGACCGCTCGGCCGACCCGCTCCAGCTCGCGATCTACCGGCTCGCCTGGGCCGAGCAGCACGGCCTCGAGCCCGAGGACGTGGCCGCCGCTTTCGTGTACGTCCGAACGGGCGAGGTCGCCCGTCCCGCCCGCCTGCCCGGCCGGGCCGAGCTGGAGGCCATCCTGCTGGGAGGGGCACCCCCGGACGCCGGATAGGCTCGGGGCATGAGCGAGACCCCGGACAGCGCCGTCCGCACCGTACGTACGTACGTCGAGCAGCACCGTGCCGCCTTCCTCGGCGACCTGGCCGAGTGGCTGCGCATCCCTTCCGTGTCGGCCCAGCCGGACCGGGCCGGAGACGTACGGCGCAGCGCCGAGTGGCTCGCCGCCAAGCTCACGGAGACCGGCTTCACCACGGTCGAGGTCTGGGAGACGGACGGCGCTCCCGCCGTCTTCGCCGAGTGGCCCTCCGGTGACCCGGACGCCCCGACCGTCCTCGTCTACGGCCACCACGACGTGCAGCCCGCGGCCCGTGAGGACGGCTGGCACACGGACCCGTTCGAGCCGACGGTGGTCGACGGCCGGATGTACGCGCGCGGGGCGGCCGACGACAAGGGGCAGGTGTTCTTCCACACCCTCGGCGTCCGCGCGCACCTGGCCGCCACCGGCCGCACCGCGCCCGCCGTCAACCTCAAGCTGATCGTCGAGGGCGAGGAGGAGTCCGGCTCCCCGCACTTCCGCGCGCTGGTCGAGGAGCACGCCGAGCGGCTCGCCGCCGACGCCGTGATCGTCTCCGACACCGGCATGTGGTCCGAGACGACTCCGACCGTCTGCACCGGCATGCGCGGGGTCGCCGACTGCGAGATCGAGCTGTACGGCCCCGACCAGGACATCCACTCCGGCTCCTTCGGCGGCGCCGTGCCGAACCCGGCGACCGTCGCGGGGCGGATCGTCGCGGCCCTGCACGACGAGCACGAGCACGTGGCGATCCCCGGTTTCTACGAGGGGGTGACGGAGCTCACGGAGGCCGAGCGGGCCCTCGTCGCCGAGCTGCCCTTCGACGAGGCGGCCTGGCTCCGGACCGCCAAGTCCCACGGCACCCTCGGCGAGGCCGGCTTCTCGACCCTGGAGCGGGTGTGGGCCCGGCCCACCGCCGAGGTCAACGGCATCGGCGGCGGCTACCAGGGCCCCGGCGGCAAGACGATCGTCCCCGCCTCGGCCCAGCTGAAGCTGTCGTTCCGTCTGGTCGCGGGCCAGGACCCGGCCAAGATCGAGCTCGCGGTACGGGACTGGCTGGCCGGACTCGTCCCCGCCGGCATCCGGTACGAGATCGTCTTCGGCGCCCCGACCCGCCCCTGCCTCACCCCTCTCGACCACCCCGCCCTCAAGGCGGTGGCCGGGGCCATGAGCAGGGCCTTCGACGGCGCCAAGGTCCGCTACACCCGCGAGGGCGGCTCGGGACCGGCCGCCGACCTCCAGGACGTCCTGGGGGCGCCCGTCCTGTTCCTCGGCATCTCCGTCCCGTCCGACGGCTGGCACGCCCCCAACGAGAAGATCGAACTCGACCTCCTCATGAAGGGCGTCGAGACGACCGCGCACCTGTGGGCCGACCTGCCCGCCGCCCTGGCCCACGCCGCGCGCTGAACCCACACACCGATCCGGGGGAGTTGGAAGCACCTGTGAGCACCCTGAAGAACGCGTCGAGCAGCCCGAACCAGGCTCATGCGGACCGCCCGATCTCGCTCACCGCCCCGAGCGGCATCGACCGCGCCGCCCACCACCGTCTCGACGAGGCGTGGCTGGCGGCGGCGTGGAGCCACCCCACGACCCGGGTCTTCGTGGTCTCGGGGGGCCAGGTGCTGATCGACGACCGCCCCGACGGAACCACCGAGCTCGTGATGACCCCGGCGTTCGAGGCCCCGGTCACCGAGACCCACCGCTACTTCCTGGGCACGGACGCCGAGGGCGTCTCGTACTTCGCGCTCCAGAAGGACTCCCTGCCCGGCCGCATGGACCAGTCGGCGCGCCCGGCCGGGCTGCGCGAGGCCGGTCTGCTGCTCTCCGACCGCGACGCGGGCCTGATGGTGCACGCGGTGGCCCTGGAGAACTGGCAGCGCCTCCACCGCTTCTGCTCGCGGTGCGGCGAGCGGACGGTCGTCGCGGCCGCCGGTCACGTCCGCCGCTGCCAGGCCTGCGGCGCCGAGCACTACCCGCGCACCGACCCCGCGGTGATCATGCTGGTCACGGACGAGCAGGACCGGGCGCTGCTCGGCCGCCAGGTGCACTGGCCGGAGGGCCGCTTCTCGACCCTCGCCGGTTTCGTGGAGCCGGGGGAGTCCATCGAGGCGTCGGTGGCCCGCGAGGTCTTCGAGGAGGCCGGAGTCACGGTCGGCGAGGTCGAGTACATCGCCAGCCAGCCCTGGCCGTTCCCCTCCAGCCTGATGCTGGGCTTCTTCGCCAAGGCGACCTCCTCGGAGATAAACGTGGACGGCGAGGAGATCCACGAGGCCCGCTGGTTCTCCCGCGAGGACCTGGCCGCGGCCTTCGAGTCCGGCGAGGTCCTGCCCCCCTACGGCATCTCGATCGCCTCCCGCCTCATCGAGCGCTGGTACGGCAAGCCCCTCCCGAAGCCGGGCGACGTGGTCTGAGCGACAGGGCCCCCGGCCTCCGGGCCGGGGGCCCTGTCGGACCCGCCTGCAACACTGCCGGGCATGTCACTCGCTGATCTCACCCTCGACCAGTGGCGGTCCTTCGACCTGCCCGCCGCACGCCGCTTCGCCGAGGAGGCCGCGGGCCGGGTGGACGGCCGGGTGACCCTCGTCGAGACCACGGAGCACCTCGGTGCCCCGCTGCACCGCGTCCGGATCGAGCGGGAGGGGCAGCAGTTCGCCCTGATACCCGGCGGGCCGGTGACCCTCGGCTTCGACCCGGACGGCTGGCGGCCTACCCCCTGGCAGACCGCCGATTACGCCCGGAGCCTGGCCCAGGGCTTCGCCGACGGGCCCGACCTGCGGGCCCATCTCGCACGGGTGCTCAGCCCCCGCCGGAGCGCCGTCCTCGCCACGGTGCTCATGGCCGTGGAGGACGAGGACCTGACCGAGGAGCCCGCCGACATGCCGGCCGTGCTCGCGGAGCGCGGGCTGCGGATGCCGAGCTCCGACGAGTGGGAGCACGCGTGCGGGGCCGGGGCGGAGACCCTGTTCCGATGGGGGGACGACTGCCCCCTGGACGGCCTGCCCTACGGGGCCGGCCCGGGCCCGCGGAACGAGCCGAGCGCCTTCGGCCTGCGCATCGCCTACGACACCTACCGGTCGGAGCTGACGAGCGACGTCACCGCGGTCCACGGCGGGGACGGCGGCGAGTCGGTGTGCGGCGGCTACGGTCACCTGCTGGCCTGGCTGCCCCTGGCCACCGCCCACCGCAACCCGTCCATGGCCGAGTTCGTGTACGGCCCGGACGGTGGGGGCCTCTGCGAGGACTCCTCCACGCGGCCCGTCCTCGCGCTCTGACCCCGCGGCCGCACCGCCGCCGCACGCGAAACCCCCGACGGCCGGTCCCGGCCGCCGGGGGTTTCGTGGTGTCGCGTTCGCGCGGTGTCGCGTTCGCGTGGTGTCGCGTCGCGTGGCTCGGGTCAGGCGACGAGGGCCTGCTTGACCTGGGCCAGGCTCGGGTTGGTCATGACGACCTCGTCGCCACCGGCCGTCGGGACGACCCGGACGGTGGGAACGGTCTGGTTGCCGCCGTTGGCCTTCTCGACGAACGCGGCCGAGTCCGGGTCCTGCTCGATGTTGATCTCCGTGTACGCGATGCCCTCGCGGTCCAGCTGGCTCTTCAGCCGGCGGCAGTAGCCGCACCACGTCGTGCTGTACATCGTCACAGTGCCCTGCATGGCCTGGCGCTCCTCTGGTCGGTGTCGGCGTCCGTGTCGGTGCCGGTATCGGTGCCGAGAGGAAGAACGTACGCCCCGGCCGGGCCATTCCCGGAATTCGTATGACCGGCGGCACGTGCCTGTGGACAAGCTTCGACGGCACGCTCGCCCGACCTGGCAGCATTGGGGGGTGACATCAGCAACGCACTCCACTCTCTTCCCGCAGGTCCCGGAGACGGCCGACGCGGTGCTCGACGGGCTCGACCCCGAGCAGCGCGAGGTCGCCCTTGCCCTGAACGGGCCGGTGTGCGTGCTCGCGGGGGCCGGCACGGGCAAGACGCGGGCCATCACCCACCGGATCGCGTACGGGGTGCGGGCGGGCGTCCTGCAGCCCGCCAGCGTGCTGGCCGTCACGTTCACCAACCGGGCCGCCGGCGAGATGCGCGGCCGGCTCCGGCAGCTCGGCGCGGGCGGCGTCCAGGCCCGCACCTTCCACTCCGCGGCCCTCCGCCAGCTCCAGTTCTTCTGGCCGAAAGCAGTCGGTGGCGAGCTGCCCCGGCTCCTGGAGCGGAAGATCCAGCTGGTCGCCGACGCCGCGGCCCGCTGCCGGATCCGCCTCGACCGGAACGAGCTCAGGGACGTGACCGGCGAGATCGAGTGGGCCAAGGTCACCCAGACCGTCCCCGCCGACTATCCGGCCGTCGTCGCCAAGTCCGTCAGGGACGCCCCCCGCGACCCGGCCGAGATCGGCCAGATCTATGCCATGTACGAGCAGCTGAAGCGCGACCGCTCGGTGATCGACTTCGAGGACGTGCTGCTGCTCACCGTCGGCATCCTCCAGGACCGGCACGACATCGCCGACCAGATCCGCCGCCAGTACCAGCACTTCGTCGTGGACGAGTACCAGGACGTCTCCCCGCTCCAGCAGCGGCTGCTCGACCTGTGGCTCGGCGACCGCGACAACCTCTGCGTCGTCGGCGACGCCAGCCAGACGATCTACTCCTTCACCGGCGCCACCCCCGACCACCTGCTGAACTTCCGCACCCGGCACCCGGGCGCCACCGTCGTCAAGCTGGTCCGCGACTACCGGTCCACCCCGCAGGTCGTCCACCTGGCGAACGGGCTGCTCAGCCAGGCCCGCGGCCGGGCCGCCGAGCACCGCCTGGAGCTGATCTCGCAGCGCGACCCGGGCCCCGAGCCGGTCTACACGGAGTACGCCGACGAGCCCACCGAGGCCGAGGGCACCGCGCGCCGCATCCGCGACCTCATCGCCGTCGGCGTCCCCGCGGGCGAGATCGCCGTCCTCTACCGGATCAACGCCCAGTCCGAGGTCTACGAGCAGGCCCTCGCCGACGCCGGAGTGCCCTACCAGCTCCGCGGCGCCGAGCGCTTCTTCGAGCGCCAGGAGGTGCGGGAGGCCGGCATCGCCCTGCGCGGCGCCGCCCGCGCCGGGGGCAACGACTCGCTCCTCGACGACGCCGAGGACCTTCCCTCGCAGGTCAGGGCCGTCCTCTCCACCAAGGGCTGGACCAGCACCCCGCCCGCCGGCTCCGGCGCCGTCCGTGACCGCTGGGAGTCCCTCGCCGCCCTCGTCCGGCTCGCCGAGGACTTCGCCCGCGCCAAGCCCGGAGCCACCCTCTCCGACCTGGTCGCCGAGCTCGACGAGCGGGCCGCCGCCCAGCACGCCCCGACCGTGCAGGGCGTCACCCTCGCCTCCCTGCACGCCGCCAAGGGCCTCGAATGGGACGCCGTCTTCCTGGTCGGCCTCACCGAGGGCATGATGCCCATCACGTACGCCAAGACCGACGAGCAGGTCGAGGAGGAGCGGCGCCTGCTGTACGTCGGCGTCACCCGGGCCCGGGTCCACCTCACGCTCTCCTGGGCGCTCTCCCGCTCCCCGGGCGGCCGCGCCAACCGGCGCCCCAGCCACTTCCTCAAGGGGCTGCGCCCCGGCTCCGGCTCCCTCGGCACCATCGGCTCCGGCGGCGGCGCCGGAGCCGTCGAGCGGGGGAGCGGCCCCGTCCGGCGCAAGGCGCGCGGCCCCGTCCTGTGCCGGGTCTGCGGTGCCACGCTCACCGAGGCGGGCGCGATGAAGCTGATGCGCTGCGAGGACTGCCCGTCCGACATGGACGAGGCGCTGTACGAGCGGCTGCGGGACTGGCGATCGGAACAGGCCAGGGAGCTCGGCCAGCCGGCGTATTGCGTGTTCACCGACAAGACGCTCATGGCGATCGCCGAGCGTGTCCCCACCACCGACGGAGAGCTCTCCTCGATCGCCGGCGTCGGCGTCCGCAAGCTCGACCGCTTCGGAGCCGAGGTCCTGGCCATCTGCGCAGGTGAGGAGGGTGGGACGGGCGAGGACGAGGTCTGAGGAAAACTCGTCGGAAAAATAGTTTGCGCCCGCCCCGTCAAGCCCCATAGGTTCTTAACCACGGAAACAGCGCTTCTTCGAAGCCCTGTCTTCGTGCTGTACTTGTCCAAATAAACATGAGGGTCCGGCTCGCACCCGAGCCCTCCGAGACGCCGAGAGGAGGCGATTCCAGTGATCAGCACCGTCATTCAGTCCCGCACCGCCAGCTCCATCAGCACCGTCAGCATCGTCGGCACGGCCAAAATGACCGATCGCTCGGTCGTCTCCGCCTGCTCGCTCGGCCTCTCCGCCTCGGCCCTCATTGGCACCGGTCTGCCCGTCGCCGGCCTGCCCGTCACCGGTCTCTCCGGTCTCGGTGCGGCCGCCGTGGCTCCGCGCAATGAGCGACCGACCAAGGCACTGGAAGCAGGAGTAGCAGGCAAGGCCACGGCCTATGGCTTTGCGGCGACCGGTGCCGGAACCCAGCAGCAGACGACGACGCACCACCACATGATGTGGGCCTTCCGTGGGCTCGAACCCTGGAGTGATCCAGTCTGATCCATGATCAGACCGGCGCCTTCAGGGCCGCGGAACCCCACCCGGGATCCGCGGCCCTTCTGTTTGTCCCCGAACGGGGACGACGGCGCGAAGGGGCCTCGGGAAAGACACCGCCCGGTACCAGCCGAAACCCCGGCCAACAGGCCGGAACGACCAGACGAGGAAAGACCACCGTGCAACTCGAAGCGCACGCCCCGTCCGTACCGCATTCCGAATCGATCCCCCTGCCCGGCCTCACGGAGGACCCCGCTTTGACCCCCCTCACCGCGCTCACCGCGCTCGACGACGCCATCGAGAACCTGGGCGTACCCGTTCCCTGTCGCGCCTACGACCCGGAGGTCTTCTTCGCGGAGTCCCCGGCCGACGTCGAGTACGCGAAGTCCCTCTGCCAGACCTGCCCGCTCGTGGCGGCCTGCCTGGCCGGTGCCAAGGAGCGCCGCGAGCCCTGGGGCGTCTGGGGTGGCGAGCTCTTCGTCCAGGGCGTGGTCGTCGCCCGCAAGCGGCCCCGTGGCCGTCCGCGCAAGAACCCGGTCGCGGCATGAGCGCCACCGGAACCATCGACCGCCCCCTCACGCACGATCCCCAGAAGTTGGCCCCGATGACCTCTTCCGCGAGCGAGCCCGCCGGCTCCGTGACTCCAGTCTTCTCCCCCGCCGCCGCGCACACCGCGCGACAGAACAGGACCCGTGAAATGCAACTCGCCCCTGAAGCCCTGGCCCGTGCCCATATGCACGAGCGACAGCGTGAGGCCGACGCGGAACGCCAGGCCGTGCGCCTGGTCGCCGCCCGGCGCATGCAGCGCCGCGCCGAGCGCGTCTCGCTGCGCGCCCGCCGCGCGCTCGCCATGGCCGTCATGCACTGAGCATCGCCGTGATGCCTCCGCGGGGGCCGGTCCGAACGGACCGGCCCCCGCGGTGCGTTGTCCGGTCCGCGACGTCCCGGCCGGGCTATCGTCACGAGGGTGAACGACGCCCGTACCCCCGAGGCACCCTTCGCCTGCGCGCGCTGCGGCAAGACCACCGAGACCCTGCCGCTGACCTGGACCTGCTCGGTCGAGGACGGCCGGCGGCAGTACTTCTGCGAGGAATGCGCCCGAGCCAACATCCGCTCGATCGAGGGCCGCCTCGACTCCTCCTGGTGGTGAGCGCCCCGCGCCCTAGACGCCGTCCGGGACCTCGAAGCCCGGGAGCCATTCGGCGAGCTCGGCCCGGAGGCGTACCGTCGCGTTCAGCTGGCAGAGCACCCCGATGGTGCTCAAGGTCACACGGTGTATCAGCAGATACGCCGGCGGCAGGTTCAGCTGCTTGCCCAGCTGGTGGGCCGGGGAGCGGGGGTCCGCGATCCGGGCCGCCTGGGTGCGCATCCAGCCGCGGGTGAAGACGAAGGTCTCCACCTCGGCCGGCTCGATGATCGGCAGCAGGTACTCCAGGACCGCCTCCGGGTCGAGCGCCACGGACTCCTTGACGAAGCCCTCCCCGCACAGCAGCTCGTAGACCGTCTCGGCCTCCCCGGCGACCGCCATCCGCAGACAGGTTCCGATCGTCTCCGGCAGCCCGCCCGGCAGCCGGTCCACCGTGCCGAAGTCGAGGACGCCGAGCCGCCAGCCCTCCGGCCCCTCGTCCTCCCCGGCGCCGGGCAGCAGCCGGAAGTTCCCCGGGTGCGGATCGGCGTGCAGCAGCCCCGTGCGCGCAGGGCCCGAGAAGAGGAACCGGGCGAGCAGCTGGCCCGCCCGGTCCCGCTGCTCCTCCGTGCCGTCCGCGATCACCTCGGCGAGCGGGACGCCGTCCATCCACTCGGTCACGAGGATCTGCTCCGACTGGTGGACCACCGCGGGGACCACCACGTGGGGATCGTCCGCGAACTCCTCCGCGTGGATCCGCTGGGCCTCCGCCTCCAGGGCGTAGTCCAGCTCCTCGGAGACCCGGTCCCGCATCTCGGCGATCAGCGGCTTGATGTCCATGCCGGGGATGAGCGGGCCGAGCAGCCGGGCGAAGCGGCTCAACTGCGTCAGGTCCGAGAGCAGTGCCTCCCCGGCGCCCGGGTACTGCACCTTCACCGCGACCTCGCGCCCGTCGTGCCACACGGCCCGGTGCACCTGCCCGATCGAGGCAGCCGCCGCCGGCTTGTCCTCGAACTCCAGGAACAGCTCCCGCCATTCGGGGCCGAGCCGCTCCTCCAGGACCGCGTGCACCGTACGGGTCGGCATCGGCGGGGCCGCGTCCTGAAGCTTCGTCAGCGCCGCCCGGTACGGCCCGGCGACCTCCTCGGGCAGGGCCGACTCGAAGACGGACAGCGCCTGCCCGAACTTCATCGCCCCGCCCTTGAGCTCGCCGAGGACCTTGAACAGCTGCTCGGCCGTCCGCTGCTGGAGCTCGCGGGCGACGAGCTCCGCCGATCTGCCGCCGATCCGCTTGCCCAGACCCCAGGTGGCCCGGCCCGCGAAGCCCAGGGGCAACGCGGCCAACTTGGCGGTCCGGGTGACCGCCTTCCGGGGAAGATCAGACATACGCCCCTCCAAAACCCAGACTGCCGTGCCACGCAGGGCCGTTACCCCGCCATTGTGTCGTGCGCCTCCCCGGCTGCCGCGGCGCGCTCCCCTTCTGCTCCGCGCGCCGCCCCGCAGGGACAGGCCGGATGCGGTCTCAGCCGCTCCGCCCGCCACTCCAGGAGCGGCAGCGACACCTCCCAGCGGGTGCCCGTGCTCGCCGGGAGGTCCCCGTCCAGAAACGCCAGCGCGTGCGCGGCGGCCAGCCCCGCCACCGCCGTGGCGAGGCCGAGGTCGCAGGCCGGCAGCGGATGCGGGACGCCCGAGCGCCACTGGGCGAGCAGCCGGGGCGTCAGCGGGTCCCGGTCCGTCCGCTCCTCCTGGAGGCACCGCGCGCAGGCCGTGCCGCCGGGCAGCACGAGCGGCCCGACCACCCCCGTGGCCTCCAGGACACCCGCGTACAGATGAGGGGTGCCGGTGGAGATCCACGGCTCGGCGGGGAGCGGATCGGGGACGTAGGCGTCGAGACCGTCCCGCGGTGTCACCACGACGAGTGACAGTCCCGGCTCGCCCGGCCCTTCACCCGATCCACTCCGCCCGCCCCGGCCCCGTGGCCCCGGTGGCCCGTCGGGCCGTCCGGGCTCCCTGGTCCAGCGGCCCACCAGGCGTCTCGCCGCCGTCGCCCGCCGCTCGCCCACCGCCTCGGCCGGGAGGCCGCCCGGGGCCGTCTCCCAGGGCTCGACCCGGCCGGCGTCGAGGACCTCGACGGTGCCCACTCCCGCCGCCGCGAGCAGCGCCGCGACCGTCGCCCCGACCCGCCCCGCGCCCCGGACCTGGACGCGCAGGGCCCGCCGGGCCGTCAGGGTCCGCGCCGCCCGCTCCGGTTCGGGGTGGACCACGGAGAGGGAGGCCAGGTCCGCGCGGAGCGGATCGAGGGAGACGTCCACGGCGCCGGCGGCCGGCCCCGCCTTCCCGGGGCGCCCGGTCGCGGCGTCCGTGAGGAGCCCGGCCGACTCGAGACGGCCCAGGAGCGCCTCCAGGTGCCCGTCGGGGAGGCCGAGCGCCCGCGCCTCGGCCCGCAGCAGCGCGGTCCCGCGGGTGCCGTCGAGGAGCCCGAGCACCGTCCCCGTCTCCTGGTCGACCGGGCCGAGCGCCACCGCGTGCGCGGGGGCGACGCCGAACTGGACGCACCGCAGACTCCGCCACGCCCGCCGCAGCGCCGGTTTCACCATCGGATGCATTTCCCCGCCCCCGTCCGTCCTCGCCCGTGAACCGCATTTCATGATCGACAACGGCTTTTCGTGCCGCCCTCAGGTGAGAATGCCCCGCCGCCGTGACGGTCGCCGAAAGTTGTCCACAGGCCGGGGGATTAGTCATTCAAATGGTGCGGGGTCGGGTCGGATCGTTCCCGAAACCACTCCCGAGGCGGGACTTCCCCCGCCGCCAGCGGGTAACGTCGGGGCCGTGCCCGCCGACCCACAGCGCAGCGTGACCAGCGAACCGCCCCGCGGGGCGGGGACGAGTGCGGTCGAGGTCCGCAGAAGCCCACGGCGGAGCAGAACCGTCTCGGCCTACCGCGAGGGCGACCGGACGATCGTGCTCATCCCGGCCCGCATGTCGGAGGCGGAGGAGCGCCGCTGGGTGGGCGTCATGCTCGACAAGCTCGCCGCCCAGGAGAGCCGGAGCGTCCTCGGCGACCGTGAGCTCACCGAGCGGGCACTGCGCCTCTCGGAGCAGTACTTCGGCGGCCGGGCCCGCCCCGGCTCGGTCCGCTGGGTCACCAACCAGAACACCCGCTGGGGCTCCTGCACCCCCTCCGAGGGCAGCATCCGCCTCTCCCACCGGCTCCAGGGCATGCCGGAGTACGTCGTCGACTACGTCCTCCTGCACGAGCTGGCCCATCTGCTGGTCCCCGGGCACGGTCCGCGGTTCTGGCGGCTCCTGGAGGCGTACCCGCGCACCGAGCGGGCGCGCGGCTACCTGGAGGGCGTGGTCGCCGCCGCACGCCTGCCACACCTTCCGGCGGCCCACGAGGAGTGACGGCGCCGCCACGCGCGCGCGTGCGGGTTTCCCGATTCCGTACCGAAAACGACCTGGCCTGTCTCAATGTCGTGCGCAGCGGCTAGCCTGGCGCGAGCATTCGCCATTCGGGATGGGGGACGGTCGTTACGCATGGCCAGGGAATTCCAACGCGGCCACAAGGCCAAGATCAGTGATCTGACCGCGGGGACCGATCTGTACGTGGGTGTGCAGATCGCGGCGCCCGGACTGACTTTCGACATCAGCTGCTTCGGACTCGACGCGGAGGAGCGGCTCTCCGACGACCGCTACTTCGTCTTCTTCAACCAGCCGAAGTCGCCCGAGGAGTCCATTCAGCTGCTCGGAGCGCAGTCCGGTGACACCGAGTCCTTCCGCGTCACCCTCGACCGCATCCCCGCGAACATCCACAAGCTGTCGTTCACCGCGACGATCGACGGCGCCGGCCAGATGTCCCAGGTCGGCCCCGGTCACCTGCGGATCGTGGCGGGCGGCGAGGAGGTCGCGCGGTACGCGTTCACGGGCGCGGAGTTCACCACCGAACGCGCGGTGATGCTCGGCGACTTCTACCTCAAGGACGTGTGGCGGTTCGCCGCCGTCGGCCAGGGCTTCGACGGTGGCCTGGAGGCGCTCCTGCGGAACTTCGGCGGCGAGGTCGCCGAGGAGGAGCCCGCCGCCCCGCAGCAGCAGGCCCCGGCCCCCGGGTTCGCCCCGCCGCCGCAGGCGACGGCGCCCCCGGCCTTCGGCGCGCCCGCCGCTCCCGCCCCCGCGCCCGCGTTCGGCGCGCCGCCGGCCCCGCAGGCGCCGGTCCCGCCCGCGCCTCCGGTCCACACGGCGCCCACGATGGTCGCGCCCCTGGCCCCGACGGCCCCCGTGCCGCCGCCCGCGCCGGCCCCCGCCCCCTACGGGCAGCCGCCGCAGCAGCCGCAGTACGGCCAGGTCCCGGGTCAGCCGCCCGGCCAGTACCCCGGGCAGATCCCGGGCCAGGCCCCCGGCCAGTACCCCGGTCAGGGCCAGCCGCCGCAGGCCCCCTACGGCCAGCCCGCCCCCGCCCCGTACGGGCAGCAGCCGCCGGCGTACGGGCAGCAGCCCGGCGTCCCGCAGGGCGTCCCGGCGACCGGCGCGGGGCTCGCCGCCGCGCTCGCGCCGTACAAGGAGACCGCCACCGGCGCCCGCTGGACCCCGCAGAACCAGCAGCTCATGCGGGTCGACCTCGCCATGGGCGGCGTTCCCGTCCTCGCCCGGCAGGGCTCCATGGTCATGTACCAGGGCAAGGTCGACTTCGGCTACAAGGGCGCGGGCTTCGCCGGCCGGATCGTCGGAAACGCCACAGGCCAGGAGATGCAGCTCATGCGCTGCACCGGCCGCGGCCAGGTCTTCCTCGCCGAACAGGGCGCCCATCTGCACCCGATCGAGCTCCAGGGCGACGGCATCTGCGTCTCCGCCGAGAACGTCCTCGCGTTCGACGAGTCCCTGCAGTACGAGGTCCGCCGCATCGAGGGCCACGGCATTCCCGGCGGCGCCCTGTTCACCATGCAGTTCCAGGGCACCGGCACCGTCGTCGTGAAGACCCACGGCGTCCCCGTCGTCCTGCCCGTCACGCCCACGACCTTCGCCGACTGCAACGCCGTCGTCGCCTGGTCGGCCGCGTCCCAGGTCATCCTCTCCAGCCAGGTCAGGCTGCGCCGCAACGCCTACCCGGGCCACAGCGGGGAGACCGTGAACCTCCAGTTCCGGGGAGCCCCCGGCAACTTCATCGTCGTCCAGCCCTACGAGGTCTGAGGGAGCCCGTCATGAACCAGCAACTCGCGGGCTACGCCCCGACCCCCGTCGCGGCCCGGATGGAGAACCACGGCCGCACCATGCTCAAGGTCGCCATGGCCTCCGGCCAGGACCTGTACGCGCGGACCGGCTCGATGGTCGCCTACGAGGGCTTCATCAGCTACGAGCCCAACCCGCCCGCCGTCCGCCAGGTCGCCCAGCAGTGGGCCACCGGCGAGGGCGCGCCCATCATGAAGTGCTCCGGCGACGGGCTCCTCTACCTCGCCGACTACGGCGCCGACGTCGTCGTCATCAACCTCCAGAACGACTCGATCTCGGTCAACGGCACCAACGTGCTCGCCTTCGACGCCCACCTCCAGTGGGGCGTCGAGCGGGTCAAGGGACTCGCCAAGTTCGCCGGCCAGGGCCTGTTCAACGTGGAGATCGCCGGCACCGGCTGGGTCGCGCTCACCTCGCGCGGCACGCCGATCGTCGTCGACTGCGGCCGCGGCGAGGACGAGACGTACGTCGACCCCGACGCGCTCGTCGCCTGGTCGCCCGCGCTCAAGGTCAAGGGCAAGCGCAGCTTCAAGGCCTCCTCCCTCATCGGGCGGGGCAGCGGCGAGGCCTACCAGATGGCCTTCTCGGGCCAGGGCATCGTCGTCGTACAGCCGAGCGAGGACAGCACCGACCGCCTGCGGGTCCGGGGCTGAGGGGGAGCGAGAACACACCATGCAGAGCCCGCTTTTCAACCACGCCGAACAGCAGAGCCAGGAGCGGTACGTCATCCAGAACCCGCAGCTCCTGCGGGTCAGCCTCACCGGGCAGGACGACATCCTCGCCCGCAAGGGCGCCATGGTCGCGTACCAGGGACTCGTCGACTTCGACGGCGAGTACAAGACCCCGAACCAGCGCCGGGCCCAGGCCCGCACCGGTGAGGGCCTCGACCTCATGCGCTGCTCCGGCCAGGGCACGGTCTACTTCGCCAACCTCGCCCAGCACGTCCACATCGTGGAGGTCGAGCAGGACGGCCTGACCGTCGACAGCGCCTACGTCCTGGCGCTCGACTCGACCCTCCACACCGAGGTCATCGCCGTCGACAGCCAGTACGGCGTCTCCGGCACCGGCAAGTACCAGCTCAACATCTCCGGCCGCGGCAAGGTCGCCCTGATGACCTCCGGCCAGCCGCTGATGATGCAGGTCACGCCCGAGAAGTACGTGAGCGTCGACGCGGACGCCATCGTCGCCTGGTCCACCGGGCTGCGCGTCCAGATGCAGGCGCAGACGACCAACTCCAGCGTCCGCCGCCGCCGCGGCAACACGGGCGAGGGCTGGGAGCTCAGCTTCCTCGGCCAGGGCTTCGCGCTCGTCCAGCCGAGCGAGGTCATGCCCCCGCAGAACGCCGCCATCGGACAGGGCATCGCCGCCCAGTTCGGCGCCGGCCAGCACGGCTCCCACGCCCAGAACCAGAACAACGCCTGGAACTGAGCACACGTGAGGGGCCGGTCGCCGACGCGACCGGCCCCTCACCGCTGTCCGTCACGCCAGCCGCGCCAGCGTGCCCTTCAGCAGCTCCACCACCGACGTGTCGGCCACACCCGCCACGTCCTCGTACGCGAACCAGCGCAGGTCCAGCGACTCCTCGCTGATCTCCGCCACCGCGTCCGCCGGGGCGAGCGCCGCGTACTGCACGTCCAGATGCCAGTGACACGGCGCCGGGATCGGGTGCCGGTCGAGCCGCACCGGGCCGCCCGCCAGCAGGGTCAGACCCGCGATGCCGGACTCCTCGGTCGCCTCGCGCAGCGCCGCCGCCTCCACCGTCGCGTCACCCGCCTCGCAGTGACCGCCCATCTGCAGCCACATGCCCAGCTTCTTGTGCAGGGTCAGCAGCACGCGCCCGCGTGACGGGTCGATCACCAGCGCGCTGGACGTCAGATGCCCGGCCTCGCACGGCTTGTACATGCCGTCGGGGTGCTCGGCGAGATGGTCCAGATAGACATCGCGCAGCTCCGGCTGGTCCTCGTACCCCTTCAGGACGAGGACCGCGTCGTCGTACAGGCTCACTTCTCGTCGTCCCCGTCCTCGGGGTTCTCACCCTTGGCCGCCTCGCCGAGCATCTTGTCCAGCTCGGAGAAGTCCAGGTGCTCGCGGTGCACGAAGCCGTCCGGGTCGTCCAGGTCGGTCGCCGTCGGCAGCATGTCCGGGTGCTCCCACAGACCGTCCCGGCCGTCGACCCCGCGCGCGTCGGTGAGCGAGGCCCACAGGCGCGCCGCGTCCCGCAGCCGCCGCGGACGCAGCTCAAGACCGATCAGCGTCGCGAAGGTCTGCTCGGCCGGACCGCCCGAGGCCCGGCGCCGGCGCAGCGTCTCGCGCAGCGCGTCCGCCGAGGTCAGCCGCGACTTGGCGGCCTCGTGGACCACCGCGTCCACCCAGCCCTCGACCAGCGCGAGCGCCGTCTCCAGACGGGCCAGGGCCGCCTTCTGCTCCGGGGTGTCCTGCGGCTGGAACATGCCCTGCTGGAGGGCCTCCTGCAGCTGCTCCGGATGCGTCGGGTCGAGCTGGCCGACCGCCTCCTCCAGCTTCGAGGTGTCGACCTTGATCCCGCGCGCGTACCCCTCGACCGCACCGAAGAGGTGCGCCCGCAGCCACGGCACGTGCGCGAAGAGACGCTGGTGCGCGGCCTCGCGCAGGGCCAGGTAGAGCCGCACCTCGTCCGAGGGCACGCCCAGGTCCTTGCCGAAGGCCTCGATGTTCAGCGGCAGCAGCGCGGCACGCCCGGCCGGGCCCAGCGGCAGACCGACGTCCGTCGAGCCGACGACCTCACCGGCGAGCGCGCCCACGGCCTGCCCGATCTGCTGGCCGAACATGGCGCCGCCCATGGAGCGCATCATGCCGATCAGCGGGCCCGCCATGGCCTGCATCTCCTCCGGCAGGACGTCGCCCATCGCCGAGCCGACCCGCTCGGCCACCGGGTCCACGAGCTGCTGCCACGCCGGCAGCGTCGCCTCGACCCACTCCGCGCGGCTCCACGCCACGGCGACGTTCGCACCGGAAGGCAGCGAGGTGACCTGGTCCAGCCACAGGTCGGCCAGGCGCACGGCCTCCTCGACCGCGGACTTCTCGGCCGGGCCCACGCTCGCGTCCTTGACGCCGTCGGGGGTGCCCTGGGCCACCACCTGGCGGGCGATCTGCTTGGCCATGTCCCAGTTCACGGGACCGCCCTCGTAGCTCAGCATCTGCCCGAGCTGCTGGAAGGCCGCGCCCAGATCGTTGGGGTTCAGGGAGCCGAACATCGCGGCGAACGGGTTGTCCGCGCCACCGGGGCCGCCCATGCCGGGCAGCCCGCCGAAGCCGAACGGGTTCGCACCGAACGGGTTGCCACCGGACCCCTGGCCACCTCCGGCGGGGTCCTTCTTCTTGCCCTCGTCGCCGTTCTCCGGCTCCTCCGGCGGAAGGCCGAATCCGAATGGGGTGTCACTCACAGGTTTCCTCGGCTCGTAGGGCCGCCGGCCTCCTGCCGACGGCGACTGCCCGACCAGGGCCTGTCCAGACAGGCCCCGCACACCACCAGCGTAGACATCCGGGCCGGAAATGGGCTCGGTGCTCCGCCGGGCCGTGCCCTGCGGCAGGATGGACGCCACCTGGTCCGTACGCGTCATGCGCGTCCGTACTGAAGACAACCGCTGGAGACGCCCGGTGAGTTCCCCAGATCCACAGGTTCGCGGAGCGCGAAACCCCTCAACCCGGTCCGCCGTGCGCGGCCCCGTCGTCGCGGTCACCGGTGCCGCCTCCGGCATCGGTGACCTGCTGACCAGGCGCCTCGCCGCCTCCGAGGAGATCAAGCGGGTCATCGCCATCGACGAGCGCCGGGGCGACGTCGCCGAGGCGCAGTGGCACATCCTCGACGTCCGCGACCCGGCCATCGCCGAGAAGCTGCGCGGCGCGGACGTCGTCGTGCACCTCGCCGTCGACCTCGACCTGGAGACCGACCCCGCCGCCCGGACGGCCTACAACGTGCGCGGCACCCAGACCGTCCTGACCGCCGCGGCCGCGGCCGGGGTCCACCGGGTGGTGCTCTGCACCTCCGCGATGGTCTACGGCGCCCTGCCCGACAACGACATCCCGCTCTCCGAGGACGCCGAGCTCAGGGCGACGGCGGAGGCCACCGGCGTCGGCGACATGCTGGAGATCGAGCGCCTCGGCCGCCGCGCCCCCCGCGCGCACCCCGGCCTCCACGTCACCGTCGTCCGCCCCGCCGTCCTCGTGGGCGGTACGGACACGGCGCTGACCCGCTACTTCGAGTCGCCCCGGCTGCTCGTCGTCGCCGGATCCCGGCCCACCTGGCAGTTCTGCCACATCGAGGACCTGGTGAGCGCCCTGGAGTACGCGGCCCTGGAGAAGGTCGACGGGGAGTTCGCGGTCGGCTGCGAGGGCTGGCTCGAACAGGAGGAGGTCGAGGAGCTCTCCGGGATCCGTCGCATGGAGCTGCCCTCCGCGGTCGCCCTCGGCACGGCGGCCCGCCTCCACCGCATCGGGCTCACCCCGTCCCCGGCGGGCGACCTCGCCTACACCATGCATCCCTGGGTGGTGAGCGTCGGACGGCTGCACGACGCCGGCTGGCGCCCCAAGTGGACGAACGAGGAGGTCCTCGCCGCGCTCCTGGAGGAGGTCGAGGGCCGCCACACGGTCGCCGGCCGCCGCCTGGGCCGCAAGGACGCCACGGCGGCCGGTGCGGCCGGTGCGACGGTGGCGCTGCTCGGCACGGCCGCCCTGGTGCGGCAGATGCGGAAGCGGCGCGGCCTGTAGGACGGACCGGCGCGAGGCGGCTTGTAGGACCCTCCTACGGAGGGTCTTGTCCACAGGTCGAAAGGTCCCTTACGGGATGTCGGAGCCGTGCGGCACCATGGGCGCATGGCGCAGACGCACGACCACCCCGGCGAGCAGGTCGCGGACGACCCGATCAAGCTGCTCGCGATCCGTGACACCCCGCTCTCGGTCGACGAGGTCTTCCGGGCCGTCGGAGACGACGCGGCCGGCGGCACCACGCTCTTCGTCGGCACCGTCCGCAACCACGACGGCGGCGCGGACGTCGACGCGCTGGGCTACTCCTGCCATCCGACCGCGGAGGCGGAGCTGCGCCGCGTCGCCGAGAAGGTCGTGGCGAACTATCCGGTGCGCGCCCTGGCCGCCGTGCACCGCGTCGGCGACCTGCGCGTCGGCGACCTCGCGGTGGTCGTGGCCGTCTCCTGCCCGCACCGCGGCGAGGCCTTCGAGGCCTGCCGGAAGCTCATCGACGACCTCAAGCACGAGGTCCCGATCTGGAAGCACCAGACCTTCTCGGACGGCACGGAGGAGTGGGTGGGTTCCTGTTGAGCCTCCGCCCGTAGCTGGGGGTCCCCCCCCGGACGAAGTCTGGGGGAGGGTGGGGCCTGCCAGGACGGCAAGGCGGCGCGCCGACAGGGTGTAGCCGAACGCCCGATTTGCGTAACCGCCCCCCAGGCGCCAGCGTTGACCTCACAGATGAGACAGTCTGCTGATCAACTCACTGGGGATGGGAGGTCGGGATGGCAGCGCTGGCCTGGTTGCTGATTCCGCTTTTCGCAGTCGTCGGCGCGGCGATATGGGGAAGCTGGGCATCGAGGAACAAGACGATAGGTGACGTGGCGGAACTCGCCGGGTACGCCCGGTTCCGGGACGCCATGGAGCGGTCCCACGTCACCACCGCCGATTCCGTTCGTCCCGAGCGCGAACCGGCCGCGACGGCCCCCGCCGTCACCACCTCCACGTCCGGCTGACGCGGGCCGCCTCGTACGGACCGCCCCAGGGGTGCACCCACAGACGAGTCCCGTACTGTCGTTCCATGCCACGCCGCACCGCGACGATGCTCGCCTCCACCCTGGTCCTGATCTGTCTGCTCATCGCGGGCGTCCTGATCCCGGTGCCGTACGCGGAGATGAGCCCGGGTCCCACGGTCAACACCCTCGGCGAGGCCAGGGGAGAACCGGTCCTCCAGATCTCGGGACGCAAGACCTACCCGACCGACGGTCACCTCAACATGACGACGGTCCGCGTGACCAGCGCGGACTACAAGATGAACGCCGTCGAGGCCGTCTACGGATGGCTCGCCCACGACAACGTGGTGGTGCCGCACGACACCCTCTACCCGGACGGCAAGACCGAGGAGGAGTCGAGCCAGGAGAACGCCGAGGAGTTCAGCCAGTCCCAGGAGAGCGCCAAGGTGGCGGCCCTCGGGGAGCTGGGCCTCCCGGTGGTCGCCCGGGTCGTCGTCGCCACCGTCGTCAAGGGCGCCCCGGCCGAGGGCAAGCTGCACGCCGGGGACGTCATCAAGGCCGTCGACGGCGTGCCGGTCAAGGAGCAGGGTGACGTCGCCAAGCAGGTGACGAAGCGGAAGCCCGGCCAGGACGTCGAGTTCACGATCGTCCCGGCCAAGGAGGCGGCCGCCGCCGAGAAGGCCCACAAGGAGCCCACCGTCACCCGGAAGGTGGTCATCAGGACCACCACGTCCGAGGAGGGCGACCGGGCCGTCGTCGGCATCCAGGCGGGCACCGACCACGTCTTCCCGTTCACGATCGACATCAACCTGGCCGACGTCGGCGGACCCAGCGCCGGTCTGATGTTCGCCCTCGGCATCGTCGACAAGCTCACCCCGGAGAGCCTCACCGACGGCCGGTTCATCGCCGGCACCGGCACCATCGACGACAAGGGCCAGGTCGGCCCGATCGGCGGTATCGAGATGAAGCTCGTCGGCGCGCGCAACGCGGGCGCCGAGTACTTCCTCACCCCGGCCGACAACTGCGAGTCGGCCGCCGCCGACACACCCGACGGGCTCACCCTGATCAAGGTGAACACCATCGACGACGCCACGAAGTCGCTGGAGAAGCTCCGCAAGGGCGACACGAAGTCGCTGCCGAGCTGCTCGAAGAGCTGAGTACGCGCGCGTACGCACGGAAAAGGGGCTCCCGGCCGGGAGCCCCTTCTTCATTCCTACGCGCGTGTACTCAGCTCTCGAAGGTCGCCGCCAGCGCCTCGGCGAGGCCCGGCACCAGGTCGGGGCCGGTCAGCACCTCGGTCGCGGAGTCCTTCTCGCGCAGCCGGATCGCCGCCTCGCGGGCGCCGTCCCGCAGCACCGCCACGGTCATCCGGACCTCCTGGCGGTCCGGGTGCCCGGCGACCCACTTGGCGAGCTGCTTCTCGTTGAGGCCCTGCGGGACCTGGGCCTCGGCCGACGGGGGCAGCATGAGCCGCTCCACGGTCAGGGCGCAGCCGGCCACGGAGTCGGGCCAGGCGATCGTGCCGAGGAACTCGTCGAGGGCCTTGCCGCGCGGCAGCTTGTCCTGCTCGATCGGGGTGTAGGCGGTGGTGTCGTCGCCCAGGCCGAGCTGGGAGGCGAGCTTGGGTTCCTGGGCGCGCAGCCGTGCGGTGTCGACCAGGGCGAACAGGCGGGCGGGCTGGTCCCAGCCGAGGCCCGACGCGTACTCGTCGATCTCGAGCACAGCGCGGGTGAGGGGGCTCGCGGCCATCGCCGGGCCGGAGGGGGAAACGTTGGACATGACCAATATCCTGCCTCCTCTTCCCCGGAAGACGGGAACTAGGTAAAGCCTCAGTAAGTTGCATCAGTGGGCTCTACGATCGCGGGGCCTGCTTTCAGACGCATCAACATCGAGGGGCGCACGTTGGCTTTCCAGATGCCGGACCGTGGCCAAGGCCCGTCCGGGCCGAGGGTGAGAGTCGGCCGGCCGTCCCGGCGGGCCCGCACCCTGCTCATGACACTCGGGGTGCTGGCCGTCCTCGCCATGGCGTTCGTGATGTTCGCCGGGTTCTGGACGGACTGGCTCTGGTACCGCTCGGTCGAGTACTCGTCCGTGTTCACCACCACCCTGTGGACCAAGATCGGCCTCTTCGCCGTCTTCGGTCTGCTGATGGGGCTCGCCGTCGGTTTCAACATCTGGCTGGCGTACCGGCTGCGGCCGCCGCTCAGCGCGATGTCGCTGGAGCAGCAGAGCCTCGACCGGTACCGGATGGGTCTGGCCCCGTTCAAGAAGTGGGTGCTGCTCGCGGTCACGGCCCTGGTGGCCCTGATCGCCGGCGCCTCCGCGTCCGGCCAGTGGCGCACCTGGCTCATGTGGGTCAACGGGGTGAAGTTCGGACAGAAGGACCCGCAGTTCGACCTCGACGTGTCGTTCTACGCCTTCGACCTGCCCTGGTACCGCTTCCTCCTCGCGTTCGGCTTCGCCGCCGCCGTCCTGTCGCTGATCGCCGCCGCGCTCACGCACTACCTGTACGGCGGGCTCAGGATCACCAGCCCGGGCGCGCGTGCCACCGCCGCGGCCACCGGCCACCTCTCGGTGCTGCTCGGCCTCTTCGTCGCCCTCAAGGCCGTCGCGTACTGGCTCGACCGGTACGGCCTGGCGGTGAAGTCCAGTGACTTCAAGGCCACCGGCAACTGGACGGGCCTGCGGTACGTGGACGCCAACGCGTACCTGCCGGCGAAGACCATCCTGTTCTGCATCGCCGTCATCTGCGCGCTGCTGTTCTTCGCGACGCTCTGGCGCCGCACCTGGCAGCTGCCGGTGATCGGCTTCGGTCTGATGGTCCTCTCGGCGATCCTGATCGGCGGTCTCTACCCGGCGATCGTGCAGAAGTTCCAGGTCCAGCCGAACGAGCAGGCCAAGGAAGCGCCGTACATCCAGAAGAACATCGACGCGACCCGCAAGGCGTACGCGATCGACGGGACGAAGGCCGAGAACTACTCGGGCAAGTCGACGGTCAAGGCCAAGGACAAGCTGCGGGCGGACGCCGACACGGCGGCCAGCTACCGCCTCCTCGACCCGAACATCGTGTCGCCGACGTTCCAGCAGCTGGAGCAGAAGCGGAAGTACTACCAGTTCCCGACCACCCTGGACGTGGACCGCTACACCGGCAAGGACACCGTCGTCGGTCTGCGCGAGCTGAACATCCGGGGCATCCCGAAGCGGAACTGGATCAACGACCACTTCACCTACACCCACGGCTACGGCGCGATCCTGGCCTCGGGCACGCAGACGGACGCCAACGGCTCCCCGGTCTTCACCGAGTCCGGACTCCCGACGACCGGCTCCCTCGGCACGTACCAGCAGCGGATCTACTACGGCGAGAAGACCGACCAGTACTCGATCGTGGGCGGCCCGCAGAAGGAGCTGGACTACGAGGAGAACGGCGAGAAGACCACCAGCTACAAGGAGAAGAGCGGCGTCAGCCTCTCCAACACCTTCAACCGCGCCGCGTACGCGGTGGCCTTCAGCGAGCCGCAGATCCTCTACTCGGGGGCCATCGGCGACGGCTCGCGGATCCTCTACAACCGCACGCCCAAGGAGCGCGTCGAGGCCGTCGCGCCCTGGCTGACCATCGACGGCGACGCCTACCCGGCGGTCGTCGACGGGCGCATCCAGTGGATCGTCGACGCCTACACGACGACCAACGGCTACCCGTACGCCTCGCGCACCACGCTCGGCGACACGACGGCCGACTCGCTGACCGTCGGCAACCAGCAGCGCACGGTCGTCGCCCAGCAGAACCAGGTCAACTACATCCGCAACTCGGTCAAGGCCACCGTCGACGCCTACGACGGCACGGTGAAGCTCTACGAGTGGGACACCCAGGACCCGGTCCTCAAGACCTGGATGAAGGCCTTCCCGGACACGGTCAGGCCGAAGTCCGAGATCAAGGGCGACCTGCTCGCGCACCTGCGCTACCCGCAGGACATGTTCAAGGTCCAGCGCGAGCTGCTGACCCGCTATCACGTCACCGACCCCGCGCAGTTCTACAGCGGCTCGGACGCCTGGCAGGTGCCGGACGACCCGACCAACAAGGACGGCAACGCGGTCCCGCCGTACTACCTGAGCATGAAGATGCCCGGGGACACGGCACAGCGCTTCTCGCTGACGACGACGTTCACGCCGAACGGGCGGCCCAACCTGGGCGCCTTCATGGCGGTCGACGCCGACGCCACCAGCAAGGAGTACGGCCGGCTGAGACTGCTGCGGGTCACCGAGGACGTCCCGGGCCCGGCCCAGGTGCAGAGCAAGCTCAACGGTCTGCCGTCCGTGGCCACCTTCGTCCGGGACATGAAGGGCGCCGACTCGGACATCCAGTACGGCAACCTGCTGACCGTGCCGCTCGACGGCGGGTTCCTGTACGTGGAGCCGGTGTACGCCCAGGGACGCAACGCGCTCTACCCGCTCCTCAAGAAGGTCGCGGTGTCGTACGTGGACGCGGACCAGCCGAACGGTGACACGACCAAGGACACCACGGTGTTCGAGGACAACCTCACCAAGGCGCTCAACGCGGTCTTCGGGGTGGAGGCGCCCACCGAGCCGACGACCCCGCCGAGCACCACGCAGCCGCCCGGCACGACCCAGCCGCCCGCCTCGAACGACGCCGCGCTCCAGCAGGCGATCGCCGACGCCCAGAAGGCGTACGACGCGGGCCAGGCGGCTCTGCAGAAGGGCGACTGGACCGCGTACGGCAAGGCGCAGGAGGACCTCCAGCAGGCGCTCCAGCGGGCCGCGGACGCCGGGGCGAAGCTCAAGAGCCCCGGGTCGGGCGGCTGACCTGAGGTTTTCCGTCCCCGCGTCGTGATACTGTGGTTTCACCGACGCGGGGTGGAGCAGCTCGGTAGCTCGCTGGGCTCATAACCCAGAGGTCGCAGGTTCAAATCCTGTCCCCGCTACTAGAGGACAAGGGCCCGGATCCATAAGGATCCGGGCCTTTGTCGTGTGTCGGCGTGCCCGGGGGTGCCGAAGAGCGGTAGGGAAGGGGCGAGTTGGCGTGAGTCGTGTTTGACTTGTCTCTCTGTGGGCATGTCGACAAAACGCTGAGTGACCTCACTGGCTGCGGTATACCAGGTGTGCTCGGGTTGCGGGTGGTGCGACGATGGTATTTATGGGGGACAGGGCAACTCTGTTGGAGACAGGGCGGTTTGTGCAGCGGCACGCCAGAAACGCCGCAGACGAGATCATCGAGGCAGTTGGGGCCGTCGATGCGGCCGTCGACACCACCGCCGAGACCGACGCCGAGAACGAGACCGAGACCGAGACCGAAGCCCGGCACCGGCGGGCCGCCGAGCACGGCGACGTCGCCTCGATGAGCGCCCTCGGCGCCCTGCTGCTGCGCCGCGGCGACCTCGACGGCGCCGAGCCGTACCTGCGCGCGGCCACCGCCGAGGGGGACCGGGCCGCCGCCAACAACCTGGGCGTCCTGCTCCACCAGCGCGGGTACGCCGACGAGGCCGCCGGCTGGTGGCGGGTCGCCGCCGTCGCCGGCTCCGCCCCCGCCGCCCACGCCCTCGGCCGCCACCACCGCGAGCGCGGCGACGAGCCGGCCGCCGAGTACTGGCTGCGCCAGGCCGCCGAGCAGGGCCACGCCCTCGGCGCGTACGCCCTCGCCGACCTCCTGGAGCACCGCAGCGACGTCGGCGCCGAGCGCTGGCTGCGCGCCGCCGCGGAGCAGGGCCACCGCGAGGCCGCCTTCCGCCTCGCCCTCGCCCTGGAGCGCCGCGCCACCGAGACCACGCGCGGACCGCACGAGACCGGAACCCGGCTCCGGGTCCCCGGCACCCGGGCGATCGTGCCGTCCGGGGCGCCCGCGACCGGCACCGCCGTGCCCGGGCAGCCCGCCGGCGAGGGCGCCGGAGCGACCGCCGAGGCCGAGCAGTGGTTCCGGCAGGCCGCCGCGCGCGGCCACCGGCGGGCCGCGCTCCACCTGGGCGCCATCCTGGAGCACCGGGGCGAGCTCAAGGAGGCCGGCCGCTGGTACCTCAGCTCCGCCAAGGAGGGCGAGGCGAAGGCCGCCTGCGCGCTCGGCTTCCTGCTCCGCGACGCGGGCGACGAGGAGAGCGCCGCCGCCTGGTGGCTGCGGGCCGCCCAGGACGGCGACGGCAACGCCGCGAACGCCCTCGGAGCCCTGCACGCCGCCCGCGGCGAGCAGCAGACCGCCGAGCGCTGGTACCGGGCCGCCATGGACGCCGGTGACGTCAACGGCGCCTACAACCTCGGGCTGCTCTGCGCCGCCCAGGACCGCATCCCGCAGGCCGAGCAGTGGTACCGGCGCGCCGCCTACGCGGGCCACCGCGAGGCCGCCAACGCGCTCGCCGTGCTGCTCCTCCAGGCCGGCGACGCCAACGGCGCGGAGCCCTGGTTCTCCAAGGCCGCCGAGGCCGGCAGCGTGGACGCCGCCTTCAACCTGGGCATCCTGCACGCCGGCCGCGACGACGACCGCACGGCCCTCGTCTGGTACGAGCGGGCCGCGGCCGCCGGACACACCGAGGCCGCCCTCCAAGTGGGCATCGCCGCCCTGCGCGACGGCGACGAGCGGACCGCCGAGCGGCACCTGCGGTGCGCGGCCGGCGGCGGCAGCGCCGAGGCCGCCTTCCGGCTCGCCTCGGTACTTGACGCGCGTCGCCCCGAGCCCGGCCCCGCCGTGCTCGGCGCGCCCCGCGAGGAGAAGTCCGAGTGCGAGGAGTGGTACGAGCGGGCCGCCCAGCAGGGCCACCGCCGTGCCCAGGTGCGGGTCGGGATGCTCGCCGCCGGGCGCGGCGACCTGGCCGAGGCCGACCGCTGGTACCGCGAGGCCGCCGAGGCGGGCAGCCGCAACGGCGCCTTCAACCTCGGGCTGCTCCTCGCCCGCGAGGGCAGCGAGCGGGAGGCCGCCCTCTGGTGGACCCGCGCGGCCCGGGCGGGCCACGGTCGCGCCGCGCTCCGGCTCGCGCTGCTCGCGGCGCGCCGGGGCGAGCTCACCGAGGGGCGCCGTTGGTGCGACCGGGCGGTGGAGCTGGGCCCGGCGGAGGTCGCCGAGCGGGCGGCCCGGCTGAGCGAGGCGCTGCACCAGGAGCTCACGGCCTAAGGAATTTGCCCTGCTCCGGACCGTCCCGTAAGGTTGTGTTCACCGACGCGGGGTGGAGCAGCTCGGTAGCTCGCTGGGCTCATAACCCAGAGGTCGCAGGTTCAAATCCTGTCCCCGCTACTCAGTAGCAACGAAGACCCGGATCCTTCTGGATCCGGGTCTTCGTCGTTCGTGTGTCCACGGCATGAAAAAGGCCCCCGCCGGAGCGGGGGCATTTCCGTGGGTCGTCAGGCCGTCGTGGCGCAGCTCGGGCAGATGCCCCGGTACGTGACCTCGACGTTCGAGATCGTGAAGCCGAAGCGCTCGGCGTCCGGGAGGTCCGCCAGCGGGTCGCCGGCCGGGTGCACGTCGCGGATCGCGCCGCAGCGGCCGCAGACCAGGTGCTGGTGGGGCCGGTGGGCGTTGGGGTCGTACCGCTTGGCACGTCCGTCGGTCGCGACCTCGATGACCTCGCCGAGCGTGACCATCTCGCCCAGCGTGTTGTACACGGTCGCGCGGGAGATCTCCGGCAGCCTCGTCACAGCGCGCGCGTGGACCTCGTCGGCGGTCAGGTGCACATGGTCCCCGTCGAGGACCTCGGCCACGACACGCCGCTGCGCGGTCATCCGCCAGCCGCGTCCGCGCAGTCGTTCCAACAGGTCACTCATGGGGGCCAGCCTAACAGCCGGGGGACGGAGGTCCCGAACGGGTGTGACTTTGGATGTCAGCTTGACTTAGACATTGTCCATTGTAGGATCGAAACCGGTACTGGCCAAGACCCCCTGCGGGGACTCGGCCGAGGGACAGGACACGCAGGACTTCACACAGGAGGCGCACGTGACGCAGGGACCGCTCACCACGGAGGCCGGGGCTCCGGTCGCCGACAACCAGAACAGCGAGACCGCGGGCGTCGGTGGTCCGGTCCTCGTCCAGGACCAGCTCCTCCTGGAGAAGCTCGCCCACTTCAACCGTGAGCGCATCCCGGAGCGCGTGGTCCACGCGCGCGGTGCGGGCGCCTACGGCACCTTCACGGTGACCCGTGACGTCACGCAGTGGACGCGCGCCAAGTTCCTCTCCGAGGTCGGCAAGGAGACCGAGACCTTCCTGCGCTTCTCCACCGTCGCGGGCAACCTCGGTGCGGCGGACGCGGTGCGCGACCCCCGCGGCTGGGCGCTGAAGTTCTACACCGAAGAGGGCAACTACGACCTCGTCGGCAACAACACCCCGGTGTTCTTCATCAAGGACGCCATCAAGTTCCCCGACTTCATCCACACCCAGAAGCGCGACCCGTACTCGGGCTCGCAGGAGGCGGACAACGTCTGGGACTTCTGGGGCCTCTCCCCGGAGTCGACGCACCAGGTCACCTGGCTCTTCGGCGACCGCGGCATCCCCGCCTCGTACCGCCACATGAACGGCTACGGCTCGCACACGTTCCAGTGGAACAACGAGGCCGGCGAGGTCTTCTGGGTCAAGTACCACTTCAAGACGGACCAGGGCATCAAGAACCTCACCCAGGACGAGGCCAACCGCCTCGCCGGCGAGGACCCGGACTCGCACCAGCGCGACCTGCGCGAGGCCATCGAGCGCGGAGACTTCCCGAGCTGGACCGTGCAGGTCCAGATCATGCCCGCGGCCGACGCGGCGAACTACCGCTTCAACCCCTTCGACCTCACCAAGGTGTGGCCGCACGAGGACTACCCGCCGATCGAGATCGGCAAGCTGGAGCTCAACCGCAACCCGGAGAACATCTTCGCCGAGGTCGAGCAGTCGATCTTCAGCCCCGCGCACTTCGTGCCGGGCATCGGCCCGTCCCCGGACAAGATGCTCCAGGGCCGCCTCTTCGCGTACGGCGACGCCCACCGCTACCGCGTCGGCATCAACGCCGACCACCTGCCGGTGAACCGCCCGCACGCCACCGAGGCGCGCACCCACTCGCGTGACGGCTTCCTCTACGACGGCCGCCACAAGGGCGCCAAGAACTACGAGCCGAACAGCTTCGGCGGCCCGTACCAGACGGACAAGCCGCTCTGGGCCGGCTCCGCGGTCACCGGCGTGACCGGCGACCACGCCGCCCCCTCGCACGCCGAGGACGACGACTTCGTGCAGGCGGGCAACCTCTACCGCCTGATGTCCGAGGACGAGAAGGGCCGCCTCGTCGAGAACCTGGCCGGCTTCATCGCCAAGGTCTCGCGCGACGACATCGCCGAGCGGGCGATCGCCAACTTCCGCCAGGCGGACGGTGACTTCGGCAAGCGGCTGGAGGCCGCGGTCCAGGCCCTGCGCGGCTGAGGGCGCTTGCCGTAGGTGGAGAGCGGGCCGGACTTCCTTACGGAGTCCGGCCCGCTCTCGCATGCTCAGCCGGCGACGCTGTGCACCGGGATCCAGCAGCGGATGATGTCGCGTACGGAGACGATGCCGACGGGGCCCCGGTCGTCCAGGACGACGAGGTGGCGGAAGCCGCCGCGCGTCATGGCCTCGGCCGCCTCCGCCAGGGTCCAGGTGGGCGCGGCGAAGACGACGTCGCGGGTGGTGTGGGAGCCGGCGGTCTCCCGGTCGGGGTTCTGGTCCCGGGCGAGGGAGTTGAGGATGTCGCGTTCGGTGAGGATGCCGAGGCCGCCGGCGTCGGTGTCGAGGACGACGGCCGCGCCGACGCGGCGCGCCGCCATCAGCCGGGCTGCCTGTCGGAGCGTGTGGGCGGGGCCGATGGTGAGGACCACCGTGCTCATGGCGTCACGAACGAGCATGGACGGAGCCACCTCCTTGGTGAACCGTTCCCGCCTTCAACGAGAACCAGTTCACAAGTTCACAAGCGGGGGGACTCTCAGAGTGGCACCGGGGGAGTGGGTCGACAAGGGGGCGCGCGAGGCGCCCCCGAGGAGCGCCGGGGGCGCTCAGGTCTCCTGGCCGGCGGGTGCTCAGCCCTGCGCGCTCTCCTGGTTCAGATAGCTGAGCAGCTCGCCGTGGAGCAGACCGTTCGACGCCGCCGCGTTCCCGCTGTGCGGGCCGTGCCGGCCGTCCAGGCCCGTGTACGTGCCACCGGCCTCCTGGACCACGATCGCGACCGCGGCCATGTCCCACAGGGACAGCTCCGGCTCCGCGCAGATGTCCACGGAACCCTCCGCGACCATCATGTACGGCCAGAAGTCGCCGTACGCCCGGGTCCGCCAGCACGCGCGCGTGAGGTCGAGGAAGCCGTCGAGGCGACCCCGCTCCTCCCAGCCGCTCAGCGAGGAGTACGCGAAGGAGGCGTCCGAAAGGGACGCGACCTTCGAGACGCCGAGCCGGGTCGCCGAGGCCAGGCTGCGGCCCGTGTACGCGCCGAGGCCCTTCGCCGCCCACCAGCGCCGGCCGAGCGCCGGGGCGGACACCACGCCCACCACCGGCTGGAACCCGGTCTCCCCGGCCTCCATCAGCGCGATCAGCGTCGCCCAGACCGGCACCCCGCGCACATAGTTCTTCGTGCCGTCGATCGGGTCGATCACCCAGCGGCGCGGGCCCGTGCCCTCCACGCCGTACTCCTCGCCGAGGATCGCGTCGCGCGGCCTGGCGCGCTGGAGCTGTCCGCGGATCAGCTCCTCCGCCGCCTTGTCGGCCTCGCTCACCGGAGTCATGTCCGGCTTCGTCTCGACCTTGAGGTCGAGCGCCTGGAATCGGTCCATGGTGGCCGCGTCGGCGGCATCCGCGAGGACGTGGGCGAGACGCAGATCATCGTGGTAGTCGGCCATGCCCGGCACTCTATCCCCGAGCCGGAGACACGCGCGGAAGCGTCCACCGCGGGCGGCGCGGACGGTCCGCGCGCGCCCCTTGACAGGGTGTGGGCGTCTGCCGACGCTGGGCGGAGAACCGTTCCCTCCCGGAGGTGAGGATGGCGAACGCCCGCGAGGCCCTGCTCGACGCCGCGCTGGCCGCGCTCGCGCACCGCCCCTGGTCCGCCGTGCGGATGGCCGACCTCGCCACCTCCGCCCGGGTCTCCCGGCAGACCCTCTACAACGAGTTCGGCTCCAAGGAGGGGCTCGCCCGCGCCCTCGTACGGAGGGAGGCCGACGCCTACCTCCAGGGCGTCCGGCACCTGCTCGCCGCCCCCGCCCCGCCCGAGCGGAAGCTCGTCGCCCTCGCCGAGTGGATCGTCGCCCGCGCCGCCGTCCGCCCCATACTGCGCGCTCTGCTCACCGGCGCCTGGGACGAGCGGCTGCCCCGGCCCCGGCCCGTCCGCCCCGGCGCCCGGCTCGCGCCCGTCCCCGCCCAGCGGCGCGCCGACGCCGGGCCGCCCGCACCCGGCGAGCTCGTGGCGGAGGCCGCGGCCGCGGCGGGGGAGTGGGCGGCCGGCTGCGAACTCGCCGTGCGGATCGCCCTGAGTCATGTCGTCGCACCGGTGCTGCCGGTGCCCCCTCAGTGCGCCGAGCCGGAGAGCTGGAGCCCGATGACCCCCACGATCACCAGACTGATGGAGACGATCTTGAGCGTGGAGACCACGTCACCGAGGAAGACCATGCCGTAGATCGCCGTCCCGGCCGCGCCGATCCCCGTCCACACCGCGTACGCCGGACCCACGTCGAGCTTCCGCAGGGCGAGGGTGAGGAGACCGAAGCTGCCCAGGGCGAAGGCCGCGAAGGCGATGGTCGGCCAGAGCCGGGTGAAACCGTGCGAGAGCTTCAGGCAGACCGCGAAGCCCGTCTCCAGGATCCCCGCGATCACCACCAGCAGCCACGCCATCGTCAGTGCCTCCCACGCCGTCGGTGACTGCTTCGTCTCACTTGGTGCGATTATGCACTTACCGGCAGCGAGCAGGTGTAAACGCCGGGGGCTCAGTCGCCCTCGCGTCGCTCCCGGGTCGCGAGCAGCCGCCGCAGCGAGAACAGCCGCGCCGGATCGGCGTGCCCCTCCGCCACGAACGCGTCGAGCGCGCAGTCCGGCTCGTCGTGGCTGCAGGCACGCGGGCAGCTCTCCGTACCCGGTTCCAGGTCGGGGAAGGCGTGGATGACCCGGGACGGGTCGACGTGGTGCAGACCGAAGGAGCGCACGCCCGGGGTGTCGATGACCCAGCCGTCGGCCGCGTCGAGGGGCAGCGCGAGCGCCGAGGTGGTGGTGTGCCGGCCGCGGCCCGTCACCGCGTTCACGTGGCCCGTGATCCGTCGCTTCTCCTGCGGCACCAGGGCGTTGACCAGCGTCGTCTTCCCGACACCGGAGTGGCCGACGAAGGCCGTGACCCGCCCGTCCAGATACTGCCGCACCCGGTCGGCCGCCCCGCCGTCGTACAGCTCCTCGCGGTTCACCACCACGTGCGGGATGTCCAGGTCCCCGTACAGCTCCAGAAGCTTCTCCGGCGGCGCCAGGTCCGACTTCGTCATCACCAGGAAGGGTTCGAGCCCGCCGTCGTACGCCGCCACCAGACAGCGGTCGATCAGCCGCGGGCGCGGCTCCGGGTCGGCGAGCGCGGTGACGATCGCCAGCTGGTCGGCGTTGGCGACGACCACCCGCTCGTACGGGTCGTCGTCGTCGGCCGTGCGCCGGAGCACCGAGCTGCGCTCGCCGATCCGCACGATCCGGGCCAGCGTGTCCTTCTCACCGGAGAGGTCGCCGACGAGGGAGACCCGGTCGCCGACGACGGCGGCCTTGCGGCCCAGCTCGCGGGCCTTCATCGCCATCACGGCCCGGTCGTCGACCAGCACGGTCAGCCGGCCGCGGTCGACGGTGAGGACCATGCCCTCGACGGCGTCCTCGTGCTTCGGGCGGATCGTGGTGCGGGGACGGGTGCCCTTGCGGTTGGGCCGCTGGCGGATGTCGTCCTCGTCGGTGTGCTTGCCGTAGCGCCGCATGGTTCAGACCCCGAGCATTTCGGTCCACATCGTCGGGAAGTCCGGCAAGGTCTTCGCCGTCGTCGCCACGTCCTCGATCTCCACGCCCTCGACGGCGAGGCCGATGATCGCGCCCGCCGTCGCCATGCGGTGGTCGTGGTACGTGTGGAAGACGCCGCCGTGCAGCGGGCGCGGGCGGATGTGGAGACCGTCCTCGGTCTCGGTCACGTCGCCGCCGAGCTCGTTGATCTCCTTGGTGAGCGCCGCGAGCCGGTCCGTCTCGTGCAGCCGCAGATGGGCCACCCCGCGCAGGGTCGACGGGGAGTCGGCCAGGGCCGCGACCGCCGCGATGCCGGGGGTCAGCTCGCCGACCTCGCCCAGGTCCACGTCGATGCCGTGGATCCGGCCCGTACCGGTGAAGGTCAGGCCCGCGTCGGTGAGCTCGCAGGAGCCACCCATCTCGGTGAAGATCCGGCGCAGCTCGTCGCCCGGCTGGGTGGTCCGCTCCGGCCAGTCCGGGATCGTCACCCGGCCGCCGGTCACCAGGGCCGCCGCCAGGAACGGCTGCGCGTTCGACAGATCCGGCTCGACGACCAGGTCGCGGCCGCGCAGCGCGGAGGGCGCCACCCGCCACACGTTCGGCTCGCCGCCGTGCTCCGGCTCGTCCACCCGGGCGCCGACCGCGCGCAGCATGTCGACCGTCATCCGGATGTGGGGGAGCGAGGGGAGTCGGCTGCCCACGTGCCGTACCTCGACGCCCTGGTTGAAGCGGGGCGCGGAGAGCAGCAGGGCGCTGACGAACTGGGAGGACGAGGAGGCGTCGATCTCGACGGTGCCGCCGTCCAGGCCCCCGGCGCCGTGCACGGTCATCGGGAGCGCGCCCCGGCTCTCGTCGTCGATCCGGGCGCCGAGCGCGCGCAGCGCGTCGATCACGCCGTGCAGCGGGCGCTCGTGGGAGCGGGGGTCGCCGTCGAACCGCACCGGGCCGTCGGCGAGGGTCGCGACCGGGGGCAGGAAGCGCATGACCGTGCCCGCGTTGCCGACGTCGACGGTCGCGGGGCCGCGCAGCGGGGAGGGGATGATCCGCCACGCCTCGCCGGAGCCGTCGGGGCCGACCCCTTCCTCGATCTTCACGCCGAGGGTACGGAGCGCCTCGGCCATCAGGAGGGTGTCGCGCGAGCGCAGCGGGCGGCGCAGCCAGCCCGGCTCGGCGGCGAGCGCCGCGAGGACGAGCGCGCGGTTGGTGACCGACTTCGATCCGGGCACGGTGACGGTCGCGTCGACGGCGCCGCTCGCATACGGGGCGGGCCAGAGGTCGGTGGGCGGGTCGGTGTGCGCGGAAGCTGCTGCGGTCATGGACTCACTGTACGGGGGAGTCAGAAGCCCAGGAGCCAGCGACCGCCGCCGATCAGGGCGGATATCGCCACCGTGTGGAAGAAGAGGAGCCACACCCCGGCGGGCACCTGGGTGAGCCGCGAGAGCTGGTCCGCGTCCGAGTCGGGGGCGCCGCCGTGGCGCCGTTTCGCCTGGAGCTCGAAGGCCGGCCGGACACCGCCGAGCAGCAGGAACCAGACCACCGCGTACGCGAACACGGACTGGACCTCGGGGCCGGTCAGCCACGAGACGAGGACGAAGGCAGCACCCGTCAGGACGACGGTGAGGATCCCGTACGCGTTGCGGACCATCACGAGCAGCGCGAGCAGCAGCCCGGTCGCCGCCCAGAGCAGCAGGGTGACGTGGCCGGTGCCGAGCAGGGCGGCGCCGCCGAGCCCCAGCAGCGGGGCCGCGGGGTAGCCGGCGGCGAGGGTGAGGACCACGCCCAGGCCGGTCGCCCGGCCCCGGGACACCGTCAGCCCGCTGGTGTCCGAGTGCAGCCGGATCGCCTCCAGGCGGCGGCCCATGGCGAGGGCGACGATTCCGTGGCCGCCCTCGTGGGCGATGGTGATCGCGTTCCGGGCCGGCAGCCACAGCCGCCGGAACGCGACCAGGCTCAGCGCGCAGGCGGCCGTGAACCAGACGATCCACTCGGCCGGGGCGGGCTGGGTACCGAGGATCTCGGTCATTTCGCGGACGGCTCCTCGGTCGTGTGCGGGAACGTGGCAGTGTGGCACGTATGTGCGGACGGTATGCATCGAGTCGGCGGCCCGAGGACCTCGTCGCCGCCTTCGGGATCGAGATGTGGGAGCCCGAGGAGACCCTGGCCCCCGACTGGAACGTGGCCCCCACCAAGGAGGTCTGGGCCGTTCTGGAACGTCCTCTGAAAGACGCCGGATCCCGACGGCCGGTTCGCCAGCTCCGCGCACTGAAATGGGGGCTCGTCCCGTCCTGGGCGAAGTCCCCGGAGGGCGCCGCCCGGATGATCAACGCGCGCGCGGAGACCGTCGACGAGAAGCCCTCCTTCAAGCGCGCCTTCCAGTCGCGCCGGTGCATCCTGCCCGCCGACGGCTACTACGAGTGGGTGACCGGGACCGCCGAGCGCGACCTGGAGGTCGAGGGGAAGAAGAAGCGGGCCCGCAAGCAGCCGTACTTCGTGACCCCGGCGGACGGCTCGGTCTTCGCGATGGCCGGGCTCTACGAGTTCTGGCGGGACGGCACCCTTCCGCCCGAGCACCCCGCAGCGTGGTGGGTGACCTGCTCCGTGGTCACCACCGAGGCCGAGACCGGCCCGCTCGGCGTCGCCCCCGCCGAGGGCCCGCGCTCCCTCGCCGACATCCACCCCCGGATGCCGCTGATGCTGACCGAGGAACGCTGGGACGCCTGGCTCGACCCGGCGCGCACCGACCCCGAGCAGCTGCGCGGGCTGCTCGCCCCGCCGCCGGGCGGCCTGATGCGGGCCTACCCGGTCGCCACCGCCGTCAGCAACGTCCGCAACAACGGCCCCGAACTCCTGGCCGAGCTCGCCGGACCGGAAGTCGGCACGCTCTTCTGACCCCTGGGACCCGCGGCGCGGCAGGATGGGGACGTGACACAGTACGAGACCGTTTCCACCGACGCCGGCGAGGCGCGCATCACCTGGCACGCGGGCACGAAGCCGTGGGCCGTCCTCGCCCTCGGGCACGGCGCCGGAGGCGGCGTCGAGGCCCGCGACCTCCAGGCCCTCGCCGGGGCGCTGCCCGCCCGTGGTGTGACCGTCGCCCTCGTGGAGCAGCCCTGGCGGGTCGCCGGCAAGAAGGTCGCCCCCGCCCCGAAGACCCTCGACACCGGCTGGCGCGGCCTCTGGCCGGCGCTCGCGAAGCCCGGCCTCCCGGTGATCGCGGGCGGCCGCAGCGCCGGCGCCCGCGTCGCCTGCCGGACCGGGCGGGAGCTCGGCGCGCTCGCCGTCCTCGCCCTGAGCTTCCCGCTCCACCCGCCGGGCAGGCCCGAGCGGTCCCGCGCCGAGGAGCTCCTCTCCACCGGCCTGCCCACCCTCGTCGTCCAGGGCGGCAACGACCCCTTCGGGCGGCCCGGGGAGTACCCGGAAGGACCGTACGAACTCGTGGAGATCCCGTACGGGGACCACGGCTTCGCCCTCCCCAAGCGCGCGCCGCTCGGACAGGAGGAGGCCCTCGGGCTCCTGGTCGACGGGGTCGCCGAGTGGATCTCCGCACTCCGCTGATCTCCCCGCCGCCGCCGGGAATGCCGAGCCTGGGGCCACTGTTGTGGAGAGGGTCGGTGTGAGAGCAAGGAAGAGGGAGTCCGTCGTATGGGTATGACCATCTGCCCGGAGCGTGCGCAGGCCGCTGACCTCGACTGGACAGTGCTGCCCGCGCCCAAGGCCGCCCCTATTCGGGCGGCGGGCGGAGCGGTTCCTCGTCTATCCTCCGAAACGAGCGGGTCCGCCCTCGGGCTCGCCGCCGCGCTGGAGGAGGTGGGTCCGGTCACTGGGACCGACACAGGGACCGACGACGGCCCCGAGGAGACGACCGAGGAGCGCAACGCGCGCTTCGAGCGGGACGCCCTCGGCTACCTCGACCAGATGTACTCGGCCGCGCTCCGCATGACGCGGAACCCCGCGGACGCGGAGGACCTGGTGCAGGAGACCTACGCCAAGGCGTACGGATCCTTCCACCAGTTCCGCGAGGGTACGAACCTCAAGGCCTGGCTCTACCGCATCCTCACGAACACCTTCATCAACTCGTACCGCAAGAAGCAGCGTGAGCCCCAGCGCAGCGCCGCCGAGGAGATCGAGGACTGGCAGCTCGCCCGCGCCGAGTCGCACATGTCGACCGGTCTGCGCTCCGCCGAGTCGCAGGCGCTCGACCATCTTCCCGACTCCGACGTGAAGGAAGCGCTCCAGGCGATTCCCGAGGAGTTCCGCATCGCCGTCTATCTCGCCGATGTCGAGGGCTTTGCGTACAAGGAGATCGCGGACATCATGGGGACACCCATCGGTACGGTGATGTCCCGACTGCACCGGGGCCGCCGCCAGCTGCGCGGCATGCTCGAGGACTACGCCCGCGACCGCGGGCTGGTACCCGCGGGCGCCGGAGAGTCGTCGAACGATCTGAAAGGCTCGGGCTCATGAGCTGCGGAGAGCCGCACGAGACGGATTGCTCAGAGGTCCTGGATCATCTCTACGAGTTCCTCGACCATGAGATGCCCGACAGTGACTGCACCAAGTTCGAGGTGCACTTCGAGGAGTGCTCCCCGTGCCTGGAGAAGTACGGCCTGGAGCAGGCGGTGAAGAAGCTCGTCAAGCGCTGCTGCGGCAGTGACGACGTCCCCACCGACCTGCGCGCCAAGGTCATGGGCCGGATCGACCTGATCCGCGCCGGACACCTGGTGCCCGAGCAGGACATCACGGTGAGCAGCCCGACGACACCGGCCCCGCAGGAGTAGCACCCCTCCCGTACAAGCCGTATCAGGGAAGCGGACGGCCGCCGCGAAGTTCTCGCGGCGGCCTCGCGCATATATCAGCTTGTATCACCCGATGGTGCGAATCACCGGGACCGCGCCGCCCCGGGCCGCCCAACTCGCTAGCGTGACAAGCGTGATGGGCGTGAACGTCATTCCGCGAGCGGCCCGCGTGTACATCGGCTGCGCCCTGCTCGGCGCCGGGGCGTGCGCCCTGCCCGGGCTGCGCCCCGGCGCGCCCGTCCCCTGGGGCACGGTCGCACTCCTCGCCGCCCTGTACGCGCTCTGCGAGCTGCCCGCCCGCTGCCGGCTCATCGGCCGCGCCCTCGGCGGCTCCGTCCCCATGGGCACCGGCTCCTTCTTCCCCGTGCTCCTCGCCTCCGCGCTGCTCCTGCCGCCCGCCGCCGCAGCGCTCACCGCGATCCCCGGCAGCCTCCTCGCCCGCGTCGAGGAACCCCCCGCCCCACCCCGCCGCGCCTGGCGCGCCGCCGCCACCGCCCTCGCCGTCTGGGCCGCCGCCCTGACCGCCGACGCCCTCGGCGGCCCCACCGCCCTCGGCCGCGGCCCGGACGCCCCCGACCTGCCGTACGCGCTGCTCCCCGCCGGCGCCGCCGCCCTCACCTTCTGCCTCGTCCTCACCGCCCTCGACGGAGGCATCCGGGCCACCGCCGAGGGACTGCCCCTGCGGGCCGCCTGGCGCGGCCTCCTCGGCCGGGCGCTCGCCCCGCACACCGTCCACGGACTCGCCGGACTGATGATGGCCGTCCTCTGGCGCAGCACCTACGGACCGGTCGCGGCGCTCTTCGTCCTCCTGCCCATGTACATCTCCTGCTGGGTCTTCGCCCAGTACCACCGGGAGCGCGCCGCCCACCAGGCCACCATCCGCGCCCTCGTCCAGGCCGTCGACATCAAGGACCGCTACACCCGGGGCCACAGCGAACGCGTCGGCCACGCCTCCGTCCTGATCGCCCGTGAGCTCGGCATGGCCGAGGACCGCCTCGACGTCGTCCGCTTCGCCGGCATCCTGCACGACGTGGGCAAGCTCGGCGTGCCCACCCGGGTCCTCCGCAAGGACGGGCCCCTCACCCCCGAGGAACGCCGGGTCATCGAACTGCACCCCGAATACGGCCACGAGATGGTCCGCGGCATCGGCTTCCTCGGCGAAGCACGGGCCGCGATCCTCCACCACCACGAACGCATGGACGGCAGCGGCTACCCGTACGGGCTCCACGGCGAGCAGATCCCCGAATTCGCCCGCGTCGTGGCCGTCGCCGACGCCTTCGACGCGATGACCTCCACCCGCTGCTACAGCCGCGCCCGCCCCGTTCCCACCGCCCTCGCCGAACTGGAGCGCTGCGCCGGCACCCAGTTCGACCCCCGCATGGTCACCGCCCTCGCCCAGGCCCTGGACCGGCACGGCTGGCAGCCGGCCGTCACCGCCGACGAGACGACGGGGCGCGCGACCGGGCAGCCCGAGCAGATCCCCCCGCCCCGCGAAACCCTCCCCGAGCCCGCCGCCTCCGCGAAGGAGCCCGCATGAGGCCCGGGGCGCTCACCGTCGGCGCGGTGCGCGGCGCCGCACTCCTCCTCGGCCTCGCCGGCTTCGCCACCACCCTCTGGCACGGCCTCGACGAACCCGGCAACGCCCTCGCCTTCGGCACCCTCATCGCCCTCGGCGAGCTCGCCCGCCGGGGCGCCGCGCCCGACGAACGCGAACCCGCGCCGCTCGCCTCCGCGGGAGCCCTCGCGTACGCCCTCCTCGGCACCAGCGCCGGCACCGCCACCACCCACGGCGCCCTCCAGACCGTCGCCGTCGCCGTCGCCGCGGGCCTCGCCGGGATCGTCCCCCACATCGCCCGGGGCAGGGGCCCCGGCCTCGACCACCTCGCCCGCCGCGTCCTCACCGTCGGCTTCGCCGCGCTCTGCTTCCAGCCCCTCTACAACTCGGGCGCCGTCACCGAGCACCTCGGCCAGGGCCCCGCGTACGCCCTCTTCCTCGTCCTCCTGCTCGTCCTGACCGCCCTGTGCGACGCCGTCCTCGGCGCCCTCGTCCTGCGCGCCCGCACCGGATTCCCGTACGGCCCCCTCCTCCGCGACGAACTCCGCGCCCTCCTCGGCATCGGCTCCGCCGTCTGCGCCACCGGCACCGTCATGGCCCTCGGCGTCGCCGCCGCCGGACTCTGGGCCCTGCCCGTGCTCGCCGTCCCCCTCCTCCTCACCCAGGTCTCCTTCCGGCGGTACGCGGCCGTGCGGACCGTCAACCGGCAGACCATCGCCTCCCTCGCCCGCGCCACCGAGATCGCCGGCTGCACCCCGCCCGGGCACACCCGCCGGGTCGCCGCCCTCAGCGCGGCCGTCGGGCGCGAGCTGGGCCTCTCCGGGACCGAGCTCACCGTCCTGGAGCACGCGGCGCTCATGCACGACATCGGACAGCTCTCCCTCGTCGACCCGGTCGCGGGCGGCGCCACCGCCCTCCTCCCGGCCGAGGAACAGCGCAGGATCGCCCTCCTGGGCGGCGAGGTCGTCCGCAGGACCGGCGTCCCCGAGGCCGTCGCCGTCGTCGTGGAGCGGCAGGCCGACCCGTACCGCGAGCAGCCGCCGGCCGCCCGGATCGTCCGGGCCGTGAACGCCTACGACGACCTCACGGGCGCCGGCGCGGGCGACGGGGCGGCCGCCGCCCTCGACGCCCTGGAACGGCTCAGGCTCGGCACCGCCCGCGACTATCACCCGGACGTCGTCGAATGCCTGGCCAGGGTCCTGGCACGGGGCGGAGCCACTGGGGTGACCTCGGCAGTCCTTGGGTAACCCATGGGTAATGAGCGCGCGTCCGACCGGGCATGGTTGGATGCGAACAAGAGGGTGAAGCGACCGGCAGGCGGGAATCGTGAAGATCTTCGGGAAGGTACGGCATCGGCCCTCCGCCTCGTGGCGGCAGGCCACCGACCGCGCGTTCACGCTGATCGGCGACGGCCGGTACGAGGACGCGGGCGCACTTCTGACGCGCGCGGCGGACCTGGAGCCCTGGCTCTCGGAGTCCTGGTTCAACCTGGCGCTGCTGCACAAGTTCCGGCACGACTGGGAGCAGGCGCGGGCCGCCGGGCTGCGCGCCGTCGCCCTGCTCGACAAGGAGACCGGCGCCCCCGACTGGTGGAACGTGGGCATCGCCGCCACCGCCCTCCAGGACTGGCCGCTGGCCCGCCGCGCCTGGCAGGCCTACGGCCTCAAGGTGCCCGGCGCCGCCGCCGGTACCGGCGAGCCCGCCGGCATGGAGCTGGGCAGCGCCGCCGTCCGGCTCTCGCCCGAGGGCGAGGCCGAGGTCGTGTGGGGCCGCCGCCTCGACCCGGCCCGGATCGAGGTCCTCTCCATCCCGCTGCCTTCCTCCGGCCGCCGCTGGGGCGAGGTCGTCCTCCACGACGGCGTGCCGAACGGCGAGCGGACCACCACCGCAGGACCCTCCTACCCCGTCTTCGACGAGATCGAGCTGTGGGCGCCCTCGCCCGTCCCCACCTGGGTGGTCCTCCTGGAGGCCGCCACCGAGGCCGACCGGGACGCCCTGGAGCAGCTCGCCGCCGAGGCCGGATTCGCCGCCGAGGACTGGTCGTCCTCCGTGCGGCTGCTCTGTCGCGCCTGCTCCGAGTCGACCATGCCGAGCGCCGAGGGCGAGGGCGAGCACTCCGACCCGCACGACCACAGCGAGCCGGGGCACCCCGGCCCGCTCGGCCACCGCTCGCCCGGCGAGCTGTGGGTGCCGGAGCGCGAGTGCGGCATCGCGGCCCCGGCGGGCCTGGTGCGCGGGCTTCTCGACGGCTGGGTCGCGGACAGCCCGGACTCCCGCGAGTGGCGAGATCTTGAGGAAGTCTGCTGACCGCTGCCCGTAGGCTGTACTCGGCACCTACCACGGGGTGTACCGGTTCGAGGAAGAAGGCGTACGGCGGACATGTCGCAGCAGGGCACTGAGCAGGAGCAGACGGGCGTGTACGCCGTGGACGACGAGGGCTTCATCGTCGACACCGAGGACACCGAGGAGCGCGAGACCGCCCACCGCGAGCGCGGCACCTCCCGCCCCATCACCGTCGTGGGCAACCCCGTCCTGCACCGGGAGTGCAAGGACGTCACCGACTTCGACGACGAGCTGGCGCAGCTCGTCGACGACATGTTCGCCAGCCAGCGCACCGCCGAGGGCGTCGGCCTCGCCGCCAACCAGATCGGCGTCGACCTCAAGGTCTTCGTCTACGACTGCATGGACGACGAGGGCAGGCGTCACGTCGGCCACGTGATCAATCCGGTCCTCGTCGACCTGCCGGCCGACCAGCGACACCTCGACGACTCGAACGAGGGCTGCCTGTCGGTCCCGACCGCGTACGCCGAGCTGGCCCGCCCGGACTACGCCGAGGTCACCGGCCAGGACCTGAAGGGCAACCCGATCAAGGTCCGCGGCACCGGCTACTTCGCCCGCTGCCTCCAGCACGAGACGGACCACCTGTACGGCTTCCTCTACATCGACAAGCTGTCGAAGCGCGACCGCAAGGACGCCCTCCGCCAGATGGAAGAGGGCACGCCGCGCTACCCGGTCGTCCCGAACGAGTGACGTTCCCGTAGACACGGAGAAGGGCCCCACACTCGACGAGTGCGGGGCCCTTTCGCGTACCGGTTAGAAGTCCTCGTCCAGGTCCACCGAGCCCTCGACCGCCACCTGGTAGGCGGACGGGCGGCGCTCGAAGAAGTTGGTCAGTTCCTGGACGCCCTGGAGCTCCATGAACGCGAACGGGTTCTCCGAGCCGTACACCGGCGGGAAGCCGAGGCGCTGCAGGCGCTGGTCGGCGACGCACTGGAGGTACTCGCGCATCGACTCGGTGTTCATGCCCGGCAGGCCGTCACCGCACAGGTCGCGGCCGAACTGCAGCTCCGCCTCGACGGCCTCCTTCAGCATGTCCGTGACCTGCTGCTGGAGCGCGTCGTCGAAGAGCTCCGGCTCCTCCTTGCGGACGGTGTCCACGACCTCGAAGGCGAAGTTCATGTGCATCGTCTCGTCGCGGAACACCCAGTTGGTGCCCGTCGCCAGGCCGTGGAGGAGGCCGCGGGAGCGGAACCAGTAGACGTAGGCGAAGGCGCCGTAGAAGAACAGGCCCTCGATGCACGCCGCGAAGCAGATCAGGTTCAGCAGGAAGCGGCGGCGGTCGGCGGCCGTCTCCAGCTTCTCGATCTTCTCGACCGAGTCCATCCACTTGAAGCAGAACTGCGCCTTCTCGCGGATCGACGGGATGTTCTCCACCGCGTCGAAGGCCGCCGCGCGGTCGTCCGGGTCGGGCAGGTACGTGTCCAGGAGCGTCAGATAGAACTGGACGTGCACGGCCTCCTCGAAGAGCTGGCGCGAGAGGTACAGGCGCGCTTCCGGGGAGTTGATGTGCTTGTACAGCGTCAGGACCAGGTTGTTCGCCACGATCGAGTCGCCCGTCGCGAAGAACGCGACCAGACGGCCGATCATGTGCTGCTCACCGGGGGTGAGCTTGGCGAGGTCGGCGACGTCCGAGTGGAGGTCGACCTCCTCCACGGTCCAGGTGTTCTTGATCGCGTCCCGGTAGCGCTCGTAGAAGTCCGGGTAGCGCATGGGGCGGAGCGTGAGCTCGAAGCCCGGGTCCAGGAGGTTCTTCTTCTCGGTGGAGCTCATTACTGGCAGGCCTCGCAGGACTCGGGGTTTTCGAGGGAGCAGGCGACCGCGTCGGGGTCGGCGACCTGCTGGACGGGGATCGGGGCGGCGGCCTGGGCGGCGCGGGCGATCCGGGTCGCCGGGCGGGAGCGCAGGTAGTACGTCGTCTTCAGGCCCTGCTTCCAGGCGTACGCGTACATCGACGACAGCTTGCCGATCGTCGGCGTCTCCATGAACAGGTTCAGGGACTGGCTCTGGTCGAGGAACGGGGTGCGCGCCGCCGCCATGTCGATCAGGCCGCGCTGCGGGATCTCCCAGGCCGTGCGGTACAGCTCGCGGACCTCGGCCGGGACCCAGGTGAAACCGGCCACCGAGCCGTTGGCGTCGCGCAGCGCCTCGCGGGTCTGCGCGTCCCACACGCCGAGCTTCTTCAGCTCGTCGACGAGGTACGAGTTGACCTGGAGGAACTCGCCGGAGAGCGTCTCGCGCTTGAACAGGTTGGAGACCTGCGGCTCGATGCACTCGTAGACGCCGGCGATGGAGGCGATGGTCGCCGTCGGGGCGATGGCGAGGAGGAGGCTGTTGCGCATGCCGACGGCGGCGACGCGCTCGCGCAGGGCGGCCCAGCGCTCCGGCCAGTTCAGCTCCACGTCGTAGTGGTCCGGGTGCAGGACGCCCCGGGCGGTGCGGGTCTTGTCCCAGGCGGGGAGCGGGCCGCTGCGCTCGGCGAGGTCCGCGGACGCCTCGTACGCCGCCAGCATGATCCGCTCGGCGATCTTCGTCGACAGGGCGCGCGCCTCGGCCGAGTCGAACGGCAGCTTCAGCTGGAAGAAGACGTCCTGGAGGCCCATCGCGCCCAGGCCGACCGGGCGCCACTTGGCGTTGGAGCGGCCCGCCTGCTCGGTCGGGTAGAAGTTGATGTCGACGACCCGGTCGAGGAAGGTGACGGCCGTGCGGACGGTGGCGTCCAGGCGCTCCCAGTCGATGTCCGAACCGACGACGAACGCGCCGAGGTTGACCGAGCCGAGGTTGCAGACGGCCGTCTCGCCGTCGTTGGTGACCTCGATGATCTCGGTGCACAGGTTGGAGGAGTGGACGACCGTGCCCGGCTCGGCCGTCTGGTTGGCCGTGCGGTTCGAGGCGTCCTTGAACGTCATCCAGCCGTTGCCGGTCTGTGCGAGGGTCCGCATCATCCGGCCGTACAGGTCGCGGGCCGGCATCGTCTTGCGGGCCAGGCCCGCCGCCTCGGCCTTGCGGTAGGCGGCGTCGAACTCCTCGCCGTACAGGTCGACGAGCTCGGGCACGTCCGCCGGGGAGAACAGCGACCACTCGGCGTCGGCGTTGACGCGGCGCATGAACTCGTCCGGGATCCAGTGCGCCAGGTTCAGGTTGTGCGTACGGCGCTGGTCCTCGCCCGTGTTGTCGCGGAGCTCCAGGAACTCCTCGATGTCCGCGTGCCAGGTCTCCAGGTAGACCGCGGCGGCGCCCTTGCGGCGGCCGCCCTGGTTCACGGCGGCGACGGAGGCGTCGAGGGTCTTCAGGAACGGCACGATGCCGTTGGAGTGCCCGTTGGTGCCGCGGATCAGCGAACCGCGGGCGCGGATGCGGGAGTACGAGAGGCCGATGCCGCCCGCGTGCTTCGAGAGGCGCGCGACCTGGTGGTAGCGGTCGTAGATGGAGTCCAGCTCGTCCTGCGGGGAGTCCAGGAGGTAGCAGGAGGACATCTGCGGGTGGCGGGTGCCGGAGTTGAAGAGCGTGGGGGAGGACGGCAGGTAGTCCAGGCGGCTCATCAGGCCGTACAGCGCCGTCACTTCGTCCAGGGCGCGGACCGAGTCGTCCTCGGCGAGGCCGGCGGCGACGCGCAGCATGAAGTGCTGCGGGGTCTCGACGACCTTGCGGGTGATCGGGTGGCGCAGCAGGTAGCGCGAGTAGAGGGTGCGCAGACCGAAGTAGCCGAAGCGGTCGTCGCCGGCCGGGTCGATCGTGGCGTCGAGGCGCTCGGCGTGCCGGGCGACGAACTCGGCGGTGCGGTCGGCGATGAGGCCCTCGTGGTGGCCGACGGCGACGGAGGCCGAGAAGTTCACGGCGCCCTGGCCGGCCGCCTCGTCGGCGATGGTGATGGTGAGGAGCCGGGCGGCGAGCCGGGAGTACGCGGGGTCCTCGGCGATGAGGCCGGCGGCCGCCTCGGTGGCCAGCTCGCGCAGCTCCGCCTCGTCCGACGTGGCGCTGCGGCCGCGGAGGGCGGCGGCGGCGACCTTGCCGGGGTCGGTGTCCGGGAGGTCGGCGGTGAGATCGGTCAGGGTCCGCAGGAGTACGGTCCCGGGGCCGTCGGTCTCGATCGCTGCGGCCGGATCGGCGGGCGCGATGGTCACGTGGGGGCTCTCCCTCGCTCGGCTCGGGGCCTCGGGAGGGTGGGCGGGCAGGCGGGCACCCGTACGCGTGGGCGCGCCGCGTCCACCGGCCCACTCCGCGAGGCCCGGACGTCTGTGACACCCGGAACGGACGGACCGGGTGCGCTGTCGGCAGGTCCTCGGACTCACCGCGTACGAAACCGCACGAAGCACACCGTTGCGGGACAGTTCCGGATTCGCGCCGGATTCCCCTGCGTCGACAGCGAGGATGAGCATACATGTGGGGGGCGCCGCTCGTGGCACCCCCCACATGTTGTGTCGGTGCCGGCGCTACAGCTCCAGGGCGTAGGTCCGTAGCAAGTGGTCGGGGATCGGTTCCCAGTCCCGTTCGGGGGTGCGGACGAAGCCGAGGCGCTCGTAGATCCGGTGCGCGGAGACCATCAGATCGGCCGTGGAGAGCACGAGGCGCGCGCACCCCGGCAGGGCCCGCGCGCGGTCCACGCAGGCGCGTACGAGGGCTTCTCCGACGCCTCTGCCGCGGGCCGCCGGAGCGACGACGAGCATGCGGAACTCGGCCTCGCCGGGGACGGCGATGTCCGCCCAGGTGGTGCCGCCCTCCGCGAAGGTCACCCCGCCGATGATCCCGCCGTCGGTGTCGACGGCGACGAGCACCTCGCTCTCGCGCGCCCTTCGGGCCGTGTCGCGGAGCACGTCCAGGTAGAAGTCGTCCTCGCCGTGCAGCAGCAGCCCGTCGTTCAGATAGGTGAACCCGGTGAGGTCACCGAGCTCCTCGTACTCCTCGGGCCGTACCGCCCTGATCGTGAAGTCCATGGGGAGCAGTCTCCCTCCCGGGCGCGCGAAGGGGCCCGGGAATTTCCCGGGCCCCCTGTGTGACGCGTCCGTGGGTCAGTGCGCCCCGGCGCCGACCGTCGGGAGGTCCTTGACCCCGGCGTCGCCCGCGTCCGCCGTGTAGTCCTCCGGAGAGGTCTCGTCGACGCCCTCGGGGGCCTTGACGGCCTTGAGGACGAAGGTCAGGACGACGGTGACGACGACGTTGAGCACGAAGGCGGTGAGGCCGATGTAGCCGATCTCGCCGATGCCCGGGATCTCGGCGGCCGAGCCGCCGAAGTGCTTCTGGGTCGGGCTGGCGACGCCGTACGCGGCGGCCGTGCCGTACACCATGCCGACGGCCCAGCCGGCGAGCAGCGCCCAGCGGTGGAACCAGCGGGTGAAGAGACCGCCGACGAGTGCCGGGAAGGTCTGCAGGATCCAGATGCCGCCGAGCAGCTGGAAGTTGATCGCGACCGTCTTGTCCATGGTGAGGACGAAGACCAGCGCGCCGACCTTCACCAGGAGCGAGACCAGCTTGGAGACCTTGGTCTCCTGGGCCGGGGTGGCGTCCTTCCTGATGAAGTCCTTGTAGATGTTGCGGGTGAAGAGGTTGGCCGCGGCGATCGACATGATCGCGGCCGGGACGAGCGCGCCGATGCCGATCGCGGCGAACGCGACGCCCGCGAACCAGTCCGGGAACATGGTCTCGAAGAGCTGCGGGATGGCGAGCTGGCCGTTCTTGACCTTGATGCCGGCGGCGATCGCCATGAAGCCGAGCAGCGCGAGCAGGCCCAGCATCAGCGAGTACAGCGGCAGGATGGTGGTGTTGCGGCGGATGACGTTCCGGCTCCGGGACGACAGGGTCGCCGTGATGGAGTGCGGGTACATGAAGAGCGCGAGGGCCGAGCCGAGCGCGAGCGTCGCGTACGTCCACTGGCCGGCCTCGCCGGGCACGAGGGCGCCCTTCGGCTTGCCGGTGGCCGGGTTGACGGTCGCGTAGGCCTCGCCCGCCTTGGTGAAGATCTCGTCGAAGCCGCCGAGCTTGATCGGGATGTAGATGATCGCCACCGCGATGACGATGTAGATCAGGGTGTCCTTGACGAAGGCGATGAGCGCCGGGGCGCGCAGGCCGGACGAGTAGGTGTACGCGGCCAGGACGCCGAAGGCGATCAGCAGCGGCAGGTCCTTCACGAACCAGTTGGTGTCCTCGCCGCCGCCGACGCCCATCACGTCCAGGACGGCCTGGATGCCCACGAGCTGGAGCGCGATGTACGGCATGGTGGCGAGGATGCCGGTGACCGCCACCGCCAGGGACAGGCCCTTGGAGCCGAAGCGGCCGCGCACGAAGTCGGACGTGGTGACGTATCCGTGCTTGTGCGAGACCGACCAGAGGCGCGGCAGGAAGGTGAAGATCAGCGGGTACACGAGGATCGTGTACGGGACGGCGAAGAAGCCGGCCGCGCCCGCCGCGTAGATGGCCGCGGGGACGGCGACGAAGGTGTACGCCGTGTAGAGGTCGCCGCCGAGCAGGAACCAGGTCACCCAGGTGCCGAACGAGCGGCCGCCCAGGCCCCATTCGTCGAGGCTGTGCTCGTTCTCGGCCTTGCGCCAGCGCGCGGCCAGGAAGCCCATGACCGTGACGGCCAGGAAGAAGAAGACGAAGACGCCGAGCGCCACGCCGTTCACTCCGGAGACGTCCTTCATCGTGCGTCACCTCCCTTGCGGGCGCGCTGGTCCCGCTGCCACAGCTTGTACGCGATCATGGTGAGCGCCGTGGAGATCAGCACCCAGAGCATCTGGTACCAGTAGAAGAACGGGATGCCGGCGAAGAGCGGTTCGGCCTTCGCGTAGGAGCTCACCCAGAGCATCGCCACGAACGGGGCGAACAGACAGAGCGCGATCACCACCCGCACGGGGGTGATGGTCGGTTGTTTCCCTTGTGTCACATCTGACGCTTCTGACATGGCGATTGCGTCCCCTCACTGATCACCTCGGTAATGCTGGGGAAATCTAGGGGACGGCTCCGTTGCTGGGAACCCCTGTCCGCATAACGGAAGTGATTCTTCAGAGCCAGCCCTCCTTGGCCGCGCGTACGCCCGCCTCGAAACGGCTGCGGGCGCCCAGCCGGTTCATCAGCTCCGAGCTCATCCGGCGGACCGTCCGCAGCGAGACCCCGAGCCGCCGGGCCGCGATGTCGTCCGTGCAGCCGATGCCGAGGAGCATCAGCAACTCCCGCTCCTGCGGCGAGAGGTCGTGCGCGTCGCGGCGCGGGGCCTCGCCGAAGGGGGTGCCCGCGTCCCACAGCCGGTCGAAGAGCACCACGAGTGCGTGGACGAGGCCGGGGCTGCGCACTTCCAGGGCGCCGGCGCGCCCGTCCTCCGGGTCGACGGGCACGAGCGCGGCCTCGCGGTCGACGATCACCATGAGCATCGGGACGACGGGCACGGTCCGTGCCTCGCCGCCGAGGTCGCAGTACCAGCGCACGTAGTCGACGGTCGGCGGGTCGTTGCGGAAGCTCTCCTGGTAGATCGAGCGGATCTTCACCCCGCGTTCCAGGGCGAGTTGGTCGAGCGGCTGGCTCGCGTCCATCGTGTCGGGGAGCTGGGCGCCGCCGGGCAGCAGCGAGAGGCACTCGGTGCGGGCGTTCGCGGCGAGGTCCTCCAGTCGTTCGCGGACGGTGTCGAGTCCGGTGATGCGGTCCACGAGGTCGTGCCGGACGCCCGGTTCGGGGCAGTCCGCGTACGAGGCGAGGATGCCGGCCACCGCCCTGCCCGCCTGCTCGACCTGGCGCTTGCGCTTGCTCAGTTCGGCCTCGGCGCGGGAGAGCAGGAACGAGAAGCCGACGTCCGGGCTGAAGGGTTCGACCTCGCCCGAGGAGTCGTCCATGAGGACGAGCTTGAGGTCCGCGAGACAGGCGAGCGCCTCGCGGACCTCCGGCTCGGGGCGGCCCAGATGTTCCGCCATGTCCGTCACGTCGTACTCGGGCCGCTCCAGGAGCAGGCGGTAGACGGCCTCCGTCGACTCCTTTATGCCGAGCGCCTCCAGCATCAGGTATCTCCCCCTCGTCACCTTCCGTGGTGCGACCGTTCGAACTCGTGATCGCGGTCGACGATGCTAGAGGGGAGGGGGTGTCTAGGTCTAGACCAATCGTGGTGAACTCCCGGGTGAGGCCCCGCGGGTACGGCGCCCAGCGCGTCCACCACCGCACCCGCCGCGAACCCCGACACCAGCAGGGCGAGTTCGACCTGCGGGCCGATCCCCACCGCAAGGACCGCGAGCGCGCCCGCGCCCGCCGCCACCGGACCGGCCCACCCCGGCCCGCCCGCCGCCGAGGCCGCCGACCGCTCCAGGGACACGCAGAACGCGAAGGCGCCCACCACCAGCGGTACCCAGCCCGTCACCGCGCCGGTCCCCGCCGGACCCCACTGCCACAGCACCACGAGCGCCCCCGCCGACGCGCCCGCCGCGAGCAGCCCGGCAAGCACCGCCCGCGCCGCCGGGCCCCGCCCCAGCCGCCGGGCCAGCACCCCGAGAGCCGCCAGGGCCGCCGTCGGGACCGCGTACGGCAGCAGCCCGTACACCCCGTCCACCAGATCGCGGTCCACCACACCCGAACCGCCCACCTCGGCGCCCGAGTCCGCGAGCGCCGACCGCAGCGCCGTCACCGTCCCGGCCCCGGCCGCCGTCATCGGCTCCCCCTCCGGGACGACCACCACCAGGGCGGACCCGGAGCGCTGCCACGCGGCGGGCGCCGCCGCGAGCAGCACCCCCGGGACCCGCGCCGCCCGGGCGGCCACCGCCCGCGCGTCCGCGCGCTCGGGGACGAGCACCTCCAGCGGGTTCAGCACCCCCGACGGCACCCCGGCCGCCGTCAGCCGGTCCAGACCGTCCCGGGCCGGCCCGCCCGCCACCAGGGCACGGGCCTCCGGATTGCCGACCCGCAGCTGCGTGGCCGCGCCGGTGAGGAGCACGAGGAGGACGAGACCGACGGCGGTGAGCGGAGCCGGGAGCGCACGGGCCTTCCGTACGGGACCCGGAACGGCCGCCACCGACCGCAGCACCGGCGCCAGGGTCAGGGCCGCCGCCGTGCCCACCGCGCAGACCGCGAGCCCCGCCACCCCGACCGACCGCAGGAACGCCGCCGGGAACAGCGCCAGAACCGCGCAGGCCGCCGCGCCCGCCGCCCCGCCCGTCACCGCCGACCGGGCGGCGGACGGCCCCGGCGGCTGCGCCCAGCGGTGCACCGCGACCACGAGCGCCGTCACCGGCACCAGGTACACCACGACGAAGCCGATCTCGGTGAAGCCCGCCACCGCCTCCACCAGGACGAGCGCCCCCACCGAGGTCACGGCCGCGAGCAGCAGCGGCGCCAGGACCCCGAGCGGCGAGCGGAACGCCAGGACGAGCACAAGGAGCAGCCCGAGCGCGCAGGCCGCCTTCGCCCCGAGGGCCACCGGGCCCGGCCCCGCCAGCGCGCTGTCGTGCTGGAGCGGCAGCACCCCCGTCACCTCGACCCGGGCCTCGGGGAGCGCCGAGCGCAGCCCCGCGCGGAGCTGGACCGCCGCCTCCTCGACGGCCGTCAGACCCGCCAGGTCCGGCTTCCCGGCCGCCGGGTACACCAGCGCGTACGCGGTCCGGCCGTCCGCGCCGAGGAACCCCTCCTCGCCGGTCCCGGCGTACGAGACCGTCCGGGCGCCCGGCCCCGCCGAGCGCTCCAGAGCATCCGCGAAGGCCCGTGGGTTTCTCGCCGCCGGCCAGGTCACGACCGCCACCAGCGGGGCGACCGCGGCCCCGTTCCCGTACCGCTCCTGGATCTTCTGGTTCGCCCGGTGGCCCGGCCCGCCCGAGGCCGTGAACGACTGGTCGAGGCGCCCCAGACCGAGCACCGCCACCGCCCCGCCGAGCAGCAGCACGAGCAGCCACACCGCCCCGACCGCCGCCCGGTGCCGCAGCGCCGCGGTCCGTACCCGCTCAGTCCACATCGTCGAGCCGCTTCCTGAGCTCCTCGTCCAGCCCCAGCCCCACCGCGCCGAGCGCCTCGTCCAGCTGCCCCGGCGCACTCGCCCCGACGACCGGCAGGACGGGCAGCTCGCCGCCCAGGGCCCAGGCCAGGACCACCTGGTTCGCGGTCACCCCGAGCTCCGCCGCGACCTCGGCGAGCACCTTCAGGCGCCGCTCCGAACCCGCGTGCCGGTACTGCTCCGGGATCTCCTTGCCCGGATCCGTGTACGCCCCCGTCAGCTGGGTCGTGTACGCCGTGAACGTCAGCTCGGGCCGCGTCCCCAGGTAGTCGAGCAGCTCCTCCGAGGCGTGCGGGTTCACCCCGAACTCCGCGCCGGGGCGCGGCCGGAGGTACGTGTACCGCTGCTGCACGGCCGCGTAGTCCGGCACATCGGCGGCGGCCGCGGCACCCCGCGACTCCTCGATCCGCCAGGCCGCGAAGTTCGAGCAGCCGGCCCGGCCGATCTTCCCGACGTCCACCAGCTCGCCGAAGGCGCCCATCGTCTCGGCGACCGGCGTCCTCCGGTCGTCGATGTGCGCGTAGTACAGGTCGATCCGGTCCGTGCCCAGGTTCCGCAGGCTCTCCTCCACCTGGCGGCGGATCACCGGCGCCGACAGGCCCTCCGCGCACTCCGGCCAGGCCGAGCCCGGCGGATCCGGCAGCGCGCCGACCTTGGTGGCGAGGACCATCTCGTCCCGGACGCCCCGGCTGCGCAGCCAGCGGCCGATGAGCAGCTCGGACTCGGCGCCGGTCGCGCCCGGCTCCCAGAAGGCGTACGTGTTCGCGGTGTCGATGAAGGTGCCGCCGGCCTCGTGGAAGCGGTCCAGGACGGCGAAGGCCGCGGCCTCGTCGATCCGGGTGCCGAACGGCAGGGTGCCGAGGCACAGCGTGGACACGCGGGGACCCTCGGGGCCGCCCAGGTTCGTGTACTCCATGGGTTCTTCCCTCTCTCAAACGGTGACGGTCAGTTCCTGGACCCGGTGGTCGGAGAGCCCCTCCGCGTCGCGGAAGCGGTACGAGCCGACCCGGGCGCCGCCGCCGGTGAACGCCCAGTCGATCCGCCAGAGCCGCAGCCGCGCGCGGGCGTTCCAGCTGGCCGGCAGGACCGAGCGGCAGACGCCGATCGCGTCGCGCAGCGCCCGGGGCATCCGGCGGATGTCGCCGATGGCGGCGCTGGTGTTGAAGTCCCCGGTCACCAGGACCGGGTGCGGGTTGGACCGCAGGTCGGCGACGAGCGCCGCGTACTCCCGGTCGCGGGCCGCCGCCCGGCGCCGCATGTCCCGGAGGAAGGCCGGCCGCAGCGGGTTCATCACCGTGAGCTGGACCGGGATGTGCACGTTGTACGTCGACAGGACGCCGTGCCCGACCCGCAGGTCCACCCGGAGCGAGCAGGCGCCGACGGGCACGGGCGGCCCGGCGGGCGGGAACCGGGACAGCGTCACGGAGTTGTTGTCGACGGCCAGGTGGTGGCGCGGGAACGCGGCCCGCAGCCGCTCCTCGTCGTCGATGTCCCAGACCTCGCCGCCCTCGAAGCCGTTCAGGTACTCCTGGAGGACGTACACGTCGGCGTCGAGCGAGCGCAGGAAGGCGTAGAAGCGGTCGGGGTCGCCGCCCTGGTTCCAGTGCTGGGTGTTCCAGGACACGAGCCGCAGCCCCTCCTCCCCGGCGGCCCGGCGGCGCAGCCCCCGCAGGTTGATCCCGTTCTGCGGCCAGGCCGCGAGCAGGCAGCCCGTGGCGAGCGCCGCCGCGAGCCGGCCGCCGGTGACCGCGGCGGCGGCGAGCAGCGCGAGCGGGACGAGGGCGAGCGTGACCGGCGGAAGGAGCGAGACCGCGAGCCACGGCCACCAGCGGCCGTTGAGCGCGAGGTGCAGGGCGAGGAACACCGCCCAGCCGAGGGCGCAGGACAGGACCATCGCCGTCATCCACTCCCCGGCAGCGACACCCACAGGTCCTGCACGGCGTGGTCGGACAGCTTCTCGGGAGTGCCGAACTCGTAGCGCTCGGCCCGTGCCCCGTTCCCCGTGAACGCCCAGTCCGTCCGCCAGAAGGGCTTCCAGCCGCCCTCCTCCCAGCTCGTCGGGTACGGGTCGGTGCTCACCTCCGCCGCGTCGGCGAGGCGCTCCCGGAGCGGGTCGAGGTCCGACATCGCGGCCGTCGCGTTGAAGTCGCCGGCCACCACCACCGGGTTCCGGTTGGCCGCGAGGTCGGCCTCCAGGCCCTCGTACTGGGCCCGGCGCGGGGCGAACCGCTCCCGCATGTGGCGGTAGAAGGCGGTGGAGAGGAGGCCGTCCGGCATGCTGTTCCACACCGGCATGTGCACGTTGTAGAAGGACACCGCGCGGCCCCTGACCAGCACGTCCGTCCGCAGCACCTTGTTCGCGCGGTACTCGGTCGGCCAGTCCGCGCCGGGCGGCACCTCCCGCGCCGGGCCCACGGCCGGCTGCCGCAGGATCGGGAAGCGGGAGAGCGTCACCAGCTCGCCCCGGACCGCGACCTGGTAGCCGGGGAACTCCCGGTGCAGCCGCGCCAGGTCGTCGACCGGCAGCTTCTCCTTCCGGTCGGCGGTGACGTGCTGGTACTCGTGCAGCAGGTACACGTCCGCGTCCTTCGCCTTCAGGAAGGCGTAGAAGTGGTCCTGGGTGCCGAGGAGCTGGTTCCACGAGTTGGTGTTCCAGGCGAAGACCCGTACGGCGTCCGGGCCGGGCCGGGGCTCCGCCCGCCACAGCGCCGCCGGGTCGAGCCCCGACTGCCCGAAGCCCAGGAGCAGGGCCGACGCGGCCGCGGCGAGGGTCCCCCACCGGGCGGTGCCCCGGGCGAGCGGGGCGAGGGCCGCGAGGCCGAGCGGCACCAGGGCGAAGACGGCCGGCGGGACGATGCCGACGAGGTGGCCGAGCCAGATCCGGCCGTCCGCGGCCCACTCCACGAGGAGGAGCACGAGCCAGGCCAGGGCGATGCCGAGGACGAGCCGGTGCCGCCGGGACCGCACGGTCGCGGCCTTCTCCGGCGCGAGCGTGTCAGCCATGGTCGGCACCCACGGGCCTGCGGCGCAGGTCCGGCCGCGGTTGCGGGTCGTACAGGTGCCGGAACCGCTTCGAGCACAGCCACTGCACGCCCGCGACCCCGATCGCCGCGAACACCGTCAGGTTCACCAGGAAGTTGACCGCCACGAAGTAGCCGAGGAACAGCCGCCCCCGGTGCCGCCGCACCTCCCGGTACATGTCCAGGTCGCCGCCGACGCCGAGCAGGAACAGGGCGAGCGGAAGCAGCGCCCACGCCGCCCCCCACAGCAGGGGCGCGGCCAGCGCGGCGACCGTCAGGGGCGCGGCGAGGCTGGCGCCCGCGCGCGGTCCGGTGACGAAGCCGCCCTGGAGGTGGCGCCGGCCGAGGATGAGGGGCACGGCGAGCCGGGCGCGGGCGAAGACCTTGTCGAGGACGATCCGTACGGTGTCGTCGTGGTCGTGCCGGCCGCGCACCTCCAGGGAGCTGAGGACCGTGTACCGCTCGGAGATCCGGCGGCCGTAGTCCTGGTCCTCGGTGTGCCGCAGGATCGGGTTGAACGGCCCCACCTCGTCGAAGACCCGCCGGGGCATGGCGAGGATCGCGGTGTGGACGGTGTCGATGACTCCCTCGGACTTCAGCAGCAGGTAGTACTGCTGGAGCGAGCGGTACTCCTCGATCAGGCTGTCCCGGATGAGCGGCTCCGGCTCGTAGGTGCCGCAGATCGCCCCGTACCCCTGCCCGGAGGCGAGGAGTTCGACGGACCTGGCGACCGCGTCGGGGTGCATGGCCACGTCGGAGTCGAGGAAGACGAGGATCTCGCCGGAGGAGAGCTCCGCGCCGAGGTTGCGGGCGACCGCGACCCCGCTGTTGACGCCGGTGGAGACCACCCGGGCGCCGGCCGTGGCGGCGATCGCCGCGGAGTCGTCGGTGGAGCAGTCGTCGACGACGAGGACCTCGATGTTCGGGTACGTCTGGGCGAGGGCGGCCTCGACGCACAGGCCGATGGAGCGGCCGTAGTTGTAGTTGGGGACGATGACGGAGACCAGGGGGAGGGTCATGCGGGTTCTCCTAGAAGAGGACCTTGGCGAGGGAGAGGGCTCCCTGCCGCCACGGTTCGACGCTGGTGACGCCCTCGCTCTTCTTCGCGGGGCGGGCGCCGGCGGTGCGCTGCTGCTCGCGCCACCAGGCGAAGGTGCGCAGGATCGCGTCCTGGTTGGAGTGCTTCGGCCGGAAGCCGAGGACGTCCCTCGCCTTGTCCGTGGAGACGAAGCTGTCGTCGAGGAGCTTGTGGAGCAGGCGTCCGTAGACGGGGGAGAGCCCGGAGCGCTGGAGCAGGCTGAGCGCGGCGAGGGCGGGCCTCGCGGGCAGCGAGCGGACCCGCTTGCCGTGCCCGGCCGCGTCCAGGACGGCCTGGAAGTCCTCGCGTATCGTGCCGAATTCGGTGGCGCCGAGGTTGAAGGTGTCGTCGGCCCGCTCGGCGGGCGCCGCCATCGCGGTGACGACCGCGTCGACCAGGTCGGCCACGTCGAACATCTGGATGCGGACGTCGCCCCGGCCGAGGACGGGGAAGTTCCGGCCCTCCTCGGCCCACTCGAAGAGCATCGCGAAGAGCCCCATCCGGCCGGGCCCGAGGAAGGTCTTGGGCCGCAGGACCGGCACGCACATCTCCCGGCCCCGGAAGCGCTCCGCGACCTCCTCGGCCTCCGCCTTCGCGGCGCTGTACGTGTCGACGGGCTCGCGCGGGTACTCCTCCGGGGTCGGCACCGCCTTCGGCAGTCCGTACACGGCGGTCGAGGAGATGTGCACGACCCTGGGCACGGCGTTCGCCTCGGCGGCCGTCAGGACGGCCTCCGTCCCGCCGACGATCACCGAGCGGATGGTGTCCGCCGGGTAGCTGGGCAGGGCGGCGGCGCAGTGCACCACCACGTCGGCGTCCGCCGTGACCCGCTTCATCGCCACGGTGTCCCGGACGTCCGAGACCGTGTGCGTGAGGTGCGGGTGCTCCGTGCGCGGGGCCCGCAGGTCCACGCAGTGCACCTGCCGGCCCTCGTCGAGCAGCCGCTCGATCAGGGTCGAACCGAGCATTCCGGCACCGCCGGTGACCACGACGCGCTCTACCACAGCGACGACACCTTCTCCTTGACGAAACGGGTGAGCAGACGGGGCAGACCCTGGGCCAGGGTCTTGTCGAGGCAGTCCAGGAAGAACTCGACCTCGTGCTCCTCGGCGACCAGCGAGGGGGCGACCATCAGCGGGTTGTCGCCGTTGAGCGTGTAGTACGTGTAGATGCCGTGGTCCCGGTACAGGGCGTTGACCACCGACGAGGTGATGAGCTTCGTGCGGAAGCGCGGGTCCTTCGTCATCGCGCCCGGCACCAGCTTCGTCACCAGCTCCAGGATCTTCGGGCCCTTGTGCAGGAAGACGCCGTGCAGCGCGCCGTGGCCGCGGACCTCGGCCACCACGTCCGGGTACTCCTTCGCGATCCGCTCCAGACCGGGGGCGAGGATCCGCTCGATGGCCCGGGCGCGGGCCGGATAGTCGTCCTCGACGGCCACGTTGACCGCCTCGATGGCGGTGACCGCCTCCTCGCCGAAGCCGTAGTAGGTGGTGGACGTCGACTGCAGCAGGGCGTCCGTGAGGTTGTCGTAGGCCTTGCGGAAGACCGGCTCGCGGGCGACGAACGCGGAGATGGAGGACTTGCCGCCGCCGAAGGACTTCGAGGTGGTGAGGATGTCGGGGACCAGACCCTCGTACCGCATGAAGTGGAAGAGGGTGCCGGTCTTGCCCCAGCCGGTGTAGATCTCGTCGAAGAGCAGCACGATGTTCTCGGCCGTGCACAGCTCCCGCAGGCCCCGCAGGAACTCCTCCGAGCACTCGTTCATCGTGGACGCCGACAGCGGCTCGATGAGGATCGCGTACACGTCGGACTCGCCCTTGGCAGTACGGAGTTCGGCCACCAGCTTCCGTACGGAGTCCAGGTCCCCGTACCGGAAGATCTCCACCCCGGGGATGCCGGGGAACTGGAACGTCGACGCGTTCTGGCCGGTCAGGCTGCCCGAGCCGAGCAGCTTGCCGTGGAAGGAGATGTCGGCCCGCAGCACCCGGGAGCGCCGGCCGCCGTGGTACTTGTACGCCAGCTTGACCGCGCCCTCGACCGCCTCCGCACCGGAGTTGGGGAAGAACGACATGTTCAGGTCGCCGGGCAGCAGCTCCGCCAGGTTGTGGCCGAGGGCCGCGATGTACGGCGAGAAGTAGGTCTTGTGGACCTCCATGCTCCTGCGCTCCTGGAAGCGCTGCCGGGCGGCGAGGATCCGCGGGTGGTTGTGGCCGTGGTTGAGGACGCCGACGCCGCCGGTGAAGTCGAGGACGCGACGGCCGTCGCGCTGGGTGATCCAGACGCCCTCGGCGCTCTCGACGAGCTCCTGGCCGAAGCCGAAGGAGGTCATCAGGGAGACCTGGCTCTTGTTGACGTGGTCCTTGTACAGGCCGTGGACCTGCTTGGTCGTCAGCGACTCGCAGTCGTCGACGGTGTAGAGCTGACCGGACACGGGATTCCTTCGCGTGAGTGGGGGACGTGGGGGACGTGGGGGGAGCGGCGGGGCAGGGTGAGGAGCAGGGCGGCGCCGCCGACCAGGACCTCGCTGAGCGTGCAGACCACCCGGCTGGCCACGGCGGCCGCGGTCGCCTCCTGCCAGGGCAGGACGGCGGTCAGCGAGAGCAGCAGCAGGGCCTCGCGGGCGCCCCAGCCGTCCGGCAGGACGACCACGAGGCTCGCGGCGGCGGTGGCCAGGGCGAATCCGCCCACGCAGACCGGCAGCGCGGTCCACGGCGGGGCGCCGAGCATCACGGCGAGCGCCCACAGATGCAGTCCGGACACCGCCCAGGAGGCGGTGGCGGCGGCGAGCGCCCGGCGCACCCCCCGGGCGCTCGCCCGGGCCTGCGGCGCGGGCCGCCGGGCCAGCCGGGCGGCTCCGGCGGCCAGGCTGTTGAGCAGTCGCGGTTGCACGACGAGCAGCAGGGTGACCGTGCCGGGCAGCACCAGCCACCAGGCCCCGGCACCGAGCGTCCAGGGCGCGGAGAGCGGTCCGACGGCGAGGCCGGTGAGGACGGCGACGATCAGGTTGAGCAGGAAGACGGCGAGCACGACCGGTGCGGGCACCCCGGCGGCGCCGGCCATCCGCAGCTGGGCGAGCACGCCCCAGACCGCTCCCGGCACGTACTTGCCGAGGTAGGAGGTGAAGTAGATCCGGGTGGTGGTCCGGCCGGGCAGCCGCGGCCCGAGGTCGGTGAGCAGGCCGCGCCAGGTGGCCATGGTGAACAGGACGGCGACGGCGTTGGCGGCGAGGGCGAGCAGGAGGTACGGGACGGAGCCGGGCCGCAGGACGAGTGCGGCGAGCTCGCCGGCCCGGCCGTACAGGGCGAAGCCGATGCCCGTGACGACGGCGAGCGGGAACAGGATCCGCAGCAGGCGCGGGAGTCGTGCGCCGCCGGGCCGGGGAGCGGTGGCCGTGGTCATCGGCCGAGCCGGTCGAGCAGCCACGCGGCGGCGAGGATCCCCGACCAGAGCAGCGCGTTGGTCACGGTCATCCGGTCGGCGAACAGGGCCCGCGAGGGGTTGCCGCCGCCCGCGTCGACCACGATCAGCTGGAGGTAGCGGGCGAGGCCGAAGAGCGCGAAGGGCGCGGTGAGCACGGCGACGAGCGGCGCGTGCGTGCCGAAGACCGGACTGGCCTGCACGTGCAGCACGTAACTCACCGCAGCGAGGACGGCGGTGAAGCCGAGCAGCTGGTCGAGGAAGCCGACCGTGTAGCCGCGCAGCGCGGGCCGGTGCAGCACCCCGCCGACGGCCATCTCGTGCCGCCGCTTCCCGAGGATCAGCAGCAGGCAGAGCGTGAACACCCCGAGTGCGAGCCAGCTGGGCACCGGGTTCCCGGAGGCCAGACAGCCCTGGGCGAGCCGCAGCACGAACCCGAGCGCGACGATGAACACGTCGAGCAGCGGCACGTGCTTGAGTCCCCTGCTGTACGCGGCGTTCAGCGCGACGTACGCGGCGACCGGCCACCAGTCGGCGGGCGCGGTGGCGCCGGTGGCGACGGTCAGTCCGACCGTCGCCGCGAGGAGCAGCGCGAGGCCGGCGGCGAACGCCACGGCCGTGCCGACCCCGATCCGGCCGGCGGCGATCGGCCGGTGCCGCTTCTCCGGATGGCGCCGGTCGCGGTCCCGGTCGCCGATGTCGTTGACCAGGTAGATCAGCGCGGACGCGAGGGTGAAGACGGCGATCGCGGCGAGGGTGCCGCCGAGCGCGCCGCCGTCGAGGTGGGGGGCGCCGAGCAGGCCGAGGGGGACGACGACCAGGTTCTTCGTCCACTGTCCTGGGCGGACGAGGGCGGTGAGGTCGGCGAGGCGACCGGGCGGACGGGAGACCGGCGGACGGACCGCCGGCGCCTCTCGGCCGGTGAGCGTGGGCGTGGCCATGGACGTACTCCTGTGGGGAGGGTCGTACGGGTGGTCATACGGAGGTGGTGGGGGCGGCGGGGACGGCCCGGCGGCGCACGCTCGGGCCGAAGTCCGGCTCGGTGAGCCAGCGGACGGCGCCGCGGGCCGCGCCGAGGACGATCGCCTGGTGCAGCACGAAGTGGACGGCGGTGAAGTACAGGAGGAAACCCGGCCCCCGGGTCCGCAGCGCGAAGCGGCTCAGGCCCGGATCGGCGCAGGCGAAGAGCAGCGCGCAGAGGGCGGGGACGAGCAGCAGCCAGGGGGAGAGCAGGCCGAGCGGCAGGGTGGGGAGGGTCAGCGCGGCGGCGAGGACGCCGAGCGGCCGGTTGGCGGTGAGGCCGCCCTCCCGCATCTGCCCGAGCGCCGCGATCAGCAGCTGGGAGCGCCGGTACTGCTCCGAGAGCATCGCCCCGAGCCGGTCCACGTCGTCGTGGCGGCCGCGGATCGCCTCGCTCATCAGGATGCGGTGCGTCCGCACGAGCCGGCCGCTGTACTCCACGTCCTCGGAGTCCCGGAGGTTCTCGTCGAAGGGACCGGTCTCCTCGAAGACCTTCCTGCGGATCGCGCCGAGGGCGAAGAAGGCGGTGCGGACCTCGCCGGCGGCACGCCGGCGCCAGAAGTGGGCGTGCAGGGCGTGGTAGCGCTCCACGGGCCCGTCGTCGAAGAGCGGTTCGGGGTCGAGGACGCCGTGGGCACAGCCGAGGCCGGGGTCGTCCGCGAGCAGGTCGGCGGCGTTCGCCAGGGCCTCGGGGTGCAGGGCGGTGTCGGAGTCGAGGAAGAAGAGGACCTCGCCGCGTGCGGCGGCGGCCCCCATGTTCCGGGCGGCGGACACCCCGCGGTTGTGGGGGTTGGCGATGAGGACGACGTCGAACTCGCGGGCGATGTCCCGGGACCGGTCGGTGCTGGCGTCGTCCACGACGATGACGTCGAGCGGGGCGTGGGTCTGGGCGAAGACCGAGGTGAGACAGGCGCGCAGGGTCTTCTCGTAGTTGTAGTTGGGGATGATGACGGACACGCTGGGACGGGCCCTGGGCATGGGGGTTCCTTGAAGGGCTTCGGAGGTGGGGGGCTCCTGCGCGGTGGGGGCGTCAGAGGAGCCGGAAGTCCGCGATGCGGTGGCGGGCGAGCTCGGGGGAGTGGCCGAGGAGGAGCCGGCAGAGCAGCAGCGCGTGGCCGACGGCCTCGATCTCGTCGGGGCCCCGGATGTACAGGGCCAGGCGGACCGTCCGGTCGAGGACCAGGGCCCGGGCGGACTCGAAGCGGTCCTGCGGCCGGGCGACGCGGTGCAGCGTCTCGACGAGTCGTGCGGCGGACGGGGCCGGTGGGGGGTCGGTGTCCGGTGCGGGGTCGTCGTCCGGTGCCCTCATCGAGACGCCGATGAGGTAGATGGGGATCAGCCCCAGGAGAAGCCGTCGTTGCCGTCGCCGGGCTGGACGGTGCCGGTCGTGTCGGAGGCGGTGACGGCGACGGTCCCGGCGGGCGCCGGCTGGGTCGCCAGGACCAGCGTCAGCGCGGCCGCGGCGGGGACGGCCAGGGCGACGACGGCACGGAGCTGAACGCGGGCGAACGTGGCGAAACGGGCGCTGCTGGGCATGGCGGGGCTGCCTTCCTGGACGGTGCGGAGTGGGGGTCGCGGGGGTGGTTCCCCGGGGCCGCTCCCGGGCTCTGCCGGGCGGCTTCGACAGGTCCAAGACTGGCCTGCCGGGGGTGCCCTGTCACCGGAAAACGGCTGGCGCCAACCGCGTGGCCGCTAGGGGCCAGTGCGTGCCACGGGCCTTCGCGCGCCGCCGACCAGGGGGTTTCCGGGAGGCGTCACGTTCCTGCCAGGCGGAAGGTGCCGGGAGCCCGTCACGTCCCCGTACGGCCTCTGCGCGGGCCCCGTTCGGTCTCTGCGCGGGCCCCGTTCGGTCTCTGCTCGGGCCCCGTTCGGTCTCTGCGTGGGCTCCGTTCGGCCTCGGCGCGGGCCCCGTTCGGCCTCGGCGCGGGCCCCGTTCGGTCTCTGCTCGGCGCCCGGGTGGCCTCCGCTCGGCCCCCGTTCGGTCTCTGTCGGCCCCCGGGAGGCCTCCGCTCGGCCTCTGCTCGGGCCCCGTTCGGTCTCTGCTCGGGCCCCGTTCGGTCTCTGCTCGGCGCCCGGGTGGCCTCCGCTCGGCCCCCGTTCGGTATCTGTCGGCCCCCGGGAGGCGTCCGCCCGGCCTCCGCCCGGCCTCCGTGGCGGCCCCCGGAAACGCCGGAGGCCGCACCCCCCGCCGGGGTGCGGCCGTCCGTGCCGTACGAGAGGTGTGGACCTCAGCCGTTGGGGCGCTTCAGGCGCGCCACGAACTTGTACCGGTCGCCGCGGTAGACGGACCGTACCCACTCCACCGGCTCGCCCTGGGCGTCCAGGGAGTGGCGGGAGAGCATCAGCATCGGCAGGCCCACGTCGGTGCCGAGCAGTCCGGCCTCGCGCGGGGTGGCGAGGGAGGTCTCGATGGTCTCCTCGGCCTCGGCGAGGTGCACGTCGTAGACCTCGGCCAGCGCCGTGTACAGAGAGGTGTACTTCACCAGCGAGCGGCGCAGCGCGGGGAAGCGCTTCGCCGACAGGTGGGTGGTCTCGATCGCCATCGGCTCGCCGCTCGCGAGACGCAGGCGCTCGATGCGGAGCACCCGGCCGCCGGCCGAGATGTCGAGCAGTCCGGCGAGGGTGTCGTCGGCCGTGACGTACCCGATGTCGAGGAGCTGTGACGTGGGCTCCAGGCCCTGGGCCCGCATGTCCTCCGTGTACGAGGTGAGCTGCAGGGCCTGGGAGACCTTGGGCTTGGCCACGAACGTGCCCTTGCCCTGGATCCGCTCCAGGCGGCCCTCGACGACCAGCTCCTGGAGGGCCTGGCGCACGGTGGTGCGCGAGGTGTCGAACTCTGCGGCGAGCGTGCGCTCCGGCGGGACCGGGGTGCCGGGCGGCAAGGTCTCCGTCATGTCGAGCAAGTGTCGCTTGAGCCGGTAGTACTTGGGCACGCGCGCGGTGCGGGTGGGTGTCCCGCTCTCTGTCTCCGTACTGCCCGCGTCCGTGGCCATGGCCTGCCTTCCCGACTCCTGTGCTGCTGCCGTCACCGGCTCCTCCGTCTGTCGCGGCTCACATGGTGGCACGGACCGGTCACGGGTCGTCGCCCTCCCTCAGGTGTCGGTCCGATAACGGACGCGACTGCCCTTCTTATACACCCTTGACACCCCTAAAGGTCTAGGCCAAGCTCCGGGTACTGGTCTAAACCATTAAAGACCAGGTCCCAGCCCCACGAGCACTACCTGACGTATGTCTTCGCGCGGTGGGCAGGGGTTGCAGGCATCCCTGAGGAGGGTGGCGTGAAGCGCAAGCTCATCGCGGCGATCGGCGTCGCGGGCATGATGGTCTCCATCGCTGCGTGTGGTTCGGACACGGACAACGGCAAGGACGGCAGCAAGGCGACGGCCGGGGGCAACAAGACCCTGACCGTCTGGGTCATGGACGGTTCCGCGCCGGACGCCTGGATGGCCGAGGTGAACAAGGCCTTCGAGGCCAAGCACCCGGGCGTCAAGGTCAAGGTCGAGAAGCAGATCTGGAACGGCATCCAGGAGAAGGTCACCACCGCCCTCTCCGAGGACACCCCGCCGGACGTCCTGGAGCTCGGCAACACGCAGACCGCCGGCTACGCGGTCACCGGCGGTCTCGCCGACCTGTCCGGCGACAAGGCCAAGCTCGGCTACGACGCCTGGAACAAGGGCATGGTCGCCTCCAACGAGCTGGACGGCAAGCTCTACTCCGCCCCGTGGTACGCCGCCAACCGCGTCGTCGTCTACGACAAGGCCGCCTTCAAGAAGGCCGGTGTCACCCCGCCGAAGACCCGCGCCGAGTGGATCGAGGGCCTGAAGAAGCTCAAGGCCTCCGACCCGAAGTCGCAGGCGATCTACCTGCCGGGCCAGTCCTGGTACGTCCTCGCCGGCCTCATCTGGGACGAGGGCAGCGACCTCGCGGTCAAGGACGGCGACAAGTGGAAGGGCAACCTGTCCTCCCCCGAGGCCGCCAGCGCCATGAACTTCTACAAGGAGCTGGCGTCCTACTCCACCGCTCCGAAGGACAAGGACGAGGCGACCCCGCAGCAGTCCACCGACGTCATCCCCAAGGGTGGCGTGTCGTCCTGGATCGGTCTCGGCTGGGAGGCCGGCGGCGCCATCGACGCCATGAAGAAGGCCGGCAAGACCGCCGACTTCGGCTACTTCCCGATCCCGGGCAAGACCGCCGACAAGCCGGGCTCCGTCTTCCTCGGCGGCTCCAACCTCGCCATCGCCGAGCGCTCCCAGAACAAGGACCTCGCGAAGGAGTGGCTGGCCCTCGCCGCCGGCAAGGAGTTCATGACGAAGTACGCCGCCGCCACCGAGGGCGCGCTGCTTCCGAACACCGACTCCGCGCAGTTCAAGCCCGCCGCCGGCTCCTTCGCCGAGGCCATGGCCGCCTCCTCCGCCTCCGGCAAGGTCACCCCGGTCACCCCGGGCTGGGCGAACGTCGAGACCGCCCCGAACCCGATCAAGGACTACATGACCAAGGTCCTGAAGGGTGAGGACGCCAAGAAGGCCGGCGAGGCGGCCGACAAGGTCATCAACGAGCGCATCAACCAGCAGTAATCCGTAGCCCCGGTGGTGGGGGCGGGGGGGGCGCCGCCGCCCCCCCCCCCCCCCGTGGAGGGCAGGAATGATGCACGGGCCCCGCCCCCCCGCCCGGGCCCCCGGGGGGCCGGGGCGCCCCCAACCCC